>CAYVTY010000001.1:0-136128 GCA_964454995.1 uncultured Methanoregula sp.
GCGCCGAGGACCGGAGTTTTGAGATCGCGGTCTTCGGGCGTGTCAGCTCCGGCAAATCGTCGCTCCTCAACGCTGTCATCGGTACTGACGTGCTCCCCGTGGGTGTGACCCCGGTTACGGCCGTCCCCACGCGCATTATTCACGGGGAAGAACCATCACTCACGGTATCGTTTGCCGATGCACCGGCAAAAACGTTTGGAATCCAGCAGCTCGGGGAGTTCGCTACCGAACAGCACAACCCCAATAACGTAAAGCATGTGACACGCCTTACCGTAACTATCCCGGTATCACGCCTCTCAGAAGGGGTTTCCTTTGTTGATACGCCGGGGCTCGGTTCACTTGCGACAGGAGGTGCTGCCGAGACCCTGGCGTACCTGCCCCGGTGCGATCTCGGGGTGGTCCTGATCGATGCAGGATCCACGCTGACCGAAGACGACGTGCGGACCATCCGTACATTGCAGGAATCTGCCATTCCCTCACATATCCTGCTTAGTAAAGCGGACCTTCTCGACCGGCCTGACTGCGAAAAGACCATCGGGTACATCAGGCAGCACATAGTCTCAGAGACCGGCCTTAACCTGCCGGTCCACCCGGTCAGTGTCCACCCCTCGCACCGGAAGATGCTCGACCGGTGGTTCGAAGAGGAGATCCTCCCGGTCATGAGCCACGCGCAGGATCTCCGGGCCGCGTCGTTACAGAGAAAGATCGGTGCGCTGCGGGAATCCCTGGTGTATTCCCTGCAGAACCAGATCCGGCGGAGCCGGCACGCACCTGCGGGAAATGCAGAAACCGCCCGGGCTGTCGAAATCCGTTTGCGAAGGGTGACCGGTCTTATCGTGGAGACCCTTAAATCCTGCAGGGAAAAGGCCGATGCGATGAACGGGAAGGTTTTTGAAACATGGATCGCAACTGCTTCGGGCGCCACAAACGACGGGCCGGGGGGCGCTGACAGAAAAATTCCCGCTGAAGATGCGATCCGCACTGCAGTTCTCCAGACCGTTCAGGAAGGGGTAAAGGAGATCCAGGGCCAGATCGAGACCCTTGCCACCAGCCTGCAGGACGAGCTCGTAAAAAGCGCAGCAGACCTCGCCATTGCCGATGTGCCCGGCGATAATGAATTCCTCCTGCTGGTCCGGGATATGCCGTCTTTTGATCCCGGAACGATCCATGTCACGGTGCCCCCCTACGCATTCACTGCAATGCTCGGGACGCACTTTGGAGAAAAACTGCTGGCACGGAAGATACGCCGGCAGTACGCCGAATCTTTCGGACCGGCCATTGCCGGTTACTTCAGGATCCTCAGGGAATGGACAGTCCAGGTGACGGGCCGGATGGGCCGGAAATTTGAGACCTATGCCGAACGATACCGGGCACAGGCCGAGCAGTCACCCGCCGGGCAGGATCTGACGCCGGATGAGATGCATGCCGTTGAGGAAGACCTGAAAATGCTCGGGGATATTTCCTAAAAAAACAGTCTGCCCTGCGGGTTCTACCAGTGCCAAAGCACCCCACTTTTCAGGGCAGGGTAAAATTTATTTCGGGACTTTCTGGATCATCTGAACATCCTGAACCGTAACCAGCCCGTCCTCGATCATTGTCTCGACCTCAGGGAGAACGGCCATAATTTTTTCTTTGGTGTCGATCACATCGATGATGACCGGCAGGTCAAGGGAGAACTGCAGGACATCGACCGTCCGTATTTTGTTTTCATGGCCAAAACCGCTCATGCCCCGGTACACCGTACACCCGGTAAGACCGTGCTTCATAAAATATTCCGGCAGGAACCGGCTGGCCGGTTTCTCGTTGATCTTCGTCGATTCCGCGATATAGATGCGCATTAATGCCCCGTTCTGCAACATGACCGGTCCTCTCCATTTTCACATGGTAACTATACAATATCCCAGGAATACACCGATGATGCTCCCGGCAACGTTTGAGAGGATGTTTACTCCCATCATATAATAATCATGATTTTCCATCAACCGGAACGTTTCGTACGAAAACGTGGAAAAGGTGGTAAAGCCCCCGAGCCCCCCGATACCGACAAGGTACTGGATATTATCCGGTGCATGCGTGAACACGACAAGCGAGAACGCAAAACTGCCGCTCACATTCACCAAAAGCGTCCCCAGCGGGATTCCCCGGTACTGCCGGATTTTTGAAAGTTCAAACCTGAGCAGGGACCCAACCGCACCCCCTGTTCCTACAAGAAGAGCCGGCTCCATGTCAGAT
Source organism: uncultured Methanoregula sp. (assembly GCA_964454995.1). Classification (GTDB taxonomy): domain Archaea; phylum Halobacteriota; class Methanomicrobia; order Methanomicrobiales; family Methanospirillaceae; genus Methanoregula. Next base: position 2,233 of record CAYVTY010000001.1, read on the forward strand.
CCCCCGCTGGTATGAAATAAGGTGTCGTCCTGCAAGAACACCGGCCAACCCGAACATGAGGTTTGCGAGCAGGTTTGCCATGCCTATGACCGGCCCGGCCTGGAAACTCTGGACAGAAAGCGCTGAAAATGTCGTATACGCCCCGATAACACCGGTGGTAAAAAAAATGCGGGTATTCCTGCCAAACGCACCGATGTATATCGATTCATACATGAATATCCCCATCAGGAAACAGCCGGAAAAGTTGACGATGAGCGTTCCCGTAAGGGAGGGAACCTGCTCATCGACAAGATAGCGCAGGACGGCCCCGAAAAAACCGCCAATGGCAATCAATGCATACGAAACAATATCGGTTTTCATTCCTGTTAAGAGCCCCGCGTGAACTGGTGTTACCCATATGAGCGGATAGGTAAAGAGGATTTCCCGGTCAGAATTCCTGATCATGGGCCTGCATCGCTAAAACCCCTTCCCTGGTCCGCGTTTACAATCCTGACAGACCCTCGTTCACTTCCTCGTTTGAGGGCCGTCTAGACAAACGAGAAGTCAGCCAGAACCTGACAAAAATTTCAAATGCCGATATATAGAAAAATTCAAAAAAAGATTGTTACCGCTGCTTTCCCCGGGTAATCCTCACCAGCGGCGAGCACCGGGAAAAGAACCCGGCAATAAATCCTGCAAACTCTTCCTGCCAGCAGTCCGCCCCCTCAAACACGCACCAGTCCTTCTCAAGCGACATCCGGATATGCCGGCCGACACCCACGTTTAAGAGCGCGGGGGAGGTGAGGAGGTCAACTGCACGCACGAATTCCCGGGGCACCTCCATCACGTACCGCCCGTTCTCGACAAACGGCCCGGGCAGGGTCGCGTCCCGGTACTTCTCCCGGAATTTCTCGGCGTTCGCCCGGTTCCAGACCGGGGGGCCTTCGTGGCGCCGGATGGGGGGGAGGTCACCGGCGAGCAGCTCGAAAAGCAGCATGCACCGCTCCGTTCCCATCCGGTAGTGGGCATGGTGGACGACAAAACCGTTGCGACCGAGCAGGTCGCAGATCGAACCCGTGCTCCGTTTCAGCTGGGGCACCACGATCTCCTCGATGAACGGGGGGGTTGCAAACGTGATCGCGTAGAGAGACGTCCCCCGCACCGCCAGCAGTGCAGCCAGCTCCTCTTCGCTCACCGGCGTTTCTTTAGGCAGCGCAAAGAACGCTTCGGAGGGCGCCTCAAGGTAGCCCCGGGAGAGCTCGATAAACTCTGCCATCCGGTCCATCGAGACTGCCGCAGCCACGTTCCGCCGGGGATCGACCGGGTCGATCACGATCAGCGGCTCGTCAAACTCCTTTGCCGCGTGGTGTGCGATATCGATCTTAAGGTGCGGGCCCCATTCAGAAGCGGCACGAAGGAGCGGGGTAAACCCGCCGTAGTGGAGCACCAGGAGTTCGCAGAGATAGCCCGAGAACCCCTCGGTCATCTGGTCGGAGCCGTAGATACCCCCGGCCTTTGCAAACCGCTTTAACAGGAGCACGTCGTCAACGAGACCGTTGATCTTCTCCGTAATGTACCGGGTGTGAAACGGTGTCCTGTCCACCGCGCTCTGGATATGGGCGGCACTTGCGACATTGTAGCAGGGCACCAGATCCACATCGATGGAATCAATCGTCGCGTTGATGTATGGGTGCTCGGCGTATTTTTCATGGAATGACGTGGTAAACTTCCGCGCAATGCTGCGGGCGAGCGCAAGTCCTTCGGCTTCGAGCGCCTCGCGGGGCATTTCAGGGGAAAAGAGCATGAAGACATCGAGGTCCCGGTCGCCTTTCACCCACGTGTTCCGGGCAATGGAACCGACGATCATCCCCTCCGCCTTCCCGCTCTCTTTGATTGCTGCGAGCAGCCGGTCAGCCACCTTGCGGATGTGCTCCCGTTCCTCCGCGGACGGCCTGAGCTGTTCTTTGAGGATCTTCTCCTCAAGCGGCAACCGGCCGGTTCCTTCACGATTCTCGTTTACCATGCAACCTCCGCAATGTCCTCGTACACCGGCCCCCGGGGCGTGAGCGTGCTCTTCTTGAGTTTGAGGCCGGAAACCGTGCAGCTGCCGCAGGGCGCATCTTTTAATTTTTCAATGCACCGGAAGAGCGACGGGTCTGCCATCTTTACCCGGGCAAGCGTCGCATGGGGCGTGAACGCCCGTGTCTCGCGGGAGAAACCGAGCGGCGCAAGGACACTTTCCACTGCAAGAAATACGTCCCTACCCTTCCCGGCATCATCGACTGCGCACCATACCGTGTGCGGGTCCCGGAAATTATTGACCGTGATCCGGCTCCCCTTTACCGGGAACGGGGCTGCCTGTACAGTCTTGAGGGCGGCAATTACCTGCGGGAGGTTCTTCTCATTCACCTCGCCAAGGAACTTGACCGTGATGTGGATGAGCGGCGGATCCACGTACGAGAGCCGGGCAGTACCTGTGCGCAGCACTCCCTGTGCCGCTGCCAGCAGCTCCCGCATTTCAGGAGAGATCTCGAATGCCACAAACGCCCTGACCATCAGGGTACTGATTTGGCCATTCACCTACAAATGGTGATCGTTACAGCGATGCGGGGAAAGAAGTGCTGCACAGGTACTAAACCATGATTTTTTTATCCCACCAATGCGTAGTCCTAGATAGCAGAGGGTACTTTTTATGACGAAACCGGTTGAGTTGATCGTGTACACGCTCGAGACCTGCCCGCATTGCGAAATGCTCAAAAAAGCCATAAAAAAGGGCGGCTACAAATATTCCGAACGCGACCTTTCGACCGCGGAGGCCCTCACCGAACTCCGGGTTAACGGCGTCTTTGTCAACGAAGCGCCCGTCCTCCAGCGGGGCGAGGAGTTCTACACCACCGCCGACCTCTTCCCGAAAGGAATGCTTGACGACAAAAAACTCGGTTCGATACTTTCGGGTGAATGATGGTTGCAAGGCGGGAGACCCGGCAGCTGACCTTTGACGGCGGCTTTTCCCCAGCCCTGCCCCCTGTCCGTACGACCGACGGCCACATTGTCGACTGGGACCGGAACCGGATCGTCGACCAGATCAAAAAGGAGACGAAACTCGTCGAGGATTTCTACGGGTACGACGGCGCAGACGATGCGACCGCACAGGAGATCGCCCGGAGAGTCGAGCAGCGCATCCTTGCCCTTGGCTTAAAGTCGCTCTCGGGCCCGCTTATCCGGGAGATCATGAACATCACGCTCCTTGAAAAGGGCATGGTGCAGTACCGGAACGTCTGCACCCGGGTCGGGACGCCGGTCTACGATGCGCACCAGATCGATGTGGGGAAAGGCTTTGAGGCGCACGACAACGCAAATCTCCAGGAGAACGCCGAGACAAGCCACAAGAAGAAGGCGGACAAGATCTCAAAAGAACAGTACCTGCTCCAGCTCCCGCCCGAACTTGCCGACCACCACCTCTCCGGCGAGATGCACATCCACGATCTCGAATATTTCGGGACGCGCCCGTTCTGCCAGGACTGGGACCTGCGCTATTTCTTCTACTACGGCCTTATGCCGGACGGGAACGGGACAAAGGCCTCGGTCGCCGGCCCGGCGAAGAGGGCGGAAGTCGCGATCCTCCACGCGGTAAAGGCGCTCGGCAGCGCCCAGACGAACTTTGCCGGCGGGCAGGGCTATTACAACTTCCTCACCTTCCTTGCGCCGTACATGGAGGGCATGGCGTATGACGAGATCAAGCAGAACATGCAGATGTTTGTCTACGAGATGACGCAGATGATGGTCGCACGGGGCGGCCAGCTCGTCTTCTCCTCGGTTCAGCTCTCTCCGGGCGTTCCTGCGCTCTGGCAGGACAAGCCCTGTGTCTATAAGGGGAAGGTCTGGGACGGGAAACAGGCGCCGCGCCGCACATACGGCGAGTTCGAGCAGGAAGTCCGGCTGCTTTTTAAGGCGCTCATGGAGGTCATGATCGAGGGCGATTACTGGGGGAAGCCGTTCAATTTCCCAAAACCCGAGATCAGCATCGAGCCGGACTTCATGAACGAGCGCGAGGAGTTCAACCGGGCCCACCCGGACCTCCCAACTTTCCGCGACCTGTACCTCATGACCTTCGAGCTCGCCTCCAAGTTCGGGACGCCGTACTACGACAACCAGCTGCCGGCGTACCGTGGCGCGGGAAAGGGCATCTCCTGCTACCAGTGCTGTGCCTACCAGTTCTCGGCAGTCGCCGACAAGGACTCGGATTTTGATCAGAAACTGATCTTTAAGGACGGCAAGCACTTCTCGATGGGCTCGTGGCAGGTAGCCTCGGTCAACTGCCCGCGTGCTGCCTACAAGGCGGAGGGAAGCGACGAGCGGCTCTTTTCTGAACTCCGGGCGCTTATGGATGTGGCAGTCGAGCTCTTCAAGATCAAGCGCCGGTGGATGGACAATATCCGGGCAAGCGGCCGGATGCCGTTTGCGATGCAGCGCCCCAAAGACCCGAACACCGGCGAGCGCGGGGCAATCGCTGTCGATCTCGAAGGGCTTGTGTACACGATCGGTGTCGTGGGTGTGAACGAGATGGTCCAGCACCATACCGGTAAGCAGACGCACGAGTCAAAGGCCGCCTTCAAACTTGCCATCCGTGCGATGACCGAGATGGAACTCTACGCCCGGAAACTCTCGGAAAAGAACAACATGACATTAGCCCTTGCCCGCACACCGGCAGAGACGACCGGCCAGCGCTTTGCGGTCGCGGATCTCATCGACAAGCGGTACCACGATTTTGCCGTAAAAGTGATCAAGGGCGACCTTGAGTACGCCCTCGAAAACCTCGGGAAGACCCGGGACCTCCCGATCTACTACACGAACGGCACGCATGTTGCGCCGGGCGCTGATATCCCGCTCACAAAAAGGATGGAGATCGAGCATGTCTTCTTCCCCATCGTTGACGGCGGGAACATCTTCCATATCTGGCTTGGCGAGGCACGGCCCGATCCCCGGGGGCTCATGGACATGGCAATGAATCTCTGCCGGAACACGCAGATCGGGTACTTTGCATTCACAAGAGACCTCACCGTTTCGCTCCGGCAATTCCGCGAGTACCGGCCGGACAAGAAGACAATCGGCGAGTGGCATCCGGCTGATATCCCGGCAAAGGCGTAAATCTTTTTTTGTCCGGTTTTCCGGCCTGAAACTATTACCGTGCGCACCGCGCTCGAAAAAAAATATTTAATGAAACGCACGCGAAAAAAAGACCGGGTTACCGGTAATCCGGGATCTTCCGGAGCGTGATGTCCATGACGCCGCGGTGAACCCGGTAGGTGCTGTGGATGATATCGATGGGCTTTTCGAGCATGACTTTGGTGGTGCGGTTATCGACACAGATCCGGACTTCGTTTCTCTGGATATCCGCGAAAGGAGCGTGCTCGGCCTCGGGCGGGATTGCAGCGGTGATGAAGATCTGGGTATCGGTCTCCACCACTTCGTAGGGGATGTCATCGTCGCCGCTGTCAGCGCCGCCGGGGAAGCACCCGGGTTCACCGGACGCGTGCCGGGTCACGATGGTGTACCCGATGATGCGGGCGTGCTCGGCTTCAGGCATGTTCCGTACGATCTCTTCAACTATCTTTGAGAGGTTGCCAAACACTTCATCGTAGGGATTGTTGGGATTCGTCTGCATGGACTCCTCTGAGAGTGATCCGGTTCTTCTTTTTCGATACAATGCCTCTCTTCTCGAACGGCGCGAGGAGCGGCCCGAGGTCCTCCTCGGAGCAGCCGATAGTCTCCGCAAGTTCAGCGGGGGTCAGGGGTTCGTGGGAGAGGGCAATTGCTACAGATAGTTCTCGCTCGCTCCTGAATAAATCTGTATGGTTGCGGGCAAGATCGGCAAGTTTCGTATCGATATCGTGGTTGAGTTGTTCGAGCTGACCGACCAGCTGGTCGTGGGCCTGGACCATTTTCGCGAGCATGACGACCGCCTGCCGGGTCCGCTCGTCCGCCGCGGTCCGGGTCTCGCCGTCCTGCCGGGTCATGATGATCTGCAGGTTTTTGAGGCTGACGTCAACGAGAATGTCGTTTGCGAGGTAGTAGTACTTGCGCCGGCGGTCGTCCAGCTGGCAGGAAAGGATCTCCTCCCGCTCCATGAGCTGGAGATGGTCGATGACGGCCTTGGGCGAGATCTCCAGAGTCTCCGATATCTCGGTGACAAAGCACGGTTTCTGGCGCAGCAGTTTTATGATGCGCCGACGGTTCCGGTTCCCGAGGATATCCAGGAGCCGGGAGACCTCTGCGAGATCTTCCATATTCACTTAATGTTAGTGCTGCGAGGATTTAAAGAATGAGAAGGGGGGTTCTGATAAGTTAACGGTTGTTTGATAAGTTTTGGCGCGAGTGATAAGTGTCGGTTGATCTGTACCAAAAGGAATCTTGTGCTGCGGTGACTTAATTGTAAAGATTTGATGTTTTCTTTTATTGAGGATATTGTATTGCGGGAGGGATCGGGATATGATAAATATTCATCCACGAAGAAAGCATTTGGTCTAATTCCTTGTCTAATGACTCCAATTTTTCAATTAATATTTCATCATATTCTGTTTTCTTTTTAATAAATTCTTGGAATTCTGGATACTTTTTGTACATTTCATCCGGCAACGTTGAAAAGTTAATTAAAAACTCTTCGCCAATATTAAACGGATTTAAATCCGTTTTTGGATCCAATCTCCCTTTTATTAAGAAGATAAATGTAATAAAACACGGAACCCCACTAATACCTTTTTCTTCCAAAAAGGGTCTCATAATATTTCGAAAAATTGGGGGAGCATCAGTGCTGATAAAATGTATATATTCACACTCTTGAGTGTCATAATCTTTAATACACTCAAATATTTTCTTAATATGCCCTCTAAAAACAGGCTCTTCATAGTTTTCATTAATTTTAATATCTTCAAATTTTGATTTGATATACTCCAATGTTGTAGAGAATTGTTCATCATAAAAAAGTCTGAAGATTTTGACATTTTTTAGTGTGTAGTCGTTTAACCAAACATTTCGTTTATCCTTTATTTTTTGTTTATGGCTTTTGACTACTAGTTCAAAGGGAACTAAAATTCTTCTAACAATCTCTTCAACTTTGGCAGATTTTCTTTCTATTGTATGTAATTCTAATTCTCTGTTAAGTAATTCCAAAGTCTCTCGGTTTACATCCAATATTTTTTCAGTTGTAAACGCATACTGTGAGTTCACTCTTAACAAATTTTCAGTTGTTATTGCGTAATACGCTGTAATGATTACCAAAATTCCAGTAACAGCAACAGTAGCCCAAGCCGAATTTCCAATTATTGTTTCAAAAATTAAAAGAAAAATGAAAAACCAGCCAATAATCGAAAAAACAAACAATGTGGATTTTCTCATTTTCTATCCCAATAACTAGCGTATCGGTTTTTAATAAGTTAAAGATTAGTATGCCATTGTTGCGGCCAGCTGAAGTCCCTTTATAGAGAGGTTCTGGTGCGTTCGGAGTTGGTGATGATGAGAACCGAAAGATCGAAATTAAATATTCATAGATCGATTGTAACAATTTGATGGTGGATATTTCACTAGGAGATATTCTTACAATTTCGGGTATCGTAATAACGGTTGTAGGTATTTTAATATCCGTTGTCATTATGATCCATAGGTATTGTATTCGTGTAGAATTAAGATTCAAAAAATTAGAAGATGAACTTACTATTTTTAAACCGATTAAAGAAATCCTCATACAGATGGGAGAGGAACAAGTGGTTTCAATATTCAAGGGGAAAAAATCATGACTCTCGCTCCACAGGATTTTAATCGAATGGAATATTTGTTGGGGAAAGCAAAAGTTGAAGGTTTAATACCAAACGAAGAGAGTGAACTTAGAAATTTGGTAGTTCAGGAAAACCCATCTGCAAATAACAAAGCATTAGGTGATTTGATCACTCTTGGTTTGATTATCGTTGGAATTTACTTATTGGCAAAAGCATTCGAAAAAAAATAAGCCAAATTTTTTAGAAGTTTATCTTACTTCCAGACCGATCATCGTTTCCCATCGAGTTCCCGTGAAGTTAATTGATAGGTTTGCCATCTGTGCCAGAACAATCCCACCAATTCCCTGATGTGGCCTGATGTAGTTGTAGTATGTCTGCATCCCAATTGAGAACTCCTCCGCACGCGGGGGTCGCACGAATCCCGCAAAAATTCAGCCGCTCCCGCCCTTTTGTGTAAAGGGGTCCCCCACTTGGCCGTCCGGAAAAAGACCGCCGCTCTCGTCATGTGGATTTTTTTTATTTTATAAAAACCATTAACCGTTCAGCGCACCTATAAGATACTGGTGATATTTTTGGAGAGACAGTCCGTTCAGTCCTGTATCCTGCGCTCCGTGGGATATGATGATAGCATGAAAAATCTGGAGATAGAATTTCACTCAGGACTTGTTTACCAGTACTCGGGTGTCCCTACAAAAGTCTACAACGATCTCATAAGTTCAAGCGCGGTCGGGAAATACTTCTCCGACAAGGTCCGGAACCGGTTCCGGGCAAAACTGATAACCGTATAATTTCCCGGAATATCTTCCTTTTCTGCCGTTAAAACGGCCGGGCCTAAAAAAAAGTGTGTGCCTGTGTCCCTTACTTTTTCAGGTGCGTGATGAACTGCTTGTTCACCGCATCCCAGTTTACGAGGTTCCAAAACGCCTCGATATACTTTGCCCGGTCGTTCTTGTAGTCCACATAGTACGCATGCTCCCAGACATCGAGCACGAGCAGGATCCGGAATCCCGGGTAGACGTTCACATTGTGCTTCTCGATCTGGTTGATAAGGAGGTGATGCGTCGTTGTACTCGCCGAAAGCACGGCCCAGCCGGAGCCCTCGACACTGGAGGCCACCTGTGTGAACTCTTTTTTGAACCGCTCAAACGATCCGAACTCCTCATCAATCGCTTTTGCGAGTTCGCCTTTCGGTGCTCCGCCGCCGCCTTTTCCCGCCGGTGCAAGGTTCTCCCAGAAGGTGTTATGGAGCCGGTAGCCCCCGATATGGAATGAAAGTTCCTTGAGCGTTGCCTTGATGTCGAGATCGGCTTTGTCCTTCCGGGCCTTGTCCAGTTTCTCGAAGATCGCGTTTGCACCGGTCACGTACGCCTGGTGGTGTTTTGTGTGGTGCAGGGTCAGCTGTTCCTTTGAGATATACGGTTCGAGCGCCGCATAATCGTACGGCAGCTTCGGAAGTGTATACAGTTTGTCGTTTGCCATGACATTCAACTCCGCAGAGTGTATGCACGGTATTATCCCGGCACACCTATTTTAGGTACTGGATGGCGGCAGGTTGCCGGCGTAAAAAAAGAATGTGTAAAAAAATTATTCAAAGAGCCGGTAGTTCGGCGCTTCGTCCGTGATGAGAATATTGTGCGGGTGGCTCTCGGTCATGCCGGCGTTTGTAATCCGGACAAACCGGGCTTTCTTGTGCATGTCCGCAATCGTGGGAGACCCCGTGTAGCCCATCGCGGACTTGAGGCCGCCCACGAGCTGGTAGATGACCTCGCCCACGTGCCCGACGTACGGGGTGACGCCTTCCACACCTTCGGGCACGAACTTCGTGGCTCCGATCCCCTTCTTCTGGAAGTACCGGTCGCTGGACTGGCCCGAACTCATGACGCCGAGTGAGCCCATGCCCCGGTACTGCTTGTAGCGCCGGCCCTTGATCGTGATCACCTTGCCCGGCGCCTCATCGGTGCCGGCGAGCATGCTCCCCATCATCACAGTATCGGCACCGGCAGCGATCGCCTTTGCAATGTCGCCCGAATACCGGACACCGCCGTCCGCGATGATCGGCACGTCCGCCTTTGACGCGATATCGGCGACCTGCGCAATCGCGGTGATCTGCGGGACGCCCGTGCCCGCGACGATCCGGGTCGTGCAGATGGAACCCGGGCCGATACCTACCTTGATGCCGTCCACGTTTGCGTCGATAAGCGCCTCTGCCGCTTCCGCGGTCGCGATGTTCCCTGCGATGACCTCCGCACTGACGCTGCCCTTGATATTTTTGACCGCCCCGACCACGTTCATGTTGTGGCCGTGGGCGCAGTCGACCACGAGCACGTCCACGCCATGCTCGTCAAGGAGGGTCGCCCGGGTAAAGTCAAACGGCCCGACCGCTGCCGCCACCCGCAGGTTGCCCTTTCTGTCCCGGGTCGCACGCGGGTACTGGCGCTTTTCAAGGATGTCCTGCATCGTGATGATACCGATCAGCCTGCCGGTCTTATCGGCAACAGGCAGGCGCTCGACCTTGTTCGTGTACATGACTTCGAGCGCTTTTTCGGGCGTTATGTCCTCATCGGCCGTGATAGGCTTTTTCGTCATGATCGACTTGATGCTCTCCTCGCCGCGCCGGGAAACGATGGCCCGGACGTCACGCCGGGAGACGATCCCGATGATTTTCCCTTTCCCGACGACCGGCACCCCACCGATGCTGTACTGGTTCATCAGTTTCTCGGCATCGGAGACGGTCGCGGTGTCCTCGACATACAGGACGTCACGCTCGATGAGTTCCTCGGCCTGCTTTACGATATTGACTTCCTGGAGCTCGTGTTCGGCCGTCATGTTCCGGTGGATCACCCCAATCCCGCCCTCGCGGGCAAGCGCGATTGCCATCGAAGACTCGGTCACGGTGTCCATCGCGGACGAGACGAGCGGGATATTGAGGCCGATCTTTTTCGTGAACCGGGTCCTGGTATCGGTCTGGTCGGGCTCGGTCCAGGATTCCAGCGGTTCGAGCAGCACATCGTCAAATGTGAGTGAGAGGGGAACATCCAGTTTTTTTGTGTACATATTTCACCTGAAGTTTTTTACCCGGAACCGGGAAATCGCATGGCTCTGTCGGTGTGTTACCGGATCCTGGCAAGGGCAGTCTTCACGAGATCCTCGCGGATGGTTGCGTTCCGGTCGCCCCCGCAGACCATCCCCCGGACCCCGATGATCTCCGGATCGATTCGTTTCAAGGCATCGATATCCTCGAACTTGAGCGAACCGGCAAGGGCCGTGCCAATCCCAAGTTTCTTGTTTGCCGCCGTGAAACGTGCAAGCGTTCCCTCGTCCATGAAGGAGAACGTACTCCGCCCGTCCTTAATGCCGGTGTCGACCATCGCAAAGTCAGCCCCGCACGCGGCGGTAATCGGTGCAATGTCAAACGGGGAGATCGAACCCATCCGCTCGTAATCAGAATACCCGGCAATGACAACAAACTTTTCAGGAAACTCGTCTTTTACGGCTTTGGTGACCGCTTCGATCACCTCGCGGGCATGGTCTTTCCCGGAAAAGGCAAGCCCGATCTTGATATAGTCAGCCCCGGCGCAGGCAGCCCCGTAGGCTGCAAGGGAGGCCCCGCCGGGTTTATACGGAAAGTCCCCGATTGCTGCACTGACCGGTTTTTTTGCAAACGTTTTGATCTCCCGGATCACCCAGGGAAAATTGGCGCCAAGCGAGCCTTCGGAGGGTTTTTTGACGTCAATGATATCGGCAGCAACGGAACACTGAGCCTCGGAAATAGAGCTGGGGCTGACCAACAATTGCATAAGCTTTAATGATCTTTTGTACTAATAGTGGTTGCGTTACCGATGGAACTGGTGCTTGCAATGGATTTGCGGCGCAATACGGTCGTGCACGGAAAATCCGGGCTGCGTGAGACCTACAAGCCGCTTGACTGGGGACTTTCTCCGACGGCAGAACCGGTCGGTTTTGTAAAAGCGATCGCGCCAAAATACATCTACATCGCAGATCTCGACCGGATCGAAGGTACCGGTTCCCATGATGCGATGGTCAGGTCATGTGCCGGGCTCGTGGAGTGCTGCTATGTCGACCGGGGAACACGGTCGCCCAGCGATTACCTGTCAGGGCCGCACATAAAAAATATTGTCGGCACCGAAACCGGGGGAGCCGATCTCTCGCGGTACCAGGGAGGCTACCTGAGCGTGGATGTAAAAGACGGGAAGGTGATCCCCTCAGGTGATTCACCGGTGGCTGTACTCAGGGCTGCACGGAAATGGAATTTTGAAGGGTGCATTATCCTCAACCTCGGGTTTGTCGGGACAGAGAACGGACTCGGATCCGGCTCCGGGACGCTCGAAACATGGAGATCTGCCTATGACGGCCGGTTGTTCTACGGCGGCGGTGTCGCATCCGTTGCGGATCTCGAAACGATAAAAGATGCCGGCTTTGACGGTGCTATCATCGCGACAGCCCTCCACAAGGGCGCGGTGCCGGCCGAATGGATACGGAGGGGATGCTGTTGCTCGTCACCATAGAGGGCATCGATGGCACCGGCAAGAGCACGCTTCTTTTGGCGCTCAAAGAGCGGCTTTCTGATCTCGATCCCGTTTTCACCCGGGAACCCGGGGCAACATGGGTGGGAGAATCCGTTCGCCGGGCGATTGCCGAGCAGATCGATCCGATCACCGAGGCCACACTCTTTGTCGCTGATCACGCCGCCCACCTCGCAACGGTGGTGCGCCAGGCGCTCGCAGAGGGAAAACTGGTGATCTCCGACCGGTACTCGGACAGCCGGTTTGCCTACCAATCAGTCACGCTGGCCGGTGTGATCCCGGACCCCGAAGGCTGGCTGCGGGCGATGCATAACGGATGGTCAGTCGTCCCGGATAAGACGATCCTCCTTGTGATCCCGGTCGACGATGCACTCGCACGCCTTGCCGGCAAGAGTGGACGCGAGCACTTCGAGCGACGTGAGATTCTTGAAAAAGTCCAGAACAGGTACCTGGAATTTGCCCGGGCAGAACCGGCCCGGTTTGTTATTGTCGATGCATTAAAAGAAAAAGATGAGATCGCCGGGTTTGTTGCCGATGCGATCCGGCAGATCGTGACAAACGGGCAGAAACACACGAAGAAATAGTCGGGGAACAAGATTCACCCGTCTTTTCAAATGGTGCTGTTGCGTCTGCGGTTGATATGTAAATTAATTCGAGGTGAAAAAATCACTACCAACCGCAGATGCAACAGCACCGATGATGGTATTCTATCGACATGTGCTCTAAAACATTATTATACGCATTCCGATGGATGAGATACAATTAGTTGAACCGAATTTTCCCACATTTGCCGAACCCTGTCCACATCCCATCCCTTAAAACTCGCTAAAACCTTGATACCGATTGCAAACGCTATAATTGCCGCCACAATTTCATCCGGATCGCCTTTATTGGTAATTCTTCCCTGGTCCTGCATATGGGAAATCTGCTCCACAATGATATCTGATCCTTGAGTGATATCCGAAATCATTTCACGCAAGAGTGGATCACTAGAAATATTCAACTTCGTTATCTGGGCAAAAAGGCTCGCATACTTGATTTGGCCGGTGAAAAGCACAGTTCCCAACCGCTCCAGCATCACCGGCATGTCCGGATCATCGGCGAATGCATCTCCGACGTCCGATTGAAACCGTGAGAAGATCTCGACGACCAGTTCCCGGATCAACGCATCCCGGTTTTCAAAGTATGCATAGAGTGCGCTCTTCGTAACGCCAACCCTCTGGGAGATCTCTTCGAGGGTGACCGTTTCTATGCCTTTGGTTTCGCCCACCATCAAGGCTGCTGTGAGGATCTTCCGTTTCGCGTCCCCCCGGTATTCAGTATTAATTCGCGGCATAAATATGAGTTATCTGTCCTGTAAATATATCCTCTTTGTGTTCTTTTACATAAACACATAGACTATTAAATCAAAATAAGTTTAATAAAGTTAAAAAATGGTTCTGTTGCGTCTGAGGTGGATATGCAAATTCATCCGAAGTGAAAAATCCGCTATCAACCTCAGACGCAACAGCACCCTATATTCTTCCTATGCCAAGTTAAAAGAACCATTATTTGCCATCCGATGGATAAGATACTATAAGTTGAGCCGAATTTTCCCAGATTTGCTGAACTCTGTTCGAATCCCATCCCCTAAAATTCGACAAAACCTTGAGACCCGTTGCAAGCGCCGTAATTGCCGTCACAATTTCATCCGGATCGCCTTTATTGATGATTCTTCCCTGGTCCTGCATATGGGAAATCTGCTTTTCGAGGATCATTGAACGTTGAGAGATATCCAATAGCATATCCCGTAATATCGGATCATTGGAAATGTCTAACTTCGTTATCTGGGCAAACAGGCTTGCATACTTGATTTGGCCGGAAAAAAGCAGTTTTCCCAACCGCTCCAGCATCGTCTGAATATCCGGATCATCGGCAAGTGCATCCTTAACCTTCGACTGATATCGGGAAAAAACCTCAATGACCAGTTCCCGCATCAACGCATCCCGGTTATCAAAGTATGCATAGAGCGCGCTCTTAGTAACTCCCACTCTCTGTGAGATCTCGTCAAGGGTGACCGTTTCCAGGCCTTTAATTTCACCCACCTTCAAGGCTGCTGTGAGGATCTTCCGTTTGGCATCCTCCCGGTATTCAGTATTAATTCTTGGCATAATTGCACGTTCTATCTATTTTGTAAGTATATCTTCTTTGTGTTCTTTTATATAAACATAAAATCTATTAACTAAACGTAAGTTTAATAAAGTTAAAAATTGTATTTTATTTGCGAACAATGAATTTCGTTGTTCATGTGAATGAACCACGGGTGAGGAACACCATGAGTGACTTAATCGGAAAAGAAACGCGGAATACGATGCCTGGACCTATCAGGAATGGAAAATCTGTCCGGGCAAGAAGCACAAAAAGAGGATACCTATATGTGTGCCTTGCTGCAATGGCGGTAATTCTCCTCGCCGTCGCCCCGGTATCAGCGGGGACCAAGATCATGGCCGGGAGCCCCCAGTTGGATGCGCACATCGCCAGCACGAACGAGTTTTCACCTGGCGACGATGTGAACCTCCAAATCGTTATTGAGAACACCGGGCTCAATCAGTTCACGATGGTCGAGTCAGGGATTATCAGTCCGAGCGATCTCTCGAACACGGCAAAACAGCTGACAGCAACCCTGGATGCAGGAAATGCTCCTCTCGTTGTCAAAGCCGATTCCCAAGATGTAGGAGAGATCCCGGCAAGTTCTAGTGCCACTGCCAATTTCCACATTACGGTCAACAAGTATGCGGCTGCAGGAACCTACCAGATTCCGCTTATATTGAATTATACCTACCTGTACCAGTCCACCCAGGAAGGCACACAGGTTCTGAACTACCTGTACAAGAACATCAACGAGACTCATTACATCCCGATAACAATCAAGCCTGAGGTAGAGATTGCGATTCCCGATGTGGAGGCCAAGAACCTGAATGCCGGGATCGAGGGATATGTTTTCTTAACGGTCAAGAATGTCGGGTCTGACGATGGCCGAAATGCTGTCATCCGGATCCAGCAGAACGGCCAGAGCCTGGTTACCCCCACCGATGGCAGTTTCTATGTTGGCGATTTCCCGGTTGGGGCGGTGGCCAACTGCACCTTCCGCGCACAAGTGGCCAGAGACGCCCAGCAGAAGTCCTATCCGCTCGACGTGCTGGTCTATTATGAGAATTACGAAGGAGACTACGTGGATTCCCCTGTGGAGACTATCGGCGTGCCTGTCGGAGAAAAGGTCGATTTCAGTGTCACCCCGGTCGCGGCAAACGTTACTCCAGGCGATAACGCCGTCATCACATTCCAGTTCCAGAATACCGGCGGCACGACAGCCTATAAAGCCGAGGCACGGATTAGCGCTGTCCAACCCTTCACAAGCAATGACGACACGGCGTTCTTGGGGACGATGGCTCCTGGCGATATCCGGACGGCATCGTTCGATGTGTCGGTAGACTCTTCGGCAACATCTAAAGAGTACGGTCTGGACTCCGAGGTGATCTACCGCGATGCCCTGGATAACCAGATCACTTCCGACCCCCTCAAGGCCAATGTTGAGGTCGTCCCGGCCAAATCTGTCGTGACCCTGGTTGGACTCCCCGGACTTGCTGCCATAATTCTCGTAGTTCTCGCTATTGCAGGCTACGTTGTCTACGTAAAGCGGTTCAAACCCCGGTGACACTTCGAGGATTTCTTGAGATAATAATCCATGAGGAGAGTAAAACACCATGATTGACCAGATCTTCAGTTCAATCGCACAGTTCGTCAACCGCCATCCAAAAGTGGTGATGTGCATTATTGCAGCAATCGTAGTTGTTGCCATTTTTGGCACGACAATGATCACCATGGATACCGGCGATTTTACCTATATTGATCAGCATTCACCGGAAGGTTCCATCGATTACCAATATTCCCAGACACTGAATACGGATTCCATTGTCCTGATCGTCGACACCAGTGATCCACTGAACCCGAGCGTGCTTAAGTATATCGACAGGCTCGAGGGTGACATCCGTCAACAGCAGTACATATCCGGCACAGAGAGCGTTGTTGATGTCTTAAAAAGCGAGAACAACGGTGTCCTTCCCCAGACAAAAGGAGAGATCGATGCACTGGTAAACGAGATGCCGCCTGCAGTCCAGGCCACCGCGATACCGTCCAATGTCCTGACTTTAGTGCAGATAAATCTCGATAACGGCTTATCGACTGCTTCAGAAATCAAGGCTCTGGACACGGTGAACCTGGCTGTTGCTCAGTCCAACCCTCCGGCCGGTGTAACTGTTGAGATGTCCGGTACTCCCGCATTCAGGCAGCAGATGCAAAACGAGATGAGTACTAATACCGGCATGCTGATTGGCGGAGCCCTAATCCTGATGGTTATCATCATGGGCCTGCTGTTCTCGTATGTCAGCCACCGGTTTCTGCCGGTCCTGTTTGTGGGCCTTGGCCTTACGACCGCTATGGGCCTGATGGGGTTGGCCGGGATCCCGCTGACCCTGGCAGTGATGGGTGCGTTTCCGGTCATGATCGGCCTTGGGATCGATTACGCGATCCAGTTTCATTCCCGGCTTGACGAAGAGGCCCGCAAAGGGTCGCTTGACGATGCCGTGTTTACGACCATCACAAAGACCGGGCCGGCCGTTATGTATGCCATGCTCGCCACGTCCCTTGGCTTTGCGGCGATGTTTGTCTCAACTATCCCAATGGTCCGATCCTTCGGCCTGGTGGCCATGATCGGGATCATGAGCTGCTATTGCATCTCACTTGTGGGGATACCCGCCCTCGCTCATCTCATTAACTACAAGCCTAAACCGCTTGCACCCCAGGTCTGCTACGCAGTCGGTTCGGATGCATGCAACTCACTCCCGACGCAAAAGAAAAAGAAACCCAGGTCTTATGCCCAGTTTCTCACTGATGCTTCAGTAAAAATCGCCAAAAACCCGGTCCCAATTCTCCTGATTGTAGCGCTCATTGCCGTAATCGGATACCAGATAGACCCGCTTATTCCTATCGAGGCTAATGAGAACAATTTTGTCCCTCCCCAAATGCCAGCCAAGATCCAGATTGATAAAGTGACGAGGGTCCTTGGGGGGCTGACTACTGCTGACATCTACGTCCAGGGTGCGAGAGTTACCGATCTCGATACGATACAATGGATCGAAAAATATCAGGATTACGAACTTGCTCATCATGCAGATCTCAAATCGGCAACAAGCATTGTCACGTATATTCTGGCCTACAATGGCGGCGTGATGCCCCAGACTCAGAGCCAGGTGGATGCAGCGCTTGACAGAATGCCTGAAGGTATCAAAGACCAGTACATAAGCGGCTCAATGAGAGGCGTTATACACTTTGGCATGGCCGACCTCCAGATGCCCCAGCAGGAGGATCTTAAAAAGCAGATGGTCAGCGATATTGCATTCCTCCAGCCGCCGCCGGGTATTTCGGTTAATCCAGCGGGAGAATTCGATATATTTACTTCACTCGTTGCCGGGCTGGACGCGTCCAAGGATGAGATGACCTACCTCGGGTTTGGCCTGATATTCGTCTTCCTCATCGTTGTGTACCGGCATATCCACGCGATCTCGCCGCTCATTCCCATCATTCTTGTCGTTGGCTGGAACTCGGTGGTAATGTACGTGCTGGGGATTGCCTACACCCCGATGACTGCAACGCTCGGCTCCATGACCATAGGGGTTGCTGCTGAATACACGATCCTTGTGATGGAGCGTTACTCAGAGGAGGAGGAAAAACTCCACGACCATATCGCGGCTATCAAGGAAAGCGTGAGCAAGATCGGGTCTGCTATCACTGTCTCCGGTCTCGCCACCTTCTTTGGATTCTCCGCCCTCTGCCTCTCCACGTTCCCCATCATCAGTAACTTCGGTATCAGTACCCTTATCGCCATCGGGTTCTCCCTCTTTGGCGCCATCTTCATTATGCCCGCTGTACTGTCCCTTATGGGTCAGTTCACCGAGTGGCTGGAGACGAGGAATCAGCATCGTATCGAATCCGAGAACCTTCAAAAAACAGGAAGTTCAGACTAGTTTGAAAAAAACAAAATTACAGAGGCACATTCCATGAAATTCTACACCACCATTGCCCTCCTGGTTCTCGCGGCAATATGCTGCACAATGCCAGTACTGGGGGCAGAAAAATACCTCGGGGGCTCGCCCCAGATAACGGCATATATCGCCGGGACGAACGAGTTCTCCCCGGGACAGGATGCCACGATCGTCGTTGACATTCAGAACAGCGGGACAAGCCAGGTACTCTACACCAACGAGGGTACCCTCCCCCAAGAGGATCTCCCTACTACCGCGAAGCTTGTCACGGTAGGGCTTTCCGGAGAAGGAACACCCATCAACATCACGACAGATGCACAGGACCTGGGTGATCTCGCGAGCCCCGGGATAGCAACTGCGAGCTTCACAGCAAAGATAACATCAGACGCGACGCTCGGTGAATACACCCTTCCCTTGACAGTTCAGTATACGTATCTCTCCAACAGCCTCGCGAATCAGCCGACCAGTGACGAGGTCGGGACTGTATACTCTCCCGTGAACCTGACAATCCCGCTCACGGTCATGATACAACCGGTAGTCCAGACCGATGTGATATCAGCTGATTCATCTGGCCTTGCTGTCGGAAACGAAGGGTACATCAACCTCACTATCAGGAATATCGGGTATGAGGATGGAACCCAGGCTTCTGTCAAAATCCTGCAACATGGCGACAGTGCCATTATCCCGACCGATGACAGCGTCTACATCGGGGATTTCCCAAGGGGTGGCATTGTTTCCTGCCAGTACAAGGTATCCGTGTCTAGCGCTGCAGAGCAGCAGACCTACCCGATAGATGTTGAAGTGACCTACACGAACTCGGATGGTAATACCGTAACCTCGACGATTGATACCGTCGGCGTGCCGGTGGCTGCCAAGCTCTCCTTTGCCGTTGTCTCGCCGCCAGTGGTGATAACGCAGGGATCTGACACCGTAATTGACGTTGTATACCAGAATACGGGCTCGATTACCGCAAACCATGCTGAAGCCCGGCTTTCAACCTACGATCCGCTCTCAAGTTCAGATACACTTGCATATCTCGGGGATATTCCCCCAGGCGGAAAGGTGACTGCCCATTATGCTATCTCCGCTGCCAGCGGGGCGGCTCCAGGAACCTATCCCCTTAATACCGAAGTCAGGTATCGCGATGAACTCGACAACAGCCAGATCTCTGATACCTTCACGGCACAAGTCACGATCGCTGGACCATCGGCAACCGGCGGACTCGGGCAGATCCCCGAAGTCCTTACCCTTCTTGTTCTCATTGCAATCGGTGCAGGGTACTACGTGCTTGTAATGAGAAAGAAAAAAGGAGGTGACGAATGATGACACCTATATTTTCCAGAGTAAAACACTGCAGGATTGCCATAATCTTCCTTGTTTTTGTCGTATGCCTCGTGGCTCCAGCTATGGCAGGGACAAAATACCTGGAAGGCAGCCCAAACCTGACGGCGTATATCGCTGGTACAGACCAGTATACGGCCGGAAGCGACATCAAGATCCCGGTCGTGATCCAGAACACCGGCATCAACACGAACTATGAGGTAGCGTCCGATATTGTGGACCGAGCCGATGTCCCCACGACAGCCAAGTTTGTGACGGTGGCGATGAAAGCTGGAGATGCCCCCATCGTGATAAAAAGCGATCCCCAGATGATCGGCGATCTCACAAGCGAAGCGCAGGAGACGGTAACATTCTCTGCGAAGGTCAACGCGGATGCTCAGGGGGGTACCTACCAGATCCCGCTCAACATCAGTTACACCCAGTATTCGCACGTCGCCCAGTACGGTATGGACACGTTCCGGTATTATTATGAACCGTACAACGTCACGGTCACGGTCCCATTGTCGATCAAGTCCGAGGTGATCCCCCAAGTTGTCTCGGTGACCTCAGACTCGCTGGTTGCCGGTGCCCAGGGTTACGTGAACCTGAGCATCAAGAATATCGGGTCGCTGGACGGGTCCAAAGCGACCGTCCAAATCGCAGAAGACGACGCAAGCCCGGTCAACCCTGTGGACACCAGCATCTATATCGGCGACTTTCCGCCAGGCAGTACCGTCGCCTGTCAGTACAAGGTTGCCGTGGCATCGGATGCAATCAACAAAACCTATCCGTTAGATGTTGTGGTGATCTATCAGAACGATGAAGGCGATTTTGTCAGTTCACAAACCCATACGGTCGGTGTTGAAGTCGGCAGCAAGGTGGATTTCGCGGTTCTTTCTTCCCTGATCGAGATGAGCCCGGGCAGTAAACGGACGATCCGGGTGGAATACCAGAATACCGGCGATTCTACGGTGAAAAACGCTGAGGCACGCCTTAGTGTGGTTGCTCCGTTCACAAGTTCTTCAAATATCGCCTATCTTGGCGATCTCGCCCCCGGCCAGACCGCAGTGGCTACCTACCAGATCAGTGTCGCCAGCGACGCGACGATTAAGGAATATGGGCTTGATTCGGAGATCCGATACAATGACGCTATCGATGATACGTATATCTCAGACCCCATGAAAGTCGCTATTGACGTGAAAAACCCGACAGGCATCCAGGGAATCGTGTCTAATCCGGTCTATATCGCCGTGCTGACCGGGGCGATTATCGGCATTATCTACGCTGTAATACATATGAGAAGAAAAAATGAGAGAAAGCACGATAATACACCTCCTGTTCGTCGATGACAATCCGGACATGTGCACAATCGTTGCAGATTTCTGCGAAAGGATAGGATCGTTTACGGTAAATATCCTTAATTCCGGAGAATCTGCACTTGAATGGCTGTCAACGTCATCGGTAGATGTGATTGTATCTGACTACGATATGCCAGGAGGCATGAATGGGATTATGTTACTCCGGGAATTGCACTCCCGCGGCAACACAACCCCATTTATTCTCTTCACTGCAAACGATACCTGCAACATGAGAGAAGAGGCATACCGGAACGGTGCATTCAGCGTCATCAACAAAACCTCTTCAGGAAAAAACCCGATCCACTGCCTTGTCAGAACAATATACTGGGCTGAACTGTATACAGGGAATTAAAGAGAGATACCGTTCTTAAAAATGAAGAGACGTCTGAAATGCAGAAAATCAGATCCATGAAACGCCAGACCCGTGATACGTTCGGATGGGCGAATGACGATGATGGGTTCCTCACCCTCTCTCCTCATCATCTATCACGGATTGCGGGGACGAATTTTCATGGTGTCTGATATATCATAATTCTGGTCTTTGGAAAATTTAATGAGGAAAAGAACGATCATGTACGGTATGTCCCCTAAAGAACCACATCCGCACCATCGGTTTTTTAAGAACTTTGAACGTGTGCTCAATTTTACGGATTGCGTATTCTCATTTTGCATCACACTGATGGTCCTTTCGCTCACCGTTCCGGTTATTGCGAAAAGCAATGTTACCACAGAACTCACGATTAGTCTCATCAATGAATGGCCGACGTTCTTAATCTATACCATCAGTTTCATTATCATCGGCACCTGGTGGATGAACCATCACCAGATTTTCCAGCATATATACAAGGCAGATCGAATCCTTCTCTGTTTGAACCTCCTGTTTCTCTTTTGTATTACGTTGATCCCGTTCCAGACTTCCCTGATCATCCAGTACCCCGAAAGCCCGGTTGCAGTTATATTTTATGCCCTGACCCAGGCGTTTGCAGGTGTTATTTTCAGTGCGCTCTGGTATTACGCGACAAAAGATCGCAGGTTCTCTGATCCAGACCTTTCCCAGGCAACTGTACATTATTTTATCATGCGCGAGCTTCTTATCTCCCTGGTGTTTTTAATCTCAATTGGAATTGCACTCTATAACACCCATATTGCCGAGTTATCATGGATCTTTATTGGGATTCTCATATGGTGGGTGGGGAAACATTTCTACAAAGAAATGCTGCCAATTGAGGATCAGACCGATTAAATACCGAACTGAGTGGGGTTCTGTCAAGTCTTCGGGGGGTTGCATTAAGCCTTCATCGAGGAAAATATGTCGCCCCCCGCAGACTTTACAGAATCTTCGTCATAGTATAAAAAGTAATTCACTATATTTAGTGTAATTTTTTTAAAAAGATTACATTGCGAGATTTTGAATTCCGGAAAATGAAAGACTCAGCAGTTGAAGATTTCAAAATCCCCGGCTGCCGGATCGATATTTTTAAAAAAATCCTCAGCTCGTGGGCCGGACTTTTCCGGAAATCTATGAATCGGGCCGAACGATTTGGAATCGGTGGGAAAGACGAAAAATGGGGGCAGCCGCCCCAAAAAATACGCCCGTAAAACCGTCCGTTTCGGTTCGCGTGGAAATGGAGCCAATAAATCGGATTATTTGGAAAAATACGCCCAAATTGCGGCCCATATAATGCTCATAATCGGGCTATAGCGGCTTTCCAGCGGCCTCTTTTTCCGGGATCCATCAAATGCCTATTTAGCATGAGATCGGCCCGTAAAACGCGTCTATGCGAACTTTTTAATTCGTCCGATTGCCAAAATAAGGCCAATTTGGGCTTGTTTTAAAACGGAGCCCGATACGGGCTCCGATTGGATCCCGGAAAAGGCAATCGGAGCTCAATTTGGGCCCGGATTAGTGTATCTCAGATCAGGGGATTTGGGGTGTTGTCACCTCCTATGGGAGAGGGTATTTGACGCACTTGGCAGGGAGTTTCCGTGGCGAGCGAGGGAAAATGGTCTGATGCATATGACCGGAAAAACAATCAAAACAATTTCGAAAGTGGAGAGAAAAATTCTCCCACAGGAATTTTTTTCAAAGCTGCTGAAACATTGCGATGCCCGACGCGCAAAACGCCTCGTCGGGTTTTGCGCTACGCACTTACCGGGTTCTTAACGCGTAATCGGATTCAGTTAATGGGAGAGGGAATAGGAGTGTCAGCCTCGCTCTAAAAATCGATCAATCCAATCAATTTTTGTAGTATAGGTAGCCGTCTTCTTGAAGGACGGGATTGCTGATCATAACAAGATATGTAGAGGGTTTAGATTCACATACCTATACCAGCATTCTAAGAGTATGATTTTATCTCCTTTTCCGCTGAATGATTTTCATTAGGTGTGCCAATGACCATATCTGAAGATCATTTGAAAGTGTTTTCCAAATTGTATTCAATGACGGGTCAAAAGGCCGCGACACCGATAAAAATTTGGGATTTGCATTTAAACTTACCAGAACTACCTCTTAATTCAATACTTGATGTTATCAAGCATTATGTCCAAAAAGGATTTTTCAACGCTAGTGGTGACTCAATTTTATTGACTCCATCGGGGATTGACTACTATGAACGAGAAGTTCTATTAGCGACGGAAAAGCCGTATAGTTATTCAATTTTCATATCCCGAATTGAGGAGCATAAAGGAATTGCTGATAAATTAAAAGAGTTTTTGGAGACCACTTTTCCGCAAAAAGTTAATGTTTTTGTTGCAAACAGCATTCCCTTCTCGGAGGATTGGTTAAAGGAGATTCTAGGGGGAATCGATAATTCTAATCTTATGATAATATTATGTACCCCACTCTCTGTTGAAGCCCGTTGGATCAATTTTGAGGCAGGGGCAGCAGCTATTCTTGGGAAGAATATAGGACCTATTTGTTTTGGGGGACAATCAGTAAGTGATCTTCCTACGCCACTTAATCACCTTCGACCACAAGGGATCGATTTTTCAGATGTTGAAGATAGTCAAGAAAAATTCCAAAAATTTATCGAATGGATAGCAGGGAAAATAAATACTCCCGTTCCACGAATTGATCTCGCGAAAACAGAATTTTATCAAATGATTACAACGTATTCGATATCCGATTTACGTGATGATTTTGAAGATCGAAAAAAATCTGCTATTGATAGACTTGTGAACTATTATAATCGAATAAATACTGACTGGAACACCTATCGCCCATATAATAAAGGTACATTAGATAGACTCGAACGAGCTTATGAAGACTTATGGAATATTTTTAATTCACTCAATGATACTGAAACTAAAATAATAAAACCCAAACTTTATAGTGCTCTTAACATATTACGATATGTTATAGATTCCGGACGTAATGGACCTTCTTTTTTTACTGTATTTCAGAGAGAGTCAAAAAGGAGAAAAGAACATGATGAATTTTTTTCTTTGCTAAATGACAGTATTACAGAATTAAAAAAAGCCAAAACATCTGATCAAGAAAATGTAAGTTAATAAAACAAGATTGAAATTCAATTCAAAAGAAAATCTTACTATTTATTAACTATCCGAAAAAAACCCTTAAAAAAATTATTCCTTCATCGCCACAGTCACGATCACATCGCCAATCGTGATCACGTCGACTTTCGCGCCCTCTTCCACGTAGGAATATTTCGGCGCAAACGCATTCTCCGGGATGGCGAGATCCTTGCCGTTCACCGTAATCGTTTTTAGCAGGTGAGCGAGCTCTTCGGCCGGGAGCGCCTTGACAGCTTCCATGAACGCGCCCGCATCCTTCCTGAACGTTGGGCCGACCACGGCGCGGTTAAAGTCGATGCCGGAGACAACCTTATCGAGATGGGCCTTGTCAGTCCTCCAGTGGACGTCCGCATTCAGGGTCCGGGCTGTGTCCCCTTCGTCGTTTGCGGTATGCGGGGCGTAGACCGTGACCTTCCCGAGCGGGGCATTTAAGGCAAGGCCGTTGTCGTGCTTGTACTTGCGCACTTCGGCGACGACCTTGACAAGCAGATCTCCTTCGGCACGGGCCGCGGGATCGTCAAACGTAAACGCGACCCAGGGCTGCTTGTGAACACTCCCCTTGTTGAGATATGAGTAGCACTCCTCGGCAAAGTACGGGACAAACGGCGCAAGCATCCGGCAGAGCGCATCGTATGCAGCATACAGGACGCGGCAGGCGCTCTTTCTCGACGCGCCTTCGGAATACAACCTGCCCTTCGCGAGCTCGATGTAGTTGTCGGCGAGCACGTCCCAGGCAAATTCCCGGATGCTCTTGAGCGCCTCATCGAACTCGTAGTTCTCCATCCTCGCGCTAACGGTTTCCACCGTATCGGAGAGCCGGGCGAGCAGCCACCGGTCGGCAAGGGCTGTGACCGGCGCGTTCTCATCGATGCCCTCCTTCTCGAGCTGGATGAGCGCGAACTTGGCGATGTTCCACATCTTGGTCTGGAACCGGGACGCGGCGATCACATCGTTCCAGGAGAACATGATATCGGAACCAAGAGCAGCGCCGGTGGCCGCCCACTGGCGGAGCGCATCCGCACCGTACCGTCCCACCAGTTCTTCAGGGACGATCACGTTGCCCCGGCTCTTGCTCATCTTGAAACCGTCCTCACCGAGCACCATGCCGTTTACCAGGATCTGGTCCCAAGGTTTGCTTCCCGTCAGCGCGACCGAACGCAGGATCGAGTAGAACGCCCAGGTACGGATGATATCATGGCCCTGCGGCCGGATCTGCGCCGGGAAGATCTTCGGCTTTCCTGAACCGTCCCAGCCGGTCACGTTTAAGACCGAGATGGACGAGTCCATCCACGTATCGAGCACATCCTCCTCACCGGTAAACTCGTGGCCACCGCATTTGGGGCAGGGGTGTTTTGGCTGCGTGAGGGTGGGGTCGCAGGGAAGATCTTTCTCATCCGGCACCACTATTTCACCGCACTTATTACAGGACCAGACCGGGATCGGGGTCGCAAAGATCCGCTGCCGGGAGATGCACCAGTCCCATTCCATCTGGTCGATCCAGTTCTCCATCCGGAGCAGCATGTGCTCGGGGTACCACTTGATCTGGTGGGCGGCATCCCGGATCTCCTGCTGTTTGATCCGGATAAACCACTGCCGGCCCGAGAGGATCTCGATCGGCGTCTTGCAGCGCCAGCAGGTCCCGACGCGCTGCTCCAGTTTCTCCTGCTTTTTGAGAATACCAGCCGCCTTCATGTCCGCGAGGATCGCTTTCCTGCAATCGGTTGTGGAAAGACCGGTATATTTCCCGGAAATCGCGGTCATCAGTCCCTTGCGGTCGATAGCCTTCCTGAGCGGGAGGTTGTGCTGCTTCCACCAGTGGACATCCTGCTTGTCGCCGAATGTACAGATCATGACCGCGCCGGATCCGAACTTCGGATCGACCGCCTCGTCCTGCACGACCGGGACGGCATGGCCAAAGAGCGGCACCGTGAGGGATTTTCCTTTCAGGGTGTGGTACCGGCCGTCTGCCGGGTG
The DNA here is from genome assembly GCA_964454995.1 of uncultured Methanoregula sp. Taxonomy (GTDB): domain Archaea; phylum Halobacteriota; class Methanomicrobia; order Methanomicrobiales; family Methanospirillaceae; genus Methanoregula. The sequence continues at coordinate 28,794 of CAYVTY010000001.1, forward strand.
CACCGCGACTGCGACGCAGGCGGCAAGGAGCTCGGGCCGGGTGGTCGCGATCTCCACGCCATCGAAATCGAAAAAGTTGAGCTGCGTCTCACGGTTTTCGTAAGAAACCTCCGCAAACGCAATCGCCGTCTCGCACCGGGTACAGTAGTTAACCGGGTGCTCGTCCTGGTAGATATAGCCGGACTTTAACATCCTCAAAAACGAGAGCTGGGTCTTTGAGTAGTACTTCGGCGTCATCGTGATGTACTCATTAGACCAGTCCGTGGAGAACGCCATGCGCCGGAGCGTGAGCCGCATCTGCTCGATGTTCTTCTGCGTAAGCTCGCGGCACATTCGCCTGAACTCTTCGCGGGAGACATCGTTTTTCGTGATGTGGTTGAGTTCCTCGACTTTTACCTCGGTCGGAAGGCCATGGCAGTCCCACCCCTGCGGGAACATCACGTTGTAGCCTTTCATCCGCTTGTACCGGGCGAAGAAATCGATGTAACACCAGTTCAGTGCATTGCCGATATGGAAATTGCCCGTAGGATAGGGCGGGGGCGTATCGATCACAAACTGCGGCTTTTTCGAGTTGTGGTCAAAATAGTGGTCCTCGTCGCGCCAGGTATTCCGCCAGCGCTCTTCCACCACGGCAAAATCATAATTTTTTGGCAGCTGATCAGACGAAACCATTCCGTACCGGATAGGTCGTTTTATAAAATATAGTGATCGCACCGGGCCCGAAGCCACCTAAAAGAAATACCGGGATTTTGCAAGGAAAAAAACGATAAGACTCTTGACATCTGAAAACAAATGTCTTAAACAATGGTAAAGCAGCGGGGACTGGGCTACGCAGCGGCACTCGCCGGTGGAGCGGTGCTTGCCGGCCCCTATGTGCAGCCGCAATGGCTGATGGCACTTGTCATCATCCTCTTTTCCCTGATTCTCTGGAGATTTTTTGGGACGAAATACCTGGCATACGTGTTCTGTATCCTTTCCGCCCTCTACGCAGTCAATCTCCTTCCCTTTGTCGTCCTTGCAACAACACTCGCGATGATAGCCCTTGGCGAACTGGTCTTCCAGTCCGGGGCTGACGATCTCAATACCTACTTTTACTATGTCATATCCACGGCATGGGCCGGGATTCTCGTTATGGTGTACCTCCATGAACAGGCGTTCCTGATGGTCATCTTCGGGATCATCGCGGCGGTTCTCTTAAAAGTGATCCTCCTGAAATACGAGGACTCGCTCGTTCTCGAAGGGATCGGTATTGCGATGACGATGTACCTGATAAAGGAACTTAATTACACCGCGAATATCGAAATTGTCATCATCGCAGTCTTCATCGCTTTTGTCTTCGGGTACTTTGCGTACCGGTTCAAGACCGCGGATCTCTCGGGCCTGTTCTCGACCGCACTTGTCGGGATCATCCTCCTCGTCTTTGCCGATGCCACGTGGTTCCTCGTGATGCTCGCGTTTTTTATCCTCGGTTCGGTCTGCACCCGGTATAAGTTCGAGTACAAGAAACGGATCGGCGTCGAACAGGGCCAGAGCGGGGCCCGGGGGTACAGGAATGTCTTTGCAAATGGCATTGTCGCGTGCGCGGCAGCCGTGCTGTACGGCGTGTTCGTCCAGCCGATCTTTATCGTGATGTACGTCGGGTGCGTGGCGACGGCGGCAGCCGATACGATGGCAAGCGAGATCGGGGTGACCGGCGGGATTCCCTATATGATCACGACACTGCGCAAAGTGCCGATCGGGACAAACGGCGGCGTCTCGCTGAAAGGCGAACTGGTTTCCCTGCTCGGGAGTTTTGCCGTATCCCTCGTTGCACTGGGTCTGCACGTTATCACCCCGTGGATGCTTGTCATCTGCACGATCGCAGGGTTTGTCGGCACCAACCTCGACAGCCTTGTCGGGGCGCTCCTGGAAAACAAGGGCTACCTGGGCAACGCGGGAACAAATTTCCTTGCAACACTGGGCGGCGGGGTCTTTGCGGTCGCGCTGTACTGGGTATATATGGTGCATGGTGTGGTGTTGTGAGGAGCAAACCGGGAACGAGAATTAACCGGCAATGGATTTTTGATTTTGTGTACCCCTCAGCCACCGTCAAAATCTTTTATCTCATGAAAATCAGACTAAAAAAATCTGGTTCACGCCGATACAAGGAACATCAATAAAAATGTGGGAGGGTTCCCCGCCTCTGGGCCCCTTCGGGGCACGGCGGGGCAATGGTTTCCTTATTCGTCACTGTTCCGCTGCGGGGGCATCCTTCCAGGGGCGGCGGCACTCATCGTTTAATCGGGGAAAATAACGATCTCCGTATAATATCTGCGCGATTTTTACAGAAACCAGACATGAACTCAATCGATTTATTTTGGTTTCTTTAGATCGCGCCATAGGCCCCATCGCTCGCAATGGGCATAAAAAATAGTTTAAATTTTTTTGTAAAAACCAAAAAAAAAATGCGGATCTATCAGTATTTGTACCAGCGGCCCTTGCTGTCGAATTCCCCGGTCATCTGCTGGACGGTTGCCACCGGGCTCCCGATCATGCTCCGGTAGAAGCAGGCCTTGAAAGCAAGCAGGAGCGGCACGAGGAACACGACACCGAGAAAGATGACCGCAGCAGTGATCCACATTCCATCCGGGCCGATCAGGGTTATCAGCTGCTGGGGAGTGAACATCGATGCGAACTGGGTCTCATTGTAGGCGGAACTGTTGTAATAGTCCACAAGCGGCTGGAGTTTGTCAAAGAGGAGCCCTTCCCATATGAGGGCAAACACGAAGAAGTCAATAAACGAGAGCACGACGCAGGTAACAAAAAATCCCAGCACTTCCCACGCGTGGCCGGCGACCACACCGACACTGCGCCGGAGGGAGGTAAAGACCCGGAGATCCTCAAAGACTGCCGCTGTATCGCAGAAGAATGTCAAAAACAGCGTGGGGATCATAACAAAAACAGCAAGCAGGCCCGTTCCTTCGTAGTCTGTTGAACCCCCGGTCGAAATGATGGTCACAATCATGATCAGCGCAAAGACCAGCAGGAGAATAAAGAGGATCACAAGCCAGGGAAGCAGCACCCGGAAATAGTAACCCGCCCCTTCGCGAACCATCGCACCGGCCCCGGTCTCGTTTTTCTTTACGAGACCGAATGTGCCAGCGACAAAGAGTACCATCACAAGGCCGGCGATAATGACAAGGCGGCTCGTAAAGAACGTGCCGGAGATGTTGAACAAGATCCAGAGCACCGCACCAAGCAGCCCGGCAACGATCCCCGGGATCCAGAGCACCGGTGTCTGTCCCACCACGCGGACAGATTCCTGCAATTCCTTAAGGACCATGGTTATCTGACCCGGGGCATGGCCACAATTTCCCGCACCTGGAGATCAAAGAAACTGGCCGTGTAGGCCGGGCGGATCACGCAGACCGTATCTGCGCCGCTTGCCGTCCCTCCGACTGCAATAACTTCTTCATCGATCCTGACCGCACCCTGGTCGGCGGCGATAAGCACGCACTCAACTGCCACCTTGAGGCCGACCGCGATCACGCGCCGCAGCGCTTCGGCGATTGCCTCGGTCCGGGACGCGCCGCCAACCTTCGGGGACTTTGAAAGGGCGCGTTCGAGACCGGAGAGGGCGTGGGTGCCGGTCACGATCTTCACGCCTTCCTTCCGGAGTTCCTGTGCGGTCTTGTCAGAAAACTCCCATTCACCGGGCTTTGAGAATCCCATCACATGGGTCACCACTACAAGGGAAAGACCGGAACCCTTCATTGCGTCAAAAAAGACCCGCGCGGTCTCTCCCGTACTGCTCGCGACAACAATGGTCTTAGTTTTAAGTTCCTTCGCCCTTTCTATGGCAAATCGCGCTGCATCCTTTGTGTTTACCGGGCCCGGTTTATCAAAATAATAACAGGTTTTTGCAATAAAGGTCATAAGTACCTTTTAATAAGCAGCCATGAAAAACTTTGTCAGATTCTATTCATACCAAAAGGCAGACATCCCAACGGATCCGGTGCAGCGATCCTGTTGAAAAGTAAAAAATCTTGATAGTCTTTGAGGAAATACGATGATCACCCTCGCGCTTGCAGGAAAACCAAACTGCGGAAAGTCGACCTTTTTCAAGGCGGCAACCATGGCGAACGCAGAGATCGCCAACTACCCATTTACGACCATCAATCCCAACTTTGGCGTCGGATACGTGCGGACGACCTGCCCCTGCCACAGCCTTGATCTTACCTGCGGCCACTGCGTTGACGGCGTCCGGTTTGTTGCCGTCAACCTCATCGATGTCGCAGGGCTCGTTCCCGATGCGCACAAGGGCAAAGGTCTCGGGAACCAGTTCCTTGACAACCTCCGGCAGGCCGATGCGATCCTGCACGTGATCGATGCGAGCGGCGGGACCGACAGCGAAGGAAACCCGGTGGGTGTCGGGAATCACGACCCGGCAGAGGATGTGAAGTTCCTTGGCTTTGAGATGACGATGTGGGTCTACGGGATCCTTGACAAGCACTGGTCCCGCCTCTCCCGCCAGGCATCGGTCAAGTCGTTCTCCATCCACCAGGGAATCGCCGAGGTCTTCACGGGCCTCGGGATAACACCTGATGAAGTGCGTGAGCTGGAACTGCAGCTCAAACTCGATCTCGTCCACGCCCAGATGGAAGACCTCGTACCGTTCTGTGCCGAGATCGTAAAGATCTCAAAGCCGATGCTTGTTGTCGGGAACAAGATCGATGAGACACCTGACGCGCTGCGGGAGAAACTTGCCGCACAGAAGGTTGCGTTTGCGAGCGCCGCATCGGAGCTGGCACTGAGGAATGCGGCAGCGGCAAACGTGATAAAATACCTGCCGGGAGATAAACAGTTCTCGGTTATCGACGGCGTCACGCTATCCGCGCCCCAGAAAGCAGGTCTTGTAAAACTTGCAGAGGTCATGAAGAAGAACAACGGGACCGGTGTCCAGGATGCGGTCAACCGTGCGGTCTTCGAACTGCTCGACCGGATTGTCGTGTACCCGGTGGAAGACGAAAACAAGTTCTGCAACAAGCAGGGCGATATACTGCCGGATGCCTTCCTGATGAAACGTGGATCAAACCCCCATGATCTGGCATTCCAGGTGCACACCGATATCGGGAAAGGATTCCTGTATGCCATCGATGCCCGCACCAAGATGCGGATCAAGGAAAACCACATCCTCAAGGATGGGGACATCATCAAAATCGTCAGTGCGGCGAAGTAGGCGGCGGCGGGCGGCAGTGTGTGACGGGCGTCATCCTTTTGTCAGACACCTGCGCCGCTCCTGCGCGAAATTTACCCTTTTTTTCACGATTTTGGCCTGAATTGGCCCCCGTTTACCACAAACCTTATAACATGACGCAGAGTATAGGGGAAATACCGATAGAACGGAGGTGAATCCATGGGTGGAGAGATATACCAGGCACAGGTGATCAGGAACTTCTTTGACACTATCACCGGCACAGACAGGAACCTGACACGCATCTACATGTGTGTCATGAGCCTTGCCAAGCTCCGCATGGAGACCCCGGAAAAGATGGCGTCCCTGCTCGACCAGCTCAAGAAGAGCAAGATCAAAAAGGAACTCTCGGTCGACCTTCTTGACTATGTCTGCGATGCAGCAAACGAACTCGAACTGGCAAGCGTCCAGACCGCGTTTGGCGTAAAGGACATCAAGGATGTGACGCAGGATTTCAATGCGGTCAGCCTTGACAGCCTGTAACTTTTTTTTTCGTTTTTTCTGCTCTGTAGAAAACCTATTTCATGAGATATAATTGCCCCCTTTGCGCCAGCCCTGCCCCTGTTCGAGGGCGCAGGGCGCATGTGATGCCACGGTATTACCAGTACAAAAATTCTCTGTATTTTTGTGCACAGGTAATACGACACTATCGCAACCGGGGCGCCATGAGCGGCGGAGCGAAGCCCCTGGAGCGTCAAATAATCCTTAACGAGTTCTACAGAGCAGATTTTTCTTTTATAAGGAGAGAATCCGGATTGGCCATTTTCTGACCCGGGCCATGCGATGACCGGTAACAATCAGATAAAAACAGGTTTGAGGGTTATGGAATCCCCAGCGCCCGCTTGTAGGTACCAAGCATCGTTATGACATATGTCCGGTGTTCGTCCAGCGCCTGTTCATCATCAGGAGACGTGATCACCGCAACCGCATAAAGCAGGAGAAGGGCGTTGTCCAGTTCGAGCGTGTCGGGATCTTCAATACGATCCGGGGGCAGGTTCACGGCAAGATATGCATGCTCGGCATCCGTGAACGGGACCACATGATCCGGCTTAACCTGCGCATTCTCACGTGCCTCCGCGTAGGCTTGTATAATCGCAAGCGCTTTTTTGAGGGGCTCACTGCCGCCACCATCCGGTACCTGCGAAAGGGCCGTCGCGCATTCACGGAGGGTTTTTGGATATAACTCGAACTTAAACGAGAAAAATGCCGAGGCAATAACGTGTGCGGTCTTCTCCGGAATCCGGCTAAAGACGGGTCTCATCCTTTCAATGTAAGCATTGAGAAATTTCTCCATGGATCTCTCCTTTTTAGGTCCGGTATGCGTCGGGCGCACCAGGGCACACAAAGATGAATAGAGTACTTGGGCGGAAATCGGACATGAATATATCCTTCTCGCATTCATGCGGCCACACATGGATCTAACCCGGAGCATCACGGGTTTATATGAGAATAAACGACCAATATCCATCCACGAATTTATGGGCACTGTAATCTTTTCTGATGTACATGCCGATGCTGATGCTCTCGGCCTTGTCGCAGCGTATATCCGGGACCCGTCATTTCCGGAGCGCTTTGGCCCCATCGATACCCTTGTCAACCTCGGGGATCTCCTGCACCGGGGTAACTGTCCCGGGACCGCTCTTGAGATCGTCCATGATCTGGCAGGGGAATTCCGGCTGGTGTCTGTCATCGGAAATCACGACCATGCATTCTTAAACGGTGTCCCGGTCTCCGGAAGCGATGAGACCAGTGCCTTCCGTCACGAACAACTGCGCGGTTCCCCGCTCCTTGATATTTTTTCCGGCATGCCGATGGAATGGGTGGATCGCGGAATGCTCTTTGTTCACGGGGGACCGCTCGATCTCGGCACCCAGACCCTCCGGCTCAAGTGCTGGCAGAGGTTGTCCCATACGGCAGGAGATTCATTTACGGGGTACCATTATACCGCACCGATGGCATTTGACGCACTCGAAAAACGCGGCCTTTCCTACTTGGTCTGCGGGCACCAGCATACCCATATCTGCTGCCGCAAAACCATGGACGGGATCAGGGAGCAGATGATCCGGTTCGTGCGCGAAAAGAACACCGTATTTCCCGAAGGGGAAATCGAGGTGGCACGCATCCCGCTGGATATGCCGACACTCTTCAGGCTTGGCGGCTGCCACGGGGAGATGCCGGAATTTGCCTATGCCGATGAAACGTCCTTTACGTATATCCGGGTTGCAGGCAGGACCCGGTGCATGAACACTCCGTGATCTCATGAGGGGGGATGCCGGGTAAATCCGGCGCGGGCCGCATAAAATGGCCGAAAAACCGTTATTTTTGAATGTTTTTACGCGTCACCTGATAATTCGCGGGTAATTTTTAGGGTATATTTATATACCGTTACCACAGAGTGGTAATTATGCCTCGTGCAGGCGAGGGGCGATCGATCCGGATTGATCCCGAGGTGTATGAGGCTTTGCTTGCGCTCAAGCGTGGCAACATGACCTTCAGCGATGTCATTGCACAGATGCTCCACGAAAGCTATGGCTGGTCGGATGCCTTCCCGCCCAGCCAGAGCGAACTGGGAGATTTTATCGGGACGGAGACACCGGAATGAGTGAGACCATCGGGATTTCTTCTCATGAAAGGTGGCCACCGGTCATGCATCCGTCATGCGCCAACACAGCGGGCTGGCATGTCAGTGACGACATAACACCGGAAAGATTAGCACTGATCATCGAGAATATCGAAGACTTGTTCACATAAAAAAGTGGAAAAAAACCATCGTAAAGGATCGTGCCGGTGTTTTACCCTCGCACCGGTTCGTTCACCTGGAATTGCACAGTCTCCCCTACAATCTCTTTTAATTTTTTTACCAGTTCTTCCTGTAAGAGCGGGACCGTGGTCTGGAGTTTCGTTCTCCATTCGATAAGATCCTTTTGTTCTTCCTCTTCGAAAAGACGCTTGCTTTTCAGCTGCTCGTTTTCACGTTCGAGTGATTTCATGCGTGAAAGTACCGGATGTGACAAAAGACATTCTTCTGATTCACGGCACAGCTTCTCGAGCTCGCGGTACCGGGTACACAGTCCGCTCACCTCGCCGGAGAATTTTACGGTATCTGAAAAGATCGCACGTTCTTCCTTATTTTTTAAGAGGATGTCGCCGTCATCGATCATCTTCTGTACCACCGGGCATGCCATATCCAGCGCACGGGCGACCGTTTCCGCAGCTGCAACCTCGAGATCGGACAGGATATCCATGGAGTCTTTGAGAATATGGACTTCCTTTGACAGGTGCTTGCGGGTGGCGATCTTTTCGGCTTTTCTCAGGACATGGGACGAGGTCATGGTAAGCGAGGCATAGTGCCGCATGAGGGAGTCACGCTGCCGGACCAGTTCCGCACACCGGTCACGCTCGGCATCAAGCGTCAAGAGTGTGGGATCAGCCGAGAGCCGGGCCGTCTCCGCGGTAATTGCATCGAGACGCTCGCCGATCTCTGCAATGCGCGACCTGATCCGTTCTTCCCTCCCGAACGATCGCTCCAGATTGGTACGGGCATCGCACAACGCAGTATACGCCGAACGTGCGGCCTCGATCCGGGCAGTTTCTGCTTTGAACCGGCCAAGGGCCTTGGTCATTACGTTGATCTCCCTGCCGATTGCATCAATGCCGGCCTTGGTCTCCTTCATCTCTTCGGGGAAAGCAACCATAAGGTAACGGCCCTGGCCGCGAACCGCGTTTAAGGCGCCTTTCACGCATTCAACTGCCGCGGTGTAGAACTCCTCCGGCTCATCGGGGAGTTCTTTTGCAAGCGAGAAGTTCATAGCCTTCAAAAAAAGGGGCAGGGAATTTTTTGCAATACTTTTGATCTTCGGGTGGGTCTCGGGATCCTGATCTGCACCTTTGAGATTATTGACCATCAGCTGGAGGCTTGCAGTGGCATTTCGTATGTTGTGGATCGGCTCCTGCACCTCAGCGCTGACAGCGTCATGTGCGGCCTTTTCCCGGTCATCGAGCCATAACGGGACTTCCTCAAATGTCAGGCTGACCTGTTTTTCAGGTGCAGAGCCAATGAGCGATTTTAAAAATTTCAGCATCGGACACTCCGGAACTACCGAATCATGGGGTAGCAGATATCATGATCATTTGTTCATGAATAAAGAAAACGTTCTCGGTCACTGGTCGTCACGTGCGATCTGGCGGAGGCGTTCCACCCCGTCAATCTCTTTGATTACGGTCACGACCGCCGGGGGAACAAGGGACTCCCACGGCTCGCCGATAAGCATCCGGCGCCGGATCTCGGTACCACTGTGCCGGTCGCGCTCGTACATTGCAGGAGACTGCACGTCCACACCGGCTTCACAAAATAGCCTGACCACGAGCGGGTTTGAAGAATAGCAGGTATCAAACGGCGGCGTCATCGACATGACATGCGCGGCCCAGAGCGCGTTTCTCTGCACATCCTCGATCGGGATCACGTAGTACGGGCACCCGAGGGAGGTAAGCGCCCGGGTGATCATCAGCACGCGCTCACCGGCAGTATACGGGTTCTCGGTCGTATGAGAGAGCTGTGCGCTTCCGACACCGATGATAATCTCGTCGCATGTCCGTGCGAGTTCCTCAAGAACGGCCTGGTGCCCGTTGTGATAGGGCTGGAACCTGCCCACATAAAATCCTCGCTTCATTTTTTCTCTCCCGCATTGGCAACCCTTGCCGCAAAGGCGCCGGCCGTGAACCCTGCGTCGATGTTGACGACGGCAATGACCGAACACGACTGGAGCATGCTCGCGAGAGCCGCCCGTCCCCCTCCCATGTACCCGTAACCGGTGCTGACCGGGACCCCGAGGACCGGTTTGTCCACGAGACCGGCGACAACGGCCGGGAGCGTTCCTTCCCGGCCTGCGCAGACAACAAAGACATCCGCGTCGAGCAAGGGCTTGAGCGCCGGGAACAACCGGTGGATGCCGGCCGCTCCCACATCGTACGCGGTCCGGACCGTGCAGCCCATCTCTTCAGCGATGATCTTCGCTTCCTCCGCGACACGGATATCCGATGTCCCGGCCGTGATGACAGCGACAATTCCACCAGTCGGTTCCGGTGCGGGACCAGTCGAGAGGACAAGCACCTGTGCCGGAGTGCGGTACTCTGCCGTGATCCCATTTCCCGTACACCGCGCCTGCACCACGGAAACCTGTTCGGGTGTCACGCGCGTGACGACACAGCGGCCGGCGGTCTCCGCATGCCGGACTGCAATCTCTGCAAGGTGTTCAGGGTCCTTTCCCTCAGCAAGGACCACCTCCGGCATCCCGCACCGGACTGCGCGGCCGAGATCGAGGCAGGCAAAGTCCCCGACCCGTTCAAGGCGGAGCCCTTCGATCTCCTGTGCGGCATCATCAAGCGCGATCTCGCCGTTTTTGTACCGTTCAAGGAGGGCTCTTAGCACCGGGTTTGCATGCATAATGTGATAATACAGATATGGAGAGGCGTAGTATAAGTTAGTTCATTGCCATGTCGTACCTGATCTATATCGGATTTTTTGGCGCGGCTGCCACGATCTTTCTCTGGCTGCGTGATGCGCGGATATTTTTTTTGACGGGTCTTTCTGGGTACCGTAAAGCAGCGTACTGGGGTGTACTGTACGGTGCCCTCGCTACGTTCGGCCTGCTCTGCACGATTGCAGGCGACATGTTCGAACTGCTGGGACTTGGCCTGATCCTCGCTGCACTGTACCTCCAGGGACGGATGACCCGCGAGAAGATCTGGACAGGAAGCGAGAGCACACTCGAACGGATGCTGGGCAGCGCAAAACGCCCTGTATCAAACAAAAAATAATGGTTGAGGCAGGAAACACACAATAAGGATGTACCAGGCATGATCCAGAAACCACGAGGCACACGGGATTTTCTTCCCGATGAGATGGAAGCGCGGCGCAGTACCGAAGCAAAGATGCGCGAGGCAGCGCGCCGCTGGGGATACCGGGAAGTATGTACACCTGAATTCGAAGACCTCGAACTCTTCACGCTCAGGTCGGGCGAGGGGATCATGCAGGAGATGTACGTCTTTGAGGATAAGGGGGGCAGGAAAATGGCCCTGCGCCCGGAGATCACGGCAGCCGTGATCCGGATGTATATCAACGAGGCAAGGGTCGCGCCAAAACCCCTGCGCTGGTGCTACTTTGCCGACTGCTTCCGGTACGAACGCCCGCAGAAAGGGCGGTACCGGCAGTTCTGGCAGTTCGGCGCGGAACTGATCGGGGCCGACACTGCGATTGCCGATGCAGAAGTGATCATGCTCGCCGCCGACGCGCTCAATGCAACCGGTGTCACGTGGGACCTCAAGGTAGGCCACCTCGCGTTCATGAAAAATCTCTTAAAAGACCTCGAACCTTCTGCCCAGCGCCGGGTGATGGCACACCTCGACAAGAAGGATTTCGAGGGGCTCAAGGCCACCCTTGCGGAGATAGGAAAAGCAGACCTCGGCGATTCACTGACAGCACTTGTGGAATGCCGCACTCTCCCGGAAGCATTCGAGATCGCCGGGACGATCCCGGAAAAAGAGCGCGTGGAGCAGATGACCGGCATCCTTGACGCAGTCGGTGTCAAGTATTCCCTCAACTTCGGGATCGCACGGGGTCTCGACTACTATACCGGCATGGTCTTTGAAGGATTTGCGCACAACCTTGGCGCGGAAAACCAGATTGTCGGTGGCGGAGCATACCGGCTTGCGCACCTGTTCGGCGGCGATGATGTTGCTTCAGCGGGTTTTGCGATCGGTTTTGACCGGGTGATGGTCTCGCTTGGCGACGTGCAACCCAAAAAAGATACCATCGTAGGGATCGTGTGCACAAACGAGGGGCGCAGCTTCGCGCTCTCCGTGGCCCGGGCATTCCGGGCCGAAGGGATCCGGGCGGAGATGGATCTCATGGAGCGCGGGCTTGGGGCACAGATGGCACATGCGTCGAAGTCTGCGGACTTTGCGGTCGTGATCGGTGCACGGGAGGCCGGGGCCGGCCAGGTCACACTCAAGGATCTTCACTCCGGCGAGCAGAAGACACTTGATCCGGCCGCGGCGATAGCCGAGGTGAAAGCGCATGGTGCTCGCTGAGGAACTTGCAAAGCAGCAGCGCAGTATCAGTGTCGCGGAGTTTTTCGAGAAGAACAAACACCTGCTGGGATTTGACTCCCCGACCCGGGGCGTCATCACCACGATCAAGGAAGCAGTCGATAACGCACTCGACGCCTGCGAAGAAGCGCAGGTACTTCCCGACATCTACATCAGCATCAAAAAAACCGGCTCCGATATATTCCGGATCATTGTCGAGGACAACGGCCCGGGTATCGTCCCCGCGCAGGTCCCTTTTGTTTTCGGTAAACTCCTGTACGGCTCCCGTTTCCACCAGATCCGGCAGACCCGGGGCCAGCAGGGCATCGGGATCTCGGCTGCCGTGCTCTACGCGCAGCTGACAAGCGGCATCCCCACGGTCGTCATCTCGCGCACCGGGGCAAAGGAACTGGCGCACAAGTTCGAAATCTTAATAAAAATAGAGACAAACGAGCCCGACATCATCTCGCAGCAGCCCTTCGAGTGGGACCGGATCCACGGCACCCGGGTCCAGATCGAGTTCAAGAGCACGATGTCGGCGAAGAAGAAGCTGCTCGAATACCTCAAGTACACTTCAGTCGTAAATCCCCACGCGCGCTTCCGGGTGGAGCTGGACGACGAGTCGTTCACGTTCGAGCGGGTGAGCCAGGAAGTGATCGCGTGCCCGGTAGCGATCCAGCCCCACCCGCACGGGATCGAGTTCGGGCAGCTCAAGAGAATGGCCGCAGCAAGCGATGAAAAACTGGTCGATTTTCTCGTGAACGGTTTCTCACGGGTCGGGAAAAAGACCGCGCAGGAGATGTGCGATATATCCGGCCTTAAGCAGACTGCAAAAGTAAAAGCGCTCTCTGCGGAGGAACAGAAAAACCTGCTCGCCGCGATGCAGTCTGTCGCCGTGCCCGCCCCGCCGACCACCCAGTGCCTCTCGCCCATTGGGGAAGACTTAATCCGGCGCGGGCTTGACAAGGAGTTCCAGATGGATTTTGTTGCGGCCCGCACGCGCCCGAGCTCGGTCTACTCAGGCCACCCGTTCGTGGTCGAGGCGGCGATAGGCTACGGTGGCCGACTTGCCCCTGAGGGTAATGCCACAATCCTCAGGTTTGCAAACCGGGTCCCGCTCATGTACCAGCAGGGCGCCTGCGCGGTTACCGAGTGCGTTGCAAACGTCAACTGGAAGTTGTACAACATCTCCCAGCAGGGCCTTCCTCTGGGGCCGGTCCTGATCCTCGTCCACGTCGCGTCCACAAACGTGCCCTTCACGAGCGAGAGCAAGGATGCGATCGCGAACATCCCGGAGATCGAAAAGGAGATCGTGCTCGCCCTGCAGGAGCTCGGCCGGGAACTCAAGACGTTCCTCTCACGCCGGGACCGCAATAAGCTCGCTGAGGACCGGGCACGGGCGGTCTGCGCGGTTATCCCGGAGATCGCGGCAAAGGTGAGCGAGATCGTGGAAAAACCGGTCGTCGACACGACCCCCATAGAGGGGCGATTGATGCGCAAGCTGATCGCAAAGAAATGGACCCGGGACGGGAAGGTCACGATCGAGGCGAACAACTACACCGGGAGCGATGTCGAGATCTCGGTCTACGATATCTCTGCGGACAACGCAGCCGATGCCGATGTGCCACCCGCATTCTCGACCGAGATGGACGGGCAGGTCACGAAAGTCTGGAAGATGGAGATCAAAAAACAGACGGTCTGGCGTGTCTCGTATACCGGCAAGGGCGGCGGCATGCTCGATATCCGGGGAATAGAGGACAACAAGATGATGGTGGTGGATCTCGATGTCTAAAGAGGAACTCGATGCACGGTCGATGAAGGCGCTCATGGCAATCGCGTCTGCCTGGTACGACCAGATGAAGGCCGGGGATATCCCCTCTATCTCGCTTCCCACCCGGACAAAATACAACATTGAATACGACGATGCAAGCGAGGTCTGGAAGTACGGGGACAAGGAGAGCCTGCGCACCGCAGCGACCGCAAAGAGCGCGACGCACCTGTTGAAGATGGCCTACGTGATCGGTTTTGTCAAGCAGCAGCTCATCGAGAACCGGTCCTCAACACTCAGGGAAATGTATTACATCTCTGAGGGCTGGAAACGGGCGAAGTTCGGCGCGCAGGACGAGAGCAACTTCCTTGTCGAAGATCTCGAGATCATCTCCGATGTTCCGCGCGAAGGCTTCCATCTCCGGCCCGAAGAAAACGGTGCAAGCATCTACGGCCCGATGCGGATCCGGGAGCCGACGAGACGCGGCCTCAAGCTGATCCACTGCCAGGACGATGTTGGATCGGCCGGGTATTCCATCCCGAACAATGTTGAGAACCTTGAGCTTGTCGATCACGATGCGAAATTTGTCATCGCCATGGAAACGGGCGGTATGTATGACCGGCTGATCGAGAACGGGTTTGACGAGGAGCACAACGCGATCCTCCTCCACCTCAAGGGACAGCCGGCCCGGTCGACACGCAGGCTGCTCAACCGGATAAGCCAGACCTGGAACCTGCCGATCCTCGTCTTTACCGATGGCGACCCGTGGTCGTACCGGATCTACGCGTCCGTTGCATACGGTGCGATCAAGAGTGCGCATATGTCAGAACTGCTTGCGACGCCAAAGGCGCAGTTCCTCGGGTTGCAGCCCAGCGATATCCGGGACTACAACCTGCCATCCGATAAGTTGTCGGATAAGGATGTTGAAGCATTAAATGCTGAACTGACCGATCCCCGGTTTGCGACTGAGTACTGGAGAAAGCAGATCAATTTGCAGCTCGAACTGGGGCTCAAGTCAGAACAGCAGGCGTTTGCGGCTCGGGGGCTCGACTTTGTCACGAAGAAGTATTTACCGGCCCGGTTATCCGAGATGGGTGTGATCTAGGAGTCTCATGAGCATTGGTGTGTGCTACCCGGATAAATATGCCGTTGAGGAGACGTTCCAGCTCTTCACGGTGCCGTGGGAGTGGTACGAGACGGGACGACAGTACGATGTAGTGATCGCCCGCAAGATGGATGTACCTGGTTGGACCGGTAATCTCATCGATCTTACATCCAATGATTTTTTCAAAAAAATAGGAAACCTGCTCAATACCGGGCATCCGCACCTGCATGAACCACTGTGCGATATCCTGCTCGATACGCTCCGGCAGGAACTGATACAATATACGATACTCGTGGAGATCCCGCCCACCCCGTGGGGGCATCCCTACATGGTGGCCCTGACACATGACGTGGATGTCACTTCAGTCAGGGAATGCAGACCAGTCACCGTGGGATATGCGGCATTCCGGTGCATCACGCACGGAGAGATTTGTGCAGGAGTCCGGCTGGCCCTCTCCCGTATCGGGATCGGAAACGATCCCTGGGTTCTCTTTGGCCGCTGGAAAACTTTTGAGGATCAGCTTGGTGTGCGCTCGACGTTCTTCTTTGTGCCAAAGAACAACGACATGGGCATGCGGGCGCATCCGTACCGGGCATGCGGGTATGACATAAAGGAAAAACAGGATGTCATGCACGACCTTATGCAGGGCGGTTGGGAAACGGGCGTCCACGGCATCGATAACTGGGCGGATGCCAAACGCGGAAAAGAAGAGTTGGCAGAATTTGGGATTGAGGGTAAGACACCCGGCAACCGGACGCATTGGCTTCTCTTTGACAAAAACAGCTGGAAAACTCTGGACGAGGCAGGATATTCCTATGACACGACATTCGGGTACAATGATGACGTCGGGTTCCGTGCCGGGACTACACAGGTGTACAGACCGCGTGGCGTACAGAATCTGCTGGAGCTCCCACTTCACATCCAGGACCTCGGGCTCTTTGGGAAATTCTGCTGGGCACCCACCGACAGCGGCTGGATAAAAACACCGTGCCTGCATCTCGATGAACCGGCGGCATATGCGTACTGCAACCGCATTTTCGATTACGCCCGTAAATATGGAGGGGCGGTAACGGTACTCTGGCACTACGAGAACCTGACGCCGCCCCGGGACTGGTCCGGGTTATACGCGGACCTGGTGAAGCGGGCAAAAGCAGACGGGGCGTGGGTGACGACTGCGGGTGCGGTGGTGGAGTGGTTCAGGACGAGGAGATTGGTGAGAGTAACCTGTAAAAATGAGAGAGACGGGCTCACTATCTCTACTGATGGCGTTCTCCCTGCTGATTCTTTACCTCAGTTAACCTTGAGACTACACAATCCCGATAATCGACAAATCATCGTAAATGCGGAATCGCACTCAGGAAAAGACTATATTGACATTAAACTGAACAAGAAAACAATTACGGTATTATTCTCATGATCCTGCAAAAAATTTTCCTGAAACTGAAAAGTCCAGCAGTGGCGGATTCCTGGTTCATGCATACATCCGCAATGCAATATTCTATGAAAGTCTGCCTGACATTTTTTAATTACCTTGTCCCTAAAACCCGCCTCTGCCAACGGGTAAAGGTGGGTACACTGGGTAAAGGAAATGAGATCCACCCGACTGCAATAATTGACTATGAGCGGGTAATCATAGGTAATTTCTGTACTATTGAAAAAAAGGTGGTAATTGAAAAAAATACTATTATCGGGAACAATGTAAGCATAGGAAACGGTGCAGTTATCGGATCCGAAGGGTTTGAATTACGGAAGATTGCCGGGGAAATCATACCGGTCGTCCACCTTGGCGGAGTTATCATCCACGACAACGTACATATCGACGCCCGTGTATGTATCGATAAAAGCTCACTTGGAGAATATACGGAAATTGGAGAATCATCGGTCATTATGGCCGGTGTCGAAGTAGGACATGGAATAAAAATTGGACAAAAGGTAACCATATCTGAAGGATCCATGATCGGGGGATATGCAAAGATTGGAGATCACGTGAAGATTGGCAAACGCTGCTCTATAGCAGATGGCATATCTCTGGGTGAAGGCGTGGTTATACCGGATTATTCTGTGGTGACCCGTGAGGTAAAGGGACATTCAGGAGAGATTCCCAAAGGTTCCTGATTGCGGATTACATTTCCGGAGTGCAAAGATTTTCAGAGGATCTTTATGAGATTATCAGAATTCCTGTCGGAAAAAACGGAAATTGCCCGGGACGGTAATTTTTCTTCAATGGGGACATTGTTCTCACACAACCCACAACAGATCGTATATGCCGTTCGGGAAACAGATGTTAAAAAAATTATTGACAATTCCTCAATTTCCTGTGTAATTACAACGCCATCTCTGGTCTCCAGGTTTCCAGACCATATGGGTGTTGCGTTGGCTCAGGATCCCTCCTCTTCATTTTATGCACTCCAGTCTTTGCTAAGCCAGTATCCGGAATTTGTGCTTCCGCCGTTCGCCAACCGGATTTCATCATCTGCAAAAATTCATTCGAGCGCAGTTATTTCCGGGAGTGGCGTATCTATCGGAAGAGACGTGGTTATCGAAAAAAATGTTGTTATCCATGAGCAGAGTATAATAGAAGAAGGATCTGTTGTCAGATCGAACAGCATCATAGGAAGCTCCCCTTTAATTCCGGGTAGTGCGATAAACTGTAGTGTGGTTCAACCTTCCGGGGGAGTATATCTCCACCGTGAGGTGGATATTCATGCAAATACACAACTCTGTCGTGCAATCTTCAAAGGGTATACAGAGATTGGTGAACAGACAAAAATCGATAACCTTGATACGGTAGGACAAGGGACGTCAATCGGGAAACGATGTCTGATCTGTGCCGGAGTAACGATAGGTGAAGCCGTGATAATCGGGGATGATGCGTGGATTGGCCCGAATGCAACTCTTGAAAATCAGATCCGGGTCGGGAACAACGTCTACATCACACTTGGCTCCAAGGTTCTCCACGATATTGATGACGATAAAGTCGTGAAAGATAATTATTCAATAGACAGGAAACGGTTCAAGAAAGTCATACGAGGCATGTGACACGCATGATACATTCAGATTAAAATGAACGACATCGCTGTTACCCAAACCCAAGACTGTGAGGTTAACCTATGCAGGATATAGGCATTGGCACAGATATAGAAGACGTCAGACGTTTTGAAAATCTCCGAGATCCTGCATTTGCCGCATTTCTCAAAAAAAATTTCACCCAGACAGAGCTGGATTACTGTCTCTCAAAAGATTCCCCTGCTTCACATCTTGCTGCACGCTATGCAGGAAAAGAAGCCGTTATCAAAGCCCTTTCAAGTCTGAACATTACCCACATTTTCTACCCGGTTATCGAGATCGTAAACAACGAGCGGGGTGTCCCCTGCGTCAGGATTAATACCGAGTACAACGAAAAACTACACATAAAACTCAGTTTATCGCACAGTTCCGGAATGGCGCTGGCATTTTGCATTATTATACAAGAGGCGTGACATGGCATCATTCGATGAGAATACAATAAAAAATATTTTTTGTGAAGTTCTCGGAATACCGGCTGAAGAAGTTACCGATACGCTGGCATATAACTCCTGCGTGCAGTGGGATTCCTTAAAACATCTCCAGATGGTGGCCATGTTTGAAGAGAAATTTGATATTGAGATTGATATGGATGATATCATTGCAATGGAAAATTACGGAAAAGTAAAGGAAATTCTCCATAAATATCTCACTTAACCAGTTATGAATTTCGTCGATTATCTCTTTGAACAGTATCGGGATCCCTCAAAAGAGTGTATCTTGTCCCGGGACGGCATTCTCACGTACCGGGATCTGATGTCCAGGGTTGATGATCTCGCAGCGTATCTTACCACCACACTTGGAAGAGGAAACGAGTGCCTTCTGCTCTCGGAAAATACCCCTTTTTTTGTAATAGCCTACCTTGCGATCATAAAGAGCGGAAATACGGCATTGCTGGTCGAGACCCGGATAGCAGACGACCAGCTGGCCACCATCTTTCGCGAATGCCATATTCAGGTATCATTGGTCCAGAAAAAATACCGGTCAAAGATCACAGACAACGGGAGTGTGTTTACCGAAGATATCCTCCTGGAGCTTTCGCACACAGGCCGGTATGTAAGCCCGCCCGTGGAGGACAACGATGTCGCAGTCGTGATCTTCACCTCCGGAAGTACCGGCGCAAAGAAAGGCGTCATGCTTACGCACAGGAACTTATGCGCCAACACGGAATCGATCGTGCAGTATCTTGGCCTGACAGCGCAGGACCGCATCTGTGCCACACTCCCGTTCTTTTACTGTTATGGAGCGTCCCTGTTGCACACCCACCTACGGGCCGGTGGCAGCGTTCTGCTATCCAATAATATTTTCCTTGGCGGAGTCATCAGGGATATCAATGCATTCTCCTGCACCGGGTTTGCCGGTGTCCCAAGCACCTACCAGATCCTGATAAACAAGACCCCGTTTTTAAAAGAGAAACTCCCGACGCTCAGGTATATGCAGCAGGCCGGTGGACAGCTGCCAAACAAGTACATCCGCTTGATTGTCGAAGCATTCCCGGAAAAGAAGTTCGTTGTGATGTACGGTGCAACAGAAGCCACAGCCAGGATGTCATATCTTCCCCCGCATCAGGTGCTCTCCAAGCTCGGCTCGATCGGAAAGGGCATTCCGGGCGTCACGCTCGAAGTGCTTGACGAGAACGGGAAGCCGGTACAACCCGGGGAAACGGGCGAGATCACCGCACGTGGCGACAATATCATGAAGGGATATTATGGGGACCCGGAAGGGACACGAAGCATCATAAAAAACGGCCGGCTCTGGACCGGGGATCTTGCCACGGTGGATGACGACGGGTATATCTATATTGTTGGGCGGGCAAAGAACATCATTAAATCGGGAGGGTACCGCATCTCTCCGAACGAGATCGAGGAATTTATCTGTTCCCTTGACGGGGTTACGGGCTGCGTGGTGCTCGGGCTTCCTGATGAGATCATGGGCGAAGCGATAGTGGCCGTTGTCCAGCCGGGTGATGTCCCGGAAACGGCACTCAAAGAAGAGATCCTCACGCGGTGCACGCAGCACCTGCCTTCCTACAAGATCCCGACTGCCCTGTATTTTGTCCGGGAGTTCCCGCTCAACGCATCCAATAAAGTGGACAGGCCGGCGATTATGGCCTCCATTGGAACCACGTGGGGAAAAAAGACGGAGTAATACAGTAATGCCGGAAACCGAACCTGTCAGGACTTACGGGGCCACAACCCGGGAGAAACTCCTCACTCAGGCACCATACGCCTCAGAAGACCGGCAGAAAGAAGAGGAACTCCTGCCCATCATAAGGGAACAGTTGAAAACTGCCCGACGCAACAACCGGCAGATTGATGATTTTTTTACCAAGCAGGGAATAGACATCGAGACAATACAAAAACCGGAGGATGTGCCGTATATCCCGGTGCAGATGTTCAAGCACTTCGATCTCAGGACCTGCCCGGAGCAGGAGATCGTAAAAGTCCTCCAGTCCAGCGGTACAACCGGCGGCATACCAAGCCGGATCCCACTTGACAAAGCCACTACCATAAACCAGATAAAAGCACTCAAATCCATCCTGTCTGAATACCTGGGGAAAAACCGGAAAATATTCCTTGTCATCGACCATGAAGGCATCAACAGCCCGAAACTGGCGTTTTCCGCACGGACTGCCGGTGTCCGGGGCCTGAGTATCTATGCAAAAAAAACCTTTTACCTGCTCAAAGAGGAAGAGGGAAAACTATCCTTAAACATGCCGGTCATCCGGGATATTGTCGAAAACTATTCGCATGAGGATGTGTACGCTTTCGGGTTCACGTACATCATCTGGACCGTCTTCTACGAGCAGCTTAAAAAGGAAGGGATCCAGTTCACCTTTGACAACTTCACGCTGTTCCACGGGGGAGGCTGGAAGAAGATGCAGGATCTTGCGGTCTCAAAAGAGACGTTTTCAGATACGATTGCAGAAGTATTTGGTACCCGCCCGGACCGGATCCTGGACTTCTACGGAATGGCAGAACAGACAGGTATCATTTTTGTCGACTGCGAACAGGGTAACAAACATGTCCCCTGCTTCTCCCAGGTCATCATCCGCGATCTTTTCACGCTCGAGCCCTGCGATATCGGCAAAACCGGGTTGATCGAGGTGATGAGCGTTCTTGCCGACAGTTACTACGATCAGGCGGTCCTGACCGAGGATCTTGGTGTGCAGATCGGTGTGGACGACTGCCCATGCGGGCGCAAAGGACGATATTTCCGGTTTGTCTCGCGGGTGGAAAAAGCCGAGTTACGCGGGTGTGGGGATACGTTCCGGGAGTCTCGCTGATGATTACCTGTTACCTCAAGGAAGGGGAGTTTGAGGAGAACCAGTACCAGGACTTTGAGGAGATTGTCCGAAGTGTCAATATCTGCAGGGAAGCCCTTGCTGCGATGCCACTTGACGCCATCATAAAAATTCTCGATGCGCTGGGAAAAAATGTACTCAAAAAACCGGAGATCAACACGCTGCCAGGGGTCAGTTACATCTCGCTGTGGCTGCGCCGCGAAAATCTTGACCGGATCTGCAAGGTCAATTACTCCGATAAACGATACCTTGACGGTTTTTGTAAAAACGAGACGAACGTCCTGATGATGGCTCAGCCCCGGGGAATTGTATGCCACTGGATAGCGGCGAACATGCCCACGCTGGGATTCTTTTCCATCGTCCAGGCCGTCCTTTCAAAGAACGGCAGCATGGTCAAGATGCCAAAGGAGTACGTTCCGCTGATCCTGTCCATCCTCCGCGAACTGCCGGCAATTTCAGCAGAGTATGAAGGCACAACATACTCAGGGAAAACTGTGCTTGCCGCGATCGCGGTGGTTACCTTTGAAGGGAGATCCACGGGAGTCAGTGAGAAATTTTCCCTTGCTGCGGACTGCCGTATTATCTTTGGCGGAAGCGAGGCAGTCCGCGCGATCTCACATCTTCCCTGCCGGGATCACTGCGAGACCATCATCTTTGGCCCGAAATATTCATTTGCCGTATTTGACCGGGACTACATCGAATCGGACGGTTTTAAAAAAGCGCTGGACGCGTTTGTAAAGGATGTTGCCGTGTTCAACCAGATGGCCTGTTCATCCCCGCATGTGCTGTTTCTGGAAAAGAGCCGGTATCCGCATGAGACCGTTGTATCGTGGATGAGCGACGCTTTTGAACGGTTGCCAGCTGCACTCCTCAACCAAGAAATATCATCGGGCCTGTCGGCAAACATTATCAACGCCCGGGCCAGGTACCTGCTGTCTGATGGGAAAAACTGTGTGGCCCCCCGGGATCTGGGCTGGACCATCCTTATCGATCGGGATGTCGGACTGGAAGAGCCAATCCAGGGAAAATGCATTTTTACAAAAGAGATCGATACGGTGGATGAAATCATCCCACTGGTGAACCACAAGATCCAGGCAGTCTCGATCGGGATCCTGGACCCTAAAAAACGCGAAGCATTTGCCCGGCAGGTCACTTCGCGGGGTGCGGATCGGATCGTCGTTCCTGGTACCATGCACGACTTTATCCTGCCCTGGGACGGGATCATGACACTGAACCGGCTGGTCCGGTGGGTCATCCTGAGAAATAACCCGGGTTCGCAGGTTTGATTACTTTCAAACGCGGATTTTATTTCTACGGTAATTGTATTTGAGGTACCGGAATCCTTTCATTGATCTAAAGAACGGGTCCGTTTTGGAGAGAGAATATGTTATTAAAAGGGAAAAATGCGGTAGTAACCGGTTGTCTGAAAGGTATCGGCCGTTCGACACTGGATCTTTTTGCCCGAAACGGAGCAAATGTCTGGGCATGCTGCCAGTATGAAAGTCCTGAATTTTCAGAGCACATAAAGGAATTAGCAGCGACCAACAATGTCTGGATTACACCACTCTACTTTGATCTCCTCGATCCGGAACAAATTAAAACAGCGGCTCATAGTATCAGGGAGTCAAAACAGCCGGTTGATATTCTTGTCAATATAGCCGGTATGACCCACGACGCTCTCTTCCATATGACAACCATGGATCAGATGAAAAAAGTTTTCGAAGTGAATTTTTTCTCCCAGATGCTTCTTACCCAGTACATCACCAAGAATATGATACGGCATAAGTCCGGTAGCGTCATCTCTATCTCATCTATCTCCGCTCTTGACGGGAATCCCGGACAACTTTCCTATACGGCAAGCAAAGCTGCAATTATCGGTGCTACAAAAACATTATCTGCTGAACTTGCGGGTTACGGTATACGGGTAAACGCAGTTGCACCCGGGGTGATAAATACTGAAATGACCGCGAACTTACCGACGGAAGTGATGGCAAGGCTGATGGCCAGAAGCGATCTGAAACATATGGGGTTACCCGAAGAAGTCGCAGAGGTTATTTTGTTTCTCGCATCAGATATGTCATCATACATAACAGGTCAGATTATCCGGGTCGATGGTGGAATCGGATGATGGTGGGATAATGCTGCTCAAGGATAAAAACGCAATAATTACCGGCTGTGCACAGGGTATTGGGAAGGCCATGCTCGAAATATTTGCTGCAAATGGCGCCAATGTCTGGGCTTGTGCACGTGTGAAAACTGATGAATTTGAATCTACTGCAAAGGCACTTTCAGAAAAATATCATGTGGAGATCTGGCCGGTTTATTTTGACATGACAGATCATGACGAGTTGAAGCTCGCGGTAAAATCGATTACTTCCACAAAACGCCCGGTGGATATCCTTGTGAACAACGCCGGAATAACCTATAACGCATTGTTTCTGATGTCAACGATGGCAAAGCTGCGGGAAGTCTTTGAGGTGAATTTTTTCTCGCAGTTTCTGCTCTCGCAGTATATCGCGAAAACGATGATGCGGCAAAAGAAAGGGAGCATAATTAATATCTCATCATCTGCAGCAATTGAAGGGAATGCCGGACGTTCGGTATATGGGGCCAGCAAAGCAGCGGTTATCTGCGCGACAAAGGCGATGGCGGAAGAACTTGGTGAATTCGGGGTGAGAGTAAATTCCATTGCACCCGGGATCACGAGGACATCTATGCTCACCAGTATGACGGAAAAAGTAATTCAGGATACGATTCTTCAGAGCGATATGAAACGTCTTGGCAATCCTGAGGATATTGCAAATGCCGCCCTTTTTCTGGCATCGGACATGTCTTCATACGTGACCGGACAGGTATTACGGGTGGACGGGGGATTGCAATAGTTCCACGTATTAATCATGACGTCACAGGATCCAATCATTAAAAATATTAAACCGATGGCTGACCGGATGCGAAAAAAAGCTCTGCAATTAGCATTCTCTGCAGGAAACAATGGTGCGCATCTTGGTTCAGGTTTGTCAATAATAGAAATAATGGCGGTTCTCTACGGGGGAATCATGAAAATCGATCCGAAAAATCCCCGCTGGGAGGGGAGGGACCGGTTTATTCTCAGTAAAGGACACGGCACCCTGGGATATTATACCGCCCTGGAGGAGGCTGGACTTATATCCGATGAAGAACTTTCAACATTCGAAAAAAACGGGGGATTCCTGCCGGGCCAGCCGGTAATGAATATGGATAAGGGCATTGAATTTTCGAGCGGCAGCCTGGGTCATGGCCTTTCACTGGGTGTCGGTGTGGCACTAGCAGGGAAAAAACGTGGCCAGGATTACAAGGTCTATGTCCTGATGGGTGACGGGGAATGCAACGAGGGATCCGTATGGGAGGCAGCAATGGCCGCAAAACATTATAAACTCTCAAACCTTGTTGCGATAATCGATGCAAATGACATGCAATCGGATGGGGCACGGTGCGACATTATGGCGGCAGACTATGAGACGATATGGAAAGGGTTTGGGTGGGACGTCGCCACGGCAGACGGGCACGATGTAAGCAGGTTATATGAAACATTCCAAGCAGGCGTAAGGACTGATGTGCCCCGGGCAATTATTGCGAGGACCATAAAAGGAAACGGGGTTTCATTCATGGAAAATAACAACGAATGGCATCACAACCGGTTGACACAGGCCCAGTACGATGCAGCGATCAAGGAACTTGATTCCTAAACGAGTCTCACCATGATTCAGATAAATTCACTGAATGCAAGATTATGGTCGAAGTTAGGACAGCGGGGAACCTTTGGCATTACGCTGCTTGAATCAGGGAGGGACTTTGAGAACCTGATGGTACTTTCAGCAGATCTGTGTTCAACTTCAGGATTGGATCGTTTCCGTTTACAGTTTCCTGAAAAATTTTTGAACGTGGGCATTGCCGAACAAAATCTGGTAGGCATTTCAGCAGGACTTGCAAAAGAGGGCTATCTCGTTTTTGCTACAACCTTTGCGAATTTTGCCGCCATGCGCAGTTACGAGCAGGTGCGGCTGAACCTTGGGTATATGGGATTTAACATCAAATTAGTAGGTCTTGGAAGCGGGTTTGCCATGGGAATGTTTGGCAACACACACTATGGTATCGAAGACGTTGCGTTAATGCGTGCAATACCCGGGCTCTGTATTCTCTCTCCCGCCGATTGTACGGAAGTTGTGAAAGCCACGGTTGCCGCTGCCATGTATCCCGGCCCGGTATACCTGCGCCTCACCGGGGTCGTGAACAACCCTATCGTCAATAAAGAAGATTATCCCTTCGAAATCGGGAAGGCGATTCATCTAAAAAGTGGTTCTGACGTCTCAATTATCGCTACAGGGTCTATGGTTTATCACGCTCTTGAGGCAGCGAAACTGCTTGAATCCAAAGGGATCTCTGCCGCAGTTATCAATATGCATACGATAAAACCACTCGATACAGAAGCAATACATGGTGCCTGCAAAAATTCGAAACTTATCATTACTGTTGAAGAACATAGTGTTATCGGGGGCCTTGGCGGGGCGATTGCGGAATATTTATGTGGGTTTGCCTCTCACCCGCGCCTGCTTATAATCGGCATTCCGGATGCATTCCAGAAAGCCGGGGATTATCCATACCTTCTTGAACAAAATGGTCTTACCGGAGTACAAATTGCAGAAAAGGTAATGACTTCATTCAATGAAATTATTCATTCAGAAAGAATTCCGCAATAGAATGCATTAACCTCTGTTTGGTGCTGGATTCATTAAATCTCAACAAGAAATCCCCTCGTGTACCATCCGGTTACTGCAACTAAGTATATGTTCGGTGAAACCCCACATAACCTCCTGCAAAGAACTTAAATGGGGACAGATGAAGTATGCAACAATATACCCTCGGCCTTTTTTCAAATATGTTTCCTCCCGGCATTCCAAAGAAGCAAAACGGGGTGATCCTGACCGATACTACCCGGGGAATTTTTGTTAAAAGAATGGTGGATGATCTCGTCCAGCAGGGTGTTATCGTGAAAATGGCCGTGAAAAAAAGCGGATCTCTTACCGGATATGTTCCATTTATCTATCAGTCCTTAAGGTTGGTGCATGATCGCGATGTCGATATTATGCAGGCCGAATATATCCCCCACAGCAGCATGATACCTGCACTGTTCAAAAGAAAAAACTGTCCTCTCGTACTGAAATTTCATGGGGATGATGCACGGATTTTCCCGTTCAAAAATTCATTTTTCATGTCGGTAACCCGTACGATGATCAGACGTTCGGATTATGTCCTGACATCCAGTGAAGAGATCCGTAGTATTCTGATATCCATTGGTGCAGTACCTGAAAAAACGTCCACGTTACACTCAGGAGTGGATACGAAGTTCTTTAGTCCGCGCTCTCGTGAATTAACCCGACAGGAACTTGGATTGCCCGTGGACGCAACTATATTCCTTTTCGTTGGAAGACTGCACGCCTGGAAAGGGCTTTATGAAATATTGTCCGTAGCAAAACGCTGTCCAGATGAGACATTTGTGTTTATTGGTCCCGGAGATATCCCAGTCCATTCGGAAAATTGTTTATTTGTTGGTTCACAACAACCCGACTCAGTCCGGGCATGGTTCAATGCATCCGACTGCCTGCTTCTTCCGACGTATACAGAAGCGGTTCCAACCTCGGTGATGGAATCGTTCTCCTGTGAAGTTCCTGCAATCGTGACTAATATCGGGGGCTGTCCGGAAATTGTTCAACACGGAAAAAATGGGCTTATTATTCCGGTCCGTGATATTCCGGCTCTCTATGCGGCTGTAATCTGGATGAGGGACCATCCGGATGAACGCAGGAAAATGGGAAAACAAGCCCGCGAGACGGTAAAGGAACGTTATGATCACACAATATCGACTGACAGACTCATTCGCATTCATAAAACGTTACTCGACAATAAATAATGCTCATTATCATTTTTTTATGCCGTCAATCTCACTAAATATCTGAATATTTTGTGGCTGCATTCCGCAAAGGGGAGCGATGATGTCGTTGAATAGATCGAAAGTACGCAGGCAGACTGCCCCATGAGTGCGATCTTTACACCATCAGTTTTCTACTTCTCTGCGGGAACAGGGGAATCCCGGGAGTTCTGACAAGGATCACAAAAATGCTGTCAGGTGTATCCCCCAGTACGAGAGTGTTTGGGAGTTGCTCTTTGTGCATGACTCTATTCGCGTCTGGAACGTATTGAAACCGGATTATTCTGTTTGAGATGACCGATTCAGAATCCGGTTATACACATCAAGATGCTGTCGGGCAATATTTTCCGGGAGATACTGCAATGCGCTTTGTTTGCCGGCATCACTCAGTTTTTTTCGCTGTTCTTTATCCTGAAGTAACGATAAAATGACATCGGCTAACTGCTTGTCGTCGCCGCAGTCTACCAGGCGTCCATTGACACGATCCTGAATCATATCCGGGATTCCCCCGGCACGCGTTGCCACAACCGGTGTGCCGGTTGCCATTGCTTCAAGGATCACAATACCCTGAGATTCTTCAAGAGAGGGCAATACAAAGATGGCAGCCTCACGATACTCCCTGAACAATTCTGAATCAGCCAGACGTCCACAAAATTCGATATTTCCTTCAAGATTCAATGTTTTAATGAGATTACAGAGGGTATGATAGTAAACAATTTTGCGAATTCCGCCAACAATGTGCAGTTCAATATCCGGCATCGTCTTTTTTATATGGGACACAGCCCGGATAAGTACAGCAAGATCTTTCCGTTCTTCGATCCCCCCTACAAACAGGAGCCGGTTGGAATATTCTTCTTTTTGTACTGTGAAAAATTGGGGTTCAACCGGGTTAAATATCACGGATATTGTTCCTTGTGTCATTGGTTGAACCAATCTTTTTACATAGGGCGATATAGCGATCAGATTAAAAGCACGCTTTAAGACAAAGTGCTCCATCCGGCGACCAGTAATGGCATGATATTTACCTTTTACACCGGTCCAATACCTCGATTCTTCGTGAATGACCCCCTCAATCGTTATTACAGCACGGTCAGGATCCCAGCGCACGGCCGGATATGCATAATCCTTTCCAATTCCCAAAGCATGGACGATATCAGGTTGAATTTCTGCGATTTTTCTTCTGATAATATAATCGGTAATTTGCTTGGGAATCAGAATTGGCATATATTTCCAGGGAAAACGGATATAGTGTACGAAAAGGTTATCCTCTGTGATAACGACAGACTTTTTCACATCCGAGTTGAGAGTGCAGATATGAAATTCATAATCAGGTTCAATTTTTTTTAATTCCTGCACGATAGTGAAGAGCGCCCTTGGAACTCCCCCCGTTACAGGTTTTCCCGGAGTAGGGTAATCAGAACAGAGCAGGATCTTTTTCGCATGCATTTTTTTACCATCGCCATTTTTTGAAATCTGATGTGTGAGGAAAATATTTTCGGAAGAGCCTAATGCGTTCACTACTATTATTTTTTATTAATGTTTTTATGCTTACCTCTAGACCTGAAAAAGTTACACTCGCAGTTCTCAATGTTATTTATTAGTCATTTATAGGGTTAGAAATACGGACCAAGCATTTTATCAGAATTCAGACTACCTATAAGCAAATAAGGAAAGGTCGCGCAGATGTACTATTAAAGTGGGGTAAAATCGAACTATTCCGACAATCATATACTGGGATCAGAGGAGGTGCATATTTATACGAAAAATACTTGTTACCGGGATCAGCGGATTTGTGGGGGGACACATTACCCGGTATATTCAGTCGAATCATCCTGACTGGGATATTCATGGAATAAGTCGTTCACTTCCCGTCTGGAATTTTTTACCGGGTCACGAACAGATCGCTGGGGCCATCGAATTCCATCAAGGGGATCTCCTTAATGCAGCACGAACTCGCCAACTCGTGAAAGAAATTGATCCCGACTTTATCCTGCATCTGGCTGCATTCAGCTCGGTCGGCGAGAGCTGGCAGAAGCCTGTTGAGGCAGTTCTGAACAATACGAATGCATTTCTCAATGTTGTTGAAGCAGTACGGCTTAATAACTGCTGCTGCCGCATAGTCTCCGTCGGTTCATCTGAGGAATATGGGATAGTTGACCCGTCTCAACTGCCGATACATGAAGATGCCAGACCAAGACCTGCAAATCCGTATGCAGTAGCGCGTGTTTCACAGGAGAATCTTGCCCAGATATACATGCAGGGATATCATCTTGATATCTGCAGTACGCGTTCGTTCAACCATATCGGACCCGGACAACGCATCCAGTTTGTTGTGAGTTCTATCGCCGATCAATTTGCGAAAATTGCGGTAAACAGGGGCAGGGACTCACCCGTTATTTCAATCGGGAATGGGAGCATCGTAAGAGATTTTATTGATATAGAAGATGTGATTAGGGCGTATGATATACTCTTTACTAATGGAAAAACGGGTGAGACATACAATATCTGTACTGGAAAAGGACATTCAATAGCGGATATCGTAAGAATATTCTCAGAAATGCTGGACATCTCCGTTGATATTGAGCAACAGAATACGTTATTACGGCCGATCGATAATCCGATTCTTGTCGGCAGCTATGAGAAAATTCATGCACACACAGGTTGGGAGCCCCATGTTTCTATCGAAGAAAGCCTCCGTAAGATCTATTCATACTGGTTCGATCAGGAATCCGCAAAAATATGAGTTGGGACCGGATGAACCAGAGAATAACGTAGTTTCCCCATCAGTGTTGAACTCATCGTTCAGCATATAGATACAAAATTTAGAATTAATGCTTTGGCTTTATTTTCTTTAATGCCTGTACGATTGAACAGACCATCCGGGGATACCATCGGTTACGGTTTCACCAAGATAAGGATAATCTGAACAAATCAGGATCTTCGATTTTAGGGTAGTTCTTCGAACATATTCACTTCAGACAATCAACATTCGGGTCATGAATAATGAATTTTCTGGTAAAAACAGGATACGATCACCCCCAAGTTTCATCAGGGTCGTATGGAGTGGCTTTACATTGATCTCTCTCTATATTCAATTCTTGTTGCAAGATATTTTAGTATTTTAGGTACTGCGAAAGGGAACAAATAGAAATATAAAATAAACAGACGGAGATAATCCCCTCTTGTACATGATGCAGATTCATACGCGATACGGTTGAGAATAACATCACATTTTGCAGACTGGATCCTGCAGCACAACAGTATCCTCGAAGTCACCGTGATCCGTCGCGTTTTTTGCAAAAATAGTTTCAACCGGCGCAAAACGGTCAATACGCTCCTGTGATACTTTACATACGATTTTGATTCCCTGCACTGGACACTTTCAGGGTTAATCGTGTATTGGAACGATGGCTGTGGATCAAACCAGATACGTGAGATTGCAGCAAATCTCGCTGAGAAATCATAATCCTCGCATATCTGCAGGTCTGCACCCACATAATAATTTCCTGTAACTTCCAGCAATGATGCACGGATTACACAAGAGGAGGTTACGACAAAATCTCTCATTATTTCCTGGTTCAGCATATTCTTTTTATTTTTGACGTTCCTGTTGAGGTATAACATTTTCCGTCCATAATTCTGTTCCACATAACCATTGCTGCACACTAACCCGATATCCGGATTTTCTTCCAGAACTTCAACCTGTCGTGACAGTTTCTCTGGAAACCATATGTCATCATCATCAAGGAATGCAATGTATTTTCCATGGGCGTTTTTCATACCTGCATTCCGTGATTCGGCCGGGTAAGGAGTCTGCGGGATCCTGATATAATGTACCCGGTCTCCAAAATCCTGTAATATCAGTTCAGCATTCCCACAATCATCAACAACAATAACTTCACAGGGAGAATATATCTGAGCGAGAACGCTTTTTACTGCTCGCACCAGCAGGCTGTTCCGATTATGTGTAGGAATGACAACGCTGACAAGGGGGCCGGACATAGGATGCTATCCTGTAAAAAGGGGAACTGTTTTTTTTATTCTATTGGATCCCTGTTTACAAAAATCTATTCGAACGATACACATTTGAAGATATGAAAAAAATATTAAAGGAGTGACAATAACAATGCTGACATTTTTTTCTGTTCCCAAACCATTCACCGGTAACATCGCGATTCTCCAGAAAAATGCGATCCGTAGTTGGAAACAGGTCTGCCCGGATTGTGAGATCCTTTTGTTTGGCGATGAACCCGGGATCAAAGAGGCGGCAGAGGAATATGGTGTGCGCCACATTCCGGAAGTTAAAAAAAATACCTATGGGACACCGACCCTGGATGATATTTTCGACCAGGCCCGGAAATTGTCCAGACACGATATCGTATGTTATATCAACTGTGATATTATCCTGACAGGCGATATCATCGAAGCGTTAAAACGGATTCCCTTTAAAAAATATCTGCTCGTCGGCCAGAGAACGAATCTCGATATTGATACAGAACTGGGTTTTAATGAAAACTGGGAGCATGATTTGCGACAGCAAGCCCGGATACGCGGAGTGCATGAAGGCAAGATGGGAATCGATTATTTCATGTATCCCAAAAAATCCATTGCCAACGTGCTGCCTTTTGCCGTCGGAAGGCGCGGTTGGGACAACTGGTTTATTTACAATGCAAGAAAGCAGGGAATCCCGGTTATCGATTGTACTCCGGCGGTGCTTGTCGTGCACCAGAACCATGGTTACGGTCACATCAGGCAGAAGACAGGCACCCGGTGGGAGGGACCTGAATCGGATATCAACCTGAACCTGATTGGAAACCCGGCATATCTCTGGGACCTTGATGACGCAGACTGGACATTATCAGAAGAAGGCGTTACCAAAAAACCGTTCAGTTTATTGGGGATTTACCGGTATTTCATACTGCATTCCCCGGGAATCTTTTTACCCACCATCACCGGAATCGCTTCGGGGATTGTGAAAATGAAAAAAAGGGGGATTTGAAAGGCTGAAGAAGGGATTTGAAAGGCTGAAGAAGGGATTTGACAGTCAACATTCATATGAAAAACCCGAAATGAAATTCCTTGTTAAATGCAGCCAAGAAAATCCTCATCGTAAACAACTATGACATCTCTGGCCAGGCGGGTCCGGGCAGCGTACCGCTTGCATAAGAAAATACTATCAAGTGGTGTTGAATCTCAAATGCTATAAGAAAAAGAAAATTTCCGGTTTTGGGAATTAAATCCTGTATCCAGCACTCTGTGCATCGGAGTAAAACATCTGCACGGTTTCAAGCGACAACTGGTCGAGATCTTTACCCACCTGCGGGACTTTCTTTAAGATATCATTCGTGATCGTGATGATATGGCACCCACAGGATTCGGCCTGGATGAGATTCAGCAGCTCACGAGTGCTTGCCCAGAGCAATTCGGCTTTCGGGTTGGACTTGAGGACCTTGACCGCATCTTTCATTATTGGCATGGGATCTCTTCCCGTATCTGCGATACGGCCGGCAAAAATCGAAACGATGCTCGGGGTATCCGGGGAAAGGGCCTTTGCAACCGTCTTTACCTGCTCAAGGGTCAGGATGGCAGTAACGTTCAGTTTCAGGCCATCGTGGGAGAGTTTTTTCACGAGCGACGCCGTACTTTCGCCTTTGGTATTTGTCACGGGGATCTTAATGTAGACGTTCTTTCCCCAGCCAGCGATCTTCCGGGCTTCGCGTTCCATGCCGGGCAGGTCGTCAGAAAAAACTTCAAATGAGATAGGAAGATCCGGAATCGCTTTGAGGGCAGCCTTTGCAAACTCTTCATAACTTTTGACCCCGGCTTTTTTCATGAGAGTGGGATTTGTAGTAAAACCGCTTGCAATCCCTTTTTTGTATTCCTCGATCATGCCGTCGAGATCGGCTCCATCAGCATAGAGCTTGATTTTAAACTGTGATAATCCGGTCATGGTATTACTTCCAGTTCACCTTTTTTTGTCCTGATTATGTAGAAGTATCTGTTCTGCACCATTAAGATTCATTGCTTTGTATTTCAGCGATTTAACTCGTTCATGTGCCGTTGTCTTATTAGCCAGACTTAACCAAAAAAACATGATACGATAATCTTACAGAATTGCATGAGAAAAACGCTAAACAACCCTCTTGTCAGATTTGGAGAGGGATGGTATGGGGGATGGTACTCCCACCTGTTCCTGATTGGGGGCAGGAGGTCGAGCTCTCCCGCACACATCCGGGCCCGTATGAAGCCCCGTTTTCCTGATAAAGTATGTGGTGAACAATGTTTGACAGGTGTCCTGTACACTGCGGGAAAAAAGTCGAAAAATGTTAGTTAAAATTGAAAATAACGCAAATTTAAAGGCGCAATATTTTCTCTTTAACGGTGTTCTGGAAAGGGGGGTCTCGCATACATTGGATTCTTTGCGCCCCACGAGATCGGGTAAAAAATACCCCTCCAGAGTCATATTTTTTTGCCAGAGGTCCGGATTATTATCCGTACCGCATCCTGAAGATTTTCAGCCAGGGAATCCGGGTTTTCCGAACCACGATATCCAGCAGAATGTGGATCCTTGATAAGGATCGTCCGGGCCCCTGCTGCTTTCCCACACGCGACATCGGAGTCCCGATCGCCAACCATCCATGAAACCGCAAGATCGATCCCATAGTCCCGGGCCGCTTTCAACAGGAAATAGGGCTTTGGTTTCCGGCATTCGCACGCGAATGAATATTCCGGTACGATCCCGTTGGGATGATGGTAACAGTAATAGTAGTCCCGGAACAGAATCCCTTCGGATTTCATAATTTGTTCGAGTCTGTTATGCACAGCCCGAATCTGTTCCAGCGTCGTTTTCCCTTTTGCGTAATCCGGCTGGTTGGAGACGAGAAACAGATCAAACCCTGCATTCTGAAGATCCAAGAGAGACCTGATTGCATCGGGAAATAATACCAGATCATTCGCAGAATGGGGCGGCTCGTACTCCCCGGTGCCCGTGTTCAGCACAAGCCTGTTGATGACACCATCTCTATCGAGAAACACTGCCGGTTTCATCATCAAAAAGAAAATTATTTCGTACTTTCCCACTTCATCTCAAATTTCTGCATCGCCGGGCTTGAGACAATCAGGTGCCAGACAACGGCCTGGAACGCTTCCGTCTGGGGGGTCACGGTCTTCTCGTTCACGGTCGGGATAATCACGCAGGCATCGGCAACTTTTGCCGTGTAGCCACCGTCACGTCCCACAACACCGATAACTTTTGCACCGGTCTCCTTTGCATACCGCAGGGCATTAACCAATGTCACGCTGACATTCTTGTCTGCATTCCCACCACCGACAGAAAAAACAAAGATGCAGTCCTTCGCAGTGAGCCTGCTCCCTTTGAGCCAGCTCTCAAAAACCGTCTCCCAGCCGTCATCGTTGACACGGGCGGTGAGCTCCGAAACGTTATCGGTCGGTGCATAGGATTCGATCCCGGCGATCTTCCGGAAATCGTTTACCGCGTGGGATGCATGGCCGGCTCCCCCACCGACACCGAGAATGAAGAGGCGCCCTCCAGTTTTTCGGACGCCCTGAAGAATGTCGGACATTTTTTTGATCTGGCCCTGATCGATTTTCCGGATTATCGTTACAGCGTCATCGAGAAATGCGGAAATATAATTATCTTCGACCGTCATTTTCACTCCAGATAATGATTTGGTTTTCGTTTCCTGATATATTCTTCAGTTTCCCGGATTCCAGATATCGACCCGATCTCGTAGAAGCGTTTTGTGACTTCATATCCCTGGACTTGCCCGGCTTCAACCAGCCGGGAAAGGACTAACGAGAGATCAAAGGACTCATTTGCCGGATATTCATCGAAAACATCCTTCCGGATCGCAATGAGTCCGTAATCGATGTATTCCATCGCCGGGTCACGGGATTTTTTATCATACCTGACAATTTTCCCGGCCTTCATGACGATGTTGCTCGTATCAAACGTGTTCCGGTTCCGGTACACGGTCATCAGGGCCGTAAGAGTACCCACATTAAACTGCTGTACGACAGACGAAAAATCGATATCGAGATAGGAATCGCCGTACAGGATCATGAACGCATCCGGCAGCATACCGGCTGCCTTTTTGATTGCACCGCCGGTCCCCAGGAGAACATTCCCATCATAAGAGTACCAAACTTCCAACCCGAACCGGGAGCCGTCGCCAACGTGTGCTTCGATCATATCGCCAAAGTTTCCCACACAGAGCATCACCTGAGTCACGCCTTTTTCTTTCAGGAGCTCCAGCTGGTGATCGATAAAGGGCCGGCCGTCGATCACAATAAGGGATTTGGGGATTTTCCGGGTAACCGGATACAGGCGGGTGGCAAGCCCCCCTGCAAGAATAACGACAGGCAGCATTACGATGTCGTCACCACTTTGCTACCGTCAAAGTCAAACCGGAACCGGACTTCCTGGAGCCCTTCGCGGGCCATGACCTTGCGAAGTTTCTTGTTGTCTTCTGCATAAAACATCAGGAATCCACCGCCGCCGGCACCGATGAGTTTTCCTCCAAGCGCACCGTTTTTCATGGCAATATCGTACCATGTATTGATCCGGTCATTGCTCATCGCGTTCGAGCGCTGCTTCTTGTGCTCCCAGTGAACGTTCATGATACGGGCAAATTCTTCGAGATCTCCCTGTTCGAATGCCGTTTTGCTCTTGTAACCGAGCTCTTTAACAAAGTGCAGGTTTTCGATCATGGAGATGTCGTTGCTCTTGCTTTTGTCGTCCTGTTCCCTGAGGACATTTGATGCAGATCTAGAGTAACCAGTGAAAAAGAGCAGAAGGTGGTCTTCGAGATTGTAAAGGGTTTCAGGGCATATATTGAGTTTTTCCGTTTTTACCCGGTTATCTTTACAGAATGTAAAACAGTTTATTCCGCCATATGCAGAAATATATTGATCTTGTTTTCCGATAGGTTCATGAAGGAGATCCATTTCTATATGACAGGCTTGTTCTGCCAGATCAGCTGGTGAAATAAAATTTTTCTTGTGCGTATGAAGTGCTTTAAGAAGCGAACAGGTAAAACTGCTTGATGAACCCAGACCGGTTCCCGCCGGGATATCCGCAAGACTCGCGATTTCCAGATTCCGGGCGTCAAACTCCAGTAATTTTAACGCTTCGCGGATGATGGGATGTTTGATCTCATCGAGACTCCTGACTTCTTCCATTTTTGAATATTTTACGATGAGATAATCGACGAATGTATCGTGCAGGTTGATATAGACATATTTGTCGATCGCTGCGGCGATCAAAAAACCTTCGTATTTCTGGTAATACGAAGGCAGATCCGTTCCTCCGCCCCCAAGCGAAATTCTCAATGGACTCCGGGTAATAATCATATATTCACCTTAAAATTGCATTTCTCATACACTTTCTCGACAATATCCAGTGCTTTTTTGGCATCACGTATATTCCCCTCAGGCTCTTTGTGCATTTCGATCGACCGGATGAATTCATTCACTTCGAGACTCCATGAATTATCCGGGAATGGATACTCCCATATGGTTGTTTCCGGCGGGCCCATCACGGGAAGCATTTTGTAAAGGCATAATCGTTCCGTGCCATAACTCCCGCCAAGGCCATCAATCATGAGTTTTCCCGTCTTTCCATAAATTTCAAAGGAAAACATATTCTTCCACTCCGTGCAGCTGACGTGGAGCCATGCAATTTGATCGTTTGGACTTTTCAGCATCAGGAATGCATTATCGTCGACCGGCATATCCCAGAAATACGTATGGGCAAAACCATCTGCAAGGTCAAGGTCACCGAGGAACCATCGTGACAGATCGATCAGGTGAACCCCCTGGTCGATAAGTTCACCCCCTCCGGATTTTTCAGGATTTGAACGCCACTCTTTTTCGTATCCGCGCCGGCCACCATGCCCATACCGGCCGCGAATGAACATCAACGGTCCGATCTCTCCTGAATCCACCAGTTGTTTTGCCTTTTGCAATGCGGGATGAAACCGGTGATTGAATCCCACTTTAACAAAAACATTATTTCGTTTCGCTGTTTCGATGATCGGGATAAGTTCTTCCGGATTCCTGCCCGCGGGTTTCTCTACCAGTACATGCTTTTTGGCAGCGACCGCGTCCAGGGCAATTTTTGCGAGAAAATCGTTTGTGGTTGAAATAAAGATGAGATCGATCTTGTCGTTATTCAACGCGTCATGGTAATCTGTACTTGCCGAGTTACAATTTTTGAGCTGCGCAACTTCCCGAGCGCGTTCCAGAAAGGGATCCACGGCTATTACGAGTTCATGATTCCCCAAAGCAAGAGCACGTTTCTTTCCTACGGCGCCACAACCAATTATCCCGACTTTCACGTTTAGATCCCCCAGTTTTTACCGCGATCTTTCTCAACAATCCTTCTTAAGGTATAGATGTCGGAATTTCTCAGATCATCGCGGTACTGCGCGAGGTTTTGCCATGGATCCCAGGGAGCACTGATCAATTTGCCGGTTATCCCGTCACTGGCAGGAGATGCCAGGTAAACACAGAGTTCCGCACCTAAGTGCAGGGGTGTCCCGCCATTGGCTTTTTGTTTGAGGGCTTTTTCGTAAAACGCCTTACCCACGACATCAGGTCCGGATTCCAGAATTTCCTCAAGAAGCCGGGTGTTAAGTGCTCCCGGTGCAACTGCGTTTATATCAATTGCATACTCCCTGCACTCCTCTGCAAGAGTTTCCGTCAGTCTTACGACTGCAGCCTTGGATGCGGCATAGGCACTTATTCTTGGCAGGGGTGCCGTTGCTCCGCCGCCGGAAAGATTGATTATTTTCCCGGAATTATTCTTTTTCATATGCGGGAGTATCCCTTTGCACATGAAAAAAACACTTAACAGGTTGATATGGATTGCAGATACCCATTCATCGGAATCAACATCTTCAACGAGTCCCTTTGGCCCATATACCCCGGCATTGTTGACAACGATATCAATCCGTCCCAGTGTCTTGATTGCGGTATTGATCATCTGCTTAACGTCTTCTTCCTTTGATACATCCAGTGGCAGCCCGATAACGGTTTGTTTTGAGAGTGTGATTTCCCGTAAGGTTTCAACAGCCCGTTCTACCTGAGTTGTATCCCGCCCGCAGATTACCACCGATGCCCCTTCGGCAACAAATTTTTTTGCAATTTCAAGACCAAAACCCCGGTTTGCCCCGGTTATAATCGCATTTTTCCCGGCTAATTTCATGAATAACTCCTCCCTACTGCAAAATATCGCATATTACTCAGATCCTGAATACTTTTTTCGATAAATCCATTGGGATCAACGATGATCTTTTCCCGGATAATTGATAGTATATTTTCATCCAGTTTCTGGAAATCAGGCCATTCGGTTGCAATAATTATACAATCTGCATCCTTAACCGTATCTGCAATTCCCCGTGATAATGAAAAAATATCCTGTAATTCCGGAGGCAGCTCCCGAATCGCCGGATCAAATGCGGTTACTTCAGATCCCTGCTCTTTGAGCCATCCGCATAATTCAACCGATGCCGATCGGCGAAGTGTATTTGTCCCGGGTTTATACGTCAGCCCCAGAACGGCAATGTGTTTTCCGTCGAGGTTCCCCATCGTTTCCAGGCACTTTCGCTGAATCCATGTCTTATGAAATTCATTGCTTTCAAGAACGGAATTAATGAGATACATCGGGAGCTGATTTTTTATCCCCATCTTTTGTAAAAACCGGACATCCCGGGCGAGAGTTCCCCCGGAAAAGGCATTTCCCGGGTTAAGATACGCTTTTGGACCGATCCTTTCTTCAGTTTTTAACCCCCGCTCAACGTCTTTTGCATTTGCCTCCATACATTCGCACAGGGTCGCAATCTCATTTGCAAAACAGACTGATGTGGCAAGAAAAGCATTGATTGCATGTTTTGTCATCTCTGCCGATTCTATGCCCATCCATTCCAGCCTGTCGCTGACGGGTGAGAAAACCGGGAGAAATACTTCTTTTTCATCGGGTTCTGTTCCGACTACAATCCGATCCGGTTCCAAAAATGTTTTCAGGGCTTTTCCCAGGCGCAAATTTTCCGGGGAGTACGCAAAAAAGACTTTTTTATCAGGATACCTCTCATGGAATTTTTTAGAAAGTTGTCGCGTGAACCCGACAGGAACTTGGGATGATATGATTATTTTTGTCTGGTTCTGCAAAAATTCCGAGATTATCTCAAAGTTCTTTTCGATATAATCGGGATCTGCGTTATCCTGTTCGTCCACCGGTGTATCAAATGCAATCCACATTACATCTGTGTCTACCAGTGCAGACACGGGGTCGCATGTGAAACTTAACGCTTTTTTCCGGAGATTTTCAAGAATTAGTTCGTTTAATCCGGGCTCTGAAATTGGTGCTCTTGCATTCTGAAGGTTATCAATATTCTCCCGGTTGAAATCGAGTCCGACAACGGTATGTCCGGATTTTGCAAGACCTGCAGAAATAACCGATCCCAGGTGCCACAATCCAAACACACAGACTCTCATGGACGTCTCTCCATCACCCACGGATTCTGTTCGAGAAATTCAAGGGTCCTGACGATGCCTTCGTGAATCGTATATTCTGGTTTCCACCCGAGTGAACGGATCTTTTTGCAATCGAGGAATATGAACGGGTTATCGCCAATCCAGCCCCTTTCGCCACCGGTATAGCGGATCTCGGGTTTGAGATCCAGGTGGCTGCAGATCCAGTTGATGGAATCTTTTACTTCACAGCACTCGTCAGTAC
Source organism: uncultured Methanoregula sp. (assembly GCA_964454995.1). Classification (GTDB taxonomy): domain Archaea; phylum Halobacteriota; class Methanomicrobia; order Methanomicrobiales; family Methanospirillaceae; genus Methanoregula. The sequence goes on from CAYVTY010000001.1 coordinate 69,075, forward strand.
CCAGATTAAAGATGTTCACCTTGTCCTGCGATTTTTCGATTGCGATAAAAATCGCATTGATGCAATCCTGTATATAGAGATACGATTTTTTCTGGTGCCCGTTCCCTAAAACATCCAGATAATCCGGGTGCGCACGGAGCTGTTTATAGAAATCAAAGACATGGCCGTGCGGATAGCGTTCTCCAAGGATGGAGACGAAGCGGAAGATCCATGCCTGGAATCCAAATCCCTCGCAGTATGCCGCAATCAACCCTTCCCCGGCGAGTTTGGACGCACCGTACAGTGAAGTCTGGACCGGAAACGGGGCGTCTTCAGGGGTAGGAATTACCTTTGCTTCACCGTAGACCGAACCGGTTGACGAGAATGCAATCTTATTGATGAAATTCTTCCGCATTGCCTCGAGCACGTTGAACGTCGCAATGGTATTCTGGTGAAGATCTTTTGCCGGGTGTTCCGTGCCAAAGCGGACATCGGCATTTGCAGCGAGGTGGAAAACAAAATCGCAACCGGCCATAGCGGAGGATAATTTTTCCTGATCTAGGAGATCTCCGGTGATCAGATGGAATCCCGGCTGTTGTTTTGCATTCTCCAGATATTCCGGAATCCCCGTTGAATAATTATCGTAAACGGTTACCTCGTTTCCAAGAGAGAGAAGCCGGTCGACAAGATTACTGCCGATAAAGCCGGCGCCGCCAGTAACAAATGCTTTCATGGTATATTGCCCAGATTTTCCGGTTGTTTCCCATTATATATTGTCGGAAGAAACATATTCATCTTTTTCCCTCTTGACCTTATTAGGGTGATAATTGAGTTGCCCCTGCCATAAATCCCGCAGGATAAATATAACATACGATTCTCGAACGTTTTTCTGGTGAATCTACAACAGGAGACCACTGCTACCCGTTGATCTCGACACGGTCACCAATGTACCTGGCGTTTGTGTACACCCCATAGCCAGATTCAAGGAGGTTGTCGCAGAGCTTTATAAATTTTTAAACAAGAACTGGTTTACCAGGATGGCAAATTCCCTGCAGATCATCTCCCAATAAAATTTCTTTATGATAGTGATTTTTTTTAGTGGTCACGTTCAATACACCGTTTATAGAGTTCCCTGTATTGCTTCGCTATTACTATGGAATCAAATTTTTTCATAACGGCCTGCCGGGCATTCACTGACAGATCTTCGGGCGCGGGATGATTGAGAACCCAGTCAATTCCCTCTGCCAGACTGACGGAATCACTGGGGATGGCCCGATACCCGTTTTCCATGTGGTCGACGATATCCTTTGGCCCGTCTAAATCAAATGTCACTGCAGGTGTTCCACAAGCCATCGATTCGGTAGATACCCACCCCAGTGCCTCCTGAATGCTTGGCATGACATAGACATCTGCCGCACTATACGCGATTCTTTGTTCAAGACCGGGTTTGAGATGCCCCAGATAGTGGACCGGAAATTTATTCTGCGATGCGGACTCGAAATTACCCGAGCCGAAAATGAGCAATTCTACATCAGGGGTCTTGATCAAATCTAATGCCGATTTGAGATACCGGTATCCTTTTCGCGGATCCTGTACCATACCATCACCGCCAAACAAGATAAATTTCTTGTTCTGCGGAAGATTGAGAAGATCCCGGGCAATAGCCTTATCTAAAGGCCGGAATGTTTTTGTATCTATAGGGCTTGAGATGTTTGTTATCTCCCTGCCGGAGAACACCTTGCTCTCCTTTGCACAATCCGCAATCCACCTGCTTATACCATTGACAACGAGAGAAGGAATTTTTGCATATGCTTTTATTTTTCGTGCATGGACTCTGTAACTCAAATCGATTGTGTGACAGGAGCCAAGCACCGGGCAGTTACCACAATGAGTCACATACTTGCCACATCCACCATCATAATGGCATCCCCCGGTGAACGGCCACATATCATGCATGGACCAGATTACCGGCTTTGTGATCCTGCCGATATCTTCGATACTCATCATTCCCCCGGCGATCCAATGAAGATGAACAAGGTCGGCATCACTATTGTTTATTATTTTGATAATATTCCCATGCGGCATCCACGAGGGAGAGAACAGGGTTTTGTTTTTATTCGGATACAAATGCAGGGGCAGAGGATCGAAATGGTATCTCACCCAGTTCATTTTTTCTTCAATTTTTGTTTTCGGACCGACTACATACGGTTTGCCACTCCCTTTTATGTTTACCAGTATTTCGCTTTTCACTCCCAGGGGTTCCAGGTCCCGACACAGGAGGTGAATATTTTGCGCAGCCGCTGTTGCCGAATCGAATGTATTGAGAAAAAGAACTTTCATCCTAACACCAATTTAAATATCGGGAACATGAATTTCGAACCATATTCCATCAGAATAACTTTAGTATTAGAGGTAGTGTTGTAATCGCATTTCCGGTAAATGGTTGCTGCCCCTTCTGCTGTGCCACATTTCTGTAATCCCATGGCCTTTGCGATACGATCAAATGTATATCTCAAATGGAACGTTGCAGGCAGATGACATTTTATTACCGGGTAGAAATTGTTGGTAATTATCAGATAACCATTTGGTTTCACATATGAGCTCATCATGGAAAGGAGTTGAATGGGGTTTTGTACATGTTCCAGTACATCTTCGGCAATCAGGCAATCGTATTGTTTGTCAATTCCCGAAATGACCCGGACCCTCTTTATTTCTGAAAGTCTTTTACGTGAATAATCGCTCAGGTGCGGCTCAAAAATAACAACTTCTGATTCCGGTGATTTCTGGTGAATAAGCCGGGCGAGCGTTCCGAACCCGCCGCCATAATCAATGACTGATTGCAGTTTGTTGTCCGCAATCCATTGGCTGATTTTATTACGGTTTTGCATTGATAATTCATGTTGCTCAATGAACAATCCATTAAGAATCCAAACCGGATGAGAATAAAACCTAGCCAATTTGTCATCATCAATATGTTTATTATCACAGCCGAGTTCGTCCCATATCATATCTAGGAGAAAACCCATTCGGTGTAAATCATCAGAATATGGGGTTTTTATGGCAAGTAACCGCCCAATTTCTTTTTCATCCGTCTCAGATAAGCCGATGTTCTCATATGGTATGTTCATATTCGCCCCAACATATGTCCCAATACGTATCGTGTTCTGCTGATCCATGTTGCAGTATCAAAATGTGTCCTTTGGGAGAACTGATCTGCCACACAATCCCTGATAATAAATGGAGGATGTTTTAGGGGAAATTGTACGGGAATTGTTGGCATGTTGGCAAAGGGACTGTTCACCTCGTTGGTATGAGTGGCATCTTGCCTAAAACCGATATTGGAGATGAGGTTAGTGTTCGGCAGGATACACACCCGCCCGGTAATCCAGCAGAGAAACCCGATCTGGTAATCATGGGAATAGATGGTTTTATTGTACACACCCTCAAAGATTGACGTCCAATACTTGACCGCTTTCTTGTCCTGGAATATATCGTTCATCCATCCGTTATCCCGGATCAGCGGCCACAATTTGATTGAGAGATCATAGTCCTTCCAGACCCGCCGCCAGGTCGCGTATCCCCAGGTATGAGGATATCGCGAGAAATAGTAACTATAGTCCGTCCGTCTCCTCCCAAACTGGAAGTTGTCACCTGAGATCATCATGATCCTTTCATCATGCCGGTATCGCTCTAACAATTCTTGGCAGAACGGGAAAAAACTCTGGTCCGGCAGGCAGTCATCCTCAAAGATTATTCCCTCCTCAACGTGGGAAAAGAACCAGTCCATCGCCGAGGTTATGCCGATTTGACCGCCAACATTCTCATCATGGGTAAATATCGAGAGTCTGCAATCCCAGTCGATTTGCTCGAATATCTCCAGTACTCTCCCGCACTTTTCAATGTCGTCAGGGTGATCCTTCCGCGGCGCATCGGTACCAACAAAGAGCTGCTCTGGCCGGGCCTTGCGAATCTGATTGAAAACGGCCTGAGTAGTATCCGGGCGGTTGAAAACGAGGATAAGGATTGGGGGTGTTGATCCTGACAATTTTAGTCGCTCCATGTCAAACTGATTACTATTGGTTGTCTGCACAAGAAGATTTTCTGAATTTCCCTTTTTTTCATTCCGGAAGAGAGGTTTACTTAAACATTATAAATTCGCCACGCTTCTTTTAAATTAATAAACATATAACCATGCTCCGGTTATTGTGATCGCCCCCATGATTCCCAGATCATATCATATTTCCACTCCAGATGATGCGTTTTTTCCAAACCTTTCCGGATTTCTGCGCATTTCTTCTGGTAATCGGGTACAATAGCATGGAACTGGATAATTAAATAATCAATACTTGTCATATCGTAATTCTCAATGAGATCGGGCAGTACATCATATTCACTGCCTTCAATATTAATGCTCATGAGATTAATTCTTCGTCCTTTGAATCTTTTCTTCAACTCATCTGATGCTTTGCGGAGAGTTATTTCAATGATCTTTCTGGATTCATTTTTGTATACTGAACCTTCGGGGCTGTCCCCATAAAATTTCGCAGTGCCATTATGATCACTTAAACCGGCCTCAACGACAGTGACTTTAGAATTTCCTAAAAATATTTGTCGGCACTGCTCAGCGAGTTTCGGATGTGGTTCATATATACAGATTTCAGGTTGATACCGGCAAAAGACGGGCATGGCCCACACCCCATCATACCCACCAATATCAAGTACAAGAGATTCACTGTTTAGAGGGTAAGTAATTCTTTTTACATCAAATGGATCCTCTTGAAAAAAACGATTTTGCTCTTCTTCAGGCCAGCGATTCCGTTTGCTGATATTATAGGAAAAATTAAGGCATCTATATCCTATGAAATCCAGAATATTGACAAGCGAGATCATATGAGTTCCTACTATGTACTCATGCATAAAAATACATAATTGTTGCCAGACGCAAAAGGAGAGAAAATGAGGAGAACTGATTAGATCAAATGTTTCCAATAAAATCCACAAGGGATTTTCCTTTAAAAAATCGTTCCTTCCAACCGACAATCTTGTGCAGATGATAATTATATGAATATGGACATTTGTGACAGAACGACTCAGGTTGTTTTTGGAAAGTCAATGACAGTTTTTCATGTTTCGCAGCCAATTCAGAATATGTATTATCATAAAGGGACCCGATTTTACCCCGTAGTCCCCTTAACCCGCAACAAAAAATTACATCGCCATTCGGCATCAATTGATACCCCGGCACTTCAAGATGAGGACACATGACTCTTCCCTTTTTAAATTTTGTAATTTTTCCTCGTGCAAAATCCTCGATATGGCAGGTCTCAAAGAAACCACCCATATTCATAACAAGAATATTTTCAACATGCGTCAGAATATACGGCAGAACCTCTTTGTAATTTTGTGTTATCGGAATATTGGCATTTCCTTTAGCGTCAGGCAGGTGAAGTACAAACTGTTCAATCGGGATTTCACATATTTTTACAGCGTTTTCGAGGGAGAGGCCAACAAGAGTGCTTGATATTGTAATTTTATGTCCTTTCTCATGCGCATATAAAATCATATCCGGGCATTCCGGGTTTTGGAATACCTCGGAAAGACCAGAAAAATCAATAATAATGTCTGTCGGGACGGTAGAGATCAGCTCTTTGAAGGCGGCAAGTGTAAGTGGTTTCATCCCACCAAGTTTCTTTACAATGAGTTCCTGTGGGCAATACCGGATACAATTTACCGAGCATCCAATCTGAGTAGTGATTTCCAGGTAGGGTTGAGGGGTCATTAATAACTCCGAATAATACTGCTAGTGTCCGGGCGGTTGAGGGGAATTGCCAAAATTGGGATCCTAGATGAAGTCCCAGCCATATAATAAATTCCTTTTTCCTATGATTTATTTTTCATCCTTCCATTCCATGAGTGGAGCAAGTATACCGTCTCGTTTTTCAGTCCAGTAAGGGCCATCGCTTAACCCGCCTTGAATGAGTAAATTCAGGAATGGTATTTTTTTCCCAGGATCAGTAATCAACATCCGATTACGAAGGGATACTTGCAATTCAATTGTGTATATACCTTCATTTAGGAATCTTTTGGGAATTTTTGTTTTTAGTACAATTTCACCGGGTGAAAAAACTGGCCATTTTGATACTTCGTGATCGTTAAAAAATGAGTAATAAAGAAATATCCCCGATTCATTGGTAATGGAATAACCTATTTCTAAAGCCGGATCCAATCTATCAATTCTTCCTTCAATCTGAAGCCAGATATCCTGATTGTTAGATACGGGATTGTTTAAATTATTGCCAAAGGAATCTGTGATAAAAAATTTATTTGGTTTGAACCAGGGATTCTCATATTCATCTCCACGATTATCCCACTGATTGAGCAACATCTCGTGATCCTCGGGGAATAAATAAGACTTAATAATTTGGCCTACATTTGGCCCTTTTTGTTTAATCCGGCCATTTTCAATGAGAATACCATATGTGCACAATTGTTCAATTGCATTCATATTATGACTCACAAAAATGACCGTACGTCCCTCTTTTGCCACCTCACTCATTTTACCCAGACATTTTTTCTGAAATGCTGCATCACCCACAGCAAGTACTTCATCCACCAGCAGAATTTCCGGTTCAAGATGAGCGGCAACAGCAAATGCTAGCCGGATGTACATCCCGCTCGAATACCGCTTCACCGGGGTATCTAGGAATTTTTCTATATCAGAAAATTTCACGATATCATCCAGCTTGGCATCAATCTCCCGCCGCTTCATCCCCAGTATCGAACCGGATAAATAGATATTCTCACGGCCGGTTAATTCCTGGTGGAACCCGGTTCCGACTTCCAGCAAAGAGCCCACCCGCCCATGCAGTTCAACGGTTCCTTCAGTCGGTGTTGTAATTCGTGAAAGAATTTTCAGGAGCGTACTTTTCCCAGCCCCGTTCCGCCCGATGATACCAACAATCTCGCCCTGCTCAACGTCAAACGACACATCCTTCAAAGCCCAGAACCCTTCCACGGGCGGTGTCTTGTGGAACACTTTCATCGGCGCCTTAAGGGAGCTGACGATCGCGTCGCGGAGCGTGTGATACGGTTCCTGCGGTCCGCCGAGTTTGTATTGCTTGCTTAAGTGGCTGACGCGGATAGCGGGATGGTTGGAAGACATAAGGAGGAGAGTTCCTGTGATTCTATAATGGTATGCGATACTGATGAATTAAAGTTTCATCTCCTAAAAGGACACGGAAATTAATTACAGGGGCGTATGATTCAAGCTGGTGACTACAGACCCGTATATCCCGGACCCCCGGCACCAGAGATGTCACAAGGCATCGTATACCGCAAAAAGAAGCCCGAATCGGGGCCCGTTTTCCCCGAAAAAACGCGGTGGACAGTGAAAAGAAAGATTTGTGTCCACCGCAGGAAAAAAATCATGAATTCAGGGCTGGATTGTAAAATGAGGCCGAATTAAAGGGAAACTATTTTCTCTTTAACGGTGTTCTGTTCGGGTAACAGTTCTCACGTTCATGCAGCACAGGATCGGGCCACAGGGGGTTTTATGAGGGTTTGTTTACGGATCTTTTTCCAAAAATCTGATGAATAACGGTGGGTTAAGATACCTGCCATTAGAGGACAAATGACAAAATCCGTGGATACAGGAAAAAATTGCCTTCCACCAGAATTTTGTAGAAGAGATGCATTTCAGAAAAATTCTGAAATGCTGGATGCATACACAAAAACCCTGCTGCTGTTCAGAATGCGAAGTCAACCGGACCGGTCAAGGATAAGGAACATTTTTGTTCTTCCTAAATTTCAACAAGTTACCGGTATTTTTTACGGGATCTGCAATTAAGGGCAAATCTTTGAGAAATTGTCCATGGTTCAGTCACGCTGATATACCAAACGGATCCACACGTTAAATGCCATACGACCGGGAACTTCCCGGGGATGGACCGGCTCAAAAACTCTTCTCTGATCGTACCAGCGGATAGCGGATGCTCTCGTTCACCCGGAGAAACGACCGCCCCATGGCAGGAGGACACCATGACAACAGAAAAAAAGACGATTATCAATCGGGAATTCAACAGATGGACGGGACAGCAGTTGATATCAAACCCTTTGCCCACGCCCGGTTTGACAAACCACCGGAGGAAAGTAAGTACAGAGAAAATCCGGTATGCAATACTCTTAAAAGGAGATCATGAAAACGGATCGACAACTACCCGGCCTGATACAGTACCAGCCGGACCTGTGCCGGGTGATGCCGAATGACCCGGGGATACCGGCCGCTGGTGGCCATCAGCGAGGCAAAACAAAAAGCTACATTCTGGGGATTTGATCTGATCACGGTGGAAACGCAGAAAAAAATCCCGTTCGATTTCGTGATCGATGACCGGGGCTGCACCAGCCTTGTACGGGTCAGGAGGATCAAGTCCCCTCAGTTCAGGACCACGGACATAGAGAGAGTTTGTGCGCAGGAGACACAGGAGCTTCGAACGCTGCCGGTGCCAGAAGGGATCTACCGCGAGCTCTGGGTAAGAGGACCAGGGCGTGCTTGGCACCGGTACCTAGTTCTCGCGGAATCGGTCGAGGAGCTCCTGACCGGTGATGAAAAGACCGGAGAAAGTGACGGTAAGAATGAACCGTAACCTGCAGGATCAAACCGGGATACCACATCCACATCAATCACCGGGTAACAAGAGGGAGCCGGGTCCGGGTTTCCCGACCTTACGGAATCATACGATATCCGCGTAGTACTGCTCCATCCTCCGGAAGTAAAACATACCGGAGACAAGGAGCACGATGACCATGCCCACGGAGACAAGCACCATCGCACTAGGCGCACCGCTACCAAGGAGTGCCCAGCGGAACCCTTCTATCACACCCGCCATCGGGTTGAGGCCGTACCAGACACGCAGCGATGCCGGCACGAGGCTCGTTGAGTAGACGACCGGCGAGGCAAACATCCAGATCTGGATGAGGAAGGGAACGGTGTACTGGAAATCCCGGTACTTGACATTGAGCGCGGAGAGCCAGAGGCCGACCCCGAAGGAGGTTGCCAGCACAAGCAGGAGGAAGAGCGGCAGGAAGATGATGTTAAGCGTCGGCGCATAGCCGTAGTAGACCATCATCGCAAGAAGGATGATAAATGAGACCGCGAAATCCACGAGCGGCGAGATGATGCTTGAGAGCGGCATGATCAGGCGCGGAAAGTACACCTTGGTCATGATGTTGGAGTTCTGGACCATGCTCGTCGTAGAACGCGTGAGCCCATCAGCAAAGAGCGTCCAGGGGAGCAGCGCCGCCAGCACAAACAGCGGGTACGGCACACCATCGGACGGAATCTTTGCGAGGCCTCCAAAAAAGACCGTGAAGATGACCATCGTCAGGAGCGGCTGGAGGACCGCCCACGCAATCCCGAGGCCGGTCTGCTTGTACCGGAGTTTGATATCGCGGAGCGTAAACGAGGTGACCAGCTCCCGGTACGCCCAGAGTTCACGCAGGTCCACCGGCACCCATTTCCGGGGCGGTCGGATGATGAGAGTCGGTACTGTCGATTCCTGAACAGGATGGGTCTCGGTCATGAGATGTGATCAGCAATTTTGTTTTTACATTACTTATAGTCTGGTGATTTGAAGATGAATGCAGAATCCACAAACATTCATTTACGATGAGCACAACGGCGGTGGATCACATACCAGAAATACAATAAAATCAGCCTCCAAAACCTCCTTCCTGCAGTGCATTTGAAGGGGGGAGCTCAACACGGGTTTTACCGGATTTCATGGTTTGAGCATATATTTTTAGGCTCGGGTCGGTATCGACAAAGAACCAAAAATTCCCAGAATATCCCGCCACTCCGGGTTCACCAGATTAATCACAGCAAAAAAATTCTGCGTAAATGTTGTTCGTAAAGGAGCCGTCATTCAGCGCACAAACAACAGATGTGCTGTCGTCATAAGCTTGACCGGAGGGTTCCTGCATATCGGCAATTTATCAGCAATGATCCCCGGTCTCATGAAGCCTACCGTGTTCAGTACGATGTGCTTCATACCACGCGATCGTCCGCTTCAGACCTTCCTTAAACTGCATCTGCGCCTCAAACCCGAACTCCTCCCGCGCCCGGCTCACATCCAGGCACCGCTTGGGCTGGCCATCGGGTTTTGAGGTATCCCATCGGATCTCTCCGGAAAACCCGGTTAACTCCTGAATAAGGGAGACCAGATCCCGGATAGTAATCTCCATCCCGGATCCAAGGTTCACCGGCTCTGATTTATTATATCGCTCTGCCGCAAGGACAAGCCCATGAGCAGCATCATCAACATACAAAAATTCCCGCGAGGCAGCACCCGTACCCCATACCTCAACCGATTGCTCGTTGTTGAGTTTTGCATCGATAAACTTTTTTATGAGCGCCGGGATTACGTGCGAACTTGCCGGATCAAAATTGTCTCCGGGGCCGTACAGGTTGACCGGCAGGAGGTATATGGAATTGAACCCATACTGCTGTCGGTATGCCTGCGACTGGACGAGCAGCATCTTTTTTGCAAGCCCGTACGGGGCGTTTGTCTCTTCCGGATACCCGTTCCAGAGATTGTCTTCCTTAAATGGCACCGGGGTGAACTTAGGGTACGCGCAGATGGTCCCGACAATCACGCACTTCTCCACGTTCTCCTGCCGGGCGGCCTCGATCATCTGGATGCCCATGATAGCGTTGTCGTAAAAGAGCTGGGCCGGGTACGCCTGGTTGTACCCGATCCCCCCGACCCGTGCAGCAAGGTGGATAACAATATCCGAATCCTTTACCACATCGACACAGTTTTCCCAGACCCGCAGATCAATCGCACGGCTTCGGGGGATGGCAATATTTTCTTTTTGCACACCTTTCTGCAGAAGTTCCACCACAACACGGGATCCAAAGAATCCTGCCCCACCGGTAATGAGAATTTTTTTATCAGACCAGAATGTCATTGCAAGCACCCGCAGGAAAGCCTGTGTCGTGAGGAGACCCGGCTAAACCTGCGTATAATGAGGACAGGTAAAAGTATGTTTTTCGATCCTTTTAAGAACCGCGGCTTTTTTAAAACATTTCCGTTCAGTCGCACTTCCACCACCGGTGCGGGAACTTTTTCCTGACAATCCCGTCTCCTTTGCCGATAGGATCCAGACCGGCAGATTTCATATCCGCATCTACCATGATCTTTACAAGATCGGCAAATTTTATGGTTGGTTTCCAGCCGAGAACCTTCGCAGACTTCTTTGCATCTGCAACAAGCACTTCAACTTCAGTCGGCCGGAAATATTTCGGATCGATCCGCACGTGTTCTTCAACATCGAGTCCCGCGTAATCGAACGATTCGTGTAAGAATTCGCGGACAGAATGAGTTTCCCCAGTCCCGATAACGAAATCATCCGCTTTTTCCTGCTGGAGGATCCGCCACATACATTCGACGTACTCCGGGGCAAATCCCCAGTCCCTCTTTGCATCGAGATTTCCGAGGTAGAGATAGTTCTCCTTCCCGGCAAGTATGCGGGCAATCGCCCGGGTGATCTTGCGGGTGACAAACGTTTCGCCCCGACGGGGGGACTCGTGGTTGAAGAGAATACCATTCGACGCAAAGAGATTGTATCCCTCCCGGTAGTTCCGTGTCATCCAGTAGGAATAGACCTTCGCGCAGGCATACGGACTGCGCGGGTGGAAAACAGTGGTCTCACTCTGCGGAGGAGAGGCAGCCCCGAACATCTCGCTCGATGAGGCCTGATAAAACTTTACGGGGTTGTTGCTCCGGCGGATTGCTTCGAGAAGCCGGGTCGCCCCAAGGGCCGTGACATTACCAGTATACTCCGGAGTATCGAAACTGACCCGGACATGGCTCTGTGCGCCAAGGTGGTAGACCTCATTCGGCCGGATATTGTACATTATGTTTGCGATCTGCTCGGAATCAGAGAGATCACCATAATGCAGGAAGAGACGGGCACCGGGATCATGCGGATCGATATAGATAGAATCGATCCGGCTTGTGTTGAAGGTGGATGACCGCCGAACCAGCCCGTGGACTTCGTACCCTTTACTGAGCAGCAGTTCGGCAAGGTAGGACCCGTCCTGACCGGTGATCCCCGTGATGAAGGCTTTCTTTGTCATGATGCATCAAGCGTAACTACATATGAAATCCGCGAAAATTTCAAGGTATTGGATATGCGTGCGGGATAATGACCAAAATTAAAACAAAACAAGGGGATGAATAAATAAAAGAAAGCCTCAGCCGTGGTTGACCTTAAATGTTCAAAGCCCCACGACGATAACTTTTCTAAATCTATTGTGCGCGCGAATATATTTTAATTCTTGTACAATCAAAGTCCCATTCGGCACACTTTGCCTTAATGTTCGAGGCGTTTACTTCTTTTCTGAAAGTTCAATATTTCGGTAGGGTAGAAGACAATCATATCCATCTGCACTACTTTTAAAAATTTTCCTTTCAGGATTTCAAAATAGGTTCGACATCTATTTTTTCCTTGCAGGTCACAAACCTCTTTACTTCAGCCCGAAAGAGATACTCTACTTCCCTATTGGCATAAGAGAATTCATATACAGTATTAAAGATCACTACTTATGATGGATGTTCGGTTAAGTAACGAATATGGATTCACCGGCCTTGAGGCAGCAATTGTGTTAATTGCATTCGTTGTTGTTGCAGCAGTATTCTCCTATGTGGTGCTCGGTGCCGGGTTCTTCACGAGCCAGACTGCGCAGTCCACCGTTCATACCGGGGTCCAGCAGGCAAGTTCAAGTATGGAACTTGTCGGGAATGTATACGGCTTTCAGGAACCGAACAACAATTACCTTGCTTATATCAACATGACCATTGCGCTCACTGCCGGGGGAACACCGATCGATATGTCCGATGTTGTTGTTTCCTATAACGATGGAACCACCCACTGGACAAACATGAACTATGCCGGAGAGGATTGCTGGGGTCCGCTTGATGTGATGTTGGGTGGAATCACCACTCCAAATCAGATGCAGGGAGCGTGGTGTATTGCCCAAGTCAACAACAATGCTACCTCTGATACCAGTACTTTGCTGGGTCCAAACGAACAGTATATATTGGCAATCCAGATGCCCGATACAGCCACTCCCAACACTCAGTTTACGGTATACCTCCAGCCGGCCGTCGGGGCGGTTCTCCCGGTTACCCGGACACTTCCTGGGGGATTCACACCCGTAATGGCCCTTTACTGATCCGAGTCCTTTTTTCTTTTATTAAAGGTGAGGGATTCTGAAGCAGGCATGGCCGGCCCTTTTGCAGCGGCACTCTTCAATACGAGTTGAGGAAATGACATCCCCCCCAATACAAATTCCACCAGAATTGGTTCGTAACATCTCCTTCAGGTTAGATATCATCAAGATCCAATTCCACATTGAGATTCGGTAACAAAGTTCCATCCTTACATTACCAACTCACAAACTGTGTTCCTTTTACGAGAAGTTCAACAGTTTCCGTCTACAACGTGGATAATGGATTCTTTGTGGCATTGGAAAATAATCAGTGTAAACCAGTCGATTCAGACAACACTAAAAATCTCTTATCTGTAGATGAGTTTAAACTAAACAAATTTGTAAATAAGTCTCAAATTGGATCTAAAATCGAAAATGGAGAGAGCCTCAGCCGTGATTTGAACACGGGACCTGCTGATTACAAGTCAGCCGCTCTGCCAACTAAGCCACTGAGGCGCCATATACAATAGGCAGTTACTGGTAAAAAATGTGGCGTTATTCCGGGAGATCTTTGGGTAAAAGAACACGTACAGGATCACCTGAATGTGTGCAAAAATAAGCACCGTCCCGAAGCCCACTTTCACAACAAATAGTCATGATTTTTCAGGTTCCGGCAGGTTCAATTCCAAATACATTATACGCACCGGAACGGAGTAATCTAACAACGAATGGCTCAGCTGACCGTGGATATCGGGGGACGGGCGGGCATTGACTGCCGGGGGTTCTGTGAATATTGTTACTTCAAGAAAGTAAAAACAACCCGGGCCTTCGGCTGCCGCTACTGCCTGCCGTTCAAAAAAGGCTGTGACTACTGCACGCGGGGAGTCAGGGAGGAGTATTCCGGGTTCAAGGATCTCAGGACCATCGCGGACGAGACGCTTGCTGCCCTCCAGACAAAATCCGGGACACTCGACCGCATCACCATCAGCGGTGGAGGTGATCCCAGTTGTTACCCGGAATTTACCGATCTCATCGAACTTTTGGGCGCAACAGAAGCACCGCTTCATATCGGGTACACCAGCGGCAAAGGCTGGGATGACCCGAACGTTGCCGACCTCCTTATTGACAACGGGTTGGCCGAATGTTCGTTTACCGTTTTTGCGGCAGACCTGGCCTTACGGAAGCGCTGGATGCATGACCCGACACCGGACGCCTCGCTTGCGATCCTTGAGCGGCTCTGCGGGGCAGCAGATGTTTACGCCGCCGCGGTCGTACTGCCCGGGATAAATGATGGTCCGGTTCTTGAGCACACCTGTGACTGGCTCGAAGAGCGCGGCGCAAAAGGGCTGATCCTCATGAGGTTTGCGAATGCAACTGAACAGGGGCTCATTCTCGAAAATGCCCCGATTCTCAAGGGCCAGACGGTGCAATCGGTGGAATCATTCCGGGACATGGTTACCGATCTTGCCAGCCGCTTTAAAATGAAGATCTCTGGCACGCCGCTCTGGGATCCGGAGATCGGTTCGCCGTTTGCTATCCTGCACGAACCGGCACTCATGAAAAAACTCCCGCGTGTCCAGCGTCGGGCATCAGTCATCACCGGCTCTGTAGCTGCACCCAATATCAGCGAAGTATTGTCGTCACGCGGGGCTGCGTCCCCGGTCATCCCGGTAAAAAAAGAGATCGCCTGTCTGATCACGATCGACGATCTCAAAGCACTCGATCTCTCAATTCTCGAACCGACGGTCATCATCCCGGGCCGCGCTTTTGTCCATGATGCAGAAGCCCGGGAAGTGCTGAGCCGCGACGGGACGCCACGCGAAGTAATCCGGGGGCCGAATCAACTCACGGCCGATGCCGAGACGAGCATGGGCATGACCCGTAACGATGTGCTTGCGCTGGAACTTGAGGGCTTTTCAAGTCTTATCCAGCAGATCAACCTGTACGGGAAATAAACCTGTTTTGCCATGGAGTCCGCGTAAAAATTTTCCTTTACTCTTTTTTGGTTCCATAATAAACCTGATTTGGCCATACCGGTTTACCCTGGAAGACGCTCATACCACCCTCACATATGAGAGTCCAAAGAAGTATCAATGCCCAAAGGACTGCAGGAGACCTACTTCTGACAATCGGACGGGAAATTACAAAAAAAGAAAAATTATGAGATCCTTTTTATGCCAGCGATGCCGTGATACCGACAATACCGGACTGGATGATCAGGGCAACCGCGATGATGACGCCAGCCATTTCGAGTGCGACTGCGACATTGCCTTTTTTAAGTTCCTCGAACTCCTTGACATCTTTGGTAAGCTTGTCGAGAATGTTTAATGCAAGGTATATGGCGCCAATCGCAAGGAGGACTCCAAGGATAAGCTGGATGATCGCAACGCTGATCGCAATCATACCGTCAACGGATGTGAACCCGAGTGCCGAAGCCTTGCTGATACCTACCGAAATACCGGCGACACCGGACTGGACAACAACGGCAATCGCTACAAAGATTGCCGCAACAACAATACCGAATGCAACATTACCCTTCGCAAGCTCTTTCTGTTCATCAACATCCTTGGTGATCTTGCCAAAGATGGAGAAGCCGATATACAATGCTACCACCGCAAGGATGACTGCGATGATCAACTGGATAATTCCAACAGCTGCATTTACAAGAATCATTATCATACCTCTTTTTTAGTATTCTGTGGGAGGACGTGGGAAATAAATATATCCACGGGATCTGGTTAAAATCCCCAGAATTCACGATAAAACGGTTTTTCCGGGTAAACAGGCTCATTTAACCGCGGCCCGGACTCAGGAAAAATCCGGAAATTTTTTTTAAAAAATAAAAAAATGCTGCGGGTGGGTTACGATCCCACGATCTCCAGATGTCCCAAAGTTCTCACGCGCAAAGGATACATGCGCTGAATCAAACCCTATGAGTCTGGCGCCCTAACCAGCTAGGCCACCGCAGCACAAAAGTGCATAATTACAACACCGTAAAAACTCTTAAAGGTTCTGATATAAGCGATTTTTCGGATCAGTCCTTTTTCTGCTGGAGATACACGTTCACCGCAGCCGTGATCGCGGCGACCTTGTTCCCCTGAGAGAATGAGCCGGCCAGTGTCTGCATCCGGGCCTCCTCATCATTTTTGTAACGTTCGAGCGTTTTTATGATATGCTCTTCCTGCAGGAAGTGGGTATGCGTGTTGCCATCGATAAACTGCTGGTTGTTCATGATCGCATAGTGGAGCGGGAGAGTGGTCTTGATCCCGAGGATGATATACTCCGAGATTGCGCGGCGCATCCTCCTGATGACCTCGGGACGGGTGCTGTCCCAGGCACACAGCTTCGCGATCATTGAGTCGTAGTTGGGTGGGATCATGTAACCCATGTGGATGCCGCTGTCGACGCGGATACCGGGGCCTCCCGGAGAGCGGTACCTAAGGATCTTACCCGGGTCCGCGGCAAAATTATTGAGAGGATCTTCCGCGTTGATCCGGCATTCGATCGCGTGTCCCCGGATCGAGATGTCCTCCTGATCGAAGGGCAATGATTCCCCGGCGGCAATTGCAATCTGCTGCCGGACCAGATCGATGCCGGTGATAAACTCGGTGATGGTATGTTCGACCTGCAGCCGGGTATTCATCTCCATGAAGTAATAATTCCCGTTGCTGTACAGGAACTCGACTGAACCGGCGTTCGTATAATCGGACGCCTCTACCACTTTGAGCGCAGATGCGGACATGCGCGCACGCAGCTCGGAAGTCATGATCGCGGACGGGGCTTCCTCGATCAGTTTCTGGTGCCGGCGCTGGATGGAGCACTCGCGCTCGAAAAGATGAACCGCATGACCACTTTCATCGGCGAGCACCTGGAACTCGATGTGCCGGGGCTTGACGAGGTATTTCTCGATAAAAACCGTCGGATCGCCAAATGCCGACTGGGCGATCCGCATACTTCCCGTGATCGCCTCTTCAAGCGCAGTCTCATCATTGACGATCTGCATACCGATGCCGCCGCCGCCCGCGCTCGCTTTGACGATCACCGGGTAGCCGATATCAGCAGCCACCTTTTTGGCCATGTCAATATCGCGGATACCGTCATCGGTTCCCGGGAGCACCGGCACCCCGGCTTTTTTCATCATCTGCTTGCTCCCGATCTTAGAGCCCATGGCCAGGATGGTCTTTGATTTGGGCCCGATAAAGGTCACCCCTTCATCGGCGCAGAGCTTTGCGAACCGGTAGTTCTCTGCAAGGAAACCGTATCCCGGGTGGATCGCCTCGGCACCGCTCTTTTTTGCGATGTCGACGATCCGTTCCATGTTGAGATAACTCTTGGACGGGTGCGCCTCACCGACCGGAAACGCCTCGTCTGCATATTTGACATGGAGGGCATTCTTGTCGACTGCTGAATAGATCGCCACCGTGTCAATGTCGAGTTCACGGCACGCACGCATGACCCGGATCGCGATCTCGCCACGGTTCGCGATCAGGATCTTCTCAAAAAATTTCATTGCACCACCAGCAGGACATCGCCAGTCTGGACGACATCGCCGGCGTCAACAAAAATCTCGGTGACCTTGCCGTCCACCGGGCTGTGGATGGGGTTTTCCATCTTCATCGCTTCAAGCACAATGAGGGTATCGCCTTTTTTGACCGTCGCACCCCGGTTGACCATGACCTGGAGCACCATACCCTGCATATTGCTCCGGATTCCACCCGCGATCTCCCCGCGCGGTGCTTTCTGGGGTGCGACATTTGCGACCTGCACCTGGTTTCCACCGACTGACACGATCCTGACGGAGAAAACTTCCCCGTCCACTTCGACTTCCATCTGGTCGGGGATGCCCCCGGAAGCGGCGGCATGCTGGGCAGCCAACTGCTTCTGGGGAATCGCTTCAAGCTGCCGCTCGCCTTTCAGGAAGGATGGGGCGATGGCAGGGTACATGATGTAGGTAAGGACATCTTCCTCTTTTTTGACGAGTCCGGCTTTTTCCGCTTCTGCCTTCATCCGCTCGTAGGAGGGTTCAAGCATATCGGCCGGGCGGCAATCGATCGGCTTCTCATCGCCGATGATCAGTTTCCGGATCTCTTCGCTGACCGGTGCCGGCGAGCGACCGTACAGGCCCCGCACGTAGTCCTTGACCTCCTTTGTCACGTTTGCATACCGCTGACCGTTGACAAGCACGTTTAAGACTGCCTGTGTACCCACGATCTGGCTTGTCGGTGTCACAAGAGGGGGGTAGCCAAGATCCTTTCTCACGCGCGGGATCTCGGCAAACACATCATCAAGACGGTTGAGCGCGTCCTGCTCCATCAGCTGGGAGACAAGGTTCGAGATCATGCCGCCGGGCAGCTGGTAGATGAGGACGTTGCTGTCCACCCGTTCGGAGATCGGGTTCAAGAGCCCTGCATACTTCTCACGGATCTGCATGCAGGTATTCCTCACCGTCCGGAGTTTCAGGAGATCGATACCAGTATCCCGGGGGGTCCCGATAAGCGAGGCCACGACACTTTCTGTAGGAGGCTGCGAGGTTCCCATCGAGAACGGGGACATGGCCGTATCGAGAATATCCACCCCGGCTTCGATGGCCGCCTGGTAACTCATGGGAGCGATCCCGCTCGTGGAGTGACTGTGAAGGCAGACTTTGATATCAACAGCTTTTTTTATCCCGCTGATGAGTTCACGCGCCGCTTCGGGCATGATGAGCCCGGCCATATCCTTGATACAGATGGAATCGCAGTCGAGCGCGGCAAGTTCCTTTGCCATCTCGATAAACATCCGGGTGCTGTGGACTGGGCTCGTCGTATAAGAGATCGTGCCCTGGAGATGGGCCCCGGCCTTTTTTACCTGGTCCATCGAGCGCTTCATATTCCGGATATCGTTGAGCGCGTCAAAGACCCGGAAGATGTCCACACCATTCTTGTAGGATGCTGCGACGAACCGGTCGACCACATCGTCCGAATAGTGGCGGTACCCGACAAGGTTCTGGCCACGGAGAAGCATCTGGATCGGCGTATGTTTCAGTTCCGCTTTGAGGGCGCGGAGCCGGTCCCACGGATCATCGTTCAGGAATCTTATGCAGGTATCAAACGTCGCCCCGCCCCATGCTTCGGCCGAAAAAAAACCGCACACATCAATCTCGCGTGCGAGCGGGATCATGTCCTCGGTGCGGAGCCGGGTGGCTATGAGAGACTGGTGGGCATCACGAAGTGTTGTATCGGTGATAAGAACTTTTCCAGAAACGGCAGCACACATGGGAAACCTCAGGGGCTCCGGTATTACAATTAGCCTCTCAAAGCTTCACCTGTAAAGTATAAAAAATTCACTTACGGGGAAATAAGCAAGTGCGAGTGCGACGGCTGCACAGGTACCGGCCACAACATCACGCACAGGAGTATGAAAGTGCGGACACATCGTTCCCCCGTTCCGGTACCCTCTCATGGCAAGGACCTCAGCAGTCTCATCTGCACGCCGGATCGCATCGTGGATCAGGACACGTCCCGCCGGCACGATACTGCGGGTACCCCAGGACTGCCCTTTCTGCTGGATCGCAATACGGATCCTGCGAAAATCATCCGAGAGCCCGGCAGCCATCTGCATCGCCATTCCGGCGATCATTCCCACCTCGAACCCAATCCTCGTACCCAGGCACCAGGTACCTACGGCAAGGAAATCATCGGCAGCAGATTCAGCGTACACCCAGGAACCGACCAGCAGTATCGCGATCATCCGTACGAGATACGAAAGCCCGTCACCACTCCCCGTGAGGGTCATGACCCCCGCGACGATACCAAACAGAACGAGCGTTGCAATGAGGGCATGCCGGTGCCTGATGCTGCGCCACCGGGGTGTAAATACCATCCACCAAACCACAACCGCGACGGCACCGGTAATACTTGCGAATGCCGCAAGCGAGAGCATAAACGCACAGAGGAGTCTTAGCCGCGGGTCCTGCATGCTGCCTCCATTATATCGTTATTCGTGAGCGACCGTGGAATTCTCCCGACGCATATGAGTTTTTTTACCAGAGGCGGTGCATGCTGCCAGTTCAGGACTGCCCCAGGCATATCGCCGCAGTCAACGAGCCCTCCCCCGATTAGTTCCCAGATATGATCGATCTGCGGGAAGATGCTCTGCTCGTGGGTGAAGAGCACGGTGATGCCACCGGATCGTTTGCTGATCTGCCGGCACACCTGTTCTTTTCCCAAGCAGTCAAGTGATGAAAAAGGCTCATCCAGCAGCAGGAGATCATAATCAAGAGAGAGAATGCAGGAGAGATGCAAGCGCTTGAGTTCTCCCCGCGAAAGCGAGAGCACCGGTGTTTCTTCATCGGTATCAATACCCGCCGACCTGATAACTGCATCAGGCTCAAGGTTCCACGACGCACATTCCTCCGCGATGGAGAGGCCGGTCACATGGAATTCGGGAAACTGGAATGAGAGCATAATCCGGTTTACACCTTCGCGAATTACAGCACCGTCGTCCGGTGCACGCAGCCCGGCCATCATGAGGGCCAGTGTCGACTTTCCACTGCCCACATCCCCGCTGACGAGATGGATACCCGGGGAAAAAACCCCATTGGCCGTAAGCGACCAGAAGGGATACCTCACGGCCAGGTGATCGAAAACCACCTTCATACGGGACACCTCCACGAAAGCGGGTAAAACGGGGTACCGGCAAGCAGGGAAAAAACAGCGGTCGGAGTCCCGGCATGCACCACCCGGTTCTTCTCAAAAAAGATGAGATGATCACCTTGTGCTGCGGCTTCCATCTGCTGCGTAACGCGGATGATGTATTTCGCACCCGATGCCCGGAGCACGGTATCCAGCCATGCACACCGGTCAACGTCAAGGTGCGAATCGTATTCATCAAGAATAAGGACTCGCGGCCGGCTGATGCATGCAGTCGCGATCGCGACGAGGATCTTCTCCCCCCCGCTCAGGTCCCGCATATGCCGGTCGAGCAGCCGGGTTATTCCCAGCGTCTCTGCACAGGTACTGACTGCCGGCCCGGTCTCTTTACAAGGGGTGTGACTAAAACGCAACGGCGAAGCCAGTTCGTCTTTTACTGTCGGAAAGAGGAGGTTCCGATCCGGGAATTCATTCACGTACCCGATCCCGGTCTCCCTTGGGGATATGCCATCCACGAGTACGCAGCCGCTGTCAGGTTCTGCAATACCGGCGCAGATTTTCAGGAAGGTCGTCTTACCGCTGCCGTTTGGGCCAATCACCGAAGTGACGCCGGGGGCTATTGCAATAGAATCAATGGCAAGACGCCGGTACAGGACATTTTCAAACGTGATCATGGCAACCGTCGTGCGATCAGGTACACGGCCCCGGTCTTCACCGCTTCCCCAGGGAGGAAGATTGCCATTCCCAGTAAGAACGCGGCGGCCGGGACCATCCCCGTGGAGCCGATCAGCCATGCCACACCGCACAGGAGGATGAGGATCGAGGCCACGGCGAGCCCCGCAATCCGGTACGCAGGCGAGGCGGATTCATACGCAAAACCGACGATCAGGGCCGCCGGGATAAAACCGATCAGGTACCCCCCGGTAGGGCCAAGCAGCACACCAACACCGGCGACACCGTTGTGGAAGACCGGAAGCCCCAGTGCTCCAAGAACCACGTACAGTGCCACCGGGATGACAGCGTCACGCTTCATCACCGCTCCCGCGAGCAGGACAAAAAAAGTCTGGAGGGTAAAAGGCGAAGGGACAAAAGGAACGGAGATCCAGCCGCCAAGAGTGACAAGGCCGATAAACGCAGCAGTGTATGCAATACGGCGTGAGCGCCGGAGATCGCCAAACATCGTCAACCATTAAAAAATTGAGGGTTAACGATAAAAGAGTACCGGTCTACTGGTGGAAACAGTCGCCGGCGATCACGCGCTCGAGTTTGCCGTTGTCCTTTCGTATGATGAGCGCACCGTACTCATCGATATCGACCGCTTCACCGGAAAAACTGTTTTTAAGCGTCCGTATATCCACCCGGTGTTCGAGCGTGCAGGAAAGGCTTTTCCATTCCCGAAGGATAGTATCGTATTCCCCACTTTCAATAAGGAGATACTGGCTCTCGAACTCTTTTAAGATCCGGGCCAAAAACGAGGCACGGTCCACCTCGTGGCCAAGTTCAGCGGAGATCGAGGTGATATTATTCTGCAGCGCCGGTGAGAACTGGCTGATAGGGACATTTGCATCGATACCCATCCCGAGGAGGCAGTAATGCACGGTATCGGCTTCTGCCGCAAGTTCAAGCAACAGTCCTGCCACCTTCTTGTTCCCGATGAAAATATCGTTGGGCCACTTGATCAGGGCACCCAGATCGAACTCCTTACGGATTGCCCGTGCCAGCGCGACGGAGCCTGCCATGGTAATCATAAAGATACGATCGATCGGGATATTGGGCTTTAAGACAATCGTGATCCAGATCCCACCGCTCGGTGAGACCCACGCCCGCCCCATCCGGCCGACACCCCCGGTCTGCTCCTCGGCGATGATCACCATGCCATGCATTTTTTCCACATCGCCGTCAGCGCAGAGCTGCTTTCCCACCCAGATTGTCGAGGGCGTATTCTCCAGGTACCTCATCTTCTTTCCGATGAACGTTGTATGGAGTTTCTTGTGGATCTCGTAAGGGAGCAGTTTGTTACTCATGCGCGTGAGACGGTACCCCTCTTTCTGCGAGGACGAGATGTCGTACCCCATCATGCGGAGCTCGTTGATATGTTTCCAGACAGCAGAGCGGGTAATCCCCAGCTCGTTGCTGATGGTCTCTCCCGAGACCGGGCCCTCATATCTCTCAAGTATCTCCATTACCCTGAATGCAGAGTCCGGCGTCGATCTCACCTCTTCGAATTACTGGATTCTTCCGGCAGCGGGCAGGGATCCTTTCCGCACACCTGCTTTATGATGGCAGACTGGTGCTCCATGAGCGTAGCAAGATCGAAGATACCGGTGACATCGACGACACCGAGTGCGCCGATCACGTGCCCTTCAGCGTCCCGTATAGGGGCAACGGTTACCGGCACTCCTTTGTATGCACCGAGTTCCGGCGTTGTTTTTATCACCCTGTTTGATGCAATTGCCTGTTCGAGCACCGGGCCGCTGTAATTGCGATCGATCACCCTGCCGTTCTCGATGCGGATGCCAGGCCTCTGGAGCGATTTCGCCGTTACCGGGAGCCGGTGGATGATCTCATGGATGGCAAGGACCACCGGTTCCAGATCTGCTGCCTCCGCAGTTTCACAAAAAGTATAGCGGTGCATCGGACAACCTCATATCATTCTGGTATTTTTCCTGCTAGAATAAGGTTTGTGTCCCGGAAGCACAGAATTTTTTTACAAATGCACGGGACGGGTATTCGTGGACGCTCGTTACGACCACGGTTCCCTTCCCTACCGTTTTTTCAAGAATTACTGTTGATCCATTGGATTCCCCTGCCGCACTTCCCTCGTGCGCGGGGAATATGCCATCGCATTCGATGCTGGAGGGATCGTAATCCTCCACGAGTGCTGTTCCCAGTTCAGATGACCTGCATGCGATCTGTCGGGGAAAAACCTCATGCTGATACGTAACCGGGAACGGCAGCCAGTCATACGCGTCCGCACGGTCAATCGCAGCCCCGAAGACAAGAAGGTTGCCGCCGTTTTCGACAAATGTTTCTATGCGCTCTGACGACGCCCGGAGCGCCGGGAGCAGCCGACAGTAAGCCGGGTTTGCAAAACCGGTGGGGACGATGAGACAGGTAAACGAGCCACGGAAAAAAGGGGCGGCCAGCATATACGGGGTGACCAGTTCGCACGGGACACCGCAGTCCTCAATGTATCTGACAAAATGCTGGGGAATCTCCCAGACAAAGCCCGCCCGGCAGCTCACCCCTTGATCACTCCCAGAGGAGACAGGCGGGCAACAAGGGCCGAGAGCCCGACATCGTGGACAACCTGAACTACCTCGCTGCTGGGTTTGTAGACTTCGGGCGCTTCGTCAGCTATTGCTGCTTCGTTCGGGGCCCTGACTATGATGCCCAGTGCAAGCAGGTGATCTGCCACCTCTTTTCCGGTCATCCTCTTCTTTGCCTGCGAACGGCTCATGACCCGGCCCGAACCATGACAGGTACTGCCAAAGGTGCGCTCCATCGCGGTTGCAGTCCCTTTGAGCACAAACGAGGATGTGCCCATGCTGCCCGGAATAATTACCGGCTGCCCAATCTGTGCAAGATCTCCGGGCAGATCCGCACACCCCGGCCCAAACGAGCGGGTTGCACCCTTGCGGTGCACGCAGACCTTACGGGTGTGCCCGTCAACGGTATGCTCCTCGATCTTTGCCACGTTATGGGTGACATCGTAGACAAGCGGCATGCTTTCGTACCCGATGCCAAACATCCGCTCAAACTGCAGGCGGGCCGCATGCATGATCAACTGGCGGTTAGCCCACGCATAATTAGCCGAGGCTGCCATCGCACCGAAATATGCTATTCCTTCAGGAGACTGGATAGGGGCACAGGCAAGCTGGCGATCCGGGAGCGTGATATGATATTTTTTTGTCGCTTCTTCGAGCGTCTTGAGATGATCGGTGCAGACCTGATGGCCGAGTCCCCGGGAACCGCAGTGGATCATGCAGCAGATCTGGCCCTTCTGAAGACCAAATGCCGTCGCTGCGGTCTCATCGTAGATCTCGCTTACCACCTGGATCTCAAGGAAATGGTTGCCCGAGCCGAGCGTCCCCCCCTGAGGAATTCCACGGGCACGGGCCTTGGCCGATACTGCACGGATGTCAGCCTGCTTCATGCATCCCCCATCCTCGCACCTGGCAAGATCACGTTCAACCCCGTACCCTGAATCCACCGCCCAGCGTGCACCCTTTTCCATCATGGCAGTAAGCGCAGCCGGGGAAACTTTCACGGAACTCTTTGCGCCGACACCTGTCGGCACCGCCTGGTACAGAGACTCTATAAACTCCCGGGGTTTTTTGATATCCCCCTGCGTGAGTGGCGTTGTAAAGAGGCGCACCCCGCAGTTAATATCAAAACCTACCCCCCCGGGGGAGATAACTCCCTCGTCAAGGGAAAACGCAGCAACGCCGCCAATAGGAAACCCGTAGCCCCAGTGGATGTCCGGCATTCCAAGCGATGACCGGATGATGCCGGGGAGCGTGGCAACGTTTGCCAGCTGCTGCACAGCGCCGGGTTCGAGGATCGCCATAAGCGCGTCTGAAAGAAAAAATCTCCCCGGAACCCTCATACCGGGCACAAAACCGATCGGGATCTCCCATTCGTCTGTACCGGCCCGCATTACACCATCAAGCATCTCCTCACCCCCGTCTATACATCAAATAAGATATCCAGCATATATCCTTTAGCGTCTTTTTTAATGGACATACCCGAGTATGAGATGCCCTTTACTTCAGTTCCCTTATTATGCCGCACCGGATCGAACGGTTCGCCGTCAAGAACCGCGTGGAGGTGCAGACCTTCGGTGTGTATTTCAGCATGCCAGAAGACCAGCCCCTCCACTTCAGTGACATACAGCACTTCCGAAAGGAAATCGCACAGAAGCGATTCCTGGTCCGGCGCACTGAGGTCAATCACACTCTTGGTCCCGCCGCGCCGGTCTCCACCGTATATCACCTGCATCAGCGCCATACAGGCCTCGCCAAACAGGGCGTCGGGCGTGGGGGCACAGGCACGTATCTTCACATCTGCGGTATGAGACAGTTCTTCGTAACTCATCTCAGCCCGTACCCTGCCTGCTCATCATCATAGAACGGGATCATATCGGACCGGATTTCATCGAGAAAACGTGCCTGGTGGATGGAAATGTAGATAGTGTGGCGGGCAGCCTGGAGAAGGACATCGCTTTTTTTCGGGGGTTTTATGCGTACCGGGAGAAGGATCGGGCCCCCGCAGGAAGTACAAACCCGGAAATCACAGTCCCGCTTCTCAATATACTCCATGACATCGGGTGCGATGGCAATATGGGAAGCGCCGGAAGAATCAGATGAATACGCAGGCATTATGCGAGTACTATTGTAAGGCAGGATTAAAAAACGGTTATGGTTACGGTGAGGAGCCGGGGATCATGCACTCACAAGCCGGACAACCATCGCTGCATACTTCTCCTTGAGCTCATAGGTACTGATGCCTCCGACGTTCCGGTTGACCTTCAGGATCCCGATGCGGGAGGCAATGATACCCACCATCGAGGCAATCGTGTGGAATGAAACCGAGAACTGCCCCTTGAGTTCAGCAAGAATATCTGCAATCGTGGTCTGCCTTATCCTGAGGAGGAGGCGGAGCACTTCACGACGGATGCCGGTTTTATCCCGTGAGAGGTACGACCTCAGCCGCCCCTCAATCATCCTTTCGATCTCGAACTGAGATCTCATGCGTTATTGTCGCGGTCAGCACCATATATATTTTTTGTTTTTCCCTGTTTTAAAAACCCCGTTAGGAAATCCCGCCATTCTGGCAGGAGTGGCAGATATTCTGCGAAATTATTACCGGGAGCCGGATGATACCACCGGCATCACCTGCCATCTGGTAATTATTTAATCGTTCATGAACAGATGAATATGATATGGGATTATTCAGTTATAACATCGAGAAATATTCACCAAAACAACTGGTGATAATCCCGACAGTGCTGCTTGCCATATCACTGGTAGTGCTCGCATTTGTTACGATATCAATCGGGATGCCGGTCAAGCCGGGAATAGATTTTTCCGGCGGGACTGCCGTAACGGTGATCACGTCGGATACCTCTGCTCAGATTCAGAATGAGTTTGCCGGTTATCCGCTCGTGAGTATCAGTGAAGGGTTGAACAACGGGAAGTTCATCACATTCGGGACGATGAGCGATACGCAGTACCAGAGTCTGACTGCGCTGATCGCGAGCAAATATCCTGATGCACAGGTTAACCAGATCGGCGAATCCTTTGGCAAGACCCTGCAGGACCAGGCATTGATCGCCATGATCCTTGCCTTTATCGGCATGGCAATTGTCGTCTTTGTCTCATTCAGGACATTTGTCCCATCCTGTGCAGTCGTCCTCTCGGCATTTGCCGACATTGTCATGACCGCCGCCATGATGAACATCGTCGGCATTCAGCTCTCGCTCGGAACTACCGCGGCACTGCTCATGCTGATCGGTTATTCCGTGGACAGCGATATCCTGCTTACCACGCGGGTGCTCAAACGGCAGGGAAAACTTAACGACAAATTGGCCGGGGCATTCCATACCGGTATCATCATGACCTCTACAACCCTCGCGGCGGTCACGGTGCTGCTTATCGTATCCTGGATCGGGCAGGTGGAGGTAGTTGAAGAGATCTCAGCGGTCCTTCTGATGGGGCTCATCTTCGATATCCTCAATACCTGGCTCACGAACGTCGGCATACTGAAATGGTATGTCCTTAAGGGAGGCGGGAAATGAAGCAGGAACGGATAAAGGACCTCTTCAAGGACTGGCGGGTACTCACGCTGCTTATCCTTTTAGCTCTCTCTGTCGTCGCTATCTACCCGCATTTCGACAACAATGGCAACCTGACGACAAACCTCCAGTACGGTCTCGATCTCCAGCAGGGAGCCTGGCTCCAGCTTGAATTTAAGGCCGAAGTAGTAGGTTACACGACAACACAGCCGGTTGACACCTTTGTCGCCAACCTCTCAAAAGACCTCAACACCGATGTTGTACAGGTCGATGCCACCCATCTTGAGATCCGTAAATCCTATACTCAGGCAGAACTTGAACCCTACTTCGAATCCGAAGGGGGGACATTGGTCTCTTACCAGCCCGGTATATCAAAGGACACAGCGGATCTTGTAAAGCAGATCCTCGAAGAGAAGATCAACTCAATGGGTACCAAGGATGCAAAGGTCAACACCCTTACCGGCATGAACAATGTCGCCCGATATGTCCGCGTAGAGATGGCCGGCGTCGATATGAACGAAGCCCAGCAGATTGTCGGTAAACAGGGTAAATTTGAGATCCGCATCCAGACGAACGGTAACGACACCGAACATGTCCTTTACGGCGATACCATAACCAGCGTCGCGATACCAACAAAGGACACATCAGGCAACTGGGGCGTCGGGTTTACCCTGAGCGATGCAGGAGCGGAGACCTTCAGGGATGCAGCCATCCAGTACGGTGCGACCACGGATCCCGCGCACCACCAGCTGGCAATGCTCCTTGATAACAAGACAGTGTATTCTGCACCACTCTCATCGAACCTTGCCTCGTCACTTCAGACTGAAACCACCCGTAACATGGTCGCATCAACCGGTACGGGAACCTACGGTCAGCAGCAGGCAACGAATCTTGAGATCCAGCTCCGTGCCGGTGCTTTACCGGTCGATGTATCAGTAGCAGGATCCGGTTCGACATCCGCATCGCTTGGGTCTCACTACATGACGATGTGCATGATCGCTTTTATCTTGGCACTCATCATGGTCGGGTTCGTGATCTTTTACCGGTACCGCGAGCCGCGGATCGTCCTTCCCATGGTTCTTATCAACGCCTCTGAAATTGTGATCCTGCTCGGTTTCATCAGCGCAATCAAGTTCCAGATGGACCTGCCGACAATAGCCGGCCTTATCGCCGTTGTCGGTACCGGTATCGACCAGCTGGTCGTTATTACCGATGAAATCCTGCATGAAGGGATAGTCCCGTCACCCAATGTTTACTTAAAGAGGCTTTCACGGGCGCTTACCATCATCGTAATTGCCGCAGCAACCGTGCTGATTGCGATGCTGCCGCTTGCACTCATGGATCTTTCCACGCTCAAGGGCTTTGCCATTATCACCATGATGGGTGTCGTCGTTGGTGTGATCGTGACAAGACCCGCCTATGGTAAGATCATCATGGAGATCCTCTCCGAATAACAATACCATAGATTTATCTTTTTTTTTATCGACTACTCTATCCGGGTATGATTACATGACAAAACCTGTAATGTACGACTTTTTTGCCACGTGGTGCGGACCCTGCCGTATGCAGACACCGATTATTGAGGAACTGGCAAAGAAACTGGGCGATGCCATCGAGATACAAAAAGTGGACGTCGACGAGCATATGGATCTTGCGGAGAAATACGGGATCCGCGTGGTGCCAACCCTCATCATCGAGAAGGACGGGAAAGTTATCCAGAGGATGGAAGGTGTCACCGACGCCGCCACACTCGAAAAACTACTCCAGCCGCTGGTGGGATAAGTGAAGATCGGCATTGTCGGCGGGACCGGGGATATCGGGGAAGGCATGACAATGCGCCTCTCACCGGTCTTTGACGTGGTGGTCGGTTCGCGGGAGCAGGAAAAGGCTGATGTCAGCTGCACGACCGCCCGGGATACCCTCAAAAACCGGGGGCAGGACTGCTCCCTTCACGGGGTCTCAAACCAGGGAGCTGTAGATGAAGCCGATATCGTGATCCTCGCAATCCCTTTCAAACATGTGGTACCGACGCTCTCAACTCTGCATGGGTTTGAGGACAAAATCGTGATAAGCCCGGTCAACCCGATGGAAAAACAGGATCACTTTGTCTTTGTTCCCCCGCAGGAAGGATCGGCAGCGCTCCTGATTAAAAAACTCCTGCCAAAGGAGGCGCGGCTCTGCTGCGCGTTCAACACCATCGCCGCAAACCGGTGGAAGGCGCTTGACGAGGAACTGGCCTACTCGGTACCGGTCTGCAGTGACGATGAGGATGCAAAGCACCAGGTGATGGAACTCGTGAACCGGGTCTCAAAACTTCAGGCATTCAATGCCGGCCCGCTTGCCGTTGCACCAATGATCGAATCACTCACGCCGCTGGTGCTTAATATCGCCCGGTACAACAAGATGCACGATGTCGGCATCCAGTTCAGGTAACAACGCCATAAAGGCCAAAAAGATTGTCGGCATCCTCATGGCCCGCTTCGGGGATATCCCCTGGTGGCCAGGGGATACTGACGAGGTTATGATCGGGGCGATCCTGACCCAGCAGACCCGGTGGGAGAATGTCGTACGGGCACTTGCAATCCTTAAGGAGCATGGGCTCTGTTCGATGCAGGCGCTATACTCCGCAGATCCGCGGGTGATCGAGGACGCGGTGAGATGTACAGGGTTTTACCGGATAAAGGCACGCCGGCTCAAATCCCTTGCCGTTTTCGTGATTGAAACCTGCGGAGGGACAGAGATGATGGCAATGGTTCCGACGCCAAAGATCCGGGCCGGGCTTCTTGAAATAAATGGGATTGGTGAAGAGACCGCGGATAGTATCCTCTGCTATGGTTTTTCCCGGCCCAGTTTTGTCATCGATGCTTATACAGATCGGATCGCACGGTGCGCTGGTATCACGGTTCCGCGATCGGCGCTAAAAACACTTTTTGAGAGTGTTCTCCTAAAAGACCCCCACGTGTATCACCAGACCCATGCCCATATAGTGGAATACGCCAAAGGTTGGTGTACAAAAAAGAGGTGCGAAGGATGCCGGATTATGGCTTTGAACGGATAGGAAAACGGCTGTTTGCCGAACACCTGGTTGGCGGAAACTTCGGGAACATGAGCGTGCGGGACGGGGATGCCGGTTTTTTTATAAAAAGGACCGGCGCCTACCTCGATGATCCGGGGAAACCGGTCTTTGTGTCGTTTGAAGGAGATGTCCCGAAAGATGCCTCAAGTGAGTACCGCGTCCATCTCGCGGTATACCGCTCGACACAGTACCAGGCGATCGTTCACGCACATCCACCATATGCCGTTGCTGCATCCCTCGTAGCAGACAAGATCCGGCCGCTGGACAGCGAAGGGGAGATGTTCTGTCCCACAATACCGGTAACCTCAGGGGCACCCGGGACACAGGGTCTTGCGGATGCAGTCGCGGAAGAGATGCGACACAACAAACTGGTCATTGCACGGGGGCACGGCACGTTTGCCGCTGGGGCAACGCTTGACGAGGCATTCCTTCTCACGTCCCTTGCAGAACACGCCTGCAGGGTTATCGCATTAAAAAAGATGTTCTGATAATAGTCTCCAGAGACGTCAAAAATATATTCGTAGTCTTCTTTTTTTGTGCGGCCTTATTTCAGCTGCCGGGGCGGCTGGTTCATCTGGATCTCGCGGATGATCTCCCGGTGGAAGACGAGCAGCATATCGGAGATCATGCCGAACATGAAGATCTCAATACCCACGACGACGAGAAGCACGGTCAGGATAGTCAGCGGGATGTGATCGATGTGGTGCAGCCACTCCAGCAGGACGTATATCCCGGTGAGAACCCCAAGGAGGGTTGTAAACAGGCCCATAATACCGAAGTAGAAGAGCGGGTTGTTGACCCTGGCGAGGCGATAGATCGTGGTGACGATACGGATCCCGTCGTGAAGGGGGGAGAGTTTTGTAGGGGTTCCTGGCCGACGCGAATACCGTATGGGCACCACCATGATCCTCTGGCCGTTTCTGACCGCTTCAACCGACATCTCGGTCTCAATCTCAAAGCCGGTCTCCTTGAGGTTCATCTGCTGGATGGCGAGTTTCGTGAATGCCCGGTAACCGGAAAGAATATCATGGAGGTCCCGGCTGTGAGCGAGCTTGAAAAAGAGATTGAGCATATGATTGCCAAAGAGATTGAGTCGGGAGAACGAGCCTTCTTCAGCGTTGATGAGCCGGTCACCGATTACCTGATCGAAGCCCAGAAAGAGGGGGGTGAGCATCTTCTCCGCATCCTTTGCCGAGTACGTGCCATCACCATCAAGCATAAGGATATAAGGCTGCTCGATTATCTCGAAAGCTTCGATGATTGCATTTCCCTTCCCTTTACCTGACTGCGTCCTGACCTGGGCACCAGCAGCACGGGCATTTTTTACGGTGTTATCCGTACTCTTGCCATCGATGACCAGGATATGGGTATAACCGAGATCGCTGAATTCTTTTACCACCGGGCCGATTGTCAGACTCTCGTTTAACGTGGGGATAAGGATACAGACCTCATCTTTGTTGAATTTCATTGGTATAGTATTTTTAATTCGTTATCATAAGTGCTTCTATGCACCTCCCGAAAAAAGGGCTGCGGGCGCTCGGCATCGCGGAGAGTTTTTCAGGTCGGATGTATTCGACCATTGCTGGCATAGTGATGCGCAAAGACCTGAAAATCGACGGGTTTGCATTTTCGCGCGTGACAATCGGCGGCATGGATGCGACCGACGGGGTTCTCGCTATCGTAGACACCCTCGAACGTCGGGATATCAACGTGATCCTGCTTTCAGGATGCGTGATCGCCTTTTTCAATATCATCGACCCCGAAAAGGTATACGACCGGACCGGGCTTCCGGTCATCTGCGTGACCTACGAGGCATCATCAGGGCTTGAGGGAGATATCCTGCACCACTTTCCCGGAGACACTGCACGACTGGATGCATATCACCGCCTTGGCGACCGGACACCCCATATCCTGCCGGACGGGCAGATCATGTATCTCCACAGCTGGGGCTTCGATCCTGCGGATGCGGGCCGGCTCTGCACGGCATTTACCTGCGAGGGAAAGATCCCGGAACCCCTCCGGGTTGCACGGCTTGCCGCCCGCGCCGCTCATGGTTCTTTCTGAAACCATGATTAAAAGTACGCCGGGACAGGAGAGTCCACGAGTACTGCCCTCACAGGAGATTTCATATCTGACAAGGTAGATGGATAAAAAAGAACTGACGAGGTCGCCAGATGACACAACAGACGGTAAAACTCGCCCGATGGGTATGTCTTGAATGCCACTATATCTACGATCCGGCAAAAGGAGATAAAACGCAGGGAGTTCCCCCGGGAGTCCCGTTTGAGGATCTGCCGGACACGTGGCGCTGCCCGGAGTGCAAGGTTCTTAAATGCAAGAAAGGCGTGTTCAAAAGGCTCGATGAATAAAACGTTCGGGCCGGCACAGTTACTTTTTCTTTTTCCAGTTTACGCCGTATAGGTATGGCGTGAGATAATCTGTTTTGTAGAATTGTCGTATACTTCAAAGGTGACTGAATCACCCGGGTGAAAGGTTCCATCATTATAGTTAATTCCGATCGAGAGCGCGGGGTACCATGTCAGCCCTCTTGATTCCAGATTCTGAACGCCGTAATGGTGCGAACCGTCAATAAAAGCCTCCCCATTTAATGTAGGAATCCGACAGTTCAGTTCAACCCCGTTTCTGTAGGTTTTCGCATAGAGGTTCTTGTTCTTGTACCCTGTCGTTCCCGTATTCATGACCACCATGTGACTGTAAAAATTTTGGCCCCCATGCTCGATCTTCGTGATCTTGAAGATCGCGGGAACAGACGGGTCGTACATGGATGGCAGCTGTACCATCATGAGCAGGACAAGTGCCGCAAGAATGAGGGTGACAATGAGCATCAGGATGATACCAAGCGCAGGGGATGCTCCATCCTGATGCCTGCTGTCCGTAGACACATCTTTTTGATATTTATACCATCTGCAATAAACGTAATCGGAAAGAGTATGTGACATTATGTAAGTTCAGGAAGAATTTTTTTTCTCTGCATTTTTTTAGACAAAAAGATGCATTAAAAAATGAGAGAACTGCGATAAAACTGGCATTTTTTCTGTTAATGAAATTGAGGGATCCTGACAGATACACCATGTCGTATAGCCGGGTGGGCACTATTTGTCCCAAACTTGTTCCTAGTTATAAAGGGGGAAGTGACCAGACGTACGTTCTCCCGGGATCACTTCTCCGACGGAGACCGGCCCGGACCAGGACTCCACCCGGCAGGTTCCAGAGGAAACGGTGTCCACGCCCGTCAAAATTCCTTCATTAAAGGGATATTTTTCAAAACTGGGGATTTTTATGGGGAGATGAACCTGCAATATATTCGCGTTCCGGCAGGCCTAAAAAAAGGAGAATACAAACACCCATACGGGACAAAGGTAGGCCCCGGAACGCGTCTAAAGGACGAAAATAAATGAAGTCCTGTACCTCCACAATTACGATCCGAAGTTTCCGGAAAAATCCGGGGATTGCCTTACCGGCCCCCCGGGTACAGCAAAAATATGCATCCAGGCGGTGAGATACACACCTTTGTACTGGTTTTTCCCCTGGGCACACGGCGGGAACTCTCTGATGTTGCAAGAAATCTACGGGCACTACCATTATAATTTTTCCGGGAACGTGATCACAAAACACATACCATTCTGCGACACAATGGCAATATCCCCATCCAGCTGGCGCACCAGTACCTGGACAAGCTGCATCCCAAGCGAGGCAGTACTATAGAGATCGAAGTCCAGGAGAGGGCCGATCTCATCATCGCGCACTTTCAGAGTGAACCGGTGATCCGGGGGAGTGGTGCAGGAAGACTCCCGCGGTCTTGGAAGTTCTTCCTCGGAAAGCGTACTTCAGGAAATTAGTCCGCAGCTCGTTCGTGATCAAGAGTGCTGAAGTTATCAGGAAAACCATCCACCCCCGGGATCTGGCCCAGCGCATCCAGACGGCACTTGACCGCAAAAAAAAGGGATCCGCACCGGATCAAAAACCGCAATGACTTTCTGCTGTGAAACTTTATCAGGTGAGATCAGATCTTTTTTAAAAACGACAAAAACAAAAATGACTTCTGCCGCAGGATTGCAGCAAGTGGATCAAAAACAATTCATAACGCCCAGGTCGGAATTCGAATCCGAGTCGATTGCGTGACAGGCAATCATGATAGGCCGCTACACTACCTGGGCATTTGATACAGTATATCCCGCCTCCCGGATTCGGACCGGGGACATCGCGGTAGCCGCGCAGTTGCCGATACCGGCAAACCATACTACAGCCGCGCACTCTACCAGGCTGAGTTAAGGCGGGGCACTCTGCCTAGTAATGTAGGGATAGTTTCCTATTAAACATATCGTAAGCTCGACTGTTTTCATGGCGTGAAAACGGCAAAAACCGATGCGGTACAGGGTTTCTTTAAATAATCCGGCTGTGATGATTAAGTATGGCTCGCAAGGATTTTGCGGGGGATCGTCTTCTTCACCGATAGCCGTGCGAAGAAAGACGTGACCGTTTTTGATACGACACTCCGTGACGGGGAACAAACCCCGGGGATTGCCTTCACATTTGAACAGAAAATTGAGATTGCCCATCAGCTCTCAAGCATCGGTGTCCATACGATCGAGGCAGGGTTCCCTGCGTCATCAGCGGCCGAGAAAGAGACAGTCGCCGCGATAAAGAAACTTGGTCTCGAGGCGAACGTCTGCGGACTCGCCCGCTCGGTCAAGGCTGATGTTGATGCCTGCATCGACTGCGATGTCGATATGATCCACGTGTTCATCCCGACTTCGGATATCCAGCGGGAGAACACCATCAACAAGAGCCGGGAGCAGGTGCTCGCAATCACACGCGAGATCATCCGGTACATCCGGGGGCATGTGGACACGTGCATGTTCTCGCCCATGGACGCGACACGGACGGATGCCGATTATCTCGTTGAGGTCTGCCGCACCGCCGCACAGGCCGGGGCGACAATCATCAACATCCCGGATACCGTGGGAGTCATCTCCCCGTCGGGCATGAAGACGCTCATGGGCCGGCTCGCCCGCGAGGTCAACTGCCCGCTCGATGTCCACTGCCACAATGACTTCGGTCTCGCAGTCGCAAACACGATCGCAGCAGTTGAGGCCGGCGCTTCGCAGGTGCAGGTGACAGTGAACGGACTCGGGGAGCGGGCCGGCAATGCCGACCTTGCCCAGACCGTGATGATCATGGAGGCGATCTACGGTATCCATACCGGGATCACAAAAGAGCGCCTTGTCGAGACCTCGCGCCTTATCTCCCGGTTCTCCGGGCTTGGCATCCCGCCCACCCAGCCGGTGGTCGGGGAGAACGTCTTCTCGCACGAGAGCGGCATCCACACACAGGGCGTGCTGAAGTGCTCCGCGACATTCGAACCCGGCATCATGACCCCGGAGATGGTCGGTCACCGGCGCCGGCTCACGCTCGGGAAGCATGTGGGCAGGCATGCGGTGCGCCAGATGCTGGTCGACGTCCACATTGAACCTAACGATACACAGCTTGATGCAATTGTCGAGCGCGTGAAAATGATCGCGAACAAGGGGAAACGGGTGACCGACGCCGATCTCTACGAGATCGCCGAGAGCGTCATGGGCATTGAAATCGGGAAAAAGGTGCTCCAGCTCGACGATATCGCCATCATGACCGGCAACCACGTGATCCCGACGGCAAGCGTGCGGGCGCTGGTCAACGGCACCGAGCATGTCTTCTCAAGTGTTGGGAACGGTCCCGTGGACGCGGCGCTCAAAGCGATTGTCGGGATCATCCCGGCCCGGATCCAGCTGACTGAATTCAACATCGAGGCGATCAGCGGGGGCTCGGACGCGATGTGCCACGTGACGATTGCCGTCGAGGACGAACACGGGCATATCTATGATGCAAGCGGGAGCGGCGATGACATTGTGCTCGCCTCGGTCGATGCGCTCGTGAACGCGATCAATCTGACCAGCAGGGATTAACTGCACCCTCATTTTTTAAATTTTCAAGGACGGATAATACCAGATCGGCAGAGTCCCAGCTGGCAAGGTTCCAGCATATATTGCATCAGGTACGATCCCAAAAAGGATTTTAAACGTTTAAAAAAGTTATGCAGCATTCGGGGCGCTCTTGCCCTCGAGTGCTGACTTGATCTGGGTCTGGAGCTGCTCGAACTTGCCCTGGAGCATCTTCTCCTGCTTCTCTAACGACTTGATCCTGAGTTCGAGAGTCTCGACCTTCTCGGTGAGTTTCTGGCTGACATATTCCTTCTTCTTCTGCACCATGACCGTCCCGATACTCATGTACATGGGGGTGTCATCTGCTGCGTCCGTGACTTCTTCCTCTGCACGCTTGGCCTCGCGCACCGCCATCTCGTACTGGGTCTTCTGCGAAAGGATTGTCTGGAGCTGCTGCTGTACCTGCTGGAGCATCGCAAACTGGTTCTGGACTTTGGGGGGAATGTTCTGCATAATCGTATCTTCCGTATCAAGTTTCATTTCCCAGCGATAAAAATGATTCCGCACGTACCTCTTGAGCGGCAATGTCAAAAAAACCCGGTCCGGGATGAATACTGCGCAGGCAACAGAGATTTTCAGGCGATCTGCTGCATCTCGTCTGCAACGTTGACCAGCCGCAGGAACATATTGAGCGCCGCCCGCAGCGCTGCGAGATCCTGCGCTTCAACGTGCAGGACCAGCGTGTCGGTCCCCTCGACCCAGGCATGCGTCGCGGACCGGGGGTTCACATCCACCTGCAACTCCGGAAGAAGAGACCGGTAGATCTGATCGGTGTGATCAGTCGTAAACCGGAACAGGGCTTCATGCTGCGGCACAGGAGTACCTCGTAAAGTATATGGGATAAACAAGGATAAAAAAGGGAACTGCCGGTTCTTCCGGCACCGGTTTTACCGGTTACCTGGCTTTCAGCTCTTTTATTGCTGCACCGCGTTCCTTGAACAGGATGCGGTGGCCGCAGTAGGGACAACGGACGTTGACGTCGATCTCCACTTTCTGTTTGCACCGTGCGCACTTGTAGGTACTTGCCATTCTTAATTCCGGTTACTGGGTCTTTTCTTCAACGACACTGGTGCGGTCGATGGCACGGAGGGCAACACGGAGGGCAGGGGTCTCGGGTTGGTATGCCCCACCGGCAAACTTAAACCCGCACTTCCGGCATTCCCAGATACCAGTGCCTCTGCGCTGCACCGACATCGTATCACACTTCGGGCACCGGTGATCTGCCCTTGAGATCTTTTCCATTTCTGCGACTCGCTTGCGCACGAATCTTCCGTATCTGCAGCCAAAACGCCCTGCACTACCGGTTACTTTTCCTTTTGCTGATTTTTCCGAGCTTGCCATGATGAGTATCCACCGAATTGACTTTCTATATTTGTCCTCGTAATTAATATACTTGATTGAGGATCTTTACCTGTCCTTCGCCTTTGCTGATCTTATTGATCAGATCGTAGAATTCGCCCTGAATTCCGGCCGGGATCCGCACGACGCAGACCCATGACCCGTCTTTCTGCCACTCGTCTTTCTCCATGGTGCATGCCGCCGCAATATCCCCGTATGCGCGGGCAGCGTTCTCCGCCGGGATCCTTACAGCCAGCCGGAGTTCCTCGAACCGGATGGGCAGGATCGGGCGCAGTGCCTTGACCGTTTCCTTGACCTGCTCATCGACGTGCTTAAAGGGATCGATGTTGACCCGGGCCTCTTCCATCGCTCTCTCGATACGGGCCGGCGGGTGTGGGTGGCCGGTCTGGGGATTGATCGAGTTCCGGGCGATAAACGTGATGACCTGTCGGCGCTTCTCCTCGGTCATCTCCTTGCGCTGGTCGGCGGTCAGGTGAATCTCACCTTTTTCTATGATCTTCTTTGCCACCGTTGCAAAGTCCGTGGTGTGGAAGACCTTTTCAAGCGATTCATCAGACGCCCGGGTCCCCCTTGAAGAATTGCCGAATACATCGAGAGCCGCGACTACGTCCTCAATGTTTAAGTCTTCACCCTGCCGTACGCGAGCTGCAAGGTGGGGTTCGACAAGGATTTCGAACCGTTCCCCGAAACTTTCCAGACGGGCTACCACCGCGTTCTCAAGAGAGATCATACCAGATCACTGTTTGAACTGTTCCACGTACGATGCGACTTCTTCTTTTGTCATCTTCTTAAAGGCTGCATCGCTGCGTTCAACGATGCCAATCTCCACGGTGTCGACATCGAATTTACCTTCAGTTGCCGAGTGCAGTGCCTTGAGACCGAGGAGGATCGCCTCCTTGATAGAGAGACTTGCCGTGTATTCCTCCTCGAATATCTTCATTGCCGCTGGCCTGCCGATGCCGATGCCGGTCGCCTTGTACTCAAGGAGGGTGCCGGACGGGTCGGTCTCAAAGAGCCTGCACTCGCCGTCGCTGACTCCTGCGATCAGGAGCGCAGTGCCGTACGGGCGGATGCCGCCGTACTGGGTGAGGGTCTGCATGTGGTCACAGAGTTTCTTTGCCAGTGCCTCGACCTCGATCTTCTCATCGTAGGAGACCCGGTTAATCTGGCACTCGACCCGTGCCCGGTCCACAAGCGCACGTGCATCGCCGACAAGGCCGGAGGATGCGACCCCAATGTGGTCATCGATCCTGAAAATCTTCTCGATCGATGCTGCTTCAAGCAGTTTGGAACTGATGCGTTTGTCAACGATAAGGACTATCCCGTCCTGTGCCTTGATACCGACCGCTGTGGTACCGCGCTTTACTGCTTCCCGGGCGTATTCCACCTGGTACAGCCTGCCGTCAGGCGAAAAAACGGTGATCGCCCGGTCATAGCCCATCTGGTATTGTGGTTGCATGTAGTGTCTCCAGATCTTCAGTTGTTAAAAACAATCGGCGTGTATTTTTAAATCCCTTTTCTATCACATCAACCTTATGACCGTTCCTTATGACAACGTCGACCGGGGTGGAACCAAACCGGTACCCACAGGGGGTTGTGCCTGCCGTCCCCTCCTCTGTCGGAAGAGTGTCCGGCCCGGGAAGAACGGGTGCCTTCGGAACGATGGTCGCGATCCGCTCCCGCAGGCTCTCGAGGGTGCCTGAGACGGCGATCACCCGGATGGCAACGGTGCAGTCCCGGCAGAGAGAAAGCGTCGAGAGTGCAATGGCAAACTCGCGTTCAGCACCCCTGCGGCAGCGCAGGAGCACGTACCCCTTCTCCACTGCGAGCACCGAAGGCTGCATGGCAGCCGCGGCCACATCCCCGAAGAGCGAGACCACTGCTTCGTAGGTCGCGTAATAGAGATCCTTTGCCTCCAGAATTGTTCCTGCCGGGTCGATGCGGGCGAGGAGATACCGCCGTTTTTCCCGGAGCGTCGGCGGGCGGATGCTCATTTGATCACCTTCACGATACTCTCACCCGGATCAGTCACCCGGCTGACCCCTGCAAGCGCTGCCTGCACATCGATTTCATCCATCCCAAACAGCGAACAGAGCCCGGTGACTTCCCGCACGGTCCGCATGCTGAGAACCGACCGCGCCGACGAGGAGATGGTGAGCGGGAACTCAAACCTGCGGTACAGGATCATCAGGTCGAGATAGCGGTGGATTGCTTTCTGCCGGAGGTGTCCCCGCCCGAAGATAAGCGCCGAAATGTCGATGTCAAGGGCGGTGTTATTGTCCGCGGCAATCTTTGCTGCCACATGATCGAACGCACGCTTGTCAGCCGCATGGATGCCCCGCAGGATGTGGACGCCGGTTGTTCCGGCTACCGCACGGTTAAAGCCGTTGTCCCCGATCTGGACTGCCACGACCGCACCGGTGCCCCTGCTTTTTTTTGCCCGGCTCTGGACGTCCTTTGCCGGGATACAGGTAAGGAAGATTCCGGGGAAAACGGTGATACCACAGACTTCGGCAGCTGGCGTGTCCGCTGCAACAATACTGTCATACCCGAACGAGCGGGCTTCGAGCGCATACCTTTGGACCGATGAATCACCGACAGGAAACGGATAAACACAGGCATCGGTGATCTTCATGAAGATACCCTTAGCGGGAAAAAAGGATAAGATTATTTGCCCTGGTTGGCATTGGAGCGGATGCTCGGGCGGGTCTTCTCGGTTCCCCGTCCCCGGGTCCTCATGCCGCGACCTTTACGTCCCGCAGAGGTCTTGCCGCGCTCGGCCCGGCCACGGTGGGTCGGGTTTGCGAGCCATGCAAGGTTCTTGTCTGCCCGGATCGAGGGGTGGTGGCCGTCAACGAGAATAACTTCGTAATATTTCAGCTTCCCGTCCTGACCAACCCAATAGGAGTTGAGGACTTCCATGTTCGGGTACCGGCGGGATGCGCGTTCCTCGGCGATCCGCTGGATGCTTTTTCCCGGCGTACTCTTGTTCTTGCCCATGCGTGCGGACCGGCGTGCCCGGGTAAACCGGGCTACACGGCGGCCACCGCGGCGGACCTGGACGCGGACAACCGCGATACCCTGCTTGGCCTTGTACCCAAGCGAGCGGGCGCGGTCGATACGGGTGGGGTGCTCAAGACGGGTAACGCTGCCCTCGCGGCGCCACTCCTGCATCCGGTCCCAGAGCATTGCTTTTACTTCGGACTTGTCAGGTCTTGCCCATGCGTCCCTGACATACGCATACATCGATTTTACCATGTGTTATAACACCTCAAGGTTCGGCCTGTTACAGGCTACATTCCTTTTCTAACGGGACGAATCCCGCATTCTTATAAAATGGATCCGGGGGATTATTAAAGTACTCTGGCGCTGCACGGGCAAACACGGACAGGGAGAAGAGTCTTGCGGCACTATCACGCGGCAGCCGGTGTCGTCCCTTTACGTTTTTCCACGACGCATATTCCTTCGATCCTTGTAACGGGGTACTGGCCGTGCTCATCCTTCTCTGCGGACTTGACCATGTCCCAGATTGTAAGGAGCGCGACCGAAACACCGGTCAGGGCCTCCATTTCGACCCCGGTCTTGCCGGTGGACTTCGTCACTACGGTCGCCTCTATGTACCCGTCGCCTTCGGTAAAATCAACGGTGACGGCACCAAGCAGAATCGTATGACACATCGGGATGATCCGGGGCGTCTCCTTGACCGCGAGAGTGGCGGCGACCCGTGCCGTGGCAAGCACGTTTCCCTTGACCACGTTACCCTCCCGGATCGCGGCAAGGGTCGCCGGCCGCAGGTAGATCCTCCCTGTTGCCACCGCTTCACGCACGACTTCGGGCT
This sequence comes from uncultured Methanoregula sp., assembly GCA_964454995.1. Taxonomy (GTDB): domain Archaea; phylum Halobacteriota; class Methanomicrobia; order Methanomicrobiales; family Methanospirillaceae; genus Methanoregula. The sequence continues at coordinate 110,966 of CAYVTY010000001.1, forward strand.
TCGCGCTGATATCCACCATCTGTGCCCTGCCATCGGAAATATGGGTAAACTCGACCATTACATCTGCCTCCTGAACAATTCTCCGGGGATCCGGTCGACAAGGTCTGATGCAAGCATCCCCTCGCCGCGCTCGTCTGCTACGCGTTCCCCTGATCTCCCGACCGCATATGCAGCGATGCAGGCCGCATCGAATGCGGGCAGGTGGCAGAGGAGGGCGCCGCACGCTCCGGCCAGCACATCCCCGGTCCCACCCACGCTCATGGCCGGATCGCCGGTCCGGTTGAACCTGACCCGACGGCCATCCGTGATGACATCCACGGGCCCTTTGAGGAGGAGGGTACCACCGAGCGTTGCCGCCGCAGCCCGTGCCGCACGCGCACGCCCGCACACGTCAGCCGCATCTCCGGGAATCGGGTGACGAACTCCCGCAATACGTGTAAATTCCCCGGCATGAGGGGTATACACCGTCTTCCCGCCGGCTTTCGGGAGGGGGAGACGGAGGGAATCTGCATCGAAGACCGCCTTTTTGCAGTGCGGGGCAACCGCAAGCACGACCTCGTGGCTCTCCGTGCCAAGTCCGCTCCCGCAGACGACCACATCCGCACGCTCCGCGAGCGCAATGAGCCGTTCCATGTGCTCTTTGCCAATACGGTCTCCCGCGAGGCGCTCGTAGATCAGGTCGGGCACCGGCTCAAAGACCGGAGACGCGATCCTGACAATATCGGCACCGGCCCGGAGCGCCCCAAGGCCGGCAAGATACGGTGCGCCCTGGTACGGCCCGCCGCCGATCACGAGCACCTCGCCTCCTGCCCCCTTGTGGCTCGTCCTCTTCCGCACCGGGAGAAGAGTCAGGTCACCCGGCCCGGTGCATATCTCCGCCACAAGAGGGATGCCGATATCCACCACGTCCGACCCTGCCACCTTTGGTCGGTGGAACGCGCAGATCCGGTCGGCCCGCATGCCGGGCGAGGGAAGATCCGCTGCGACAATTTTTGCCGTGGACGCGTTTGCCATCGCGATACAGGTAGCAAGGGGCTCCTTTGGCGTCCCGGTGACACCGGTCCCGAGCAGGGCATCGACGATCACGTCAGCCTTCCCAAACATGGCTGATAGGGCGCGGAGATCGTCAGTGGACACAAACGGGTGGAGCGTAACCCGGCAGCCTTTGAGCGCCGCAAGCTGGTGGACACAAGAGGGGCTGCGCGTTCCTGAATCAAGATAACAGACAGCGGTCTCCACCCCGCGCTGGAGGTACCGGGCCGCCACCATCCCGTCCCCGCCGTTGTTGCCCCGACCGCAGAGGACAAGCACAGTGTTCGGGCGGAACGCGAGCACGGACGCCGCAAGGGCCTTTCCCGCGCTCTCCATCAACTGGAGGCCGGTAACGCCAAGCGCCTGCGCGTTTGCATCCACCGCACGCATCCGCTCATGAGAGATGATCCCGTTCTCAAGGAACTCTTCTGCACATGATGTCAGGTCGGGCATATACCACACTTCATCTGTATTGACTCCATAAATAATAGGTAATGGGTTTCTCTGATGATGTGAAGGCGGCCGCCGAGCAAATCACGGCTGCGCACGAGATAACCATCATCTCCCACATCGATGCCGACGGTATCTCTTCAGAAGCGATCCTCTCGCAGGCAATCTCCCGCCACGGGATCACCGTCCGCTCCGTTTTTGTCCGGCAGCTCGAACCGCTCACCATGCCACAGGTACCTGACGATGCCTCCTTCAAGGTCTTCACGGACCTCGGCGCCGGCCAGCAGAACCTCTTAAAAGAGAGGGGCCTCACGGAAAAGAACGTGCTGATTGTCGACCATCACGTCAGCCAGCCGGGCGAGATCCCGTACCAGCAGGTTAACTGCCTCCCTTACGGGTACACGAAAATGAGCGCGGCCGGTGTCGCCTACCTTATCGCAAAGCAGATGGACGAGGCAAATATCGATCTTGCTAAGCTCGCGGTGATAGGAAACGTCGGGGACATGATGGCCCGGGAGACCCGTGGACTTGTCGGCCCGGCCCGGGAGTTGATTGTCGAGGACGGCATCCGGCACCGGTCGGTCAAGGTCTGCAAAAAAGACCTCAACTGCTACGGCACCGCGACCCGGCCGGTCTACCTCTCGCTCGCTTACAACGACGACCCGTTCATCAAGGGGATCAGCAACAACCCCGAGGGTGCAAAGCAGTTCTTAAAGAAACTCGGGATCGTGCAGCAGACCCCGGACGGGCGCTGGTATGTCTGGGAGGAACTCGGTGACGATGACCGGCGGACGATCACGTCTGCGCTCGCCGAGCAGCTGATTGCAAACGGCGAAAGCGTCGAACGTCTTCTCGCGGAGACCTACCGGTTCCCGGACGAGATCCCGAGAACACCCCTGCGGAACGCACAGGAATATGCAACGGTCCTCAACGCCTGCGGTCGGTGGACAAAACCTGCCATCGGGAGCGCGATCCTCCGGGGCGACCGGGGGCAGGCCTACCGCGAGGCCGAGCACATGCTGGGCAACCACCGGGCGATCATAAGAAACCTGCTCCAGTACATCATCGAGACCGGTGTCACCGAGCTCGAAAACGTCCAGTACCTCAGTGTCGGGAACAAGTTCCCGGACACCATTGTCGGGATTGGGGCGGGCATGGCGCTCTCGAAACTGAACCCTCAAAAACCCATCCTGATCATGTGCGAGGTGCCCGAGGACAAGAACCTCACCAAGGTCTCGATGCGCACGACCGAGAGGGTCATCGAAAAGGGCATCGACCTCCAGAAAGCGATCAGCGATGCCTCAGCAGAATACGGCGGCGGGGGTGGCGGGCACAAGATCGCGGCCGGAGCGTTTATCCCAAAATCCGCTGAACAGGAGTTTGTCAACCGTGTCAACAGGATACTCGGAGAACAGTTCGCTCGCGAGAGTGCAGGCAATCGCTGATTACCAGTTCGGGAGCCGCGCAGGGACCGGGCTCTTTCCCGAAGGCTGCGAGTTTTTGCTCTCGACTACGGGACGTATCCGCCAGATCCTCTATGGCGGGGCCAGGCTTGCGACGGTCAGGGCATCGGATGGCAGGCTCACGCTTGGGATCGAAGGGGCACGCCGGCTCCACGCGATCCTCCCGGTGCCGGGCTACCGGGTTGTTATCCGTGACGACGTCGCAGTGTTTGTGGCACAGGGAAAGAACGCGTTTGCAAAGCACGTGGTTGCAGCAGACCCGCAGATCCGCGCGGGGGATGACATACTGGTGGTCGCAGGCGGAGATCGGCTCATTGCCTGCGGCGCTGCGCTCCTTTCAGGCGCGGAGATGCTTGCATTTAATTATGGTGTAGCGGTAAGAGTACGACAGGGGAGTGAGAAGAATGCTTCCGGGAAACATCAATCCGCGCCAGATGAAGACAATGATGAAGAAGCTCGGCATGCAGCTCGAGCCGATTGAAGACGTCCAGAGTATTGTCATAAAGACGCCGAAAGGCAACTGGGTGTTCGGGCCGTCTGAAGTGACGGAGATGACTATGCAGGGGGTCACAACCTACCAGATCACCGGTAAGCCGATGTTTGAAGCGGCGGTTCTTGAGATCCCCGCAGAGGATATCGCGATGGTCGCCGAGCAGGCGCAGGTGCCGGCCGAAAAGGCAAAGGAAGCGCTTGTCGCGACAAAAGGCGATATCGCCGAAGCGATCGTGAAACTCTCCTCGCCATGATAGAGGCAGGGGACCGCGTCCTGTTGGTTGGCGAGGGAAGGGAATTTTTTGTCCGGGCAGGCCCGGGCACGCTCTCGACCGACAAGGGGCAGTTGGATCTGGCACCGATCGTAGGGGCAGCCGCAGGGGACGTGTTTACCACCCATACCGGGGCCAGGTTCGTGCTCCGCATCCCCCGGCCCACGGACTTTTTTGTGCACGGCAAGCGCTCCGGTGCCCCTATGCTCCCAAAAGACATCGGCCTTGTGATCGCGTATACCGGGATGAACCGGCACGACGAGGTGCTCGATGCGGGGACGGGCAGCGGGATCGCGGCGATCTATTTTGGCGGGATCGCAGCGCACGTGAAAACCTATGAGGTAAGGCCCGATTTTTCTGCGCTGGCGCAGAAAAACATCAAGGAAGCAAAACTCGAGAACGTGGAAGCGGTTGCTGCCGATGTTCTCACCGCCGAAGGCATCTATGACGTGATCCATCTCGACCTGCAGATCGCGACCGAACATGTGGCCTTCGCCTACGACCACCTCCGGGTCGGGGGATACATGGCCTGCTACACGCCATTCCTGGAACAGATGGCAATCGTGGTGGACGCGGCGCAGGAGCGGTTCCCGGAGGTCCACACCCACGAGCTGATCGAGCGGGAAATGACCCGGTCCAAGCGGGGAACCCGGCCTTCGACAAGTGTCAGCCACTCGGGGTATATCACGATCTCCAGGAAATAACAAGCGATTCTATTTTCTGACCTCATGTTCCCGTGCGAAAATTTTTACCCTATTTTTTCCAACTTCCCGCGCTTTATATCACACCCGTGTCAAGCATTGGATCAGCAAAGAGAATGTAAAAGAGGATGAATCATGACCGAACCCTGCATCACAATCCCCACAGAAAGAAACGAACCGGCAACAATGAAGATCCCCCTCGCCGTTCACCTGGCAGGCATCCTGCTCCTCGTCGCGGTTACTGCCACCACCGGGCCGCTCGCTGCATTCTTTGCATAGATCCCGTTCGTGCGCCGGCCCCTGAAAAACCAGCCCGTCAGCGATGGAACCCCGATCCTTTGTTGCATCCCTGACCCTGATTCAGTACAAGAGAGTTACAGAAAAACGAGCGGGTTGAGCTCGCATGCCGGGGAGGTATGCGTCTTGATCCGGCGGATAAGGGCCAGTTCGTTCTTCAGCCCGAGTTCCCGGGCAAATGCCTCTGCCTGTTCCAGTTTTCCCGCCGTATCCGCGTACTTGTCCGGGAACTCCTCGGCCATAGTATGGTAGAGCAGCGCCTCGGAGATAAAACACTGGGCCATCCCCCACTTTGAATCGATCTGGCAGGAGATCTCAAACGAGTTTACGTATTTTGCATCGAGATCACCGGGCAGCGGCTTATTGAATTTCCGGGAGGCCACCCGGGCAAGTTCGCACTCACCGATCAGCGCGTAGGCAAACCGGCTGATGCTTCGGATGCGCTGGGCAGCGGTCTTTGCCTCCTCATACAGGCTGGCGGCCTCCCGAAGATGACGACCCGCGGCCGCTGCATCGGCGGCAGCAACAGCACATGCCCGTTCCAGCTCCGCCCGCTCCGGCAGCAGCAGTGCCCGCCCCCGAAACATATCGTCCTGGTAGATGGCATTCGCAGCTGCGTAACATTCCCGGGCCTTATCGTACTGCCCGCTGATGCGGTGAACCGTTCCCGTCCTGCGCTGGATATCCCCTTTGAGTTCGTCCACATCAGGATTCTCATGATCCGGGTCCGCCTTTGCGGCAAGTTCGAGCGCCTGCGCAAACCGGGCCGGGGCAAGTGCAGGGGCGGTATCGCCGCAGATCAGCTCTGCTTCCCCGGCACCAAACAGGTTCTTTGCCTGTGCAAACGGGACGGCAGCGCTCGTCCGGGAACCTTCAAGGAATGCCGCCTTTGCCCCGGCAGTATCGTTGAGGTGCAGGAGGGTACTGCCACGCGAGATCCGGGCCTCGCCAAGAATCGCATTCAAGGGAAGTCCCCTTTCTGTGGCAAGCCCGACACCCCGGTCAAAGATGGCCGAAGACGCCTCGTACAGGTCAAGTGTTTGGAAGAACTGCGCATACCAGAAGAAGAACCGGATCTCGTGCTCTTCAGGGGGTGCCGTCGCAACGAACCTGATGAAATCCCGGGCAAGCGAACCGTCGATATCGCTTGCGGGAACCGTGCCGGTAAAGATCGCATCATAGATGCCTTCGAGGTAATCACCGATTGCCGCAGGATCTCCCAGCCGTTCGCGGAACGCCCGGTATGCTGCTTCCACCTCGTGGCTCCGTTCGGTTCTCTCGCCGATGGCCGATATGACGCGGGGCTGGACGGTATCGGGTTTTCCACCCGGAGTCTGACGGGAGATCTCGCCAAGCAGGACCCTCAGATCGAGGAGGCCCCCGGACTGGTGGTCCCTGCACCGGAAGAGGATATAGCGGTTGAACAGCCACGAACGGCGGATAAAATAGTAGGGATTAGTCCGCTCGTTCCCGGCCCGGGCGATGATCCCCCGGTCGATCAGCACCTCAAGACGTTTCCTGAGCGCGGATTCCGTGATCATGCGCTCCTTTGGGGCCGCCTCATTTGGCTCTGCCGGCCCGGGCGCGTTGACAAGAGCAAGGATCTGACGGATCTTCAACGGGCCGTCGTACAATGCCCGCAGCGTCTCCCTTCCGGCCTGGGAGAGATCCGGCTCTTCATCGATAATTTTTCCAAATACAGCCCGGTCGGGATACATCTCTCCTGGTACCTACAATGGTCTGCCCCATATAGGTTCCGGAATCGTGCAGGGCACTACTGCCAGAGCCGGAACGGGGGGGTCTGGAAAAGAACCCGGTCTTTTTTTCCAACTTCCCGTGATTTATATGCAGACCGGTCCAACCAATGGATCAAGCCTGCAGGAATGCAGGTACAGTCTGGAAATACCAGAGAGCCACACGAGAACACACCGTGGTATCTCACATCAGACAACGATCCAACCTCTCAAAGGCAGGAACCTGACAAACGAGAAGGATAACATCTCCCTGTGCCTTCTCTCCAGGTACTGCCCCTTGATCGTGGCGTCATCCCATGGAACGAGGAAGACCCGAAAAAACTCTCCCCTCTCAAAAGAAGGCCTCCTCCAAAGCCCCGTACCCGATAAACGGCACCTCGTTCCATAAAAACGCCCGGGATTGGATACTCTCATTGTATTTCCCTGTAGTTCCAGAATTTCTGCGGGGTCCGGGTCCGTACCCTTGTATCCATTGAAGTCCGGATATATTCACGAACGATACGATGAAATCAGGGAACGCTCGTGTGCTCCCGTAAAAGAAATACCGGGGTGTTCATCCTAGTCCCAAACCAGGTGACTGTTCTTGTCGCCCCGCCCGATCCCCTTGTAAATGAACCCGTTGTTGATACAGGTGTCCGGGTCGATGATATTCCGGCCGTCAACAATCACCGGGTGCTTCTTTCCGGTCAGCGCTTTGACCTGTGCCGCATCGAGCGAACGGTACTGGGGGTGGCCGGCAAAGACGACCACGGCATCCGCTCCCCGGATCGTGTCCTCAAGCGAGGGAGTGAGCGTGACTCCCGGGACATGCGCCACGAACGGGTCGTGGACGGCGACCGTGGCCCCGACAGCAAGCATCTCGTCCCGGTACGGCTCCGAGGGGGTGTTCCGGGTATCGTCGGAATTCGCAAGAAATGCCCAACCGAGCAACGCAATCCTTGCACCCTTTACCGGTGTGCCTGCCCGGGCGAGGCCGTCACGCGTGAGCCGCGCCATGTGCCGTGGCATAAAATCATTGATAGTACGGGCAAGGACAAAGAGGGAGCGTTCGCCTGCGGGGTAATCGAGCAGTTCCTTTCCCAGCTGCTGCACCCCCCGTTCGAGATGGTAGGTATCCTTGGTGAGACAGTGCCCGCCAACCCCGGCGCCGGGCCAGAGCATCGCCCGGGTGATCCCCTCTCCCTTCAGGCTGTCGACTCCCGCCCTCACATCGTAGAAGTTGACCCCCATCGCCTCGCAGTAGAGCGCAAGCTCGTTTGCCGCCGCGATCTGGAGGTCGCGGAAGGTGTTCTCGGCAGTCTTTGTCACTTCTGCAGCTGTCGCGCTCATAGGGATCACCTTCCCGAACGTCAGCACCGGGCTGTAGAGTTCGGCTGCCCGGGCCGTGCTCACCGAATCGACGCCGCCGACAATCCTATCGTGTTCACGGATGTTCCGCAACAGCCGGCCCACCATCACCCGCTCAGGGGCGTGGGCAAGCGCAAAATCCACTCCCGCGACAAGGCCTGATTCCTCTTCAAGCATGGCACGCGCCGGGCCGGTGGTGGTACCCGGGGTGATCGTGGATTCGAGCACGACAAGCATCCCGGGCCGTAGGTTGCGGCCCACGTTCCAGATCCCCTCGTTCAGGGCCGAAAAATCAGGGATCAGATCATCTTTGTTCTTAAACGGAGTCTGAATGGAGAGTGTCACCGCGTCCATCTCTGCGATCTTCGAGAAGTCTGCGGTGCATTCAAATTTTTTTGCGCTGACAACTTTTTTGAGGAGCTCTTCAAGGCCCGGCTCCTCGCCCTTGAGCGGGCTCTCGCCCTTATTGAGCATCGCGATCTTGTAGCCTGATGACGGGGAATCACGCTGGAACCCGTACACATGTTCGAACTTTTTGGAATCCGCAAAGAGCGCGGCTGCCGGGATCCCGACATATCCCATGCCGATCACCCCGATATTCCGGATAGGGCCCCGTTTTTTGATCAGAGCATCAAGCATCATGGCTGGGTTCCGATGGAAAAACCGGCCCGGATCTGCTCGCTTACCTCAAGGTTGCGAATCGCCTGTTCGGGAGTGACCGGAAAGGGCGTATGCTTCTTTGCGCAGTCGATAAATGTCGCAAGTTCCACCTTTAAGGGTTCGACCTTGTTGACCATCACCTTCTCGATGATATTCTCCTGCACGTACCGCTCGTTCTCGAACTGGTACCTGCCGGGCTTCCGGTAGATCGTGACCTCCTGGCTCATGAAGTCCCCCTCTACTGTGAAGTCCTCCTCCTCGATATAGATCATCCGGATCTTCTTTGACGCCTTGCGGCTCGCCGAGAGTGCTACAGGCACGCCCCCACACTCCATGAGCACGCTGCATAGATCCGCATTTCCAACGGAATGAATGTGGCAAGAGTTCGGGAAAAAGACGTTGACGATAATATCGATATCGTGGATCATCAGGTCTTCGACAACGGAACTTCCTGTCACCCGGGCGGAGGCAGGATTATGCCTTTTTAATTCCACATACAGGGGTTTTGTCACGATCTTTTTTATTTCGGCGATGATCGGATTGAAGCGCTCGATGTGCCCGACGCCGACGGTGATCCCGGCAGGGCGGACCGCCATAAGCTCCCGGGCCTCAGCCGCCGTTGCGCAGATCGGTTTTTCGATGAACGTGTGCTTCTTTGCAAGAAAAACCTGCCGGACAACCCCTGCATGGAACTGGGTTGGCACAGAGATACTCACCGCATCCACGTGCGCGAGCAGGTCGTCAACGGTTTTATATACGGTCGCACCGTGCTGCTTCCCGATCGCTTCGGCGGCCTGTGCGTTCACATCGCAGACCCCGAGATGATCGACGCTCTTGAGTTCGGAATAGACACGGACGTGGTTTTTCCCCATCGCCCCGACACCGATCACACCGACATCCATGTTATTTCACCTTATTGATGGTCTCGCAGACATACGCGAGGTCTTTTGTGTCAAGCGACGGATGCACCGGCAGGGAAAGCACGGTCCCGGAAAGCCGGGTCGCCACCGGGCAGGGATCGGGATCGGCAACTGGTGCATAGAGTGGCTGGCGGTGGATCGGAATGGGATAATGCACCGCAGAGCCGATGCCTTTTGCCTTGAGGAGGTCCATGAGGGCACTCCTTGTGAGCGGGAAGTCATTTGTTACCTGTATCACGTACTGGTGGTACACGTGCTGGACATTTTCGGCGACCTTTGGTTTGACGATACCCTTTGCCGTGAGGTTGGCCGCATAGTATTCTGCGTTCTTGCGCCGGCGCATGTTGAACTTTTCCAGTTTTTTGAGCTGGACTATCCCGATCGCAGCGGCGATATCGGTCATCCGGTAGTTGTAACCAAGCATCGTGTGAAGGTACTTCTCGCTCTGGCCGTGGTTGACGATAAGGCGGAGTTTGTCTGATGATGGCTTGTCGTTCGTGGTGATCATCCCGCCCTCACCCGTGATCATGTTCTTTGTCGCATAGAACGAGAAGCAGGCAAGTTTGCCAAGGTTTCCTGCCTTGACCCCATGGTAGAGCGCGCCTTGGGCTTGCGCCGCGTCCTCGATTAAGGGGATCGCGTGTGCTTCGCAGATCTCAAGGATGGGATCGACATCGAATGGCTGGCCGAAGAGGTGGACACCGATGACCGCTTTGGTTTTCGGGGTGATTCGTTCCTTCACCTGATCGGGACGGATGTTGAATGTCTGCTCGTCCACATCGGCAAAGACCGGTTTTGCACCGCACATCGAGACCGCGGTTGCCGTCGCAATAAACGAGAATGCCGGTACGATCACCTCGTCACCGGGGCCGATCCCTGCGGCTAGCAGCGCCGCGTGGAGAGCCGCCGTCCCGTTATTGACCGCCACCGCATGGGCGGTGCCGCAATACCCGGCAAACTTCTGCTCGAACTCGGCAACCTTCTCTCCCTGTGCCAGCATGCCGGACATCAGCACATCCGACACAGCCGCCACTTCATCCGGCCCAATCACCGGCCGCGCTACAGGTATCTGCATGCCTCACGTCCTTTTTGTAAAAATAAACGTATTCTTTAGAGTAAAAATGGGTAACAATTGGATAATATCATTCCTGTCAGGGACCTGATTCCTGTACCGACCGGTGTTCAGGAAGATAGGTACATTAGGTCTGGGTGTGCATATTATCCTGACAAATCTCGCGCGGGAGGAGTTGCCACGCATCACATCATTTCCATCGGGGATTTTGACCGCAGCGCAATCGATCGTCTGCTGGATCATGCACAACAGATCGAGAAACAGAAGTATACCAAAAATGCTCTTGACGGCAAGATCCTTGCCGTCCTCTTTTTTGAACCCAGTACACGGACCCGGATGTCCTTTGAATCCGCGATGGCGCGTCTCGGCGGCACCTCTATATCGGTGAGCAGCGTCGAGGCCTGCTCGATGGCAAAGGGCGAGACCCTGGCCGACACGATCCGGGTGGTGAGCGGGTACGCGGATGCGATTGTCATCCGCCACCCGAAAGAGGGCGCGGCGCGGCTCGCCTCGGAGTTTGCGAAAGTGCCGGTCATCAACGCAGGGGATGGCGCCGGCCAGCACCCGTCCCAGACGCTCCTCGACCTGTACACGATCCGCCAGTCGATGAAGATCGACGGGATCGATGTGGCGCTGGTGGGTGACCTGCGATACGGGAGGACAGCGCACTCGCTCGCCTCCGCCCTCTCCCTCTACGGCGTCCGGCTCCACACGATCTCGCCCCCCGGCCTCGAACTGCCCCCTTCCCTTGCGAGTTCTCTTGCCGAGAAGGGCATGGAAATCGTCGCACACGACAGCATCGAAGAGGTCATAAAAGACGTGGATGTCCTCTACGTGACCCGGATCCAAAGGGAACGGTTCCCGGACTCGACCTCGTACTTCAACGTCGCCTCCAGTTACCGGATCACCCCGGAACTCCTCACCGGGGCAAAAAAGCACCTGATCGTCCTCCACCCGCTCCCCCGGGTGGACGAGATTGACCCCCGGCTCGATGCCTCGCCCCATGCCCGGTACTTCGAGCAGTCGAAGAACGGGGTACCGGTGAGGATGGCCATGCTGCTGGATGTGATGGGATGAAACATATTGTACCCGCAGAGACAACCGACGACGAGGGCGAAGGGCTCCTTGTCCGGCGGATCAAAAACGGTACCGTGATCGACCATATCGACGGCGGCGAGGCGCTCAACGTGATAAAGATCCTCGGGATCGTCGGGACGACCGCGGAGGCGCTCTCGATCGCGACCAATGTCCCCAGCAAGGATATGGGAAAGAAGGACATCGTCAAGATCTCCAACCGGGAGCTCTCGAAAGAAGAGGTGGACCGGATCGCGCTCATCTCCCCCCGGGCGACCATCAACATTATCCGGCACTTCAAGGTCTGCGAAAAACAGGGAGTCGAGATCCCGACGCTGATCGTGGGCAGTGTGCGGTGCCCGAATCCCGGCTGCATTACGCGGACAAATGAACCTATCAAGAGCAGGTTCGAGGTGCTGCCGGACGGGAAAGGCCTGCGCTGCCTTTACTGCGATTCGGTCATCACAAAAGACCTGACCAGTTACATCATATGACGGTGATCCGTACGGCACAGCCCACCCCGGATCACCCGGTTTTTCCTGTTTTTATTGGCCTTTAGGGGTATTACCCGGATTTTCCATGGGCATCAGGTGACCATGGACATCGATCTCGCCCCGCCAGATCCGGGTCGATGAGATCCAGCGGCCGTCTTCGGCGAGCACGCAGGTGATCTGGTGGATATCCACCTTGCGCAGATTCTTCTCGCGACGCATCCGGTTGATCTCAACGGCGACCGGCAGCGTCTCCTCGGAGACAACAATCGCATCGAAATCAGCATCGAGCGCCGAACCGAACCGATCGCTGAGCGGCTCGATCTCCCAGTGCGTCGCGTACTTGTTCCCGGCGGCGTTGGTGGTGATGCTTCCGGCGATGAACGTCTCAAGGTCGGCCTTGCGTTCGGCAAAGGGATGGATCGGGTGCGTCTTCATGCTCGCAAACGCATCAGTCGTCAGCCCGATCACGACCTGCCCTTCAGGACCGGCAAGCGCAAACGACCGTGTCAGGAGGCGCTTGTGACCGTCGTGCAATGGGTCGAACGTACCCCCTACCATAACCTTCATGCTGTCTGTACGTTAAGTTCCTATGGTATTATGGATATGGATGGGAAGATCGCAGGCGCACCGCTCTGGTGTGCCCCCAATGCAACGGTGACAGGCCACGTTACGTTCGGGAAAGACGTAGGTATCTGGTTTGGCGCGGTTATCCGGGCCGACAAGGACCGGATCATCATTGGCGACCGGTCGAATATCCAGGACAACTGCGTTGTCCACACGAGCGCCGGCTTCCCGACGACGCTCGGGCGAGACGTCTCCGTCGGTCACGGGGCGATCCTCCACGGCTGCGCCATCAGCGACCGGGTGCTGGTCGGGATGGGTGCGATCATCTTAAACGGTGCGGTCATCGGGGAGGATTCCCTGATCGGTGCAGGAGCCGTGGTCACCGAAGGCATGCAGGTCCCGCCCGGGTCGGTCGTGCTCGGTGTGCCCGGGAAGGTGCTCAAGCAGATCACCCCGGCGCAGCGTGCACACATCCTGGAAAATGCGCAGTCCTATGTCAGGCTCGCCGGGGAATATCTCTATGGATGACGTGGTCGTCATCGGGGCCGGGGTTTCCGGCATCCAGGCAGCGCTCGATCTCGCCAACCACGGTGTCGTTGTACACCTGATCGAACGGGAGCCCACCATCGGTGGCCACATGGCGCAGCTCGACAAGACGTTTCCGACAAACGACTGCTCCATGTGCATCCTCTCGCCGAAAATGGTGGATGTCCAGCGGCACGCAAATATCCGGATCTATACCCTTTCAGAAGTGGAAAACGTCGAAGGCAAGGCCGGGCACTTCCGGGTCACTATCCGCGAGAACCCGCGCTATATCGACATGGATGCCTGCACCGGCTGCGGCGACTGTGTCGAGATTTGCCCGGTCGAAGTCTACAACCGGTTCGACGCCGGGGTCGGGGTACGAAAAGCGATCTACAAGCCCCACCCCCAGGCAGTCCCCGACCGGGTGGTAAAAGACAAAGACCACTGTATCGAGTGCGGGCTTTGCTACGATGCCTGCGGACCGCAGGCGATCCTGCACGAGGACACGGAAAAAGAGCACGTTGTTGATGCCGCAGCCATTGTCGTCACCACCGGGTACGACATTTTTGATGCGAGGAAAAAATCCCCTCTCGGGTACCTGAAGTTCCCCGATGTGGTGACAAGTCTCGAACTGGAGCGGATGATCAACGCAAGCGGCCCGACCGGGGGGAAGATCCGGCGTTTGAGCGACGGAAAAGAGCCGGAGAGCATTGTCTTTATCCAGTGCGTGGGTTCGCGGGACATGCCCCTGAAACGCCCGTACTGCTCCTGTGTCTGCTGCATGCAGGCGATAAAGAACGCGATGCTCATAAGAGAGAAGCACCCGGAGATCGAGGTCACGATCTTCTACATGGACGTCCGCGCCTACGGCAAAGGCTACGAGGAGTACTACGAGCGGGCAAAGGGGGTCGGTGTCCGGTTCCTGCGGGGGATGCCCTCTGAAGTGCATGCCGATAAGAACGGGAGCGGCATGCGGTTCCAGGTGGAGAACACCGAAACTGGTGAAGTGACCTTGCTCCACCCGGACCTTCTCGTCCTCTCCGTGGGCATCCAGCCGACAGATGCGACGGCGGCACTTGCCGGAAAACTGGGCCTTCCCTTAGAAGAGACCGGGTTCATCCGGTCGGTGCACGATGCGATGGACACCGTGGGCACGATACGACCGGGCATCTACGTGGCCGGCGCCGCGATCGCGCCAAAGGATATTCCCGACAGTGTGGCCTCGGGGGAGTCGGCGGCGATGCGGGCGTTCATCGATTCAAAAAAAGCAACGGCTGCAAGGGTGCGATCCCGGTGAAGGAGACCGCCACGCTCTGGTGGGACGATGCGCTGCCCGGGATCCGGTACATCGACCAGACCCTGCTTCCCGCGAAGTATGCCATTGTCAGGTGCACGAGCGTCGACCGGCTTATCACCGCGATCAAACGGCTGGAGATCCGGGGCGCGCCGGCGCTTGGGGTTGCCGGGGGATACGGGGTCGCCCTTGCGGCAAACTCTTGTTCCGAAGTATCGTTTAACGCGTTTACCCGGAAGGTCCAGAAGGAGTCGGGACGCATCCGGGAGAGCCGGCCGACGGCAGTCAACCTGAGTTGGGGGGTCGACCGGGTGCTTGCACGGATGCTGGCCGCAACCGATGCGACATCCGCACAAAAAGCGGCCCTTGCCGAAGCAAAGGCAATCGCGGCGGAAGATACCCGGTGCTGTCATGCGATCGGCGAATACGGGGCCGCACTTCTCCCGGATCCCTGCACCGTGCTCACGCACTGCAACGCGGGAGCCCTTGCCTGCTCCACATGGGGGACGGCGCTTGGCGTGGTCCGGTCTGCCGTCGCGGCAGGGAAACATGTGAAGGTGATCTCCTGCGAGACCCGGCCGCTCCTCCAGGGGGCCCGGCTCACCGCGTGGGAACTTGCCCGTGACGGGATCGATGTCACGGTCATCACGGACTCCACTGCGGCGCATATCATGCGCACCGGGAAGATAGATGCCATGATCGTCGGGGCAGACCGGATCACCGGTGACGCAGTCTTCAACAAGATCGGTACCTACATGCATGCCGTCTGCGCCCGCCACCACGGCATCCCGTTCTATGTCGCTGCACCGCTTTCCACATTCGATGCCACCCGGACCGAGCGGGAGGTAACCATCGAGGAGCGGGGGCGCGATGAACTCGCGGTCATGGGGAACCGCACCCTGATCCCGGACGGCGTGCCCGTGAAGAACTACGCTTTCGATGCGACACCCATGAACCTCGTCAGTGCGATCATCACGGATAAGGGCGTCGTCCGGCCACCGCTTGATATCAGCGCACTCTTATCTGAAAACAACGCCCACTAATCTTTAACAAGAAAGGATCTGCCTGCAATGGATTTCGATCTCGGCCCCTGGCACAGCGTTGTGTTTATTATTGGCGAAGCAACCGTCATTTTTATCCTTGCGGCACTCGTGATATCGTTTGTCCTTGTCGTCATCTCCCTGTACTCGATAAAAAAAGGACGCCTGTACTTCCCCCGGCTCATCAAGGCAGGGATCGTCTTTCTTGAAGGGTTCATGAAAGGGTTCTTCCGGCTCCTCGGCCTTGAAGACAAGGAGATGCTCACGTTTTTGATCAAGATCCACAACACGATGAATGCAAGTGCGTTTTCTCGTGTTCCCCTGCCGGAGCGGGCGGTCTTTTTCCCCCAGTGCCTGCGATCCGCCAAGTGCCCGGCCCACCTTACTCCTGAGGGCCTCAAATGCGTGAACTGCGGGCAATGCACGGTAGGCGAGGCCCGGATCTCATTAGAGAAAATGGGATACCGGGTCTTCATCATACCGGGATCGTCGTTTATCAAACGGATGGTTAAAAAATACCACCCGAAGGCAATCATCGGCGTCGGCTGCCTGACCGAGGTAAAAGAAGGAGTCGACATGGCCGATAAGATCGGCCTGATTGCAATGGGCGTGGTGACCATTAAGGAAGGGTGCGTGGAAACGCTGGTCAACTGGCAGGATATCTATGATGTTGCAACGCTGGGGCTCGAACCGGCATCAGTTCCCGATGACTTTCATGCTCTTGCCGGTTAACTTCCCGCTCTTTATTTTCCCGTGTACAAGGATCGCATCGCTGCTCGTCACGTCACCGACACGGACATCGGGCCTGATGATGACTTTTCCGCCGGCTTCAACTGAATAGACCACGCAGTGATCGAGAAGGGTGACATCGCCGGCAGCCACGAGCGGCCCTTTGACCCGGGCATGGCTCCCGATGATAGCGCTCCCGCATTCCACATCAAGGGCCACGCTTGACTTCATCCCCAGCTCAAGTCTCCCGGTGACAACGAGCCTTCCCCAGAAATGGGTCCGGGCGGGAACAACAAAATCGCCATCGATCCTGACATTGCCTTCGTAATACGACCCTTTGGGGGCATAGTACGTGCTGCCTTTCCGGATGACGTTTGCCATGAGTATATCAAGGTAGATGAGGCATGACCTTGTGCATAAAGGTTGTTGTCACCGGCTCCAAGCGACAGGCTAAAGGTACACGGCTGACAGAGTGAATACCACAAGAGAGGCAAACATCCCGATCTTGAGAAGGTTGGTCGATCCGGCCGCTTTGAGCCGGGCGGAGTCCGTGCAGCCGAGCGCCCTGACTGCTGCCACGATTATGATAATATCGACAAGGGTGATACCGGCGAGATACCATGCTCCCCACCAGAACCAGGGCAGCATGCTTGCCGCAATGGCCGCGACCGTAAAGACGAATGCAAGAAGAGCCGTCTTCCGTACCCCGATCCTGATCGGCAGGGTATCGGCTCCTCCGGCGCGATCCCCTTCAATGTCCTCTGCATCCTTTAAGAGTTCCCGGGAAAGCATGGCAAGGAACGTGATGACGGCGACCGGCAGCATGTCCACCAGCCGGTTCCCGCCTGCGAGCGCCCCGCCAAAGAGAAAGATGCTTGCCGCGAGATACGAGACCGCAACGTTCCCGAAAAACGGCGTGCTCTTGAGCCGGGCCGCATAGGCGACAAGGAGGAGCGCATTAAACAATGCGATGGCAAGGCAGAGCGGCGCCGTAAAACCGCTCAAAAGAACGCCAAGGAAAAACAGGCACCCCGCATATGCCAATGCAGCGTCCCGGCTTACGGCACCGGACGGGATCGGACGCTCCGGGCGGTTGATCGCATCGATTCCTGCATCGAAATAATCGTTGATCACGTTCCCGGCTGCGGTAATAAGGGTGACAACGGCCATGAGCAGGATGACGCCGGGCACGAGCGTGCCGGTGGCGATAAGGTACGCGACGATTGCGGCAAGCCCGGCGACAACCGAGTTTGTCGGCCGGATAATCGTGAAAAATCCTGCGATGCCCATACTCTAGGGATCTGGTATCTGGCCGTTGGGTAATTAACCTGCCTGACCTGTGTACCGTTCCAAATACGACCGGGACGGGCATGGAATCTTCGGTACCGGAGCCTTGGAAGGCTGCAGAGAAAAGAAAAAGATCAGGTGAATACCGCAGGATTCAGCGTCCATGCAGCAGAGAATTCCACGGGAGTCTGGTTGGTGAGTGGCTCTGTGGCAAAGAAAACTTCAAGGGTAGCCCCGTTGGCCAGTGCCGCGTAATCCTTGTCCGAATCAATGATCACATAATCCCGCGGAGTATCACTTACCCCCGGCATAAGGATGGCAGTCTCTGCACCGGATCCATTATGAGAGATACCGATACCCCCGTAAGAGACCCCCTGTGCATCCGTAATCCTGCTGAACCATCGCATCTGGACGGGCGTGGTCCCGGTATTTTTCGCGTCTATGTAAATGTCAACCTCATGATTGCCGGATTGCGACCGTCCGGGCGTGATCTGTTCAATTGTGGCATTGACGGAGTACGTCCCGTTTACCAGCACCGCAGTCTCATACTGGCTTAATACCGGGTGGCCCGTGGCACTGACAGAGCTGGTGCCGCCGGAGATCCCGGGGGTTGTCGTGTTACCAGAGGACAGGGTTGTGCAGCCGGCAACGAGGATCAGGCTGACGCAAAGAATCACAAAGGTACAAATGATACCACATTTCATGGGTTCACCTCTTTTTCAGGCTTCAGAATATTTTTTTTCATTTTTCCTAAAAAAATTTTCGTGAAGACGCTACCGACATGTACCGGGAATGATTTAATCGTTCATAAAAAAAGAGCGGGATGTTACGGGCGAGGGGGGATTTGAACCCCCGACCATTAGCTTAGGAGGCTAACGCTCTATCCGGACTAAGCCACTCGCCCACTGCTCATACCAATTGCAGGGGAATATGTATAAGTTTTGCGCGCTTCAACATCTCTCCCGCAATGGACGTAATCGAGGCAACGGAAGGAAAAACGACGTTTTTTGTCCCGGTGCAGGACAACCGTGAACAGTTCCCGCCCGGCACTGCCCCGGTCTTTTTCAACCGCCGGATGGAGCTCAACCGGGACTCGACGATTCTGCTCCTCTCGGTGCTCAAACCCTCCGACTACGTTGACGCGATGGGAGCGACCGGCGTCCGGGGGCTCCGGGTCGCAAACGAGTGCGGGATCCCGGTCACGATAAACGATAAAGACCCGGAAGCGATCCCCTTAATTGAGAAAAACGTGGCCCGGTCCGGCCTGCCTATCGGGGTTACCTGCCGGGACATCAGTTCCCTCCTGTCCGAGCAGTCGTTTGACGCGGTCGACCTCGACCCGTTCGGGACACCTGCCCCCTTTGTCGATGCCGGGGTCCGGGGCTGCCGGAGGTTTTTGCTCGTGACAGCGACAGATACGGCACCGCTCTGCGGGGCGCATCTCCGGGCCGGGATCCGCCGGTATTTTTCCCGCCCGAAAAACACCGCGTACCACGGAGAAGTGGGGCTCCGGATCCTCCTTGGGTTTGTCGTGCGGGAAACGGTGAAATACGACCGGGGCATCGAACCGCTCTTCTGCTTTGCCCGTGAGCATTTCGTCCGCTTAAATCTCAGGATCACCCGGGGCGCACAGGCAGCGGACCGGACGATTGCACACATCGGTTTTGTGATGCAGTGCCCCTCTTGCGCCTATCGCGAGGAGCAGCCCGGCATGGTTCCCACCTCTGCCACCTGCCCGCACTGCAAAAAACCGCTCGACCCGATCGGCCCGCTGTACCTGGGAACCCTGTTCCACGAGGAAATCCTTATGCAGATGCAGGAACTGCTTGCCGGCTGCGAACTGGGTACAAAAAAGGAACTGGCAAAACTGCTTGCCGGCTGCCACGAGGAACTGCCCCTTTCCAGCCACTACGATTACCATCTGCTCGCCCAGTCGCTTGCCGCATCCCCGCCGCCGATTGAGACGGTCCTTGAACGGCTGCGTTCTGCCGGGTATGCTGCCAGCCGTACGCATTTCTCCGGCACCGGGGTAAAAACCGGTGCCCCGCTCCCGGT
The DNA here is from genome assembly GCA_964454995.1 of uncultured Methanoregula sp. Taxonomy (GTDB): domain Archaea; phylum Halobacteriota; class Methanomicrobia; order Methanomicrobiales; family Methanospirillaceae; genus Methanoregula. The sequence continues at coordinate 130,488 of CAYVTY010000001.1, forward strand.
ACTTCTTGATGCAATTTGCCCCTCCGGCAGTACCGGGAAAAAACCGGACTAAAAAAGAGCCCTCGTGTCCCGGGACCGCCAAGGGTGATACCCGTATTAACACGGCACGGGAACCCGTTTGTTTACGGCTACCCGGAACGATCCCAGGGGTACAGCGATTTCAAACCGCACACCCCTGCCATCCACACCGTTTTCCGTTATGGTAAACCCGGTGATCGCAAGGATCTCGCGGATCAAAAAAAGACCATACCCGTGGCTCTTTCCCTTGCTGCGCTGGAAGATGGCGGGGCGGGCGGATGCAGGAATACCCGTACCGTTATCCTCGTATACGATCTTCAGGGTATCACCCTCACTGTGGCATGTCAATTTTACCGAGGTAATATGGCCGCCATGTCGCAGCGAATTATCGAGGAGATTAAAAAATACCTTCCCAGCCATGGGATCGGCAAGGATTTCGGTCGCGGAACATTCCGGCCCGATGGTGATATCGAGATCCCGTGCGTGAACCTCCTGCCGGGCGCGTGCCATAAGCTCGCTGACGTTCTGCCAGATCGGGGCAATGATGCCAAGCTCCTGGTAGTCCTTGCTAAACCGGTTAATCCGCTGGATCGTCGTAGCTGCCCCATGTATCCGTTGCGCGATCTCATGCGGCGGCAGGGGGGGATTCTCATCTTCAAGAAACGAGAGGTACCCGAAAATCACGGTCAGCTGGTTGTCGATGTCGTGCCGCGTGATACTGCTGAGTATCTCCAGTTTCGCCTGGGCAACGACCAGCGCGTCCTCTGCACATCTCCAGGTACTGATATCCCCGACGATTCCCAGCACGTATATTTTCCCGTCTGTGTCAGTAAACAGGCGGGAAACTGCCCGCACATGATGGACGGTCCCTTTCGTATCCACGGTGCGGTAATCCGAAGGGAAGGACTTCCCGTTTTTAACCTCCTCAAACTTGCTGCCCAGCCGGCCTGCATCATCGGGCACTACCAGACTGGTCATCGTACGCCCGACCATCTCTTCGGGCAGCAGTCCCAAGATCTCAAAGCAGCCAGGGCTGACATAGACGAATTTCCCGTTCTCATCGATGACAAAGACCACGTGGTTGAGGGCTTCAAGAAGGATACGGTACCGCTGTCCGTCCCCGTTCCGGTTAAAATCAGCCTCCATCATCACGTCCCCGGGGGTTTTGCCGATGCTCTAACGCCGGAAGACCGTCGTTTTTAACGGTCCCCCAGGTTCACTCCAGTAGGACGGTATATGTTGCCGTACAAAATATTCGTTTTGATATAATATCCGGTTAAAAGACACGGGAAAATATAAGGGTACACCAGTCCGGGTGCAGACACCAGGAATACCCCGCGCAGGCCTGCTGACCGGGCGCTAGTGTTCGATGATGATGGTAAGGATGTCCCCGTCGATGAGCTCGTGCGTCAGGCCGACCCTCTGGCCGCCGTGCTTCACGGATTTTCCCCAGACCCGGGCATACCTGAACCTGCGCACGAAGTCCCGGTGGAGTTTAGTACAGACCGTCTCGACCGTGCTCCCGGTCCTGACGATCAGCGGTACTTCGAGATCCGCCTCGCCGTTCTGGGGCTTTAAGTAGACCCGCATGAACCCAAGGCTGTCATAGATCGAGTCCTTGAATTCCTCCATGTGGTACCCGGAATGGGCGGAGATCATGAGCGGCGAGACGCCGAATCGGTCTTTGATATCGTGCTCGATCTCAAGGTAGGCCTCCTTATCGATGAGGTCTACCTTGTTGACTGCAATGAACGCCGGTACGTAGACACGGTTTCCCTGCACCGCATCGATAAAATCTTCCTGCGTCGCGTTCCCGCGGATCAGCACCTCCGCGTTCATCATCTTGCTCTCGGAGAGGATCGACCGGACGTCCTCGATGTCGAGGTCGAGTGCCCCGACTGCCGAGAGCCGGATACCGCCGACCGATGACTTTTTGATAGTGATGTCGGGTTTCGGGACGTTGATACGGATGCCCGCATCGTAAAGCTCCTTGATGAGCACGTTCACGTGCTTGCCGTTAAAGACATCCACGAGGATGATAATGATGTCGGCGCTCCGCACGACGCCGATGACTTCCTTGCCCCGGCCCTTGCCCATGGCGGCACCGGCGATAAGTCCCGGGATATCGAGCAGCTGGATCTTTGCTCCTTTGTGTTCCAGCGCGCCGGGCACCACGGTGAGGGTGGTAAATGCATACGCAGCGACTGCACTCTCGGTGCCAGTGAGCTTGTTGAGGAGCGTGCTTTTACCGGTCGATGGGAACCCGACGAGCACTGCGGTCGCGTCGCCTGACTTCTTAACGGAGTACCCATCCCCGCCTCCGCCCGACTTCATCGCACGGTTGACTGCTTCGTCGCGAAGTTTTGCCATCTTCGCTTTTATCCGCCCGATGTGCTTGGAAGTAGCCTTGTTGTAAGGAGTCTTTGTCAGCTCCGCTTCCAGCTCGGCTATCTGCTCTTCAAGACTACCAACCATTTCTCATATTAATCGACGCAGGTTCGGGATATAGTTATTTATGGGGATCCCTTTCGGTCCTGCCGAAAAAGCCGTAAAATCCCCGGATCGAGAAAATCCCCGGCTTCGGCTGCTTTGCCTGGCCCGGTGACCGAGCGGTTGTCCCCGATCGCGTCTTCGCCTGAATGGCAGGGGGAATGCTGACAAACTTTAAGTAAGTCCATCGCCCATGTTATTGGGCAATTACGCTGCTATAGTGTAGACCGGCCAATCATGCGAGCCTCTCACGCTCGCGACAGGGGTTCGAATCCCCTTAGCAGCACTTCTTTTGTGATGGTTTGATCCTCTAAAGAATTAGTAAATAGTGCATCCTTGGCTCAAGTCCCGTCCGTACCCGCAATCTTCCAAAAAAATTCCCAGAATTCTAAAAAAAAAGGCTCAGGCCCCGGCCGGTGCCTGATCGGTCACGTTTTCCGTAGTATTGCCAGCCAACGATGTCGCCACGGATGCTGGAATTGTTGCCACAACATCAAGGTTCCCGTTGGGGAGCGTTGTCGAATCGGTTTTTATCAGCGTGCCGTCTTTGTAGACATTTACCGTCAGATTATCTCCGGACCCGTCGTTTTTCTGGATGGATGCAGTAACAAGACCACCATTTGCTGCCGGTATCCGGTAAAAATGATCCCCGGTGTTTGGCATCACCTGCTGGCTGCCGGCCACCATCTGCTGGTTACCGGGTGTTCCTACGGTTCCTGAATAGTACTGGTCATAGATGATCTCCACCCAGATCCCTGAAGGGGGCACGACCGGGAGTGTTGGCGTCGGTAAGGGGGTCTCGACCGCTGTCGGCACGGGTGTCGGGATGATCGTTGGCTCCATCGTGGGGGCCGCGTGCAGGAAGGAACCGGCAGGATTCTGCATATTTTTCATCACAAGTAACCCTCCCGCTGCGATGATCATGATCACGATGACCACAGCCGTAAAGGTTTTTGAGCGCTTCCGTTCCGGGGCGGCAGGGTCCTGCGGCGGGGGAGACCCTGCCGATCCCGGTGCAGCATCTGCATTTTCAGGCTCTTTTATAAAATCAAGAACGATTCTTTTGGCTTTCCTGGCATTATCGTAACCGGGATGAAGAGAGAGTGCTTTATTTATGGACCGGAGAGCCTCCTGGTATTGTTCAGTCTGGATCAACGATAATCCGCGATTATTCCATATTTCGGCCACGGTCGGATCAATGGCGATGGCTTTATCAAATGCGGCTATTGCACGCCGGTAATCCCCTTTTTCGTAAAGAGCCACGCCTTCACTGAACCATTTCTGGGCCTCATCCATGATGTATAAAAAACACTTATAGGATATACGGGTTCCCAAAAATGACTACAACCGCACCGGAAAATATGTGACGTTCAAGCAACAGTTTCATTACTCTCCTCTGAAATAACACAATACATGACTCACAAGGATACTGCTGTCTCGCTGAATATACCAACCGAGCTGGTTGAAAAGCTGGATGATATTGCAAAACAGAAGTCCCTGAACCGGGACGATATTATTATCGATGCATGTGCCTATTATTGCCAGTTCTATGACATGAACAGCGAACGCCTCCCTGAAACAATGCGTAATGTATTCTTTAATCTCGCCCGTCATGATGATGAATTCCGTACGCTCCTGCGGCAGGTTTTACACAATGACCCGACAACAGAGTCCAATACCAGCAAATAATCTTACTATCTCACGTTCACACGACCGGCCGGATTACCCATTCTGAATTGATGGCAAATGCGGAACATCGCTGTAGAGATCGAACATATAGCTGAAAATAAAAGGATGACATCCGGCCACGATGCTCGGAAACGATTTTTTCCGATACGGTTCCGGGTAACAGGTGGGGACGGGAATCCGGATCTTTTTCATGACCCCGGTTTCCTCATTTTTTACGCGTATCACGAAAGTACTCTCCACCGTTTCTCTCTCATGACCTACTGCACTGGACCGCTTTGACAGAATACGGCAGGCAGAACATCTACAGCCCCCTGTTTTTGCATCCTTTGCCGCTCCCGGACTCCTTGTATGCACAGGGCGCTTCCGCGTTTTTTTGTCCGGTTCATCATGAACATGGATGGAGTACCCGGCAATTTACCTGATGATTTCCCGGCAATGTGGCTCTTTTCCCTACGATTCATATCATAATATTTATATGAGCCAAAAGGAAATGATAGATTTATATCCTGTCATATCCGGTAACGGATATGTAAACGGAGTGATTTTGTATGGCATTTACCAGAAAAAATGAAGAGGCAGTATCACCGGTCATCGGCGTTATCCTGATGGTCGCCATCACCGTGATTCTCGCAGCGGTTATCGCTGCATTCGTGTTCGGCATGGCCGGGAACATCCAGAAGACCAAAGTGGTTGCGGTGACCGTGGCAAGAATAAATTCAACTTATATTACGGTAACCTATCAGGGAGGTCAGGATGCAGGATCATTAAATGGTCTTGAATTTACGGTAAATGGTGCTAATGTTACAATGCCGACTGCAACTGGTAATCTATATCAGAACAGTGCAGATCACTCGGGGATTATTCCTCCGACGGGAAAGACTGTATTACCAATTGGGGCGGCACCTTATGTTCCATCCCCCGCTTCATCCCCGCTTGTAGTTATTGGATTGTTCAATGACGGAACGACTCAGGTTTTATTGCAGGAGACAATCTAATCTTTTTTAATTCTTGCCTTCGCTTCGTCTGCGGTTTTCTTTTTGCTAAAAGACGCCCCGTTTAAGGCTTATTCGCGCATCTGTTCTTCCTCTTCTGGCAGGGTAATATCATTATCTCTGGAGATCTCCCGAAAGGGCTTCCATTCAATGAGCGTTACCGATTGACCCAACAGATCTCCGGGATCACACATCTAATGTAAAATTTGCTATACAAGAAGTAAAATTTATTATACTGCTTGAATAATGCCCATATTTAAAACAAAATATTTATATATGGCAGGTCAACAATAAAGTTAGAACATTGTAATGTCCATCGTGGGCAAGTAGACAAAGGTGTATGAAATTGGCATTTACCAGAAAAAATGAAGAGGCAGTATCACCGGTCATCGGCGTCATCCTGATGGTCGCCATCACCGTGATTCTCGCAGCGGTTATCGCTGCATTCGTGT
>CAYVTY010000002.1:0-112220 GCA_964454995.1 uncultured Methanoregula sp.
TGGGGGGATCGTCACGGTCGATGATATCTGATGCTACCTGCTTGTTCAGGCTCATACCGTTGTTCTCAATGACGACTGCGATCTGGACGTCGCCGCCGGCCTGATACTGGTTCGTCCCGGCGATATACGCCGTAAGGTTCGGGGTACCGTCCAGGTAGTTTGTCCCGGCGAGCGCCGGCACCACGATAAGGGTGGATAGGATTATCAGGATTATTATGGGGAGTCGTATCGATCTCATCCGGGGATCACCTGTGCTTCTTATAAAAATGTGTTTCTTTATTGTACGTTGATTGGTTATGTATTTTGTCCGGCACTCTGATGTATCATAGGTAACCAAAGCCCGGACAAGTATATTATACTGTTTTGACGATTTTTTACATCACAATCTTTTTCGTGAAGATCATTGCTATACGGAGGGAGTAACCGTAGAGTGTACCTGGCAGTTTTATACAAGTTTCTGTTTTACTTCCTGATCGGGCATATGTGATACCTACCGGTGTTTTCAATATACATAAATAACTGAAAAAACTGTACACATTAATAATGAAGACGCATATTTATCTAACAGTTCTTGTATTTACTGCGGCTCTCCTCCTGATAGCCGGTTGCGTAACTCCCCCCTCATCAACCACAACTACCTCTACGTCAAGCGGTTACTATGCAACTGAAACGAACACTCCGGGAACAACGTCACCTCCTTCATATGTGACTGCAGTTACTCCATTTCTTACACCCGGTTCTGCTGAGCAGACCAGTACTCAGGGAACTAATATCTACACTACAGCTCCCACTCCACTACCCACAGATCTGTCCTGTCTCATCTATCTCAATACGCAGTTTTATTCCTACAATACGACTGCGGTCTCATTTGATTTGAAAAATCCACCAATGTATATCAACTACACGGTCATTCCTTTCAATATCACGGTTAATAAGTACGTTGAATCAGCTCAGGGTGGCAATAATTGGGTAACTTTGCAGTACTCGGATTATGCTCCGTATTCATGGTTTGAGATCACGGTCAGAAACAAAACCTCCGGTCAGGTCTACCTTCAGGACGGGTTTGGAAAAGCCCAGGGATTAAGTATATACACCGCCGCAACCTTGGGACCTATCCTTAATTCCGATGATCTTCAGGTCGAGATGACTGGTAATAATATCACGGCAACGACCGGTATCTGGGTAAAACCGGTTGGTAATTTTGATGATCCGCAGAACCAGTCATTCCCTGAGTGTAAATACTGGGGCGTGCATCCACAGAATTACCTGGTGGCTCCGACAACAACTGCAACACCCACTTGGACTCCGGTTAATGTGCAGACACCCAATTATTGATAGAATCAATTTTTTCTCTGCAAACTGCTTCATAATAACAAACCACCGATTTTTTAGGTGAGATATTTAAGGGATGAAAACGATTTAAGTAAGGCAGGTAATCACAAAACACAAGTCCCGGTGGGGTAGTGGACATCCTAGAAGATTGCGGATCTTTTGACCCGGGTTCGAGTCCCGGCCGGGGCGTTCCGAAAAGTAGTAAAGAATCCACACTTCTTTAAAATTTATGAATCCTTGAAATTATTATTTGGGAATTGCCTGTCCGCGCGCCAATTTTCTTTTCTTCGATCATTCATAGATCCGGTTCCGGGATCCGGTTCCGGGATCCGGTTCCGGGATCCGGTCCGGATTTTCCGGAATATTCGTTCTAGAAAAGGTTATAATTTGTCTTTCCTTTTACTCGTATAAAACGAAATGGACGGGAAAACAGAAAAAACCTGAAATATGCCGGGGTTCAAAATTTGACGGAAACGAAACCGGGAAACCGGATCGATCCGACTGGCTAGTCGAGAACAAACGGCGGGCAATCGCACGCACTCTCTAGTACCCGCAAACTTCCCTAGGCTCCCTCAGGCTTCCCCAGGTTACTGCTGGTGTCTTCAGGTAGCTGTACTAGGGAGATACCATGGAGCTAGGATCCTGCACGAGATAGAATGTCCGTTCTCGACAAATATCCGATATACCCGCCATCGCTTCTTACCATACAGGTCCGGACCGGAAGTGAGAGTGAAAACTAGGGTTCTTTTTGGTCCGGACATACAAATCCAGGATCAGCCCTTATATTTGCCGACCGGGAGCCATGGTGACGCTCTCATGACGGTAACTGTAGGATAAAGACGGGTATCAATCCGAGACACCGCATGAAGATACCCATCATTACGTTACCGTCCCCAACACTCCGCATCCCACCAGCAGAATCCGACATTGGCATTTCTATTAGGCTGCGCTTTGGCTTCCGACATTCGTTATCCCGAAGTCCCATAATCTGCCCGATATTGCCACGAATTGGCCGGCACGACCCGTTTTAAGGTGTCATTAAACGGAGTGAACAATGTGCCCCAAAGTCAAAAATACGCGCAAATATATGGCAAAAATCCAGACTTCGACGGACTCCGACGGAAACCTTTTATATTATCCGACGACACCTTTCATTATCAAAACCTAATTGTGGTTTTGAGGTGTTTAAATGGGAATTAAAGTGGGAAAGGAAAAAATCGTCCGAGAGAAGGGCTTCCTGTATTTCATCGGCAAGGACGGATACGTCTGGGCAGCTCCGATGAAGCACAACAAGACCGGCAAGAAGAAGAAAGTCGGCACTGAAAAGATCGTAAAAGAGAAAGGCCACATATACTACATTGGCAAAGACGGCTTTGTAGCAAAAGCCAAGATGAAGAACGCATAACTTCATCCATATTTTTTTTGCACGTGGTCACCTGCGGTCCGGTGAAATCCGGATGGCGGGGCTACCAATTTTTTCCTGACGAGGGAATTTCTCGGTTCTGATCGGTTAACGGGACTTCATGAAGAAAATCCAATAAAATATGGATTTTTACGACGTAATGAATCGGAGAAATTATCATAAGTCCCGAGAAGTTATCAGCACCCCTGCATCGATGATCTCTGCGGGATCGTTTCATCAGACCCGATGCAGGTACACTAAAAAAAAAGTTTCGATGAGCCTGCCTTCAGTTAGTCACCGTGATGAAAGATTTCCTCAGTATCGTACTCGTCCCGTAAGCATTCGAGACCGTGTAATTGATCGTATAATTGCCCGGCAGGTTGTAGACCATGACCGGGTTCTGGTCCGTGCTGTCGATGATCCCGTCATCGTTGAAGTCCCACGACCAGTTGGTAATGGTCGGACCGCGGGAGATGTCCCGGAACTGGACGACAAGCGGTGCCGGCCCGGATGTCTTGTTCACGGCAAACCGTGCAACCGGGACACCATTGGAAACAAGGACGTATCCCTGCTCCGAAGTGGTGTTCGTCCCGTAAGAGTTCGTGACGGTCAGGTTGACCGTGTAGTTGCCCGGTTTGGTATAGACCATGGTGGGGTTCTGAATGGTACTGTCAATAATTCCATCGCCATTGAAGTCCCACGCCCACCCGGTGATATCCTGACCGAGAGAGGTATCGGTGAACCGGACGGCAACCGGTGCGACCCCGTAGGTCGTGTTTGCAGTAAAACTGGCTACAGGGGTCAGGGACGAGACCGTAATGAATCCTTTTTTTATGATCGAGTTCGTCCCAAGGGCGTTTGTGACCGTCAGGTTGACGGAATATGTGCCCGGCTGGGTGTACACAATCGTGGGATTCTGGTCGGTGCTGTCGATCGTCCCGTTTCCCGTGAAATCCCACGCCCACCCGGTGATGACCTGGCCGACCGAGGTGTCATGGAAATGAACCGTGAGAGGGGCGAGGCCGGTGGTCGTGTCTGCGGTGAAATTCGGTACCGCTCCGTTTGTCACGAGGATATACCCGGCCTTTGTGGTCGTGTTCGTCCCGTCGGCGTCCGTGACAGTGAGGTCAACCGTGTAGTTGCCCGGCTGGTTGTACACACAGACCGGGTTCTCCGATGTGCTGTCAAGGGTCCCATCATCGTTGAAATCCCACGCCCACCCGGTGATGTTTCGGCCCACGGATGTATCCGTGAACTGCACGCTGAGGGGAGCCGTCCCGGCAACCGGGGTTGCGGTAAATGAGGCGACCGGCGCCGGGTTACCCACGGCAATAAAGTCCGTCCGGGAGAGCGTTGTTGAGCCGTAGGCATTCGTAACGGTGAGGTTGACCGTGTAGTTGCCCGGCAGCTTATAGACACAGACCGGGTCCTGTGCCGTACTGTCGATCGTCCCGTCACCCGTAAAGTCCCAGGCCCACCCGGTGATGTTTTGGCCAACCGAGGTATCGTTGAACTGGACTGCAAGGGGCGCGGCTCCCGCAGTGGTGTTCGCGGCAAATGAGACCGCCGGTGCAAGTCTTGCGACCGTGATGAAATCCGTCTTGACCACGGACCGTGTCCCAAAGGCATTCGTAACGGTGAGGTTGACCGTGTAGTTTCCCGGTAGGTTATAGACACAGACCGGGTTCTGGGCCGTACTGTCGATCGTCCCATTACCCACAAAGTCCCACGCCCATGCCGTTATCCCGGGCCCGGTCGAGGCATCGGTGAACTGGACTGCAAGCGGGGGCGTCCCGGAAGTTACATCGGCGGTGAATGCCGGGCCAGGCTCGATCACCCGGGGCTGGACCGTGATCGGGGTGGGCAGCGACATGGTGGAACTGCCTCCGCGGTTTTTCGCAGTCAGGGTGACCACAAACTGCCCCGCCCGGGAGTACGTGTAGGTCGGGTTTTCCGCAATCGAGGTGTTGCCATCGCCGAAATCCCACAGCCAACTTGTTGGATCACCGGTCGAGGTGTCCACAAAATGCACGGTAACCGGGGTGAGCGCCCCGGTTACCTCGATGGTAAAGTTTGCAACCGGCGGCGGGGGCAGGATGGTTACCGTCGTGATGTAATCCTGCCGGACCATGCTGTCCGATCCCCCTCCATTTTCAGCGGTGAGGTTGACGGTGAAATTGCCCGCAGCCTCGTACGTGTGGGACGGGTTTTCCTGGGTGGAAGTTTCACCGTCGCCAAAATCCCAGAGCCACGAGGTGGGCGAGCCGGTCGAAGTATCCGTAAAATGAACGATGACCGGTGTATCCCCACGGGTCACATCCGCATTGAAACCCGCGAACGGCGGCTGGTTGGAGAGCGCGTAGAGGTTGTGGTTGTAACTGCCAATATAAACGATCCTGCCGGCAATGGCCGGTGAGGAATCCCCGGTGTTTCCTGTGGGGTAATACCACAGGGATTGCCCGTTGGCGGCATTGAGGGCATAGAGGTTCCCGTCAACACTACCGGCATAGACCGTCCCGTTGTCGACATGGGGGGTCGAGTCCACTTCGCCGCCGGTCTTACAGGCCCAGAGTGCGGCCCCGGAGTTTGCGTCAAGGGCATAGATATTCCCGTCGCCGCTGCCGATGTAGACCACTCCTCCGGAAACGACCGGTGACGAGCGGATAGTGCCCCCGGTTGTATATTTCCATACAACGGCCCCGGAATCTGCGTCGAGTGCATACACGTTGTGGTCGTAGCTGCCAATATAAACAATACCGTTTGCCACGGCGGGTGAAGACAGGACCGTGTCGCCCGTGGTATAATTCCAGACAAGGCTTCCTGTAGTTGCATTAAGGGCATACACGTTGTGGTCGTAGCTGCCGAAATACACCATTCCCCCGGCAACCGCAGGAGAGGAGTGGAGGTAACTGCCGGTCGTGTAATGCCAGCGCTGGCTCCCGGATGCTGCATCAAGTGCATAGAGCGTCCCGTCTTCGCTTCCGGCAAAGATCATTCCGTTGTTGATAGCGGGAGACGAGGAAATACTGGCCCCGGTCTGGTATTTCCATACCTGTGCCCCGGTGCCGGCGTCAAGGGCATAGATATTGCCGTCACCACTCCCGATATAGACGATACTCCCCGAGATTCCGGGAGACGACGATACATAATTTCCGATCTGGTCGTTCCAGGCCACGGTTCCCGTATTCGCGGTGATCGCGTAGACATGCCCATCTTCGCTGCCGATATAGACCATACCATTTTCGACCGTCGGAGAGGATGCGATCCAGTTTCCGGTCGTATAGTTCCAGATCTGGTGGCCCTGGACCGGTGCAGGGGGAGAAGATACGGCCGGGGGAGTCATGCTCTGGAGATTATCAGGTGCATTGTCCGCATAAACAACTGCCACGAACAGCAACGCGATAAAAACGAGCAGGGCGAGGCGCCGGGCGGAGAACGATGGCCACGTGTACATTAACATATCGTTGTTTCGCCGATCAATAAAATATTTTCATTTGATTTCCTTTAAAGTTAATAGTATTGAAACAAAAATGATCCGAGGAACCGGGGAAAAATCCGGATATCAACGTACATATACTCCGGCGATTTAGTGAATTTTATGAAACTGACCGCGGACCAGGAAAAGGTTTTTGCAGCCATCGTTGCATTAAGCGCAGGGAACCGTACCGTTCCTGTGGCCATCGGCGCAATCCACGGGACATTTTCCGATATGGATGTCCGCGATCTTGTCGGTTACCTGAAAATGCTGATCCATTACGATCTTATTAAAAATGCAAAACCGGCTCCCGAAGGGATTAACAACAGTTTTCTGGTTACTCCAGAAGGATGGGAGTATTACCACCGTGAGAATGCACAGTCTCGTTGAACCATACCTCACCCGGGCCGATCCGGGGCCATGATTGAACCCGGATTTCCTCTCCCGGCAAAACAGGTTTTTCACTACTCTTTCTTTTTCCGGGCGGCCAGTAGCCGGATATGTTCTTCAAAGGGAGGGAGATCCTGTTCAACGGTCTCCCAGATACGGTGCGGATCGATATTCATGTACGCATGGACAAGAACATTCCGGAGGCCGGCAATATTTTTCCACGGGATTTCCGGGCAGGATTCGCGGATTTCCGGGGAGAGGCGCTGGGTTGATTCTGCCATGACCTGAAGCAATCGGAGAACGGCAAGCTGTGTTCTTCGGTCGTCGAAAAATGCAGCGGAACCCTGCTGGGTATATTCATGGATCTCGCCAAGTGATTCCAGGATAAACTCTAGGTAGACCCGGTCGTCCTTCATAACGGAATTGACTCCTGGAGGATCCGCTGGCGAAGGTTCCCGGAAATACTTGCGGTCTCCACAACATCCACCCGGCAACCCAGGAGTTCCTCCAGATCGGAAACAAGACCCCCCGGGAACCAGGGAGAATGAACGGGCCCGGCTTCAATGAGAAAATCGATATCGCTGTCCGGCCTGTCATCTCCCCGTGCAGCGGAGCCGAAAAGGCGGATACTGGTCACCCCATGGCGGCGTGCGATCTCCGCGATCTCCCCCCGTTTTTGCTGCACCAGTTCCGATCGTTTCATCCGGATATCCTGCTATTTTTGAGTTGAAGAGTGATGGGATCCCGGGAGGTATATGGTTTTTGTTTGCCAGACCGCGTCCCGTTATTTTTTCGAAAATTCTCGCAATTCACCATGATCCGGCTCCCAAATTGCAGCCGGGTGACAAACCGAAAAAAAAGATTAATCGTATTTCCGGAACAGTGCCGGGTTCTGCCTGCGAATCCACCAGCGCCGGACCAGGAACCCGCCCGCCGCGATCAGGACAATCCCGACGATTCCCGCCGCGATCAGGACAAGCGAGGGGCCCTTGCCGGATGCCGGGGTCGCTGCCGATGCCGGGGCGGTAAACGGCTGCATGGCAGCCGGCACTGCGGTGGTCTGCCGCGGGGTTGCCGGGTAGAGGTAAGGCGTCGTAGGCACTGCCGGTGTGGCGGCTCCTGTTACCGAGGACTGGAGTGCGGATGTCGTTGTCACTGCGGCAGCTGTCCCGGTAGAGAGCCGGCCGGCAATTGCGAAGTACGAGAAGCCCGGTGTTGTCGCGGTGAATGTGTAGGTGCTGCCGCTCTGGGTCGAGAACGTGGTCGGGAGTTCAGTCCACTGGCCGTTGACGTCACGGAGCAGCACGATATCGGCCGGTGTCAGCGAGTGTGCCGTCATCCATGCACCGCTCAGCTGGAACGTGATGGTGCCCTGGCTGATCGATGAGGGGTTGACCCCGACTGGTTCGATCTGGACTACGCCTGCGACCTGCCGACCGGTGATGGTGGATGACATGGACGCCCCGGCATCACCCACGGTCAGTTGTGTCGAGCCAAGGGCTTGCGAGGGAACGATCGAGACCGTGGAAATACCGTAGTTCAGGTTGCCGTTGAGCCCTTCGTTGACGGCAAAATTCATGGCCTGGCCGGGCCCGACTGCGGAGGCGGTCAGGGCAAACGAGGTCGAGCTGAAGGATCCTCCCGAATCGGAACTGGAACCACCGTACGAACTGGTAAACCCGCTGCTGCCCGATGAGAGCGGCGAGATTGCGGTCAGGGTAAAGATCGAGAGACCGGTCGGTGAGACTGCGGTGAAGAGGTCGTTGCCACTGGCATCAGTGCCGGCAAAGGTAGTCTTGAGGATGGTCGTGGTGCCGGAATCGGTCTGGTGCATGATCACAATATCCGAGGTCCCGCCATGTGCGGCTACCCAGGACGGGCTGACTGCCATGATGATCGTGGCGCTTGAGATGATCCCGCCGTCTGCCACGTTTGCGATACTGTTCTTGGTGAACGTGACCGTATATGCGTTGGCAACGATCTGGTCTCCGGCGGACGTTGCGGCCGCAGTAAACGAACTCTGGGCGGTTGTGTTGGGATCGGACGAAATGGTACTGGTAATGGACGCAGTCGAGGCGGGGACCCGGGTGAGGTTCAGGGCAACGGATACGTTCGCAGTGAGCACCGGCGAGATCTGGGCCACCACCGGTTGCGTAACTGCCTGGACGCTGCTGACGGTACCGGTCACGGTTGTCCCGCTGGTGACCGGCGCGCCCGCGAGCTTGATCGAGAGGCTGCTCCAGGTACTGCTGACATTGGTAAGGTTGACAAAGTTCCCGGCAACGGTGGTGTTTGTCGTGGTTTTATCGATAGTGACGGTCTGGGCGCTGCCGGTGGTGGTTGCCTGGACCCCAGTGATCGCAAACAAGTTGGTGGTTATGACCGGCTGGTTGACCGTGATATAACCGGCCTGCGTTGTTGTGTTGCTGCCACCGCCGTTCGATACAATTAACGAGACCGTATAGACCCCTGGGGTGGTGTAGGTATACGTGGGGTTTTGCGCCGTTGATGTGTTGCCATCCCCGAAGTTCCACAACCAGCTCGTCGGGGTGTTCGTGGAGGTATCGGTAAACTGAACTTTGACCGGCTCACGACCGGCGGTCTGGCTCGCGGTGAACCCGGCGACCGGGGGGATCGGGATAGAGGAGGAGATCACGGAATAGCCGCTGCTGCTGGTCCCACCGGCGGTGACATCGTTGGTCCAGCCCATGCCCGTACCACTCTTCCATCCGTAGACGTTGAATGTTGCATAGTCGGGCAGGTCATTGAAACTGTAGTTAATCATAACCGCGCCCTGATTCGTGAGGCTGCTGTACCCGGAGTAACTGGTTCCCGGGATACCGGCCCGGAGGTCGATGAACATGAGCTGGTTCTGGTTTGCCGAGAGATTCATGCCCTCTCCGTAGAAGAGCGGGTAGTTCGCGTTCCCCTGGGTGGGCTTCCAGTTCTGGGGCCCGTAGAAGAGATCGTTCTTCGTGAACGTCTCGCTCAGCGCCGGCGACTGGTACGTGATGCTTCCCAATGCAGGTGTCGAACCCGTCGGAGTCCACGTATACCCGCTGCTGGTGACCTTGATAGCGAAGTCGTTCGGGATCGTCCCATTAACGGCAAGCATCAGGATCGTGTCATCAGCATACGTCCCCGTGCTCGTGGCATAGATGGTCCCGGACTGGTTCCGGGAGACTGTGACCTGGCCGTCGGGGATCGTGGGATGGGTCGTGATGTGGAGGATGTTCAGGCCGCCGCCCGAACCGCCGGTCTCGACATAATATGTGCCGTTGCTGTTGGCGTTATACAGGACGCCCTCGTGGTTGGATGCCCGCACGTAGATGTTGCTATAACTGGGAAGAGCACCGGTGGTGTTCGTTACGTAGACGAGGCCGGACTGGGTGAGACTGGTACTACCTAAGGTGTTGGCTGAAGTCAGTGTGACATTGTAGGTGCCTGCTGTGGTATACGTATGTGATGGATTCTGCACCGTTGATGTGCTACCGTCACCGAAGTTCCACGACCACGAAGTCGGGCCACTGGTCGAGGTATCGGTGAACTGGACCGCCAGGGGTGCGACACCGTTCACCGGTGTTGCCGTGAAGCCCGCAACAGGTGCTCCTGCCGGATACACCGTGATGTATCCTGCGGCTAGGGTACTGGCGCTTCCTTTGGCATTAGTCACGGTCAGGTTTACCGTGTAGGTCCCGCTGGTGTCGTACGTGTGCGACGGGTTCTGCAACGTCGAGGTGTTACCGTCACCGAAGTTCCAGAGCCAGACGTACGGGCCAAATTCCGAGGTGTCAGTAAACTGGACGGTCAGGGGCGCGGGGCCGGTGGTAGTGCTCCCGGAAAACTGCGCTACCGGAAGCGGCGGCATAGTCACCAGGATATAACCGGATTTCGTGACGGTATTGGTGCCCTTTGAATTGGTCACCGTGAGTGTCACCGTGTAGATCCCGGCACTGCTGTACGTATGCGACGGGTTCTGCAACGTCGAGGTGGTGCCGTCACCGAAGTTCCATGACCATGAACTCGGGTTGTTTGTCGAGGTGTCGGTGAACTGGATGGACGCGAGCTCGTACCCGTTCGTTGTGCTCGCCGCGAAATTCGCAACAGGGACGCCGGGAACCCCGAGAACGATCACGCCGCCACCGCCCGGAATCGCGTTCGTCATCGGCGCACCGGTGCCGTGGTTGCACTGCATGTACCAGCCATAACCATTGAACACGGCCATGCTCGTCAGGTTCGTGAAGCTGTACTGAACGTTGATCATGCCATCGTCCGGTAGGGATGCGTTCTGGATGGCCCCTACCCGGAGATCGATAAACATGATCTGGAACTGGTTGAGCGGATCGCTCTGGTTCTCGTTGGCAAAGAGCGGGTAGCCGTTACTGCTGCAGGGTTTCCAGTTCTGGGTGCCGTAGATGAAGTCAGCTTTGGTGAATGTCTCGTTGATACCCACGGGTACGTACGTTGAAACTGCCGGTGGTCCAGTCTGGTACTGGTTCGTGGTTGACGGGGTTCCCACATCAAAGGTCTGACCGCTTGCATTGATGTTGACTGCGAAATCGTTCGGGATCGTGCCATTGACCGCCAGCATCAGGATGGCGTCGGGCATTGTGGTCTGGCCGCCGTTGAACGTTATCCAGAACGAGCCCAACTGGCTCGTGGTGATGCTGGTGTCTGCCGCGGACATTGCATTGGAGAGCGACGACATGTGGAACGGGTTGAGTCCGCCCTGGAGATTCAGGAAGTACGTATTCGGCTGGTAGGGATACGTACCTAAATTCCAGACACCATTGGGAACATCGTATTTCACACCCTCGGGGTTAGCGACATAGACATCGACGTTATCATATGCGGAGATCGGCTGCTGGCTCGCCAGGATCGTGATATTCCTGGTATCCGTGAAGGTACTTGATCCAAGTGCATTTGTTGCGGTAAAGGAGACCAGGTAATTCCCGGGTACAGTGTAGGAATGGACCGGGTCCTGGAGGTTTGAGCCGAGGGTGCCATCCCCGAAGTTCCAGGACCACGAGGTCGGGTAATTTGCGGATGTGTCGGTGAACTGTACCGACAGGGGTGCGACCCCGACTCTATGGGATATGTTAAATGCTGCCGTGGGCGCAGCCGGAACCGCTACCGAAATATATCCGGTTTCCGTGGCGGTATTTGAACCATATTTGTTAGTCGCGTTCAAAGAAACGGTGAACGTCCCGGCGTATGCGTAGGTATGGGAGGGGTTTTGCACGGTGGAATAATTACCGTCCCCAAACGACCAGTTCCACGAGGTCGGGTAATTCGAGGATATATCGCTGAACTGGACGGCCAGGGGATTGGCACCTGTGGTCACATTTGCGGTGAAGGATGCCACAGGAAAAGATGGGGTAGAGACCGTGATATTCGTCAGGGATATGCTCGTACCTGCCGGATTGGTTACCGTAAGATTAACCGTGAAGGTTCCGGCAGATGAGTAGGAATGGACCGGGTTCTGCACCGTCGAGAGACTACCATCTCCAAAGCTCCAGTTCCAGGCCGTTGGGGTATTTGTCGACTGGTCCGTGAAATTGACTACAAGGGGGGAGAAACCTGCGGTGATATTTGCGGTAAAATTGGCCACCGGGGGACTATAGACTTTGATGTACCCAGATTTAGTGATATAATTTGTCCCGTTGCTGGATATGATGGTCAGGTTGACCGTATAAAAACCCACAGATGGATAAGTATGGACAGGTGGATTTTGCAGGGTCGAGTTAGTACCGTCGCCGAAATCCCAATACCATGAGGTTGGTGTCAGCTCCGATGTGGCGGTGAACTGGATGGGGAGCGGACCTGTGCCGGTGGTCTGGTTTGCAGTGAAATCCGCCACACCCGCGAAAGCGTGAAGTTGACCATCCGCTGTTGAAATATATACCGTCCCGTCCGACCCGATTGCGGGGGAATACGGGGCCGCTTCCAACTTATACGACCATTTCACGGAACCATCCGCTGGATTCAACGCGAAGACGTAATCATCTACAGCATTGGCGATATAGATCGTGCCATCCTCGCCAATGGCGGGGTTATTATAACCAAAGTTCCCCCCATTAGGATCGGTGAATGTCCATTTTGCGGCTCCATTCACTGGATTCAGCGCGTAGACGTTTGCAACAGTAGCACCAGTGGCAATATAGATCGTGCCATCCGCTGCTATTGCAGGTGACGAATCTAAAGCTCCCCCGGTCGTAATATCCCAGTTGGAAGTGAGACTCGGACTTGAGGAAAAATTGTAGACATACTTACTGGTGGTTGTTTCATAAATGTTACCAGCGGATCCAATGGCTATTCCAAATGAAGGTAATTTAGTGTTAGTTTGCTGTAAATAGGTAAGAGTCGGAGAATATTCTCTAATGTAATATGCACTTCCATATGGCGGTATATAAATATTTCCATTTGAGTCAATTACCGGAGTGCCCCATTCAGATACAGTAGTGGCTACTGTATACGCAGCTGCAATATTACTGGAACCAACATTCGTCGGGTTAAACGCATAAAGATTCTTCCCGTTACCTCCAGCAACATAAATGAGACCATTTGATCCAATTGTAGGTGAATCCACTATATACCCGCTACATGCTGCTGACGTCCATTTGAGGGTGCCATTCGGATTTATCGCGTAGAGTTTCTTGTCGGTATAATCCCCAATATAAATAGTGCCGTCCGACCCGATCGCAGGCGAATCGAAGTTAAGCGCCCCACCGGTGAGATATGTCCATTTGAGGGTGCCATCCGTATTTATCGCGTAGACTTTACTGTCCCCGTTATTCCCAATATAGATAGTGCCATCCGGCCCTATAACCGGATTGTTATTGGCGAGTGTGCCCCCCATAGTGTAGTTCCATTTTATGGCGGCGCTCTGTGAAGCGGTAAATCCGGATTGAGCAGTATTTTCAACATTTTGACCTTGGATTGGCCACGGACTATTCGCTAATCCGCCATCTGCCATTGTCGGCACGACCATAAGTACAGCACAGAGCAGGAAAAACACACATCCCATCCGTGCCGGGGATCTCACGAACGTCATGCCATGTACCTGCGCTGTGCGGCAGACCTGCCGGAGATATTCGTGTGAGCCGGATCAAAACCCGGGCACGGACGGGCCTTATATTCAACGAGTATTCTCTCCGGTTGCCATGCGGTTCCTGCTGCACCTGATGTCGCGAGTATGATCGCGAGGCCCGAAGCGAGCAGGACGAAAACCCGGGCGGACAACGATGGGCACTTGTACATCAGGCTATCTTTTGCAGGCAGATGTATTAAATAATTTCATTTGATCTTATTGAGTTGTTAATTGAATATATTAAAAAAATATTATCCTATGGTGAATTTATTCAATCCGCACTTTTTCCGGAAGGAAGGGAAATGTCAGGCCGGACTCATCGTGAGAGAGAAATGGAGGAGGGACAATCCGGAATTGTTGAGACCATATCCGAACTTTAGTCACACGGAATTCGTAAGGCCCATCACTGCCATTGCCGGTGGGGAAATAAGAACAACAACGAATAGGAGCGCCGATATCCGGATCCGGAACACCATTGAGCTCATACATTTTCCGGAACTTCGGTCAATTCAGACAAAGTGCCGCAATCGCAAGTCCATATTGGCCTCTGATCCAGCCGGGTACCTGTTGATAGCGTCCAGATCAGGTTTAATGGGGACAAGTGCCCAAACGGGGGAGCTGATTCCGGATATAGGGAATCAAGAGATTCTGAATCACCTTTATTCATCAGGATGTTCTCGGGCAAAAAAGGGAGATGCCGGGGCGAGTGCCGGCTTTTTCATGTGTTCCTTTTTCCATGAACAATTTAGGGTTGGATAAGCCAACTGCTTGGAGCTGAATTGATCCCAGAAGCATTTGTTGTCGGATTCAGCCAGTTGACCGCTGTCCCACCGCCCCCGGTGACATTGCTATAATCATACACATTCATGGCAATGACCGCGCTTGACGACGGATTGCTCGTAATGTCGTAATCGATTTCTTCCATGCCATTATTCTGCAATTGGCTGTGCTGTGCGAAATTAGAACCAATAGTACCCAGGTTGGTGTCAACCAGTATAAACTTGAAATCCTGTGGGGTGCTCATATTCTGCCCATAGTACATCGGGAAATTTGTTAACGGTGCAAATTTCCAGCTTTGGAATACATCACTGCTTGCATTTTGTAAGTAATTCGCGGCAGTGAAGGTTTGACTAATGCCCGAATAATTATAATACGCAGTGTCGTAAGCGGGTTCGCTCGTAAACGCTGGTGGATATCCGGTCAAGGGTTGTCCCCACTGGTATCCAAGAGTATTCAGCTGAATTGCAAAGTTACGGAGATCCGTGGCATTCGTACTGTTGATCCCAATAAGGAGAATGACATCGTCCTGGCCGCCCCGGCCTCCGGTATCCGAGGCGTATAATGTACCAGTCGTGGGTTCGGAGGTATAGACGCCCCCAAAGAAATTACTCGTATCGCCCGATATATGGAGCGCATTCATCCCGCCCGTGCCATTCGGCATGGTGAAATAATACGTGTTATTTCCAGAGAGGTTGATGTCACTGCGGATATCCTGGACCGGCAGGTATGTCGCATGGAATGTCGGCCATGGGTTGTCCGCCGCCACCGGCATTACCGCCAGCACGACGAAGAGGACAACAGCTACTACAGCCATCGTCCATAGTCTGTTTCTTTTCACGTTTTCTGTCATACTGATACCTCGTTTCATCGTTTCTGCACAGGGCACCGCCTCGTGCGTGTTGAACATTTGATATTGACTTTGCACAAATGTCAACGACTCAGACTTAATTCATGACATGATATAGTTTTGGTCTGAAAAAAATGCGAAAATAGTCCGTGTTTTAAAAATACGGGAAATCTCCACTTCCGGTTTGTCAAACCGGAGGGGCCGCATAACGCGACCGGTCGGGTACCGTAGGTCAGGGTAGTAAATCCCGCAGATTCCAACCGGTTTTCCCGGGTGGATACCAGAAGGGTCCGGGAGAATCCGCTGCGGATTTCGTCCGGCTCCTGCGCGGTCATAAAAACCAGGCTACCGGAGTCCCCGGGTGCGTACTCCTGCGATCGGTGCGGGTTCGTGCCCGGCATGTGAGCAGGAGTACCCCTGGAAGGCCGGGGCCGGCCAGTCCGGTGTTCCTCGCATTCCAAGGCGAAAGACTTCCGGTGACTTCCCGCCGGTTGGTAATTTCAAAAAATGTTCAGGTTGCGGGCTGATGATGACAGAATTTCCGTTTAACCGCAAAACCCGACAGCTGGTGAATCTTGCATTTGTCCGCAGCTATTGCCCGCATGGGTGAAACGGACTCCCGAACACCCGAGTGGAGCAGGAGCTGGCAGTACTTATAGACCGCCTCAGGGAAAATGCACGGAATATGCCCCTGTGTCCCCCCTGCGTATATCTCCAGTGGGTGGCGGAAAGAAGACATCCCGACCAAAAGAGAGATTATTAAAACGCCCGGGAAAGAAGCGGCCTCGATCGGGAACTATCCCTGTCATCCAGAAGTCGGCACCCTCCCCTCACACCACACCTATATCATGAAGATCGGCGATGATCTTCCCGAGCGCTTGTTTTGCATCCTCCGGCACCCTGCCACCGGTGATGATCATCTTCCCCGAGCCAAAGATAAGAACAACCACTTTTGGGGCCTCAAGACGGTACACCAGCCCCGGGAACTGCTCGGGCTCGTACTCGATATGATCGAAATTGAAACCGATCGCGATCTTGTTGAGGTTGATCGGGGTTCCGAGGTCGGCAGATGTGACGATGTTCTGGATCGTATAGGTGAGTTTTGTGGGAATAGCGGTATCGAGGCGGCGGAGCTTGTTCCCGAGAATTGCAAGCCCTTTTGAGAGATTTTCAGCGCTTTTTGCACCGGTCAGGACGACTTTCCCCGAACCAAAAACGAGTGCAGCGATCCTGGGCTTCTGCATCCGCATCACAACGCCGGGGAACCGCTTCCGGTCGTAATCCGCATCCTTATACTTCGTGGAAAATGCGGAAAGATCGATAGTGTCGGCCACTTTGGCTGAGGCAACAATGTTTTCAATTTTGAGAGACTCCTCTGGGCTGGCGTACATGGAAATCATCACCTTTTTGGTACAGATGTCCTTTCCCTGAGGGGGAGATTGTCGTCTCGACGGGAAATCTGCGAGGATGGGATACACGAAGGGATAAAAAAACCGGGGATCGGCCAATCACTTCCCCTACCGGGCTTTCCACCGGGAAATGGGGCATGCATAAATGGGGCATGCATGAATGCGTAAAATAACCGGGAATGACGGAACATCGGGCTCGCCCTAAAACAATCTTTAGAAAAAAAAAACTTCCCCATTGGCAGGACTCCGGCCACCGGATGAAGAAGAACGAGGCATCGGAATCGATGGATGGATCGTACATGTTGTTCGCCGGTATGGAGTTTTTTATGCCTGCCTGGCTGAGATGGGGATGCTAAAGGATTTCTCCCTGGTGTTTGTGTGTGTGTTCGTGCAATGGTCCGGCTGGCGCGTGTCTTCCAACGGGACACTATCCATGTTGGCCATTCATCATTTTAATATTTTTCATTTTACATTGAAAAAAAGTTAAACTAATTTGTTTTATTCTGTACTGTTTTCCCCACGATGCCGGTCGCAGTGCCGAAAACCGGGAAACCATATATTTAATGTAATGTTAATATAACAAATTTATATTGGGGTGAAAGTTAACATGGCGAATGGCCTTTTCACGAAACGGCAAAAGGAGGTACTGCGATACCGGAAGAGTGGGATGACGCAGCAGCATGTAGCAGATCTGATCCATACGTCAAAAGCAAACGTCTGCACGATAGAACGATCGGCTCGCGAGAATATTCAGCGGGCAAAAGAGACCCTGACGTTTGTCAATACGCTGGACGCCCGCCTGCTCTGCGTCATAAAGAAAGGATCCGATCTCTTCGATTCGGTCCCCCTGATCATTGAAGAGACCCAAAAGACAGGCACACAAATATCGTTCGATCAGATAGATCTCATCAACCAGCTCCGAAACGAATTCCCGCATCGTATTCATGGCCGGTACATAAAGCAGGACATTGAAGTGTTTCTGGAAACGTCCGGCGGGCTTCTGTTCGGATGACCGTTTCCCGGGCCCGGGCTATCCGGTACCGGCTGGATCCTCCCGCACATCCGGTGACGTTACGGGAAACACCTTTGATTTAACAAGAAACAGCCGGCCAAAAAATCGTCAGTCGTCATCATCGTGCCGGCCGCCTCCGGGCCCGTGCCGGTGGCGCCGACCCTGTCCTGACCCGCATCCCGGGTGGTCCATGTTGCCGTGCTCCCGGTCCCGTTCCAGAACCGTGCCATCGGAACTATGCACCTCGATGCCATCGATAAGCACCGTTTTTTTCTCCCCCGACGCATCCTTGATGGAAACGGAATCGCCGGGCCGGATCGTGATATCCTTGAGTTTCTCCCGCTTCCCGTGCATCTGGAGGTCCTCGACCAGCACGTGGATCCCGGCCGATTTGTTAAGTACCATCTGCACAACGCCCGAATGGACCATCTGGCGCATGCAGTTTGCCGGGAGAAACCGCATCCGGAACCCGACCACCGGCTCGTGCCGGACAACCTCCGCGATCCCCTCAAACCCGACCTCGTGGTAGGCCCGGATATCGTACACCTTCCCGCTCTTGCGGGCAACCGCCGGGCCCACCGTATGGCAGAGAAGGATCCCCGTTACCGGATCTGCCGAGATAACCCGGAGCACGTGCTGGATCGGGCAGCTGGGTTCGACGGGGCGCCCCCGGAGGATATCCCCGGGCCGGAGATACCAGCGCTCGGCAAGATCGGGCCGGAACGGCTGGATGTACCGCCGGGCAGAGGGTTCTCCGGGGAACGGTTTGATCACAAAATCGTAATCCATACCCAGGATATCCCGGCCGGAATACTCTGGTGAGGAAAGCGACTGGACCGGTGCCGGCCGGCGCGGGTAATACGGGCAATCGCGGAGATCCTTTTTCCCGGACCGGGCCGCGATGATAAACTCGCTGCAGGTCTTCATCCCGCAGGACCCGCAGTTCCGGCCGGGCGGTTCCCATACCATGGCCTGTCACTCTCCCCGGTAGAGGTCGTCGGCGCTGTCCAGGGTCTTTAAGATCCCGAAATGGTGCTGCCACCCGATCTCCTTTTTCCCGGCGCAGATCGTGCAGACTGCAAGCGGCGGCATGCCCCGGAGGACAATCGCATCCGGGTCAATAATACCGGGAACATCTTCGATGGCTTTCATGAGGAACCGGAGCCCGGTTCCCTGCACCGCGTTGGTCTCGATGATATCCACCGCCGGCGCTACTTCCCGCACCCGTTCCCGGAATACTTCTTTTTCCGCCTGTGAGATCAGGTCGACCTTGGTGACCACCGCGATGTCGGCAAGGGCAATCATCGGCGCCATCTTGAGAGGGCTGTTCGTGCCGCCGACCGCAGAGAGGACGACAATGCCTAGGGACTGCGTGGTATACGGCGTGCACCGGAGACAGAGGCCGGCGCTCTCGACAATCAGGATACCGGCACCGAGGTCGTCTGCCCACGCAATCGCGTCGCGGAGAACTAAAATACCGGTATGGTCCGGGCAGACATCGCCGGAATAGACCTTGCGCGTCGGGATCTTAAACTCCGCCGCCAGTTCCTCGTCCTCGAACGCCCGCACGACATCGATCTTGAGAAACGCGATGGCATATGTCTTGTTCAGCTGCCGGATAATCTGGCGGATCACCGCCGTCTTCCCGGCGCTCGGGGGACCCGCAAAGATGAGCAGTTTCATGGGGCAAGCACCTCGTCGCCGAGGATCTCCCCGGCCCGGATCTTCTCCCGCATCCGGGAGAGGAAACCGTCGAGATCGGAGATCCGGGAGAGTACGTTCTTCTCGCGCCCTCCCGGTTCGAGGATCGATTCCACCGCGCCGTTCCGCATAACAATGCGCCGGTCCGACAGGAGGGCGAGAAGCGGGTCGTGCGTCACAAACAGTACCGCCTTGTTATGGTTCTTGAGGGACGCAATCACGTTCTCCTTGAATATCCCCCCGCTCTCCACCTCGTCAAGAAGGATGATCGGGGCGCTGCTTACCGCAATGGCATCGGCGATCAAAAGCGAACGGGTTTGCCCGCCGGAGAGTGCCGTCATGCGCATCCCCCCGTCGATCTTCTCCCCGGTAAACTCGTTTGCGAGCCGGATTGTGCTCTCGGTACGGGACGCATCCGGGATCCTGCGGGCCTTCACGTGCATCTCCAGAAACTCGCCGACCTTCAGGTCAGCTAAGCACTTGGTATTCTGGGTAATGAGGGCGATCGGTTTTTTTGCCGGGTCCCGCACCATATCGTCGGGAGGCACTTCGCCGTTGACAAGGATCGTCCGGCCGGTCACCGTGTCGTTTCGGGCAAAGACCTCGATATCGTTGATAAACGCGGTCTTCCCGGAACCGGTCGGGCCGACGATTGAGATCATGTCCCCGGCGCGGATCGTGATGTCCTTAAACGATTCAGTATTTCCGTTCCTCGCCTTCCCGGGGAGGACGGTTATCGTAGTGAGTGCAAAAGGTTCCATGGCGCTCTCTGGTTGATCAGGGGTGTCCCCAGTTTGGGGGCAGAGACATGCATCCCCGGATCCCCGGGATCCCGGTCACATCTTCTTCCATACGATCACCCCGGCGCCGATCACACCGACAACAACGATGCAGTCCATGAGGATCCCGGCAACCTTTGTCCCGAGGGGGGAATACCCGCCTTTACCTTGTGAGGAAGGGTTCGTGGTCCCGGCCGGTGCAACCGGATCCTGCTGCTGGCCCGGATCGGGAGATTCATCGGAGGGAGGAGTATACTGGTCTGAAGAGACCCACCCGCTCCCCATCGATGCCGGGAGTACGGTTGCCTGGATGTAATCCGGCTGGCTGAGGTTGTACACCGATCCGTCCAGGGTGGTCACGGTCAGGTTCACCGTGTAATTCCCGATATTGGGGAAAACGAACACGGGATTCTGGTTGAAATTTTCCATAACCGCACTTCCTGTGATGTTCCAGTCCCAGGCAGAAATATTCTGGAACGTCGAGGTATCGTTGAACTGGACGGCAAGTGGGGCGACACCGGTGGTTACATTTGCGACAAAACCGATCTGCCCGGCAAAGGAACTATTGCCCGAACTGCTGATGCCGCCGCTACTCTCACTGCCACCCCCACCACCTCCCCCGGCAGATGAACCTCCCCCGGATGAGGACGTGACAGTTATTGTCTGCGTTGCCGTGGCACTCATTCCCTGGGGACTGGTCACGGTCATCTTGACATTGAATGACCCTGCACCTGTGAACGTGTGTGCCGGGTTCTCCAGAGTCGAATTACTGCCATCACCAAAATCCCAGGACCATGTCCTGACCGATTGGAGCGTGGTATCAGTGAACTGGACCGTGAGCGGCGCGGTCCCGGATGTTGCGTTGGACGTAAATGAGGCATCAGGTGCCTTGTACACCGGGGTACTGCCCGCAGCGGTCGGGAACTCGGAGGAATAGGCAGCATAAGCAGGACCAAGAACGGTATACCCACTGATCATCGAAGGAACAGACGCCTGGCTATTGAGCCCGTTTGACCAGGAGATGCCCCGGTCAGTCAGGGGACCACCGTTGGTATTCGAGTTCCAGCAATAGGCATCGAATGCAACGACCGTATTTAAGTTACTGAGGGTATAATCGACCCGGACCGCCCCGTGGTTATTGAGCGTGTTGACCGTGTTTTCATTGATATTGCTTCCATGGGAACCTAATGGTCCGGACTTAAGATCGACAAACATCAGGTAATATGTATTGGTCGTATCGGTGGTATCGTCACCATAGTAAAGGGGATAATTCTCCGGTTGGTTTTTCCCGGCGGGACGCCAGGTCTGGGGGCCGTAGACAAACTGGACGGGGGTAAACGTAGTATCGACACCGGTGTGATACGAGACATTGGCAAGAGTGGGCTGATCGTTTGCATTCCCGGTCGGGATCCAGGTATATCCGTTGGATGTGATTTGGATGGTAAAGTTGCTTGGGATCGGTGCCTTTGCAGCGATCATCAGGATGGCGTCATCCTGGTATCCCCGTCCGCCGGTATCGGTGATATAGAACGTACCGGATTGTGAGGTGGTGGTCGACACATCACCGTAGTTTGGTGCGGCTTGATCTGTCGAGGCCATATGGATGGCGTTGATACCCCCGCCGTCCTCATCGAACGCGAAATAATAAGCCCCCTGGTTTGCGTTTGCGAAGAATACGTTACTGATATCATAGTATCCCGGAAATACGCCGGCGGAACCGGCCTGGTCATCCGCAAGTATCGGTCCAACACAAAAAGAAAGAGCTAACACTATGACGAGGACTGCCCTCCAGGCTCGCCTTCGGTATCCTGCCTGTCGTGGTTCGATCATGAAAATATACTCCGGTATCCAAATAACCAGAATAATTAATCAAATGGGATTAACTTTTTGACTTGGTAATTCTTTTTATTTTCAAAGTTAGTAAATATATCTTCAATGAAGCGATACCCGGCCTTCCCGTACTCAGTATATATCGCCAAACGAGATCTGTACGGTATCTTCCCAGTACCGGATCCTGTCAGACGATCACGTGGAGACGGAGTCTTCTCCGGTAAGATGGGGACTAAAAGACCGGGTGAAAAATGATCCATCCAACCCGGCAAACCAAGGATATACAGTATATCACCACACTACCCATCGCCGGTCTCTTCATAATTGTTGTCATTTTTCTGGGTATCCCTTCAGTTGCTGCTGATGGCGTTAACCTCTCGATACCGCAGGATATCTACTATTTTCCCGTGGGTATGCAGGCCGCTCTCCCGATCTCCATAGAAAGTACCTACAGCTATGACGTCACCGGGACGCTCAGCGTAACAACAGTTCAGGAAAACGAGGCATCGGAAAACGAGAGTATCAGATCCCAGGCCCTCTCGGCTTTTACTGATGAACGCACAGTCATGATAAACATGGGGGAATCAGATGTTCCCGCAGATTACAGGGTAGCGGTGATCTTTACGTACGGTAATGGCGGCCAGCACAGTGTCACCCTTCCGCGACTCACGGTCCGGTATGTCACAAACCCGCAGACTCCTGCACCGGATCAGATCCCGCTGTTCGGGACGGATACGCTGCCCAGTTCAAGTGGCAGCACTCCTTTTGGCAACAGCCCATTAGGACAAGGATCGTCCAATCGTCCAATCGTCCCAAACAACCCGGACGCCGCGATCATCAATGCCCAAATCCCGCAAGACAGTCAGGCATTCAAGTCTGAAATCGAACGCAAACTACAACAATCTGCCGCAAATCAGGAGGAGTTGATGGGGTATATCGGAGCCGATCCCCTCGTTGGTGCCCTGAACAGTTCCCTGACAGGAGCGGGTTTTAAACCCGGACCCGTTAACCTGAACCCGGCTTCCAACCAGTCGGGACGGTTCTCCCTTACCTATCTCTCGGGAAAGAGCGCGGCGACCATCAGCGGTATCATCAATAATACTCATATCCCGTACGCTGAGGAATCGTCTCATGAACCCGTCCCGCTGCCGGATGCCCTTACTGCCAATGCTACGTTTCAGGAGTATGTAAACGGGATAGCGTCCGATGGCCATCTCCGGAACCAGACCCTGATTAACCTGACACCGGACCTTGAGACCGTAACCCTTGTCTATGCTGACCCGGACAACCATCAGGTCCGGGCGGTTGCTCTTATTCGCAACGGGACCGTCTCTGCATTTACCGGGGACCGCCCTGATGAAACGATGGCAATCCTTGGAACCGTAAGTGCAGTGGTAGTTGTTATTCTCCTTTCAGCGGGGATCTGGCATTTCGCCAGAAAGAGAGATCCGGTCCCTTCCAGACCGGTTGAACAAGTACGGTTACTCTCGCCAAAAGAAGTTGCCCTGCATCTCATTACAGAAGCGGAACAGGATGCCGCCCGGAACCAGTATCCTGAAGCGTACCGCAAGACCGGCCGGGCACTCCGGATCTTCCTCTCCCACACGATCGGCGATGGCACAGAGCTGACCACCGGGGAGCTGGAGATGCTTATTGCTGCCTTTGTAGAGGAGAGAGAAAAGACCCGCCGGGTACTGGACCGGTGCACGGCTGTGGGATTTGCAAAGGACACACCGGATGCCGGGGAGTTTCAGGAAATAATCGGATATTGCCGGGAGGTCCTGCGCGAAGCGTCCGGGGGAACAACGGGGCCGGGTGATGAAACGCAGGACCCGGCATGAGGGGACCGCATCTCCCAGCTGCCACCCATCCTCCGTATCAGCTATCCCGGTAACCATAATACATTAAACAAGACGGGAAATTAAACAAAACTATAATTGTTCTCTTTTCAAAAGAGTAGGACTGAGCTGATTCACACGATCTATATCAGTATTGACGATACCGATACCCTCACGGGTCCGCGGGGCACCGGGAAACTGGCCCGGTCGATTGCCGACACCGTTGCCGCGGATTATTCGGTGTACGGCGTCACCCGCCACCAGCTGTATGTCCACCCCGATATTCCCTATACCTCGCACAACAGCAATGCGGTGATCCATGTCCAGGCCGACGGGGAAGAAACCATGGACCATCTCTTTAAAACTACCGAAGAAGTCATGCTCGGGGATTTTCTTGACGGCAGCGACCCCGGCCTCGTTGTGGCATCCGACAGCCAGATCACCCCGTCGCTCATTGTCTATGGCCAGGATGCGAAATGCACCGTCCTCACCCAGGAACGGGCACGCACCCTTGCAAAAAACCTGCACATCCGACTCAAAGGTCTTGGGGGAACCGAAGATGGCGTCATCGGTGCCTTGGCCGGCCTCGGGCTTGCCTCCGGGAAAAGCGATGGCCGGTACCTCCAGAAAGGGGATATCCGCAATCTGCTCAGTTCAGCTCCGGTGGATGTCCTTCTCGCGCACGGTATCGACGAAGTCTGTTCTTTCGATGGCAGGAAATTTTTTGACGGGACGGTGTTCTTCCGGCCCGACAAGCCGCCCCGGCCCTGCCCGGTCGGGGGCAGGACCGTCGTCTTTGTCAAGGAAGAGGGCGGGCGGTTAATCGAAGACAAACGGGATTAAAATGGAATTTCGCACCCGGGCCGGGCTCGCGCTGGTACTGCTCGGCTGTTTTCTGGGGGGTATGGTCATTCTGGATACCATAGGTGATGCCATTCTTCCTGCAGATACCGGGACCCTGGCACCCGGCATTCTCCTCGACAAGGTCTTCTCAAAGGCCGGGTTCCTGTATGGCCCGCAGTCATGGAGACCGGGATACGACCCCTTGGGAATCGAACCGGGACAAGATGTTCCCGATAACGGGAGCTGGTACCTGATGTTCATTGACCTGAATGCCACTCCGGTGAGCGGAAATCCGAATGTAGTAAGAACCAGCTCCGTCCTGTTGACATACAATTTCACCGGTCTCAGTGGCAGGGCCGTCTTTGATGTCTATGGACTGGAAACCCCTCCCCGGTCAACCCGGACGAACCGGCAAAGCGGCACGGGTTCAAATGCGTATATTGTTACTGGCAATGCCACTGCAGGGAGGACCTCGATGCCCGGGGCCGCACAGCTTACCCAGTCACCCGCGCACCAGTATACGATTGTGATCTCTAACAACCTGCTCGCTGATTCCGATGCAACGACCGCAACAACGTATCCCTTTGCGTTCTTCCCTCCGGCAACGAGCGGCCAGGGAGCTTTCCATCTCACTCCCAGCCTTGCGCGACTGGTGGGAGGCATCACCACTACCACCGACCAAGACGGGTCATTCTACATTACAGCTACGGGGACGAACTCGGAAGGCACTCTCCTGTTAATGGTCGCAGTCGACCGGCCGCAGCCCGACAATTTTTCCCTCCGGATCAGGACACAGGAAATAAGGATGTGACGCATGCCGGTAAAAAAACCCTACTTCTCCCTCAACGAGATCGCCCTGCTCTCGCTCTGCGCTGCGCTCGTCTTTATCCTGAATACTGCCTTCACGCTCCCGCTGACCCTCCCCGGTCATACCGGGATCTACTGGGTGGTACCGGTCATCATCGGCGTCGGGATCGTGAAAAAGCCGGGTGCCGGTACCTACATCGGGTTGATCTCGGGGATCCTTGCCACGCTCTTTGGTGTCGATACCCTTCACATTTTCAATATACTCATCTACACGGCGCTCGGGGGGATGATCGATCTGGTCGGGCTCTTCCTCTTCTACCGGCTGGATCACCCGGCAGCCGGCTTTATTGCCGGGGCGGCAGGAAACCTTGCAAAAATGGTGGTGAATTACGCCCTCCAGACGTTCCTTGGCATCCCTGCGGTTTTCATCATCATCGGTATCGGTACGGCATCCATCTCCCACTTCATCTTCGGTGGGATCGGGGGAATTATCGCGGCCCTTGTCCTGAGCCGTCTGTTAAAAGCCGGGGTGATAACCCGTGACGATACCTGATCCGGTCATCACCATCCGGGACCTGTCGTTTCGGTACCCGAAAACCCTCTCGGGAAGGCAGGTCACTGCCCTGAATCATATCAGTCTCATGGTCCGGCCCGGCGAATGCGTTCTTGTCACCGGTGAGAGCGGGTCCGGGAAGTCCACGCTCGCCCGCTGCCTGAACGGGCTCATCCCCCACGCAACAAAAGGCTCCATTGAGGGGGACGTGATCGTCAGCGGGATGAACACCAAAGAGTACGATACCCCGGATTTTGCCCGGTATGTCGGCATGGTATTCCAGGATCCCGCATACCAGCTGGTTACGGGGGATGTCGAGAGCGAGATAGCATTCGGCCTTGAGATCCAGAATATCCCGGATCAGGAGATCCGCACAAGGATCGCCGAGACTGCAGAGCTCCTTTGTATCAGCCATCTCCTTTGCCGGTCAACGAGCGGCCTTTCCTGGGGCGAGCGCCAGCGCGTAGCGATTGCCTCTGTCGTAGCCCTCCGTCCGTCCATCCTAGTGCTGGACGAACCGTTCTCCGGGATCGATGCTGCAGCCGCACAGAACCTTGCAGGCATCCTTGAGGAACTCAGGGTGAAACGCGGAACCACGATCATTATCTTTGAACATCGCACGGCAAACCTGCTTCCGGTGGCTAGTCGACAGATAGTGATGGCGGGCGGGACTATCGTATCGGACATGAGACCGGATCCGCCGGTCATCCCCGGGAGGGGAAGTGGTGGGGACCGGGAAATCTCCGAGGCCGCTCCGTCATGCACTCCCCGCCGTGAAACCCTGCACGAGAGCCCCGCCATCATTTCAGCAGAGGCGGCACATGTCCCGTCCCTTTCGTTGAGGGATATTTCTTACCGGTACCCAGGAGCACGGGTCCCGGCCCTTGATGGGATCACTCTCGATTTCTATCCCGGCGAAATAGCCGTCATCTCCGGTCCAAACGGGTCGGGAAAGACGACGCTCCTCAAGCACTGCAACGGCCTCATTCGCCCGGACTGGGGGAAAGTGGTTCTCGGGACTGAATCCCTTGAAAAAAAGACCGTCGCTGCAACGGCACATACGATCGGCCTGCTCAACCAGCACGCAGATTACCAGATCTTCGAGAGCACCATCAGCGAAGAACTCGCGTTCGGCCCCCGCAATATCAAAAAATCACCGGAGGAGATCGAAAAGATTGTTTTCGGGATTCGTCACCGGTGTGCACTCGATCACATCGATCCTTCTACACCGCCCCTCAGCCTTTCGGGCGGGGAAAAACAGCGGGTGGCACTCGGGAGTATCCTCGCGATGGATACCCCGGTGGTGATCCTTGATGAGCCTACGTTCGGCCTTGATCACACCCTTAAAAACCGGCTTTCCGGTGTTCTCCGGATCTTGAGCGACACCGGGAAAATGGTCGTTATCGCGACCCATGACGAGGAGTTCGGGGCAGCGTGCGGGGATCGGTTTATCCGGATCGCAGGAGGCCGCATCATCTCGGATATCCGTACTCCCCGAGGGCCGGATCAGGAAGATAAACGGGCCGCAAAGCCCGGCGGGGGTGAATCCACCGGTGAGTCATGAGGAGCAGGTCCCCGATACAGGAGTACCTGCGAGGAAACTCCGGCGGCTGCAGATCCTCCGGTATTATCCCGGGGATTCGTTCCTGCACCGGCTGGATCCAAGGACAAAACTCCTGGCACTTGTCGTAGTAAGCATAGTTGCATTCCTGTTCAGCGCACTGGCAGTCCTCGTGCTGGTGGTTCTGTTCGAAGTAAGCCTCGCTGTTACGTCGGGTATCGCAAAGAAATTTCTCGTCGCACTCCCCCTGGTCTCTCCCCTTTTCATCCTTGTAATTGTCCTTGACAGTTTTTTTTCAAAAGCCTCTTCCGGCCCGGTCTGGTTCTCAGCCACGATCGGCTTTCTGCACCCCGAGGTCACGCAGGCCGGGATAATCCTTGCCCTGGCTATGGGCTTCCGGCTTCTCGCGATCTGCAGTATCTCGATCCTCTTTCTCATGACCACCTCGCAGGACGATTTCATACGCAGCCTCAGGGGCATGAGGATACCGCCCACCATCAGCTTCTCGCTGGGATATGCGCTCAGGTCGACAAACACCCTGACCGAAGATGGCTCGCAGATCATGGATGCCCAGCGGTCCCGGGGGCTCGAACTGGACCGGGGAAACATCATCAAAAACCGGAACAAACTCGCCGCTCTTTTCATTCCGGCAACCGTTTCCCTGCTCAAACGCTCGAAAAATACGGCCGACGCCATGCAGGCCCGGGGATTCCGACAGTCTGTATCCCATTCCAGTTACAAAACGCAAAAATTCTGTCAGCCGGACCTCCTCATGGGCCTCCTGCTTGCGGCGCTCGTTATCGCCTCGCTGCTGATAAACAGTTTTTCCCTGTCGTGACATGGCAGGGTTCCGGTGCATCCTTGCAGAAAAGAGAGCCGGACGGAACGGTAAACACCGTATGGGGATCAATCCCAGAAATACCTGTGTGGTTAAAAAGAGGGAGGAGATTAAACCTTACGATACGATGTTTCCTTCCTTGTTGAGGAACATATCGACCTGGACATTTGCATTCTCGCCATCAAACTGGATCAGGAAATTCCCGGATTGTCGTAATGTGTAGGTGTTCTGAAGATCCCAGCCATACTGACCGCCAAAACCCGTCTGGTCGATTTGCTGGCCGGTATCCTTGTCATAGACCGTTATCGTGAACCAGGCATGTTCCGAAGGGCGTGTGACAGTTCTATTTTCATAGGCACCGGCATGCGTTGCCGTATGGTTATAGATATATTTCGTTTCCACCGTATACACCGGAGTGACGGTGTAGTTGATAACGAGGGGAGGATTTACCACATTGAATGCCACCGCTGATGGAGAATCGGAAGTAAAGTTAAGAGCGTTCGAGTAAATTGCAACATAATCACTCTGATCCGTGGTGGTCTGGGCAGTGGGTGCAACATACATCAGGGAGGATCCTGTATCCGATGTCTGGATAGGGGTCACCGCGGTAACGTACTTTACTGTTGGAATGGGTGTCGCCGTTGTTGGAACGTAAATCGCCGAAATGCCATTTGCCGTATTTCCTGCAGCCTGATTCGGTGTCGAATTTGGCAGTGCATTCCCCACGGAGGGGATCAGGCTGGAATTTCCGGCCGCGTTCCCCCCGGGTTTGAAAAGAAGGGCAAACACCGAAGGTCCTCCCAATACAAACACGTTTAATACGTCCGCAACAACAATGACGCCGATAACCACAATGATGATCTTGATAGCGCGATCAGACAGTATGCGATCCATCGGCTGAAACATTAGCCCTTTCTTTATTTATTGCTTTACATTTTCATTTTGTCAACGTAAAAACATAAACACCATGCGAGTCCGGGAAGAAAAACCGGGAAACGAAAAAATCCCGAATCCGGGTGACAGGAAAGTATTCCCGTAACGCATACCTTCACGGGATAATTCTCCCCGGGCCGTACCGGAGCCAGAGCTCAGCGCAGAGCAGCACGAGCGCCGCAACCATGAACCACTCCCTGATACTTGTCTCCTCTGTCGTGGGAGCGAGCTTCGGGGTCAGGCCGGTATACACGTTGTTGAGGGTCTGCGCGTCAACGGATTTGAAGTATTTTCCACCGGTCCGGTCGGCGATGGATTCAAGGGCCGTCTCATTGAGCCCGGCATACTCCGGGTTGCCCTCCCAGTCGTTGCCGACTATAGTCTGGCTTGCAGTACCAAGGCCGATGGTGTATACCGGGACTCCGGCAGCCTTTGCAAGCGCACTGGCGTCGTCGGGAGAGATCACACCCGCATTGTTGACCCCGTCGGAAAGCAAGATGATAACGCTCTGCTTGTCCGGCACAGACTCGGCCATGTCCACGGCAAGGGCAAGGCCGTCGCCGATTGCTGTCGAGCCGTCGCTGGGTGCAATGTCAGAGATCTTTTCCTGGACCTGTGCCTTGTCCGTGCTCAGGTATGCAACCGTGGTTGCCCCGGTATTGAAAATAATGACACCGGCCGAGTCCTCCGGGCCAAGGTCTCCCACCAGGTTTTCGGCAGCGCTCTTTGCCGCTTCGATACGCGAAGGCTGGTAATCAGTCGCCTGCATGCTGCCTGAATCGTCGATCACCATGATCACGTTCATGCCCGCTTTTGTCTGCTGGAGCGGGATGTGGGGATCGGCAAGACCGATCACGAGAAGCCCAATGGCGGCGAGGGCCAGGAAGAAAATAACCTGTGTCCTCCGGGACTTCTTTGTATCCGCCAGCGCCGATTTCACATACGCGACCCGGGAGAATGCAATTGCTTCCTGCTTCTTTTTCCGGAGAACGTAATAATAGACCCCGGCAAGGACCGGGATCACGGCAAGGGCGGCAAGCCAGAGCGGTTCTTTAAACCCCGGCATAATCCTGCCTCATGTGACCCCCGCGTGCAAAGAACCGCTTTAAGGGGATGTCGTAGGGTTCGTCAGTCGAAAGGGCAACATCCCGGATCCGGTTCCGTGCAAAATCCGCGTGCATCTCATCGTCAGCGCGTGTGACAAGTTCCCGGTACCGCTGGCGGAAGACCGGGTCCGAAGTATCGACAATGATCTGCTCGCCGGTCTCGGGATCTTCGAGCTCAATGAGACCCACATCCGGCAGCTCCTGTTCCCGCGGGTCGGTGATCCGGATCGCAAGCACCTCATGCCGGCGCCGCAGGATCCGCAGGGGCAAAAAGTAGGCGGGCGCTGCAAAATCCGAGAGGATAACCACAGAGCTCCGGCGCGAAAGTACGGTTGCGAGGAATTTTACCGCTGCAGCGAGGTTGGTCTTTTTTGAAACCGGCTCGTGGTCGATCATCGTGTTGAAGATTCCGGCTAGGTGCGTCCTGCCCCGTTTGGCCGGGATATATTTCTCCACCCGGTCAGTAAAGAGCACAAGGCCGATCCTGTCGTTGTTTTTTACCGCGGCAAACGCGAGGCTTGCGGTTACTTCGAGAATCTTTCGTTGCTTGGTTATATCCGACCCGAATCCGGCAGAGCCGGATATGTCTACGACAAAGTAGAACGTCTGGTCTCGCTCCTCGGTGAACTCCTTGATGAACGGATGGTTGTACCGTGCCGTTACCTTCCAGTCGATCGAGCGGATGTCGTCCCCGGGGACGTACTCGCGGATCTCGGAAAACTCGACACCCTGCCCCTTGAAGATCGAATGGTGAAGACCGGACTGGAGCCCTTCGACAAGGACACCGGTTGCGAGATCGATCTTCTTGAGCTGCCGGATCAGTTCGGTGCGGTCATTCATCGGGTTTCCCCTGCAGGGTAAATGGTATTCTCAGGTGGGTCTGGCATCGCATGTGCCATAATGTTCACGGTACCCTGACAACGCCAAGAATATGATCGATGATCTGGTCAGTGGTGATCCCATCGGCCTCCGCTTCATACGTGCGGATGATCCGGTGCCGGAGGACATCATGGGCTATGGCCTTGATATCCTCGGGGATCACATAACCACGGCCGCTGATCAGGGCATGCGCCTTGCCGCCAAGGATCAGGAAGATAGAGGCACGTGGAGAGGCCCCGAGGGCTATGTACCGTGCCTCATCAAGACCGTACGAGAGCGGATGGCGGGTTGCATCCACCAGATCGCAGGCATAGCGCTTGATCGCCTCTTCCGCGTACACCTTCTGCGTGAATGCCTGGATCTCCAGTATTGTATCGGTAGTGACCACTTTTTTCGGTGTGACCGTGGTACCTTGCGTGAACCGGTCGAGAATAAGAATTTCATCGTCCTTGTCCGGATAGGTCATGAGCACCTTGAACATGAATCGGTCGACCTGTGCCTCGGGAAGTGGATAGGTTCCCTCGGATTCGATCGGGTTCTCGGTTGCAAGCACAAAGAACGGACGGGCAAGAGGATGGGTCTCGCCCTGGATCGTTACCTGCCGTTCCTGCATCGCTTCAAGCAGTGCCGACTGGACTTTGGGCGGGGCCCGGTTGATCTCGTCGGCAAGCACGAAATGGGCAAAGACCGGGCCTTTGATAGTGGAAAATACCGAATCTTTCTGGTTGTAGATCTTTGTCCCCATGATATCGGCGGGAAGAAGATCCGGGGTAAACTGGATCCGCACAAAACTGCAGTCGATGCACTGCGAGAGTGTTTTTATTGTCAGGGTCTTTGCGATCCCCGGTACCCCTTCGAGCAGCACGTGGCCGTCGGCGCAGAGCGCGATCAGCAGGTGGTCGATTACGGCATCCTGACCGACGATCACGGTCTTCATCTCGTTTCGGAGTGCATCCAGAGTTTCTGCATATGCCTTTGCCTGATCTGTCAGCGCGGAAATTTCTGCATTCATGGTGGTACCTGGTCGTGGATCTTCTTTTGAGGCCCGGCAGTGTGACTCATGGGAACAAACAGGATCTTCATTCTCTTTTCCCCGGCCCCGCTTCACCGGAAATAGCTGGTCGGGGCGGCAATGTATCCACTTCTTGTATAATCTCCGTGGTTTATATGATGCATTAAATGCTTTCCCGGGTTCTGTCAAGTCTGCGGGGGTTATGATAACAGCTCCATCGAAGATCTATATCTTACCCCCCGCAGACTTGACAGAACATTAAAAATGCATATTACTCTTTAAAATCAGTTGGGTCATCAAAAAAGGAAATAAAAAATTACAGTGCCGGTTTTGTTTTCAGCGCAGCAACGAGCAGGTTCACACCGCCTTCGATATCCCGGAGGTCCATAACCTCAACCGGTGAGTGGATGTACCGGGCAGGTGGGCTGATCGTGGTGCTCGGGATGCCGCCCCGGGTCAGGTGAATGGAAGTTGCATCAGTCGTTCCCCCGGTACCGACCTCAACCTGCACCGGAATATCATGTGACTCGGCAGCATTTTTCAGCCACTGGACAACCTTGCGGTTTGCAATCAGGCCTCTCCCGCTGCTGTCGACAATCGTAATGACCGGCCCTTTTCCCATTTCGATTGCTGCATCTCTCATTTCAATGCCCGGGTGATCCCCGGGAATCGTGACATCGGTAGCAATTGCCCAGTCAGGGTTAATGGTAAATGCACTGGTCTTTGCCCCTTTAAGACCAACTTCTTCCTGAACCGTGAAAACCGCATAGACCGTAAAGGGCGACTTCATTTTCTGCATGGTCTTGATGAGCATCGCGACACCAGCCCGGTTGTCAAAGGCCTTCCCGGTCACGCGGTTATTGGAAAGCTCGGCGAACTCCCGGTCGATCGTGATGGGTGTTCCGATCTCAATGCCAATGTCCGCGACTTCGTCCCGGTTCTGCGCCCCGACATCGATGAACATCTCGTCGGGTTTGACGCCTTTCTTGCGTTCCTCGTCGTCCATCATGTGCGGGGGTTTGCCACCGATGACACCGATCCGGTCTCCCTTTGTCCCATGGATGATGACGCGCTGGTTATAGAGCGTCGGTGCATACCAGCCACCGAGCGTGATAAAACGGAGAAAACCTTTGTCATCGATATATTTTACCATGAGCCCGATCTCATCCATGTGGGCTGCAAGCATCACTTTTGACTTGTTTCCGTGCTTGACTGCAATGAGATTTCCCATGGAATCTTCAGTGATCTCATCGACATATCCTTTGAGTTCCTTTTTTATTACGGCAAACACGCTGCCTTCGCTGCCCGATACCCCGTGGGCATTGGACAATTTCCGTAAAAGTTCTTTTACCATATTATTCACCTGTTGCTTTTTTGATCCTATCAAGAGCTCTCTTGAGATTGTCGCGGGATGACGCATAACTCATACGGGCGTAGTCCGGTGCGTTTGCCCCGAATGCAGAACCGGGTGTCAGAATTACACCACGGTCGATGATCTTTCGGACAAGCGCTGGCTTCATCGGGACAAACGCGTAGAACGCACCTTCGGGAAGCGGAACCGAAAAGCCCAGTCCGGAGAGTCCCCCAATCAGTAGGTCCCGCCGTGCCCGGTATTCGTTGCGCATCTGTGCAACTGCTGACTGGTCGCCAGTGTATGCAGCAAGTGCCGCGTACTGCGAGATAGATGTCGCGCAGGCCTGGCAGTACTGGTGCACCTTGAGGCACTGGCTGACAATATCAGGGGATGCTGCAAGGTATCCGAGCCGCCAGCCGGTCATCGCGTAGGTCTTGCTTGCCGCGTTTACCGTGATCACGTTGTCGCCAAACCGTGCAGCACTCCAGTGTTTCTTGCCGTAGATGAAATGCTCGTACACTTCATCGCTGACAATAGTGACATCGGCGTCGTGTGCACACTCGACAAGTGTCTTGATGGATTCTTTGCTCTCCACGGCACCGGTCGGGTTTGCCGGAGAGTTAAGCACAAAGAGGCGGGCCCCCTTCATGAGTTCCTGCGCCTTGTCGAGATTAATATGCAGGGTCTCATCCAGCGGGACGCCGACCGGCCGGCCCCCGGCGAGCGTTGCAAGCGCTGCATAGGAGACAAAACCCGGGTCGGCACAGAGAACGCGATCGCCTTCGCTCACGAGCGCCTGCATCACAATATGGAGCGCCTCGCTTGCGCCGGCCGTTACAACAATCTGATCGGGGGTATATGCAACCTCGTTCTCTTTTTTGAATTTGGCACTGATCGCATCCCGGAGTTCGGGAATCCCCGTGTTTGCAGTATACCCGGTCTTTCCCGCACGGATAGCAGCTATGGCCGCGTCCTTGATGTGCTGTGGCGTATCAAAATCCGGTTGACCGAGGCCCAAGTTGATCGAATCCGGGCCTGCCGCTTCAAAGATCTTACGTATCCCCGAGATCTCGATTCCCTTTACCCGGGGCGAAAAGTGTTCAGTCATCTGTTCTCACCCTACCAGATATTACTCAATATTTGCATGCCGGTTCTTGAGGGCGGATTCATCGGTTTTCGTGATCTCCATAAGTCGTGAGATCACGGCATCGCCAAAGATCATCGAGGTCGTTTCAAAGAGCGTCCCGAGCGGTGCAAACGATTTATGGTCCCCGAGTACCTGGCGGATCTCAAACTCCGCTGCATCATCCTTCACATCGTCACGCTGGTGTTCGATGATCACTTTACAGTCAGCAATTTTTCCGATCCGTGAATCTGCGTTCGACGTGATCAGGCAGATATGTGCCCCGATCTCCTTGCCGGTCTCAGCAATATCTGCCACAGTCTTTGTTTTCCCGGATCCTGAAAAGATTACAATGACGTCGCCTTTCTGGAGTGCAGGCGTGATCGTTTCACCAACAACGTACGACTGGAAACCGAGATGCATCAGGCGCATGGCAAAACCCTTTGCGACAAGCCCCGAACGTCCTGCGCCCATTACATAAATGCGCCGTGCATGCAGGATCTCAGCGATAAACGCGTCCACATCCTTATCTGAAATTGTAGTCGCGATCGCCCGGATCTTGGATGCCATCAGCTGCATCATTTCCTGAACCCTGTGATTTTCCATCCTTCTCGTAAGAATGATGCCACCCAATAGTAGATGAGAATTTCGTGTCTGCCAGGATATCATGACCGGATCAGCAAAAACGGGGAACGAAATGGGGGAGTATTACCGGCAAAAAAAGGGTATTCTTGTTTTAAGAGTCCGTGACGCAGTATCTCATAATTTCACCACAGGGCGCCAGTTTCCCATTCTCAAGCACCGAGACTGCACCGTGACCGCCACAGATCCGGCAGCGTTTCTGCTGCGGGACAAGCGCCCGATCTGTTTCTGCCGCAAGTTCGAGAAGTGCCTTACGTTCTTTACGCGCGAGATCGCTGTCAACATTTACGGAAGTAACAAGAAAATCCGCAAGCGAGTTATAGGCCGCCCGTTCCTGGGAGAGGCTGGAAAAATTAATGACCGCATCGGCAGTAAAGAGCAGACCTTCCAGACCCGAATACAGGTAGATCTGCCCGTATGTATGGCCGCCCAGCCCTTCAAGCACTTCGAGTTCGAGATCGCCAATTTTGACAGTTCCAAGAACCGGAAAGATACTGCGAATTGCCACACCGGCTGGCGGAAGACAGGTAATCTTTTTTGAAGGGTTGATCTGCGAGAAGAGATTGATCATCTTGGTGTAAAACGCTTCGAGGACAGAATGCTCGCTCCGCGAACCGTATGCCCGGTTGTTCGTTTTTATAATATCCCGGGTTCCCGTATGCATGAGCACACCTGCCGGGAAAAATCCTCCGGCGCCGCAGTGATCCGCATCCGCATGGGAGATAATAATCTGGCCGAAGCGGCGCTCATCGCCAAGACCGTAGTGCGAGAACATCGCCATGACATCGCTGTGATAAATGCCATAACCGGTATCGATCATCATGGCCTCATCCGGGGTGACCAGGATATAGATACTCCCGCCGCAGGGCATCTGAAAACAGAACAGGTCGATACAAGGGGTTACACAAATTTTCTGGACGTCTGCATAGAATTTCCTGCCTGTCGTGGCACGCAGGGTTCTGCCGGTCAGGAGCACGCTGTCAAAGACCTGGCGGGGATTGTTCCCCCTGTTCATCAGCTCCTGTGCGATATGGTTGGTATCTGCCAGAAACGAGAGCAGGAAGGTATTCTCCGATTCCCCGATCAGCTCCCGTATCTCCTGGGCAAACCGGACATAGAAGATTGTATCGTCAAGATGCTTTCCCGTGGTATCGTATTCGAGGATCTCAATCTGGTAGCGTGATTTCAGTTCATCGAGCAACCGGTCGACAGCGGTGGTGTCTTCAAGGTTCAGGCTGACAGTCAGACGATCCGGGTGTCTTCCGGCATCGTCAAAATCAATAAAACCGATATTTGCACCGGAGTCGGTTGTATATTTCAGGAAACGACAAAGTGACCCTGCAGTATGGGGGATATGCACAGAAAATTTAAGAAAACTCAGCGGCTTCAAGGAAGTCTGGAGGTAGCCAATAGTCGCGAGATCGCTTGTGATGCTCGCATACGCATCTGCAGATGCTGTTACCTCATAGAATACCGTACAGGGATCGATCCTGCGATCATACTGGATGCGGTTGATATTGCCCTCATATTTTTTGATAATCCCGGCAGCCCGCTCAAGAGAGCCGGGTTCATCCGGCATATGTGCAATAAATCCAAATTTCTTCAAAATAATGAGCCTCGTTTGCAGGAATGAAACTTGTTCCTGTAAAAATAAAAAACTGGTGCCTTTCCGGGCACCTGTCCCGTGAGTCAGGAGATTCTGATTATGGTATTCTTTTTCGTATTGTTGCGAAAAGTGCCATTGCACCAATAAAACCGAAAATTGCCACAAAGGGTGACAGCGGGATACCTGATGGTGCGTTTACCATTTCCGGCGAAATCTCTGTTGGTTTATCTGCGGAAACTACAACGTCAATAGAAACGGAGAGATAGCCGGGGGATTTAAGTTCTACCGTGTGTGCTCCCGGAGAGACCGAGTCAAGCGTCAGGGGAGTTTTCCCCACCATTGCCGAATCGAGATAGACCGATGCGCCAACTGGTTTTGATGAGATGATAAGGGTTCCATTAACCGGTGAAACGGAGGTTGATGTAATTGCGGGGTTGGCCGGCTGGGTGCCCGAAATTCCCGTCACATTTGTACCTTCAGGAACAGCCTGACTTGTAGTGGTCCCGGCAGCTGTTGCATTTGAATTTGTGGCAGTAATTGTCAGAGTTTTTGTGAGACTCTGAAGCATCGAGGGACTGGTGATCGTGACCGTATACTGGCCGGGAGGCATATCCACATGGAACCCGTAATTAAAGAATCCTCCCGCACTGACCGGCGAGTTGAACGTGTGCACTTTGTTTCCTGAAGAATC
This sequence comes from uncultured Methanoregula sp., assembly GCA_964454995.1. Lineage (GTDB taxonomy): Archaea > Halobacteriota > Methanomicrobia > Methanomicrobiales > Methanospirillaceae > Methanoregula. The sequence continues at coordinate 37,834 of CAYVTY010000002.1, forward strand.
CAGCACATTGATCTCAAGTGAACTTGCCCCATTCTCCGCATCTCCCGCTATCTGGATATAATCGTCACTGCTTGCGGGGTTCGGGCTCATCGTCATGTAAAATTCCGGTTTTTTGAGCATAATGGCAATTGAGGTATTGATCTCCGGGTGGCTCAGGTCATATGCCGTTAACGTGTACTGGGCGGTATACAGGTTTTCGAGTCCGATGGTACGGGAGGTGTCCCAGTAAAAGGCCCAGGTTCCCGCTGCATCCGTAACTGCCGTATTCCCGGTTCCCGGAACATCGGTCAGGTTATACGGCGGGACACCTGCTGCCGGGAGTCCGGGACCGGTGATCTTTATTACGGTCGTGTTGCCGATGGTATTCTTTCCGTCAAATGCAATACTGTCACCGACATAGTAACCGCCGGCACCACGATACGTGATGGATATGCCATTATTGTCTGCATATGCCGGTACAATACACAATGACAGGATAATCAGAAGAAGGATCCCGGGAAAAATCCCCGAAATTTTACTGAAATGCATTTTTTTTCCTCACCTTAAAGAGAATATCTCCGTGAGGGAATAAATATTGTTATTGACTTTTTCATCAAAAAAACTCTCCACGAACTAGGATTAGAACTGGTGTCGGCATAAGATTGCACTAATAACGAAACTATATGTATGGCTGCGCAGTAACCCATACTTGGAGGGGATATTCCTGACCGACGTTACGCTGGCCAAAAAAACCGGAAATGATCAACTGAAAAATAAAATGGCCTCTATATCTCGCGAATTTTCTTACGAGGATACCGCTTACCATCTTCCCGTATCGTATGCCCTGACGGGGATCGCGGTGCACGATCGCAGCACTGCGTCAGAGGTCTTTACAAAGACCGGCAGCAACCCGCTCGTTGCAGCCGAGTGCCTCCTTGCGGAGGCGACTGCTGCTGAGGGAAAAGAACCTGCACCGTACACGGGATTTATCAGCGATACGGTGATACGAAAACTGGGATATTCCCTTGTTGACGGGAGCATTCTTGGCCTTGCCCTTCTTGTCGGTACACCAAAAAGTGCTGAAAGCGCCGCTGCGATCTGCCGCGAACTCCAGGAAAAATACATGCTCACGTTCCTTTCCGGCGGTGTCATCCCATCACTCTCTTCTGCCGGCGTGAAACTTGGTCTCGACTACCGGCTTATCCCTCTCGGTTCAAAACCCCTGCACAGCGTCCATTTTGTCGATATCGTTGCACGGGTCGCGATGATGTTCGGGGGAGTCTCCCCGGGCGACACCCACCGGCTGCTCACATATGCAGCAGAACGGGCAAAAGCGATCGTGATTGTATTTCCCGGCCTCTCTGATGAGGAAATCGCATTTGTCGACGGGATGCGTGTGCTGGGATTCCCGATCCTTTCTCTTGGCGAGTACGAAGGCGGGGACTGGACACCTGCAACACCTTCGGATGTCGTACGTACCGGTATGGATATAAAAGGGATCCGGGTCACCGTGACTGCAATTCCCATCCCGATGGCCTGCTCGCCGGCGTTTGAGGGAAAGAGCATAAGAAAAGAGGAGATGCAGGTCGAGTTTGGCGGGGGCCGCTCGCCCGCATTTGAACTTTTGCGGATGCGAAATCCCGGTGAGATCGAGGACGGGAAGGTAACCGTGATCGGACCGGAGATCGGTACCATGAAGGAAGGTGCTGCCTATCCCCTGGGTATCGTCATCGAGGTTTCCGGCAAAACAATGAAAAAGGATTACGAACCGGTTCTTGAGCGCCGGATCCACAACTTCATCAATTATGGCGAAGGGTCATGGCATGTCGCCCAGCGTGATCTCATCTGGGTGAGGATATCAAAGGAAGCCTTTAGTAAAGGAGTAAAGGTCGAGCATCTTGGAAAACTCCTGGCGAGCAAGTTCCGGATGGATTTTCCCCAGCTCCTCGATGCGGTCGCGGTGACCCTCATCACCGATCAGGACAAGGTGCTTGCGGGAAAAAAGGAAGCGGAGAAGATCTATGAGGAGCGCGATGCACGGATCAAAGGGATGCGCGACAACGATGTCGATACCTATTATTCCTGCACGCTCTGCCAGACCTTTGCTCCCAACCACGTCTGTGTGATCACCCCGGAGCGGCCGGCCCTCTGCGGGGCGATCAGCTGGCTTGACGGGAAGATCGCGTACGAGATCTCGCCATCCGGCGCGAACCAGCCGGTCGAGAAGGGGGCGCTCGTCAATGCCCAGAACGGCGAGTTCGAAGGAGTAAACCGGTTCGTGAAAAAGGCGAGCCACGGTGAAATTGAACGCTGCTCTCTCTACAGCGTGATGGAATTTCCCATGACCTGCTGCGGGTGTTTCGAGGCAATCGCCCTGATGCTTCCTGAAGTAAACGGGATCATGGTTGTCAACCGGGAATACAAGGGCATGACTCCCTCGGGCATGACGTTTTCGACCCTTGCCGGCACCATCGGCGGGGGCGCCCAGACCCCGGGTTTTGCCGGGATCTCGAAAAACTATATCCTCTCGGAGAGGTTCCTGCAGGGAGAGGGCGGAATAGAACGCCTCGTCTGGATGCCGGCACAGTTAAAAGAAGAACTCAAACCCCGGCTCGTACCGCTGCTCGCAGCAAAGGGTCATCCAGACCTCTTCGAAAAGATTGCCGATGAGAATACCGCAGCAACTATCGAGGACCTGACCGCATTCCTCGCCCGTGTCGGCCACCCGGCGCTTGCGATGAAACCCCTTATGTGAGGCGAGAGATGATACCTGACCTGAACTTTGGCTGGACGAGCACCGTGGGGGAAGTTGTCCTTGGCGCAACCCGTGCGGAAGGCGGCACCCGATCACGATCCTACCGGATTGGCGGTGGTTCTACCCTCCCGTTTATGGAAAAGAGCACTTCATCACCCTCACCCCTGATCGCCTTTGAGATCTGCGACGACCCCAAGTCCTGGTCGCCGATAGTAAACGAGTTTTGCGGAGATCTTGTCCACGATCCCGGCGCGTGGGCAAAGGCAGCGGAAACAACCTATGGTGCAGATCTCGTCAGGCTCTGCCTCACGAGCACCAGGCAGCGGGATTTTTCCGATATCGTCTCATTGGGGAAAACGGTCGAGACGGTTCTGGCATCGACTTCCCTGCCCCTTATCGTGGAAGGGAGCAACGAACCGAAGATCGACAGCGAGGTATTTTTAAAATGCGGGGAGACCGGTCAGGGCGAACGCCTGTTGCTTGGAACCGCGGAAGCCGGGCGGTACCGAAGCATCTCTGCCGCGGCCCTTGCATACAACCACGCGATTATTGCACAGTCTCCGATTGACATCAACCTTGCAAAACAGCTCAATATCCTTCTTTCGGAGATCGGCGTTCAGAAAGATCACATTGTCATTGACCCTTACACCGGCGCACTCGGTTACGGGTTCGAGTACTCGTATTCTGCAATGGAACGGATCCGGTTCTCCGCACTCAAGGGAGATGCGGATCTCGCGATGCCGATGATCTGCGCGCCGTCGGATTCGCTCACGATAAAAGAGGTACGCGAAGCTGATGCCGACGTCAGGAACGCTATCGCGGTGGAGTGGGAGTTTGCAACAAGTCTTGCCGCTGCCGTTGCAGGGGCGGAGATCGTCTGCGTCCGGCACCCGGACACGGTAAAACGGCTGAAGGCTGCATTTACCGGGCTTAAAACCCGGTCGGGGGCGTGAAGATGGCACTCAAGGCCCTTGATATCTACAAGCTCCTCCCAAAGAAGAACTGCAAGGAGTGTGGTGATCCGACCTGCCTGACCTTTGCGATGAAACTTGCCGCAGGCAAAGCCGATATCGAACTCTGCCCGTACCTTGATGAAAACGCAAAATCGGTTCTCGGGGCAACAACCCGGCCGCCGATAAAACAGGTAAAACTCGGGGTCGGCGAGCGCTCGTTTGCGGTCGGCGAGGAATTTGTCCTGTACCGGCACGACAAGACGTTCTACCATCCCCCGGGTATCATGTTCAGGGTTCTGGATACAGAGAACGAAGAAGAGATCATGGCAATTACGGCCCGGGTTCGTGACGAGACGTTGACCCGGGTCGGTGCCGATTTAAAATTCAACGGGACTGCCATTGTCAATACGAGCGATACGGTCGAAGCCTATGCAAAGGCCGTTGCCGCTGTAGAAAAAACCGCCGGCCTTCCTGAAATTCTTGTCTCGGATAACCCGGCAGCCCTTGCTGCGGCCCTTGTCCTGTGCGGGAGTTATCATCCTGTTATCTGTGCGGCAACCCCAGAAAACTACAAACAGATGTGCGCCCTCGCAAAACAACACGGGTGCCGGCTTGTGGTCCGGGCTCCCTCCCTTGAAGCACTTGCCCAGCTGACAAAAGACTGTGTCGCGGAAGGCGTAACAAATCTCCTCATCGATCCCGCCCCGCAGACGCTGGGCGATTTCATTACCCGGTCGACCACGATCCGGCAACTTGCAATCACCCGGGCTGTCCCGGATCTCGGGTACCCGGTATACCTGGACGCAACGGCGTTCGATGATGAAGATGCGGCGATCGCTCTCGGGATTGTAAAATATGCATCCGTCATCGTTACTTCTCCGCTTTCCCCGGCATCCGCAAAGGCGGCGCTCACCCTCCGCCAGAATATCTATACCGACCCGCAGAAACCCATCCAGATGAACCCCGGGCTGTACCGGGTCGGCACACCGGGTAAGGATGCACCGGTACTCATGACGGTGAACTTCTCCCTTACGTACTTCACGCTCCAGGGATATCTTGAATCAAGCCGGGTCCCCTGCTTTATGCTGATCGTGGATACCGAAGGACTTTCGGTACTCACCGCTGTTGCAGCCGGTAAGCTCAACGAGACGCTTGTCCGGGACGCGATAAAGAAATTCGGGGTCGAGAGCGAGGTCACGCATCGGAAACTGATTATCCCCGGGTACTCCGCCCCCCTCTCGGGACGGATAGAAGAGGCAACCGGCTGGAAAGTGCTTGTCGGTCCCCGGGACGCAGCGGAGATTGGCGACTACCTCCACGAGGAATGGAAATCCTAAATGCGCACCGTTACCTTTCTCCCCGGGTATAACAAGATCGTCGCCCCCCGCGGGACGACCATCCTTGACGCTGCCCAGCGTGCCGGCATCAACATGAACGTTGTCTGCGGCGGGCAGGGAAAGTGCGGCAAATGTGTAGTCTATGTCCAGTCCGGCAAAGCCGAGTTCGACCGGCAGAAATACGGGCGGTTCTTTACGGAAGAGGAACTCAAAAAGGGTGCCTGCCTTGCCTGTGTGACCACTATCCAGGGTGACCTCCAGGTCGTTATTCCCGAAAGTACGTTGATCCAGGAACAGAAGATCCTCGTAAACGGTATTGATACGGCAATCGAGTTCCACCCGTCCGTGAAAAAATATTATGTCGAACTCCAGCCGCCGACCCTTGCCGATCCGTCGCCGGATCTTTCACGGCTGCTCTGGGGGATCCAGAAGCGGGGGGGGCCGGTTGCAGAGAAGATGTACGCACCGCTCGAAGTGATGCGCGAGATCCCCGCCCTGCTCCGGCATAGCGACTGGAAAGTGACCGGCACCATCGCGCTCGTACCCGGCGGCTACCGGCTCATCGATCTCCAAGAGAACGACACCTCCCACCGGCTCTATGGGGCGGCGGTCGATCTCGGTTCCACGACGGTGGTTGTCTACCTCTGGGATCTGATTACGGGAAAAGTGGCTGCGGTTGCCTCCAACTACAACCGGCAGATCAGCTGCGGGGAAGACATCCTTGCCCGTGTCAATTATGCCCAGAAGAACGGGATCGAGAAACTCCAGACGCTTGCCGTTGAGAGTATTAACACCGCGCTGACATCAGCGTCCAATACCGCCGGGATCGACCGTGAGGATATCTACGAGGTCGTGGTCGCGGGAAACACCGTGATGACGCACATGCTGCTTGGGATCGATCCTGCGTATATCATCAAGGAACCCTATGTTCCGGTAGTCCAGCGGGCGCTTTCGGTCGCTGCCGCACGGATCGGTCTGACCTGCAACAAGAACTGCGGGCTCTTTGCTTTCCCGGCCGTGAGCGACTTTATCGGAGGCGATATTATCGCCGACATCCTTGCCTGCGGCATGAGCGAGAACGAGGAGATCTCGCTCCTTGTCGATATCGGGACAAACTTCGAAGTCGTGCTCGGGAACAAGGAATGGATGTTCTCCTGCGCAGGGGCCGCCGGGCCGGCGCTTGAAGGCGGCGAGGTGCTCTTTGGGATGCGGGCAAATCCCGGCGCAATCGAGAAGATCACGATCGATCCGGTCACCCTTGCCCCCACATTCACCACTATCAACGGGACAAAACCCAAGGGCATCACCGGCTCCGGTCTCATCGATATCCTTGCCGAACTGCTCTCGGCAGGAGTCATCGACCGGACCGGGCGGATAAATACTGATATCAAAAATCCCCGGATCCGCACCGGCGCACACTTCCCGGAGTACGTGATCGCGTGGGCGCGGGAGACAGATATCGGGAAAGATATCGTGATAACGGAAAACGACATCAAGAACCTGATCATGAGCAAGGCATCCATCCACGCCGCCTGCGTGACGCTCATGAAGGAAGCCGGTGTGACCCGGCTCGACATCGCCACCATCTACTTTGCCGGTGCCTTCGGGAACTACATCAACAAGAAGAACGCGACGATTGCCGGGCTGATCCCGGAGATCGATCTCGAACGGATCAAAAACATCGGTAATGGCGCTGTTGCCGGGGCAAACCTCGCGCTCATCAACCGCAGGAAGCGGAAACTTCTCGACGGGATCGCGGGCCAGATTGCCTATATCGAGCTCAACGCGGAGCCGTCTTTCATGGACGATTACACATCGAGCGCTTTTTTGCCGCACACCGATCTCTCCCTTTTCCCCCGGGTCCAGGCACTCCTCGAATCCATCCGGGAGAAAAAAGAGGTGACCTGAATGTCACGGATGATCCTGCCCCCGAATTCCCGGGCAACCGGTGTCGGTGCCCTCCCGCACACAGACCCGGTGCTCGCGTGCAGCGATGTGCTCGACATCTTCCCGGAATTCCCGTATGCCCCCACGCTCCCGGACCGCGGCCTCCTTGAAAGCATCGTCTTTAACGACTCCGCCCAGCTCCCGGGCCAGGTGATCCGCGAGGACCGGCTGCTGTACGACAGCACCCGGGACAATACGGCCGCGATGGAGCAGGTGTACCTGGACTTTGTTGAGGAAAACTTCTCGCCGTACGGCCTCGACCGTGCGCATGCCTCCGCGTTTGCCGAGATGATGACCCGGCAGTTCCCGCAGGCGCAGGCGCTCAAGTGCCAGGTGACCGGGCCGGTCACCTTCGGCATGCAGGTCGTCGATGCAGACAAACGTCCGATCTACTACGACTCCCAGCTTGCCGATGTCCTCTCGAAAATGATCGCGCTCAAGGCACGCTGGTGTGAGAATGAGATGCAGGCCCGGACCGGCGTCAAAGAGACACTCGTCGTCTTAAACGAACCCTACTTTGCCTCGCTCGGCTCTTCAGTCGTGCCGCTCGATAAGGAGTCTGTCCGTTCAGGCTGGCACGATATTGCGTCGCTTGTAAAAGGCGGGCTTGGCGTCCACTGCTGCTCGAATACGGACTGGGGTTTTGTCATCAGCCTTGACCCTTCGATGATCTCGCTCGATGCATATTCGACGGCAAAAGAATTCCTTCTCTATGCCGATTCCATCAGGGAATACATGGAACGGGGCGGCGTTGTCGCATGGGGGATCGTCCCTGCCGAGTACAAACTCTTTGCCGGTGAGACGGTCGACTCGCTATATGCACGGTACTGCGCGATACGCACCCAGCTTACAAAGCAGGTGCCGGCGGAACTTTTCGATGCGCAGTCGCTGATCACCCCAAGCTGCGGGATCCGGTTTGCGGACCGGAACGGCGCTCTCGCGATCCAGCGGGCAGCCGCCGAGATATCCCGGAGGATCCGGGCTGAAGCGAAGATTCCCTGATTGTTTTATTTACTTGAGACCTGTTACCATGACCCGACGCCCGTTTACGATTGCACTTTCAGGAAAAGGCGGTACCGGTAAGACCACCATCAGCTCGCTCCTTGTGCGGGCATTCATCGCAGCCGGCGAGAGCCCGGTGCTTGCCGTGGATGCCGACCCGAACGCGAACTTCCATGAAGCCCTCGGTGTCGAAGTCAGAGAGACGCTGGGGAGCATGCGCGAAGAAGCCTTCACGAGAAATATTCCCCCGGGCATGAACCGGCACGATTACGTGCGGTTCCGGTTCCGGCAGGCACTGGTGGAATCGCAGGGGTTCGATCTCGTCGCGATGGGCCGGCCCGAGGGCACCGGCTGTTACTGTTTTGCAAACGATCTCCTCTCGGAATGTATGCAGCAGCTCGAGCGCGATTACCGGTTCCTTGTGATCGACACCGAGGCCGGCATGGAGCACATCAGCCGGGGCACGATCGGAAAACCGGACGTGCTGCTGATCGTGAGCGATCCCGGGGCCCGGGGCCTGCGGACAATCGCACGGATACGGGAGATCGCCACCCAGCTCGGGCTTGAACCGTCAAGGATCCATGTGGTCTTCAACCGGTACAAATCCGGTACGGCACCAGTGGATATCGGCGACGAAAAACCGATAGCCACGATCCCGGAAGATCCCGCAGTTGAAGCTGCCGATCTTGCGGCGACTCCGGTCTCCGGTATCCCGGATACCAGCCCGGCATGGCAGGCAGTCCAAATGCTCGCGGGAAAACTTATTGAAGTGGCACATGCACGGCCGGATGAATAAACGCTTTTTTCGTGCGGCAAACTTCGGGAACAAAAATGCGGGGTATCCGTAATTCACGGAGAACGGGGAATTTTTTTGAGGTACATCTTCGGCAGTAACGGGGAGATCTGCTCTTTTCGTTTTTCTCATCGGATTTGATGAAGTCTGTGGTTCCCGGCAATTATCACGAGCGGGATGCCGGCCGCATACAGCCGTCCGGGCGCTTCGGGCACTTTCGTGCAGGCCCGGGTCTTGGGCTTAACCGTATCAAAAAGGTCGCCTGCGTGGACGAGCACGTCGGGCTTTTGCCGATGATCTCATCAATCGCCTCCAGGAAATTGTCATAGATCTGCTATTCACGCAGGTTCATGCCGCTTTCCGGGTGTAGCCTGCTAAAAGGCCGCGAGACCTAGATGGGTGTCGGCGATGTGGATGAGGTGCATTGTGTTAAGAATTTAGTTGGGGTGTGCTGGCATATATGGGGGGAGGGGAGGGCGGTGAAAATGAGAGTATGTGTGATCTATCGTTTCGCAATTTAAATTAGAGTATTTATATTAAAAATGCAGGTAATAAAAGAACTTCCTTATTTCGTGGACGTTAAAATCCCCTCAATTTTGTATACGTATCCAAATGGCGAATCACGAATAATTTTCCTTTTTTGAATATTTCGGTCTACAAGATAATTACTTATTTTTATTCCACTTGCTGCCGCCAATCCCCCAAACCCAAGTTCAATAAATGTAGGATTATTTACAGAAACTCCTGCTGCAACTCCAGCAGTAGCAATTATCATTGGAACCTTCATTTCTGTAAGGATATTAAGAGATCCCAAAACAGTTTGAATTTTATATTCTTGAAGTTGTGTCTTAATATCATTAATATCACATTTGATTGATTTCTCAAAATCCATTACCAACTCTTTCATTTCCTTTTCAGTTTTTGATTTTGAAACGTTTTCTGAAAGTTTAAAAAAGCAATTTTGAAAGTTCAGCAATTCCGTCTCATACTCCTTTTTAAAATCAATAATCTTTTCAAGGGATACACTTTGGTTTGGAACAGGTAAAATCTCATTAAAGTTGAATGAGATCCCGGGTATACTTGTTTTATTGTTTTGACCGAGATAAACGAGATCTCTGTATATCGAGTCATCAGTTGATGGTTGTGTTAAGTCTGAATCTATCTTTGACATAAATTCTGCCAGTACTGACATATATGTAATTATAGGGACACGATTTGACCAGTGACCATCTCCACTATCAGCAACACACGAGATAAGAAAATTACTAGATTTTCCAATATTGAGAGAGATATCTTCTATAAAATCAAAAAATACAGAGTGTAATACAATTTTATCCTCGCATGTAAATTTATATCCCCAGTGATTGTCTAGAAGGCTAAGCCTTTGATAATACTCGTTTTCAAAATCGCTTGCTACAGAGCGGTATGAAGGATCTAATAATTTGTCCGGAAAAATCGGTTTGTATTGATGTTCGGACAATAAGAAGTCTGTTACAGTCTCATTTAATATTTCTTCGTTTGGATCCTCTAAAGATCCTGTTGGAAAACCCGCGCATTTGTTTTTTTCCCATGTCTTTTTTGGAATCATTGTAGAGATTTGATCGTAATAAAGTAGATTGGATTGGATCCACGATTTGTTTGGCGTAAAAAGGAGCGGATAATACAATGATGTTCTTTTAACCATATACTATCACAGAAATTGATACAAAGGGATAATTTGATAAATCTTTCGATTAGACCTTTAAGAGTTATCGGGAAAAACCAAGAGAAGCAGAAAAATTTTTAATTTGTTATTTGATAGAATCACGTTCAATTTTTTTGAAAGATCAACAAATTTTCAGTTTTCATAATACCACTATGACCATTTCTTATAATTGGCAATCTCCTATCTCTAATTTTATCTGAATAAATAGAAACTAATTGAAATCCTTCATGTTCTGATATTTCATTTATAATTTTGTGTGTAGGGATTTCCAAATTCGAAATTTTATTGTCCCCAATTACGATAGAAAAATATGATCCCGACTCTAGTAGGTTATTCGATTCTTTTATCACTTTACTCATATCTAAAAAATATTTGTAATAAACAACAGACTTTTGCTTGTTGAGATCTAACAATTTCAAACGAAAATCTTCAGCAATTGGGTAAGGTAATTTCGAATTATTATTGAACTGCGATTGTACTAATCTATCACTTCCAATTATTTCTCTGGAGAAAGATCTCATTTCAGAACTGCTTAGTTCATTCAAAAAGAATAATTGCAGTTTTGAAGATCGATAGTAATCTTGGGCATTAAGGTAAGGAGGGGATGTCACGATAGCATCAATTTTGTCATCTCTCAAAATATGAGATAGATTTCGTGAGTCTCCTTGAAGTATTTTAAACTGGGAAATTTTTCTTTGTTTTTTCAATTTTGCTAAATATTCTGCCTCCCAGGTAATCCAAATTCTAGATTGTGTTAAGAAAGTCTTAAATGGATCAAAATGTTTTCCTTTTCGAATTGTGTGTGCTCTTTTAGAAATGAACGGCTTTGGTCCACGAATATCCGCACGTGAACAATATCTTACTATAGAGACAAATAATGCTTTCCAAAAAATAAAATATTCTTCATCAAAATTGTCAGAATTCTTGTCAAGTACCGTTTTTATAGTACCCAATTTCCTTAATGTTGCAGGAGTAAACCAATAATCTGCATTAGGAAATGTATATTCAAATGGATCGTTACATGAATAAAATTCTGATAGTAATTGATTTAACTGCGTCTCTAATTTTTCAATCTCTAACGGAGTAACTTTAGCTTTGGAAAAAAGAACCGCCAAAGGATTCATATCAACTCCAATGGCGTTGCGTCCTTCAACAACTGATTGGATCACAACCGATCCGCTTCCACAAAAAGGATCAAGTATAGTTTGTTTCGGCAAGGTAATTTTTTTAATTAAAAAATTTGCCATATGTGGAATCATTTTGGCGGGATATTTATCAAAACCATGGGTAAGATAATTTTTTTTCCGAATTTCGGGGAATATTTTTTTTAAATCTATTAATTCCCGATCCCTATTGATTATGGAGAAATCAACTGCCATGTTCTTCCAATTCCCTTAGAATAAAAAGATTCGTTGTGTTTGCAAGGTGGGGCATATACTATTGAGAATTTACCTTTATGTTGTCTCCAAAACAGATAAAGACCTAACGCTTGTGGTTTTGTTCCAAGTGGTGATATACTACAATGATAATTTCTTAAATCATACTTACCATTAATGCCAAATAGATTCTCCAATTTTTCCAACATCAAATGAGGATTTAAGGAATCTATTGACTCAACCTTATCTGCTCCGATAATTTCAATTAAATTTTTATTCATTTCTTCTGTTCGACCCTTCCATTCAGGATGATATGGTGGATCAGGTATAATTAAAATTGTTTCATTGGGTTCAAAATTATTTACTAATGCCATAGCTCTATCGCCTTCATATCCTAAAAAAATTGCAAGTAAATTTCGTTTATTCAAAGACTGAGTTGTAACAAATCCGGTAATAGTATAGATTGGAAGAATTCCAAACGACATCGGCAAATACAAATTTGCGGTATACTTTTTGGGTTCAGAATAAAAAATTCTCGTAATATCAAAAAGGTTGTTCTTATCAAAATAATTGAGGAGTAGCATTAGATGTTTTTTTGTAAATGTTGTAATATCAATTGAGATTGTGAGTTTATTTGATGTCAACTGAATTGTTTTTAGTTCACGAATCAAATTTTTTATTGACAAGATTGGATCGGATTCTGATGCTATAATTGTTTCAAACAAGCCTTTATCTTTTAAAATTTCAGTTATTTTTTGCGTATGTTTTTCTCTCTCTTTATCGGGTTTATCATATATAAAAATAAATGCTTTAGTATAATGATATTCAGGACTTAACTTTTTTATTGTACCTAAACATCGTTCTTCAAAACTTGAACAACCTACGAATATTTCTGTTCCATCATTGAAATTACTAATTTCTTTGACTTCCGAAATATTTTCATTCATTTAGTCACCTGTTCAGACCTCTGAAAATGTTAAGGTTTTTTGTGATTTTTTTCCAGATCTCGATTTTTGTGTTTTTTTAGGTGCTGGGGATACTTTTTGAATCAATTCAGCTTTAATCTCTTCTCTCGTAACAGGATCTATTAACCTTTCAAGATCCTTTGTACTGAAAGAAGTCCTCCATCTACATCTAGGTGAATATTGAAGAACGGGTGAGTAAATCCTATTAAGAATATATTCTTTTGGTTGAACATTAGATGCATGTTTTGGTCGAATTCCACCTATTCCCACAAATGTTTGCATCACACTATGCATCTCAGCCAAATCTAATATTCTCGCGATTTTTTCGTGAGATTCCTCAGATAAACTTTGAGGATCTGTTATCGAAATGCGGGCGGCCTCAGGTTCCGTTAGGTGATTAAGAGTTTTCGCTCTAAAAATATCTCCAAGATCAATGATTAATCGATGAATATCCGATCCATATTGGACAAGGTTCTTTCGAATATTATAAAGATAAAAACTGGATAATGCATATACTGCATCAGATTGATGCCGAATTTTAATGGGGCTACCATTTTTCACATTTACATTATCCTGGACTGCATAATAATACGATGTACCACAAATTTCTAGGAAGTATCTGATAATTCCCGAAGATAATACCATTAAATCATCGAAGCCGGAAAATTGTCGACGTTTATGCTTTTTTGCCAAGACCCTATATAATGCTCCTATTTCGAGGCGCTTTTTTATTTCAATTTGTTCTGCTTTATCTAAAGAAGAATATTTCACTTTTTTCTGTCTTTGAAGCATTGCATCAATCATTTCATCAATTTCGGATTCAAGACCAATAAATGGGGTTTTTGTATCGAGGATTTTTTCAATATTTGTCTCTTTAAAACCTTCGTTATTTAAAGTTCTTTGACAGATGTCGAGTAGTAATTTTTTATAAAATGCTCGGTGGGTCGCTTTGGATAAATCATAATCTAAGTCGATCCGACTATAGTCATGACCTTCTTCGATTTCTTGTTTTTCTAATGTTTGTGGGTTTTTAAACCCGGTTTTTTTAGAAGAAAATTTAATAGAGAAAAATCCTTGTTCCGACCATTTCACTAATGTATTTATAACAACTTTTTGGAAGGAAAGGAGATTTTCATATTCATCCAAGAGGAAATAAATAGTTTTGCCATTTAAATCAGGGATGGTTTTAACGACAGTTTTACATATTGTTCTGAGTTTATCTTTACTAATAAACACTCCAGAATACGTTCCAGATTCACCGAGAATTTTTCTTGATAAATAATCGTTGAGAACACCCAACTCGTTTTGAATTGCCTCTTTTAAATTCAAAAAATTATTAATAGGCACCTTTCCCTGCCCAGAATAAATTTGTCGACAAATATGTTGACACAATTCTTCTTCTATTTTTCTGGATATATCTAATAAATTTCTATCAGAACATGTTGAAATTTCATCAATTAATGAATTGATTAATTGGAAATTGAATTCGGTTAAAAATAGGATGCTTGCCTGGTCTTCTGAGATATGATCGAGAATATTTCCTGCCTGCGTAGCAAAAGAACCTTGAGTTAATCGACAATATATCCCATAATAGGGAATCTTTGTTTCTTTAAACGATCCTGTTTTCATTCTATAAACGCAGACTTGAGCGGTCATAGATTTCAATATCATTGTTTTTCCAGAACCGCGACCTCCCTCAAGCCGTGTTGGCTTAATTTCGATTATTTTATCATAACGTCCTGATTCCGGTTTTGCAAAGGAATCTGCTAATACCTGCAAACTTTCAAAATTTTCAGTTCGAACTCGTCGAAATGGATTATCTGCATTTAATGATTGAATTGTTGAATGAACTTGCGCAAAGTCCTCTTCGGGCGTCAAGGAGTGAATTATTTCGGGTAAACATTCTTCGAAATTTTTAGTATCAAATCTTGCAATGAATTTTTCACGAAGTGCTTCTTTTAACCCAAGAGGGAGCATTTTTTTTATTGAGTCCCAATTTTCTCCCTCCTTTACTATTGGAATTACTTTGAAATCATCTTCCTCAATTTCTTTAATTATAGCAGTTCGAAGTTCCTTTTGAACCCATTTTGAATTAATTGAATTCTTTGATAATATGGGCAATAAAAAATCAGAATTGCCAATCTCCTCAAAAATGTTAATTAACGAGTCCCCGGACGTTAGTATTCTTTTATCGAGAGTTACGCTTAATGAAGGAGTTTCAAGTTCTCTTATAAGCCTATCAACAAATAAGGAATCTTCATGTGAGTATGTTATGAAGGCTTTTTTCATGTCTTATTTCAATTGTGTTTAACCGGGGCATAATCTTTTCTTTTAAGTTCAGCATTTTATATTTTCGGAAATTTGATCACTGCACAAAAGGGGAGGGGGATATGAGGATCACCACCTCTCCCGCCTTCCGATCGCACTGTCAGATGCAGTCCAGATTCTGCCCCCTTTACACAAAAAGCGGTTATATCCTGACAGGAAACCAAACACTAAAGAAGGAACACCCATGAGCGCCGCTGAACAATACATCACCGATGAGAAAGGAAACAAGGTCGCCGTCATCCTCCCGCTCACCGAGTACCAGCACCTCAAAGATGATCTCCACGATCTTGCGATGGTGGATGAACGGCGGGACGAAGGCACCATAAGCCTGGCCGAATTAAAAACGCGTGTGATGTGAACGGGACAAAATGAGTTCTTACACGCTCTCTTTTAAAAACAGCGTGGATAAAGATTGCCGGAAAATCTCGTAAGGCCCGGATCCTTGAGTCGTCCACAACCCCTCCCGGCCAACCTGGGGGGAATGGGTACCCCCTCCCCCATGATCGCAAGCAGAATATCGTGAATAAACCATTGTTCACGGATCGCAAACATTTTGTTCATGGAGCGTGAACCAATAGTTCAGGGACTATGAACGAACGACTGCATGATCTCTCCGCTCTCTTCCGGACCAGTGAACGCATCACCCTGCTCAGGGCTGCCCTCCTCGTACCGGCATGCACCGTGCAGCAGATCGCCACAAAGACCGGGTTGTCAAAAGGCCTCGTCTCCCCGTACCTTGCCCTGCTCGAACGTGAAGGACTGCTCGAACGGATCGACCGCACGTACCGGCTGAAGTTCTCCCCGGTGACGGTCGCCGTAAAACGTCTGCTCAATACCGATCTCGTTGCCGCCGCATTCAAAAAACCGGCATGGGCATCCGGCACCGGCATCTACGGGAGCTGGGCTGCGGGGACAAACACGGAAGAAAGCGATATCGACCTCTGGGTGTACGTAAAAACCCTGCCATCCGGTGTGATGGTCGCAGAACTTGAGCGGGAAGTATCGCGTGCAGTTTCTGCCGAAGTCCATATCCTGGTCCTGACAAAAGAGAAAATGGCCGGGCTCAAAAATACTGATGAACCGTTTTACCGGTCGTTTGTAAAACAATCGATCACGCTCGAAGGTGAATTCCCTGACACGTCTTGACGAGTGTTACGAACGCGGACTTTTGCGGAAGGTTGCACCTTCAAATGAGAAGGCGATGCAGTCCCTCGCACAGGCCCGCGAGTGGGTAATCGAGGCCGGGTATGATTGCGATGCCGGTGCGGTACGGTCTGCACTGATGGCGGCATACATGGGATATTTCCACGCGGCCCGTGCAATTCTCATCCGTGATGGGATCCGGGAGAAAAGCCATTACTGCATTGGCGTGTATCTCGAATCATACCGGGAAGCAGGATTACTGGAAGACGAATGGGTCCTCCAGTTCGATCACATGCGGGGCTTACGGCAGGACGATCAGTACAGCCTGGATGCCCGACCAACCCTTGAGGAGGTACGGCAGGCCGTATCTGATGCCAAAAAATTTATCGGACGAATAGACCTGCTCCTGAATACCCCGCGATAGGTGCCATCTGGTGCCTTTTTAAAAAATGAGAATTTGTGGAGGATCATAACCGGACACTTTTCTGGAGATGTGAGGGGTACGGTCTGACACGACCGGGCGGCCGTACACAAAAAGCGGTTATATCCTGACAGGAAAACAAACACTAAAGAAAGGAACGCCCATGAGCGCCGCTGAACAATACGTCATCGATGAGAAGGGAAACAAGGTCGCCGTCATCCTCAGCTCACTCAAGTACCAGCACCTCAAAGAAGATCTCCACGATCTTGCGATGGTGGCTGAACAGCGGGACGAAGGCACCATAAGCCTGGCCGAATTAAAAAAGCGTGTGATGTGAACGGGACCTGATAGAGTTCCTACACGCTCTCTTTTAAAAACAGCGTCGATAAAGATTGCCGGAAAATCTAAAACAGATTTGCTTCCCGGAATTTTTGAACGCGTAGAAGAACGTGCGGCAAATCCTCTCCCCGGTTCAGCGATCTTGAAAAAAATTTTACAATGCAATTGCAGTTTCAGCTTTTTTGGATTTTGATCGATCGCGTAAAAATTCTGCGATCCTAATCGTCCCGCAACAAATCGTGGAGGAAGTGTGCCCCCCTTTGCAGGAACGATGGGGGGAGAGTACCCCAGTAGAAGTAGGAGTCCGGGGTGCAGGTAGTGTTAGTGACCTACCCCCATCCGGGCCCATATTGAGCCCGGATTCACCTTTTCGGGATCCAAACGGAGCCCAATTTGAACCCCGTTTAAAAACAAGCCCAAATGTGCCGTATTTTGGCAATCGGACGAATTAAAACAGACCCGATAACGTGGTTTTTTTGGCAGATCTCATGCCTTATGGGCAATTTTATGATCCGAAAAATGATCGCTGCCGGTGGGCCGTTATAGGCCGATTATGGGCATTATATGGGGCTCAATTTGGGCTTATTTTAGCAAAAGGGGGTTAATAATCGACCGGATTTTTGAGGGCGGTAATCGGACGGTTTTACGGGCTTATTTTTTGGAGGAACCGGTGAATATCATATCGCGATTCCTCCCCTCATCGCTGATGCCTGAAGTTGCCCGGGCGCCGGTCGTCCGGATGATCCGCCACGGGGCGCCCCCTTTTGGTGCGGTGGCAGTCCTCGTTCGTGGGGGTGTGGGGGCGACAGCCCCCACGATATCCTCACAACACAACCCGGATCTTCCGGCCCGACCCGGAGATTTCCAGAAAAGCCCGATCCATAATTGGAAGATTTTGAAAAAAGTCCGGGTCACGAGCTGATGATTCCGTTCAAAAAGGATTATGAAACTTTGGGAGCCTTAGGTGAATCATACTTTTCTGGGTAGAGAATTCTATCTATGATTGCTGATAGATACCCCATTAACAGAAAAATCAAAATGAAGGTCATACAAGTTGTCATTCCAAAAAGAAAACTTGAGATATAAAAGAAATTGAATAAGGGCGGCGTATCAGGAATAATGGAAGTTAAAACGCTAACGAATACTGAAAAAAGTATCATAAATGCTGTAACGATAATGAAATTTTGAAAACGTCCTATATCAAAAAAGGGACAATCATTCGGTTCATTTACTTTTTTTACCTTTTTCAAAAGGCCGATTAAATGTTCTGAATTTATTGCAATTGCCGCGAATGAAACAGAAATGATTGCAATATCGATTGTAATATAGGTATTTTGGATATTTACAATGTCATTTGGCTTTATCTTAATTGTAGAAATGACTGCCCACAAAAGGAGAGATAAAATCAATACGTAATGAGATAGATTTTTCCAAGAATTCTCTCCAGCAGCTATTGCAAACAAAAATAAAAAACTGCTGATAATGAAAAGGAGAAGCCCCAAAAAAAACATAATGAAAAATAAGTAGACAAGGGTTAGTGTAAGTTGTGATAAAAATAGGTGGAATAACAGTATGCTTATTAGAGCGAGCAAAAATCCTGAAAACAACATGCCCTGTTTAAGACTAGTTATCCTACTAATATTGCACATAATTTGATAGTAAAGAAATATATACTTAAAAACATTTTGAAAGGAATTTGATTGCTCCAGATTTTCATTGGATATATATTGAAATACGTGCGTGTTTATAATAAATTGAAGAAATATAACGTCGTAGGGTCTGAACAAAAAAGTCAATCACGGCTGAAGATTCCGGAAAAAACCTCAACTCATCCGCTTGAGTTTTTTAATAAACGATCGGGTCACGAGCTTCGAGGATTCCGGAAAATAATCGGCTCATCTGCTAATGATTCCAAAAAAACTAGATGCGGGCCAGGTTCCCAAGAGAAAAAAAGTTACAGGAAAACCGCTGCGGCAATCACGGTCGTCCACAAACCGTTCTTGTCGCCCTGTGCGGACTGGCAGACGTGTTTTGTCCTGATGATCTTGCCGCTTGCCTTGTAGGTCTGTTCGCGTTCCTGCCATGCGGCATTCGCATCGAACTCGATACCGAGCGTCGTCGCAAGCATCGTTGCCGCAAGATCCTCAGCGTACTCCCCGGTCTTATCCTGGGTTTCGCCATATGCGTGGTGCTCGGAAAGGTACCCGTATTCTTCAACGTCTTTTGGGAGGGCAAGGCCGACTGCGGCAGAGACCAGCCGGTTGGGCTCATTTGTCTCGTTTCTTGCCATGACACAGAACGTGATACCGCCAGACTGGAGTTCCCGGAGGCCGGTGCGGGTCGTGACCTGCTTGCATTTCGGCGGAAAAATGCTCGATACGTACACGAGGTTGCATTTTTCGATACCGGCCTTCCTGAGCGCCAGTTCGAACGATGCAAGACGATCTTTATGGATTCCCACCCCCTTGGTGAAAAAGATCCTCGTTGGAACAAACATAATTTTTATGGTACCTGTGGCTTTTTTAATATTTGGTCGGGATTCCGTACAAAAAAACCGTTCTGGCGCATGATTTCCGGCCAACCTGTATCCGCGCGGGGTGTGTTCAGCCCGGGGTTTTTGCCCCACAAACATTCTTTGCCCACGCGTTGGGATCATGGATGAGGAAAACGCAAGAACTCGCTTACGATCGCTGACCAATATCGCTGGTCATCGCAGATCCCAAAGGCAATAACCGGTTCAGGAATGAGAAACCGGCAGGCCTTCTACGATACGAAGGATCTCATCCATGCGGTCGATGACAAAATCCGCCCCGGTATAGTCCCGGGTCTTCGAGAACCGGTCCCCGTACCGGGCATATACGGTCCGGATCCCCAGTTTCTTGCAGGGCTCGATATCCCGCCGGGGGCTGTCGCCGATAAAAAGGGTATGCTCCGGCCGGGCACTGATTGTTCCAAGCGCCGTAAGGAACGGGTCGGGGGCCGGCTTTTTTACCCCGACCATATCGAAGGTTATCATGCAGTCAAAGAACCGGGAAAGCCCGCATCTGCCGAGTCGCAGTGTGGCATCCGCTTTTTCTGCATCGGTCACGATACCTGTTGGAAATCCCCTTTCCCGGATCGCCTGCAGGGTCTTTGTAACCCCGGGGTACGGGGTAATGTGCCGGAGTTTTTCTGTTGCATAGATCCGGCAGGCCTCATCGTACATCCCGTTTGTCGGGATCCTGCGCTCCTGCATGTACTGCCGGATATTTTCCGTGGACTCAAAACCGTGGGAGCCGGTGAGAAAACAGGAGAAAAGTTCGTCGCCATCGTCATGCCCGAGATGGCGTACTACACAGTCGCATGCCGCGATCTGTGCCCCGACAAGATCAAAGAGGGTGTTGTCCATATCAAATAAAAGAGCCCTGATAGGTTTTTGACAAATCTCTTCCGGCATTCTTGCTGAGAGATTCTGTTCCTCAAACTCAATGAGCTTACCCCTTCAGGCAATATCAAAACAGTCTTTCTTTTCATTTCACCCAAATACCCAATGGGCATGAGAAACGCCCACAGAACGCGCTAGTGAAGATCTCTACCGCGGTTATGATAATTCACTCACGGAGTAAAAAATGGTTCTGTTAACTTGGTGAGAGACTGATAATTTTTCAGGTGTTGAAAAATTGAGTGTCCCATAACAAGTTAACAGAGGAAGGAAAGCAGAACTTTTTCCAGATCTTCCGTGGGGTTCTACAATTAGGTATAATACCTATAGGTGCATAGTGGTATTACTATGCAGGCGGCAAGTTCAATTTATATCCGGGAAGACCTCAAAACCCAGCTCAACACCCTGAAACGTCATCCGAAAGAATCGTACAACGATGTCATTGAGCGCCTGGTCACGCTCGCAGTCGATGATGAACCCCTCAGCGAAGAGACACTCCAGGGACTCGAAGAGTCCTTGGAAGAGGTACGCAAAGGCAACCTGATCCCGGAAAAAGAGATTATGAAGAAGTACGGTGTTAAATGAGCACCTACGAGGTCAAGTATACTCCACGGGCAGATCGGGACCTCGGCAAACTTCCCCCGGAGATTGCCCGGCAGGTTATCCGGAAGATCCATGAAATCTGCGAAGATCCCTATCACCATATCAAAAAAATAAAGGCGTCAAACCCCCGGCACCCGATATACTCGGTCAGGGTTCGCAGGGGCGTGCGTGCGTTCCTGTCGATCCACGACGATGTCTTGATGATCCACGTCCTTGAAGTGGAGCATCGCAAGACAGCATACCGGGACTTTTAACTCCCGGAGACGCCCTCTTCTTCTCCATATCAAACAGTATTGCCTTGACCGGAGGTTTCTGATCCATCATACCTGCAGGATAGTGTTGATCCAAAGAACCTATGAGCATATGGGTACCGGCAAATCACACCAGGAACCCGGCCGTGTGAACGAACGATTAATCAGTGTTTTAACCCCCCGCCGCCAATAAAACTGTATTTGCGGGCGATTCTTGCATGGACGACACGTATCTTGTCGAGATCCGTCCTGCCCGGTCCCGGTGGCGGATAAAGGAGACAACACGCGCCATCGTACAGGAAGCCGGCGCAGAGCGTTACCGGGAACGGCACCCGCATGTCACCCTGTACGGCCCTTTCACACTTGAAGATCCGGATAAGGAAAAACTTCTTCTTGATACCATCGGTACGATTGCAGGGACGTTTGGCACGATCCCGTTTACCATTGGGGGGTGGGAACAACGGAACGGTGCGCACGGCGGCGTGCTGGCATTTTCTGTACGACCCTCCCCGGATCTTGCCAGACTGACGGCAGCGATTGCCCGGGCGCTCTCCTCTTTTACCATCTCCCTGAACGCGTGGGACCTGCAGCCTGATGAGAAATGGTTTCATGTCACCATCGCAAACCTCCTCCCCCCGGGTAAAGCAGAAGAGATCGCATCCCTGCTTGCAATGCCGGGAACCGTGACACCAGTACCTGCCGCAGCAGTTCCCGGTGTAAGGGGATTATGCTCACGGATTTTTGCACTGGCCCGTAAAATGCGATTCCTTCACCGGTCCCACGCTATCCCTCTGCGGCCGGTCCTGCTCGATGATGTCGGCCTCCGGATCACGGTCATGCACAACGATGAGATCCTCGGCGAGTTCGATCTCCTCCGTACATGCTGGCTCCCACAGGAAGAGATTCATGATCCCCGGTCATGGCAGCAGTCCCTTTCAATGTACCGTAAACATGTGGGTTTTGAACTCTCCGGCCCGGCCGACCACGGGCCGGATGAAATTTTCCTTATCGCGGATCTCCACCTTGGCCATGCAAATATTATCAGGTACTGCTCCCGCCCGTTTGTTCCCGCTGATGTCGCAGAGATGGACCAGGTGCTCGTCGCCAACTGGAACTATTGTATCGGGCCGAAAGACCGGGTTTATTTCCTTGGCGATCTGCGGTACGGCAGGGATGCACGCCCGGAAGCGGAGTACCGGGCGCTCCTCAACGGAAATATCACCTTTGTCGCAGGGAACCACGACACACCGGTTTCCCCTGACACGGTTCCGTTGGCTTATCTTACCTGTGACGGGATCCGGTTCCTGCTTATCCATGACCCGGCCGATGCACCGGAAAATTTTGACGGCTGGATCATCCACGGCCATCATCATAATAACGATCTTTCTGGGTTTCCGTTTCTTGATACTGCCCGGCGAAGAATCAACGTGAGTGCAGAAGTTATCGGGTATTCTCCGGTGAGCATGACAGAGATCTGCCGGATCATCCATGAGCAGGCATCCGGATCCGGGGAACCCCTGCTCATGAGGTACCCGTACGTGCGATAGATGCACGTGCGTTTTTCTCTCTCCGCATCGCAGGGCACCGATTTTTCCCGGATCTTTTTGACCTGCCAAAAGTATATACGACCCGGCATGAGACTACCCCTTAAAAGGAGTCTCCCGTATGTGGTTTGAACGCATTGTCGCTGAGGGATTGTCCCAGAACACCTACCTTGTCGGGTCGGGCGGAAAAGCAGCCGTCATTGATCCCCGGCGGGACTGTGCTCCCTGTCTTGATTGTGCAGACCGGCACGAGGCCGTTATAACCCATATTTTCGAGACGCACCGGAACGAGGATTACGTGTCGGGTGCGCTGGAACTTGCGCACCGGTGCAACGCGAAGATCTACCATGGTCCCGGAATGGACTTCGCCTACGGGAATACCGTGCGGGAAGGCGACCGGTTTACGCTTGGAACACTGGAACTTTCTGTTTTTGAAACCCCGGGACACACGGAAGAGAGCATCACGCTTGTCCTTACAGACTCCGAAGTTTCAAGCGAACCGTACATGGTCTTTTCCGGCGACACTCTTTTTTTTGGCGATATTGCGAGAACAGATTTTTTCGGGCCGGCAAGAAAAGCGGAGATGGCAGAAAAAATCCACGACAGTATTACAAAAAAGATCCTGCCTCTGGGTGACGGTGTCATCCTCTGCCCTGCGCATGGTGCCGGTTCTGCCTGCGGGAGCGAGATTGCCGACCACCCGTTTTCCACCCTTGGTTACGAGAAACTCACCAACCCGTTTCTTCTGATCAAAAAAGAGGCATTTGTTGCACAGCGCACGACCGAGTCCCCATACCTGCCACCCTATTTCCGGCAGATGGAGATTGTCAACAAAAACGGGCCGGTACTCCTGAACACTCTTCCCCGGCCACAACCAATCCCGGTTGCCGCAGTAGCGAGCATGATCGCATCCGGCTGCCAGATCGTGGATATACGTTTCCCCACGGCATTTGCCGCCGGCCATATCCCGGGCAGTCTCTCACTCTGGCGGGACGGCATCGCATCGTTTGCCGGCTGGTTCCTGGATTATGAACGCCCCATCATTCTCGTTGATGATTTTACCTGCACTATCGACACCGTACTCCGGCATTTCGTGCGTATGGGGTACGACAATACAACCGGCTGGCTTGCCGGCGGGTTTCCTGCATGGTTCCGGGCCGCACGGCCGGTCGCGGCAACCGGGGCCTGCACGGTGCAGGGTCTCAAAGAACGGCTTACCAGTGAGAAGCCGTTCCTGCTTGATGTCAGGGACCGGAAAAACCGGGAGCATGCCGGGTATATCCCGGGTTCAAAACACGTGTATGTCGGTGAGCTCCCGCAGCACCTGCAGGAGATCCCACAAGACCTGCCCCTTGTTATATACTGCGATTCCGGATACAAGGGGAGCCTTGCGACGAGCGTGCTTTCGATGCATGGATTCTCTGATGTGACCAATGTCCTGGGCGGCATGCAGGCCTGGGTCCAGGCGGGGTATCCGGTTGAACGATAATGAACCATAGCCGCTGTGCGATCTTCACAGGCTGATTTACGAAGATTTATCATCTCCCTGCCTGAATGCAGATTGGAGCGAATCAATGGACGTTGTAAAGATCCCCCGGATGGACAAACAGGAATATGACCGGCTGATCGAGAAAGGATATGTCTGCCGGATCGCATTCCAGGGTGAGAAATACCCCTACATCGCGCCGTTCCTGTACGTGTTCGATGGATCCTTCATGTATTTCCTCTCCACCAAATACGGCAAGAAACAGGAATATTTCAGGAAAAGTCCGCATGTATCAGTGGAGATCGAAAAATATACCAAGGATCTCTCGTCATATACGTTTGTCACGCTGCAGGGATATCTCGAAGAAGTAGAGGACTCGATAGAGAAGAAAATCATCCGGGAGAAATTTGTCGACCTGATCATGGAACGAAAACTCTCCGGCAATATCCTTGCCGCGCTCGGGCATTCCCCGGCCGATCCCCCGGCAAAGATCGCCGAAGAGGAGCGGTCGCTTGTCTGGAAACTGGTGGGCGTGCGCGATCTTGTCGCCCTGAAAAACATGTAATTTTTTTTGTTTGCTGTATTTTTTGCTCTGTAGAAAACCTATTTCATGAGATATTATTGCCCCCCTTGCGCCAGCCCCGCCCCCGTTGGGGGCGGGGGCGCATGTGATGCCTCGGTATTACCTGTACAAAAATTTCCTGTGTTTTTTGGGGACAGGTAATACGACACTATCGCAACCGGGGTGCCCCAGCGGCGGGGCGGGCCCCTAGAGCGTCAAGTAATTCTTAATGATTTCTACAGAGCAGTATTTTTCAGATTTTACGATACATCTTTTTGCCGGTTTTCATTCGCCAAGTATCCGCACCAGTTCGTCCGGGTCATGTACCGGTGGCCGGCAGGTATGGCCGGTACAGAGATACGCTGTGGCATGACCGTTTATGGCAGCACGCCCGTGTACGACCGGTGCGAGGATTTCAAGATCATCCCCGGCTTTTCCCGGGGGCCGGAGCAGGACTGCAAGGCCGGGCAGGTACTGATCGAAGGCTGCATCAAGCAGGGCGCGGGTATCCGGCTGTGCAGGGTCACCGGCAATCACGAGATCCTGCGTATCCCCGAAAAGTGGCAGGCAGGTAAGCCCGATAAGGAATGCAGCAGTTGCGCTCGGGGCACGTTCTGCTGCACCGGCAAGAAAACGCGAGCAGGCAGTCGCTGCCGCTTCAATGTTCTTATCTTCCGTTACCCGTGCAAGCCATGTGAGGTTTTCAAAGGCGACCGCATTTGCTGAAGGGACCGCGCCGTCATACCATTCTTTCCTGCGCACGAGAAGTTCCTCTGCACGGTCGGACACAGTAAAGAACCCGCCGTTTTTGCGGTCCTGGAAATGCGTGACAAATGCAGAGTTGAGTGCGAGCGCCCGGGAAAGATACACAGGGTTGAACGTGACTTGGTAGAGCGCGATCAGTGCAGAGATGAGGTACACGTAATCATCTGCGAATGCGGGAATGGCGCTTTCACCGTCACGGTAACGGTGCAGGAGTGCTTGGTCTTTGCCGGACATGGTATTGATGATAAACTGCACGGCCTCTTCTGCTGCACCGGTGTATGCAGGATTCTTAAATGCCCTGCCAGCACGGGCGAGCGCAGTGCAGAAAAGTGCATTGGTATCTGCGAGGATCTTATCATCGCGTGCAGGCCGGGTGCGTTTCTGCCGGGCGGCAAACAACCGGGACCGGATTGATTCCCTGCGTGCGGTAAGCTCCTCTGCTGGCAGGGAGAGCGCCTCTGCGAGCACAGGATCCGGCCCGGCCGCAGAGAGGATGAATTGCCGGGTGTTTTTTTGCGTACCGGTATTCCTGGTACTCTGCAGAGGGGCAGGAAGGGGCGTCAGGGTAAAAACAGAGGCGGCAAATGCTGCATCCACCGGGCCAAGTTCCGCGGAAAGTTCATCTGATGTCCACGAGTAATACGCGCCTTCTCCTCCCGGGCTGTCTGCATCTTCCGCCGAATAATATGCTCCTTCCGGAGCGCGCAGGTCGCGGAACACGTACCCGATGCACTCTTCAGCCATCGTGCGGTAGCGATCGTTTTGTGTCGCCCGGTACGCCTCGGTACAGGCAAGCACGAAGAGGGCCTGATCGTAGAGCATCTTCTCAAAATGCGGGATGCGCCACCGGGCATCGGTTGCGTACCGGTGGAGGCCCCCTCCCACGTGATCCCAGATGCCGCCCTGCCGGATCGCGCCAAGCGTCTTTTCGGCCATCGCAAGGGCCCGGGGTTCGCCGGTGACGTACCAGTACCGGAGTAAAAAGATCACAATATGGGGTGCGGGGAACTTCGGGGCGTTCCCGAACCCGCCGTTCTTTTCATCGAACTGCCGGGACAGTTCGCGGAACCCTGCATCAAGGAGTAAACGATCCGGATCCCGGGAAGCGGGGACCGGCACCGTCACTGAAAGCGCGGCGATCTCACCTGCCGACAGGCGGATGTCATCCTGCCGTTCATGCCAGAGGAGAGTGACCTGTTCAAGGATACCGGTCAGTCCCGGCATACCGTGGCCGGACTCTTTTGGGAAATACGTGCCGGCAAAGAACGGCAGTTTTTCCGGGGTCATGATGATGGTGAGCGGCCAGCCGCCCTGCCCGGTCATCTGCTGGCAGATGCCCATGTACACGCTGTCGATATCCGGACGCTCCTCCCGGTCGACCTTGATACAGATAAAATTCCGGTTGAGGAGCGCGGCAACGGTCTCATCCTCGAAGCATTCGTGCGCCATCACATGGCACCAGTGGCACGTGGAGTACCCGATGGAAAGAAAGACCGGTCTGTTCTCTTTTGCGGCGCGGGAGAACGCCTCATCGCCCCACGGGTACCAGTCAACCGGGTTATGCGCATGCTGGAGCAGGTACGGGCTCTTTTCGCAGATAAGCCGGTTTGCCGGGCGCTCCCCGGGCTCAGGACGCGGCCCTGTGGAATCCGGGGCAGTCACGGGAGGCATACAAGGGTCATCGTTTTATGGCTATATCAGCCTATCAGCAGTGCATATCCATGGCAGGGGCATGCGCTTTTTTACCGATGCCACCGGACATATTTGCATCATGGAAAGTTCACTGACCCCCGCGATGATCGCATTTGGTGCTGTCATTGGTACCGGCATTGTCGTCATGGGACTTTCGCGCCTGCTCGACCATATCTGGGCACGGGTGCTCCGCAGTTCATGGCCCTACTTTCTTGTCAGCGCCCCGGGTGTTGTCGTCCACGAGTGCGCCCATATTATCGGCTGCCTCATCACCGGTGCAAAGATCAAGAAAGTGGTCCTGATCTCAAGAGAGGGCGGCATGGTCACGTATGCACCGCCCGCAATCCCTCTGTTCGGGAACGTGATCATCAGCACGGCCCCGCTCTTTTTCCTCCCGCTCGTGCTTGCCGCGCTCACGTGGGTATTCGGTACCTATGCCGGCTGCTGGTTTTTGTCCGCAATGCCCTCGCTTGACTCGGCAGCGTCGCTGTACCAGGTAATCTCGAATGTCGGCCAGACCCTGTACCAGAACCTTTTTGTTGCATTCAACGGCTGGTTCCTCATTTACCTGTACCTCGTGACGAGCCTCGTCCTCTCCTTTTCCCCAAGCACGCAGGATCTCAAAAACGCGGTTGTCGGGATCCTGATCCTCATTATTGCCGGTTTTTGCATTCTTCTGGCAGGTATTCCCGCGCTCACCGGTCTCTTTCTTACGGCGGTTAACCTGTTTGGTACCGGGCTTGCGATCGGATTCGCATTTGAACTGATCGCGCTCCTCGTGTCGCTGCCGGCCCTCGTGTTTTACCGGAGAACCCCGTGACCCGGGGACTATCCGACTCTGCGGTGCATGGGAAAACAGGAGATCCGGGTTACCGGATCCGCACGGTTTAATCACCCGGTCAGCAAAACATACCTACAGATGAAAACTGAGCCTTGTCCCGGCACCGGTGCGGTAACCGATGACGGCAGGAACCTCACCCCCGGGATGCGACAGTACCGGGAGATCAAGGCACAGTACCCTGACGCGATTTTATTTTTCCATATCGGGGATTTTTTCGAGACACTTGAAGGCGATGCGGTGATCGTCTCAAAAGAACTCGACCTCGTGCTCACCTCGCGGTCAAAAAACGGCGACCAGAAGATCCCGCTCGCCGGGGTCCCCCACCATGCCGGTGAAAGTTACATCGCGCGGCTCATCGCAAAAGGCTACAAGGTTGCGATCTGCGAACAGACCGAGGACCCGAAGACCGCAAAAGGGCTCGTGAAACGGGAAGTGGTCAGGGTGATCACGCCCGGCACCGTGATCGACCCGGCCATGCTTCCCTCGTCTGCCGCTACGTATCTTATGGCGGTAGCTCCCGGGACAAAAGGGGGAGACTGGGGTATCGCACTCCTCGACATCTCGACCGGGGAATTTTTTGTATCGACTCTCCCGGGCGAAGGGATTGTCGAGAATCTCCGGTCCGAGATCGCCCGGTACCGGCCGGCCGAATGCATCGTTCCCTCAGCAGTTGGCGAAGACCTGCGGGTCTCCCTCCGGCAGAACGGTGTCGTGGTCACACCCTACGCGGACGACCGGTTCCTCCCGGACCGGGCAGGGCGCACCCTGCTTGGCCACTTCGGGGCGACCTCCCTTGCCGGCTACGGGTGCGAAGCGATGCCGGCTGCGGTAGGGGCGGCGGGAGCCGCGCTTGCCTACGCAGAGGAGACCCAGAAGTCCGCGCTCCCGCAGGTAAGCGGACTTTCTGTGCGCACGTCCGCCCAGGGCATGATGCTTGACGCGGTCACGCTGCGCAACCTTGAGGTGCACGAGAGTATCCGGGGCGGCACGAAGGGTGCGACGCTCTTTTCCGTTCTCGACCGGACAAAGACCCCGATGGGCAGCCGGCTCCTGCGCCGGCAGCTCACCCGTCCGCTCACGGATGTTGCGCAGGTCAACGAACGGCTTGACGCAGTTGAATATTTTGTGAAAAATACGGCCTTGCGCCTCTCGCTCCGGGAACTGCTCGCACACCACTCCGACATTGAGCGGATCACGGCCCGGATCGCGTACGGGAATGCCGGTCCCCGCGACCTTGTCGCACTTGCCGACTCACTTGCAACGATCCCGGCGATCAAAAAATGCCTCGCAGCGCCGGCATCGCCAACCGCTGAAGTCATGCCGGAGCACATAACTGCATCGCGGGACATGCTCTCTGATCTTCCCGACCTCATCGATCTGATCCAAAGGGCAATCACCGATGACCCGCCCGCGATCGCAAAGAACGGCGGCGTGATCCGGCCCGGCTATTCAAAGGAACTCGACGAGATGACCGGCATCCTGCACTCAGGGAAGAACTGGATCGTCGAACTCCAGCAGCAGGAACGGGAGAAGACCGGGATACGATCGTTAAAAATCGGGTACAACCGGGTCTTCGGCTATTACATCGACGTGAGCAAAACCAACATCGCCCTTGTCCCGGCCCGGTACGAGCGCCGCCAGACCACCGCGACGGGCGAGAGATACACGATCCCCGAACTTCGGGAAAAAGAGGCGCTGATCACAAACGCCGACGAGCGGGTGCTCGCCCTCGAACGCAAACTGTATACCGGGCTCATCGATGAGATCCGGACAAGGATCCCCGCTCTCCAGCAGATTGCGACCGGGATCGCAACGCTCGATGTCTCTGCCGCGCTTGCCGATGTCGCGCAGGCAGGCGATTACGTCCGGCCGCAGCTGGACAATGGCGATGCGATCACCTGCCGGGATGTGCGGCACCCGGTTGTCGAGCGGAGTCTGCCCGGCGGCTTTGTGCCAAACGATGCAGACTTGTCCGGGACAAAGACCCAGATCATGATCATCACCGGCGCGAACATGGCAGGGAAGTCCACGTACATGCGCTCGGTCGCGCTCTGCTGTATCATGGCACAGGCCGGGAGTTTTGTTCCCGCCCGCTCGGCACGCATCGGGATCATCGACCGGATCTTCACCCGTGTCGGTGCTTTTGACGACCTCGCAAGCGGCCAGAGCACGTTCTTTGTCGAGATGCTCGAACTCTCAAACATCCTCAACAACATGACCCCGAAGAGTCTTATCATTCTCGACGAGATTGGTCGGGGCACGAGCACGGTGGACGGGTGTTCGATTGCAAAAGCAGTGCTCGAATACCTTCACGGAAAATCGTCTGCCGGTCCAAAGACGCTCTTTGCCACCCACTTCCACGAGCTCATCGACATGGAAGGAGAACTAAAGCGGGTGAAAAATTACCATTTCGCGGTGCAGGAAACAAAACAGGACGTCGTCTTCTTACGAAAACTCATCCCCGGTGCGACCGACAAGAGTTACGGTATCCACGTGGCCCGTCTTGCCGGGATCCCAAAGAAAGTGACCGATCGTGCAGACGCGATCCTCACTGAATCCCTCAACCATGCCGTTCTCCCGGGCGCAAAACCCCAGCGTTATACCCAGATCCTTCTCGTGGATGACAGCGCACCGGCGCGGGCAGGACCAACAGAGCCGGACCCGGTGGTCACGGAATTATCCCGGCTTAATCCCGACACGATGACGCCGATGCAGGCGCTCACAAAACTTGCCGAACTCACTCACCTCGCAAAAAAATCCGGCGGAACCAACAAGAATGAGGCCAAACGATGAGGCCGGAGGAGAACAGCGGTCGGACCATCCGGGTCCTTGACCCGGCAACGGTCAACCAGATTGCGGCGGGCGAAGTCGTGGAACGACCGGCCTCGGTCGTCAAGGAACTCGTGGAAAACGCAATCGACGCCGGGGCCCGCACGGTAAGGATCGATATCACGTCCGTGCAGGGCGGTATATCGGCTATCCGGGTGACCGATGACGGGTGCGGGATGTCGCCTGCTGATGCAGAGCTGGCCTTTGCCCCGCACGCGACAAGCAAGATTACTGCAATAGACGACCTGTTTAAGATCCACACGCTGGGCTTCCGGGGGGAGGCGCTTGCGAGCATCGCTGCTGTCGCAAAAGTGACGCTTGTCACAAAACCCCGGGACAGTACCACGGTTGCCGGCACCCGGCTCGTTGTGATCGGAGGCGTAATAAAAGAGAAAGGAGAGACCGGGGCTCCCGAGGGAACAAGCGTCCTTGTGGAAGAACTCTTCTATAACACGCCGGCCCGGAAAAAATTCCAGAAGAACCTCAACACGGAGCTCGCCCGCATCCACGGGATCCTCGAAGGGATCTTCCTTGCCTACCCGCAGGTCTCGTTCCGGTTCTCCCACAACAACCGCGAGCAGCTTGTCACGGACCGGACTACGCAGCCGCTCGATACGATCGCCCGGATCTTCGGAAACGACTGCGCCCGCGAGCTTGTCCCGGTCTCATCCGACCTGCCGTTCATGCGCATCACGGGTTTTACCTCACGGCCGGCGCTCTCGCGCAAAGACCATGACCGGATCCTCATCGCCATCAACGACCGGTATATTTCCTCTGCTGCGGTTATGGCCGCTGTCAAGGAAGGGTACGGCACACTCCTTCCCCGTGACCGGTTCCCGGTTGCATTTCTTTCGCTTGCGATCGATACCCGGCTCGTGGACGTGAACGTCCACCCGACAAAAAAAGAGGTCCGGCTCTCGAAGGAAAAAGAGATCGGGGTGGCTGTGCGTGAAGCGGTGCATGCGGCGCTCATGAAAAACGACCTGATCCCCGAAGTTGTCGTGCCCCACCGGCAGAACCAGGAACTTGATGACGCAGGGATCGCGTCAGCCCGGCACTCTCCGGGTGTTGCAGAGCCGGCAGTGCCGTACGGTACCGGAGGCCGGGGGGTGACGGAGGCAGTCACTCCCGCTCAAAACGCAGAAAGCCTGTCTGTCTTTACTGAACCAACCCATACCGGCACCGTCTCGACCGACCACCGGCTCAGGCAGACCGAACTCGCGAGCGGGGTTCCCCCGGTCACCGCAGCCGTTCCTCCCCTCGAGGTGATCGGCCAGGTTGGCGGCATCTACATCCTTGCCGCCGCCCCTGACGGCGAACTTATCATCATCGACCAGCACGCCGCACACGAACGGATCTTCTACGAGCAGGTAAGCCGGAGCATGGCGGCCCGGCACGCACAGGAACTTCTCGTCCCGGTAATCATCCACCGGTCGCCAAAGGATGCGGCGATCCTCCGCGAGCTCGTTCCCGTGCTCGCACAGGAGGGTGTCGTTATCGAGGATTTCGGGAGCGGGTCGTTTTTAGTCCGGGCAGTTCCGGCTGTGATGGGAACGATGGAGGGACCGGAGCAGATCGACGATCTCGTGAGCGATCTCCTGAGCAGCGATCCCGCCCGCTCGGTGAGCGATCGCGAGCGGATCACCCGGATTATTGCCTGCCGGAGCGCGATAAAAGCAGGCACCGCCTGTACACTGGAGCAGTGCCAGCGTATCGTAAACCAGCTTCGTGCAACACAGAGCCCGTTCACCTGCCCGCATGGCCGGCCGACCATGGTCCGGTTCTCCCGGGCAAAGCTGGACGAGATGTTCAAGCGGACGTGAGAAAAAGGAGTTCATGGAATCGACAGTGCACCGGTTTTGATCGGTTCT
This sequence comes from uncultured Methanoregula sp., assembly GCA_964454995.1. Taxonomy (GTDB): domain Archaea; phylum Halobacteriota; class Methanomicrobia; order Methanomicrobiales; family Methanospirillaceae; genus Methanoregula. The sequence continues at coordinate 70,742 of CAYVTY010000002.1, forward strand.
CCCCATTGTTTCCGACGGGTATGCCCCGTATGCCCTGTAACCTCCCTGCAGCAATCCCAATTTTTATCTCATACTCAGTACGACACCGTACGGATATACAGTCCCCCGCACCCATGAAAACTACCACGCAGACACACCTCGATCTCCCCGGGCAGTCCCGCTCCCGCGACCCGCCGACCGATGAGGCCATCGCGGAATTCAAAAAGCAGGTGCTCTTGTTCTACAAGCGCCACGGCCGGCACGACATGCTCTGGCGCCATACCGACGACCCGTACCGGATCCTCGTCTCCGAGATTATGCTCCAGCAGACGCAGGTGGAACGGGTCGCGATAAAATATCCCGCATTTATCAGGACGTTCCCGGACGCTGCCGCGCTCGCCCGGGCCCCGCAGAGCGATGTGATTGCGGCGTGGCAGGGTATGGGGTACAACCGGCGGGCCATTGCACTGAAAAAATGTGCAGAAAAAATGGTAAACGAGTACGGCGGGACTCTCCCCCGCGACCCGGAGGTGCTCGCGACATTTCCCGGCATCGGCCCGGCGACCGCGTCGTCCATCTGTGCGTTTGCATTCAACCTGCCGGTCGTCTTTATCGAGACCAATATCCGCCGGGTCTTTATCCATTTCTTTTTCCCGGGCACGGAGGCAGTAACCGATAAGGAGATCCTGCTTCTTGTTGAACGGGCACTCGACCGGGAAAATCCCCGGGCCTGGTACTGGGCGTTAATGGACATCGGGACGGAACTCAAGAAGCGCGTGCCAAATCCGAACCGGAAGAGCACCGGGTACACGAAGCAGGCGCCGTTCGAGGGATCGGACCGTAGGATCCGGGGGATGATCCTGAAATTTTTGATCGGGAACGTTCCGGCCCGGGAAAAAGCGATCGTGGATTGTGTGTGTGAGGAACCGGCACGGGTGCGCCGGATCCTTATAGTTCTTGAGAAGGAGGGGTTTATCCGGAAGAGCGGGGCAGGGTACCGTCTGGCAGATTAGGGAATGGTTCCCCGCTCCTGGATACCCGGGAGAAAATGACCTCTCTTTTTAGTTGCCTCGTTTTGGCACGTTCAAGGATTGTTCCAAACAGAGGAACCGCCTTGTGATCGATAGTTTCTATGTAAGTTTAGTTGGATGAAACCTTTTGTTAGAGAATTAAGAAGAGCCGGAAATAACCGGTTCTGTTAAAACTAATATTTTTATCAACGTTTTCTTTTGAATAACTCATCATCGGGATCTAAATATTTTCCATACAAATATCCATCATAATCTTCCCATTTGATTTTAGATTGTATTTCATTGATATCCATATTATATGAGCCCCGCTTTCCTCTTTTATATGCAGTTTCCAGTGTCTCATCTTCCGATAAAATAATAACGAAATTGGTTATTACTCCATGACTTTTTACATTTTGAAGTTTGTCCTTACTTAATAAATTAAATATCACGGATATTTGTTCAATCTTGTTTTCTAATAACAATGGTCTAAGTTTATCAAAAGTAATTCCTTTTGAGGAATAATTTGGAGATTTGCCAAATAGAACTTTTTTTGTCTTTAAATAAAAATGAGGTTCGCATTGGAAACCCCCCTCGCGTCCAGCCGGCAATGAATTGGAAAACTCAACATTATTAGGGAATACAACCAATTCTCCGGGGTTCAGTAAAATTTTATCCCCCCTCTTTAAATTCGAGGGAATATTTTCTTCATCATCAGGTTTTAAAAGATATTCTTTCATTCTAGGCTCGAATATTTTTGGGGTAGTATATTGTCCTCTTGCCAAGATGTATGGTGCAGTTATGTGGAAATTACATGAGACTCGAATATAACGGGCATCACCATCGCCTTTATTGAATAAAGTCAAATTTAAATTGTTTCCATCAAATGAATACTTCTTAATTTGAATATCTGGTTGTTGTTGGGAGAGAAAAAAATCAGTTTGTTTTTTAAGAAATTTTAGTTGTTTATCTGAATTTATAATATTTAATAATGCGATGAAAGCTAGAGCCAGTGTCCCTATAGCCACGGCAAAGTTTGAAATTGTGTTTAGATCCATCCCAATTAGAATGATTTGTCCCTTCTCATCATCTTTTCGGATTAAATCATACATTAGTGACGGCATTTAATAGCCAGTTCAATTCAAAGCACGTTGGAACGTTCAAGGATTGTTTTGATTGCAGGTTCCAACCTGATCGCGTGTGTTTCTATATGGGGATTGGGGATTCAGTGGAATCGTACGCAACCTATAATTCAATTCCGCCTCATAATATTATTTGGTCATTATTGATGTCAGGTATCATAAGGGCACATCCGCCCGCGCCAGATCCGGGGATAGACGTAGCCACTTTTTTAGGATGGCTCCAAAAGATGGGCGGGTTGGTAATGCTTGAACGTGCACAAAAAGAATGTAAGAAACTCGATATTGATCTAGAGGAGGACATTTTAAGTAAATTTTCTCCATTGAAAGTCACGAAAAAGAAAAGAACTGGAAGAAAAGGAACAAGCATTGTTATATTTTTGGAAGATCCAAAATGGGCTGGTGCTTGGGCAAGATATTACAATGTAAATCCTCCACATCATAGACATAAAAAATCAGACATTTAAATTATCGTTTAGTACTATCAATAAATTGATAGCAATTGGCAAAATATTATATGCTTACAACTTTATTGTTTACATATGAAAATTATCGAAGAACCTATACCAGAACTATCGAAAGATCTCTGGCGGTATGCAGAAAAACCATATGGCGGTTTTTTCGGTAATGCTGTTATCGTACAGGTTATTCAGGAAATTATTGCTAATCCAACTGAGGAGATACATCCAACAGAGATGGCTGAGTCCCTTGGAAAATCATATAATATGGTGAATGGAGCTCTGAATACACTAACCCTATTAAAGTTCTTACAAAAAGATAACCGAGATCCCAAACGTCCGATATACTTAGCCAATCCAGACTCCAAGAGGTTATTAGCTCTTACATTTTTCGCATCAGCGGTAGTGGACGATAGGGATGGATCGGATTCAATGAATGAAGAGATATTGGATTATTGCACAGAAAAGTTATTGTGTTATTCAGTACCGCTCACTTCTTCACAATTTGTTTCACTTGAGGGTCTTGGAAATGGAATAGAAAAAGAAAATTTTGTATTGTTAGATCAACCGGCAGCATCTTAAACGACGATAGTGGTGATAAATTATGACTGAAGAAGAAAATGTGCAACAAGATATTGCGAATTCTAACGTTTCAATCAACCTTGGAGATCTGTACAAATTTTCCCCAAAAGATCTGTACCTTGATCTCTCCACAAAGCATTATGCAAATCATACTTTTATTCAGGTGACTGAACGGGATCTTTATTTAGATTTCCTAGAAATGCCTGGAGTTAAACAACCAGATGGTCGAATGGCTGTATCCGGCGCAAGAATTTACATGACACATGCATCAGCACTAAGTTTGGCTGAAACATTATTTAGCGTCCTTGAAAAAGTGGAGAAAGAAGGTCATATGGAATCATACACCAGTATGAAAGCAAAACGAAAAACGATATCGACAATTATTAGTAAATCTACCAAATCTACAGAGTCTTAATTTTTTACCCTTCGTTTACCGCGAGGGATTCATCAATCCGGTAGCATCATCTTACATTCCGGGCAATACTGCCACAGAATTGCTTTCCTTCTTTTGCGATCTTTGGTGTGTATGTCATCCAAATATTAATTACCCCAAAACTTCCTTTTTCCATTATGTCCATCTGGAGTAAAATGGATTGGGTTTCAAAAATTATAATGGCCCTTGGCATATTCTTAATCGCTTTTGGGTATTTGGGCGTGTTTTTACTAGGAAAATATCCATCGCCAGTCGATGATATGTCCATAGGATTCGGCCTTGTCGGACTTTCATTGGCGTTTTACGCTTTGAGGAGCCCATAACTTAAAATAAAAAATTTTATAAAAAAGGAAAAATGCCGACGGAGGAAAAATCTCTCCAAAACAGTAAATGGAAAACTGATTTTGCGCGGTGGCACAACAACAATCACATTGATATTATCCTTTTTCCCAATCATCCTGCAAGGAAGATTATGCCGGATTTAAAAGATATCCCGGATGCCGTGCGGTGGCGGTATGCTGCAGAGTGCGCCGCGACGCTTCCCGCGCTCTATGATATCGCGTTTCGTGAGGCGCTCGGGAAAAAGTACGATGCACTCGAACAGGAAATATGGATGGAACTTGCACGACAGGTCCAGACCATTGTCCATGACTGCTCCCTTCCGGTACGGGACGCATCTGAGATCGCGCGGAGCGTGCAGATTGCAACCATCATCCTCTTCGGACCGGAGTATGGCGGTGAGACCATCGGATTGTCTGAGGAGGGTGCGGTCGTCATTGTCAAACGCTGCCCTTTCCTGAGCCATGGCCACACGCTTGCGACCGATTATGAGCATGTATTCTCACGGTGCATGGCGCTCGTGCTCAGCGCAGTCCCGCTTCTCAACAAAAACTACACGGCCCGGTTCGTGCGAACCATGTGCACCGGGGACAGGCAGTGCGAGATCAAGATTGAGAAAAAGCCGGAACCGGAGAAGAAAACAGGGCAGGCTGAAGAGAAGAAGTAACGCTGATGGAAATTTGTTTTCGGCTGCAATACACTCTGTCATGCCGGCCTGGAAGTGTTATCCCCGGGCCTGCCCGGTTAATCCTGGTTTTTAGACCTGCTGCCCTTGCAAAAAATGTCCTGCAGATCACGGGAACCGGAATTTTCCGGGAGGAATGCGGATCTCGAACCGTACACCCTGCTGCCAGGTCCCTGTTTCCCGGATGGTAATCCCCGTAATCGACAGGATCTCCTTAATTAAGAACATCCCAAGACCGGTATGTTTCCCAAACCCCTTCTGGAATATCTTCTCCTTCTCTTCCGGCAAGACACCGGTACCGTTGTCTTCGTACATCAGGAACAGGACCGGATCATCCTTTTTTACCGATAACCGGATCTCTGATACCCGCTCCCCGTGCCTGAGGGAATTGTCAATAAGGTTGTAGAAAACCTGCCCGAGCATGGAATCCGCAAGGATCTCGACATGGTCTGTCTCACAGGAAAAAACAATATTTTTCCCGGAAAATGATTCCGCAGCCCAAGTAAATACCAAACCAATATCCTGCCATTCAGGTTTTTTGAGGCCGAGATCCTGGTAATCCCGGGTAAATTCCAGTTGTTCCCGGATCACATCAAGGCTCTTTCTCATGGTACTGATATGAGCGGAAGCGCCGGGATCGCGATTTTCCTCGTCAAGCAGTTCGAGATGGAGAAGGAGTCCGGTCATCTGGTTGAGGATATCGTGGCGGGTGATATTTGAAAGCAGGACTAACTTGTTGTTTGCCGCAGCGATGGCCTCTTCTGCGTGCCTCTGCTCAGTGATATCATGGAAACTCCATACCCTCCCGATAATATGATCGTCAATCTGCTGCGGGTGGACGTAGAGTTCATAGATCCTGCCGTTGGTAAACGTCAGGTTTGTCGTGACAATCTGCTTTGCTGAAGCCGATAGCGGCGTGATCAGCTTCAGGAACTCGTCAGGATCCGAAAGGAACGCAACAAGATGGTCAGTGCATGCTCCATAGTTTTCAGTATCCCGGGAAGAATGCAGGGGAAGGTTAAGGATCTGGGCGGCCCTCTGGTTATATTCACGGATGGTGCCATCATTGTCCATGACGACGATACCATCCGCCGTTGCCTCGATCGTGGCCTTCTGGAGAGAGTTTGCCTGCCGGAGTTCGGCAGTCCGTTCCTGCACCAGCAGCTCGAGGTGATCCTTATGCTCATTGAGTTCCCGTTCAGCCTGTTTTTTACGGTCGATAAATCCGACTATGGCGCCAAGCAGGATCGTCCCGCCGATACTAAAGACGACAAAGGGTATTATAGAAAGTATTGAGGAAAAATAGGAGAGCGGGACAAGAGCGGGCCGGAGAGCAACGGACAGGACATATGAATAACTCTCGATAAGCGCAACGCCAATGCCAAGAATGAAAAGCTGGACGATGAACGATCTGGGAAACTGCTTCCATGATCGACCGGTGTGAAGGAGGGTTCCAAGCAGAATCCCGCTCACGACAACGATCAGGATATCTGTTGATACCAGCGATCCGCTCGATGCGCTTGCGCTTCCCAAAAGGAAGATAATAGCAGCAACTACAGCGGACACGGGGCCCCCGGTAAACCCGGCAAGCGGGACAAGGATGACATTAAACCCAAGGACAGAATTGCCCGTTGCCTGCCAGAGTGCGGGGATGCTGATGGCAGCGGCGAGGCCAAAGATGCCGCCGACGCAGAGCGAAAAGATAAGTTTCGATCGTGAAATAATGGAATCCGGGATGAAATTATAGAGCAGGACCAGTGTCGCGATGATCGCAAAATTCTGTATGGTATCCCGCACGATATCCAAGGATATAACCGGCAGTCCGATCACTGGCGATCACCTGATCTTTTTACCGGACACAAGCCAGCTCCGTCGCTTCCGTAGATCTGAAAGTGTTGCGGAACAGTCACAATTACCATTCAATACACATCCACCCATAATAAACTGGCGTCCGGTCATGGAATGATCTTCAGGTTCACATATGCGAATTTTTGCTGTACGACGAAATGTACCTGAAACGATTAAACTCCCACACCGGGCATGAGAATCAATAAAAGAAGACGTGGATGAGCCACGAATCAGGGCAACTAAAAAAATACCTGAAAAATGCCTGATCCATTCCGGTTATCTCAGTAAATACCCGATAACAACGCACACGATTCCCGGGTAAAAGATCACAGGGAAGTATTGCCGGATCTCATTGGGCACGAATTCCAGACCATTAAGCTCCGGTATGATCAGCATAATCAGGCCTGCAATAAAGAACAGGTAACTGAACTGGGTTTTTGTTGCCTTATCCATACAATTCCTCTCCTTTAAGGTACCCGGTCATAAAAGAAAAAACTTTGGCGCATCATCGCTTGATCGGTTCCCCGAAATGCCCGATCACAAGCGAATAGAGGTCTGCATCCGGCAGGGGCGGGGCGAGCAGGTCGTCAACGACAATTTTCTCGTCCGGGTAGCCGAGGTTTTCGCAGACCGCGATCTTTACCGGGACGGAAAGCCCCATCGCGGAGAGGCGGCGGTACAGTTCCGTCACATCGAATTTCGGATCGGCGATGAGAAAAACAATTTTTTCGTGTCTGAGTTCTTCAACGGTCTCCTGCATCGCTTTCTCGTGGCCCCGCCCGTGGGCGACGATCACCGCAATCTTCGAGAGCGGGATGTGCAGCCGGGCGGCGGCGACCTGGAGGGATGAGATGCCCGGCACCACCTCGCCGGACAGGTACCCGAGGCCGGCGAGCATCGGGTCCCCGGTCGAGAGGATAACGGCGGTCTCCGGCAGCTGCGAGAGGTTCCGGTAATCGCTGATGGAGCGTACGGTGCAGTTCTTCGGGATGATTTTTTGTACCATCTCGATCGCCCGGCTGGAACCGTAGATAAAACGTGCCGACCGGATCGCCTGCGCCGCCTGTTCCGTGAGCATGCCCGGCCCGCACCCGACACCGACGATCTTCATGGACTCTCCCAGATTATTGTACCATCCCTGTTCACGAGCACCACCCGTACTTTGGGATGTTCTTTTTTATACCCTGCAAGCACCGGTGCTGCAACCGGTAAAAATGCCGGCGATGCTGACAGTTCTTCCACGGTCGTGTACCCGGTACCATCAAGGATATGCGGATCGATATATTTTAGGATCAGCGCCGGAAGGCCGCAGAGGATCACAGGGCCCTTCGCGGCAGACAGGGCCTCTTTGATCCGGCCTCCGACAAGCACAATCTCATGATCGGGAAAGAGCAGGCGCGAGTACCGGAGCCCGACCCGACCGGTCGTGAGGACGACATTTTTTGCACCGGCGACCCGTGCCTGCACCGATTCTTCCAGGTGATCGTCCCAGGGTTCGACAAGCCCGGTCGAGCCGAGCACCGAGATCCCGCCCTCGACACCGACCCGGGGGTTGAGGGTCTTATGTGCGATGCGTGCACCTTCCGGAATAGAGAGCGTGACCGTGGCGCCTGAAATGCCGGTATCGCTGATGGCATCCTGCATAGATGCAAGGATACAGGAAAGCGGGGCATCGCTGATCGCGGGAGCACCTTTTTTGTACCGTGGCGTGTCCCGGGAAAAGCGGCCAATGCCGGGTCCCGGTGCAAGAGTAAGCCCGTCCGGGAGAGAGACGGCATCAGCCACAAAATTGATACCTGCCGTCACATCTGAAGGATAGTCACCGGCATACTTCCTGCACGAAGCATGGCCCGCATGGGCAGTCACCGGGACACCGGCCACAAGACCGTAGGGGAGACGGATTGATACCTGCGACACGTCATGGTCAAGCGAGAGGATCGCCGCCTTGCATGCGGCAGCGGCCGTGGTCCCGGTCGTGTACCCGCGCCGGAGAACGGTGCCCGATGAGGTAAGGATCGCAAAACCCCCTGCGACGAGATCGAGTTCCCGTGAATCTTTGACCTTTGCCACCCAGCTGTCAGGGTACAGAAAACCGGTGACCGGGTCCTTCATGACGCAGATTCCCCGATGAGAATCGTGATGCATTCGTTGATGGCGGCGACAGCGACCGGCGTGCCGCCCCGGGTCCCTTCGGTTGAAATCGAAGGGATATCAAGACTGCGGAGGACTGCCTTTGACTCTGCCGCGTTCACAAAACCTACCGGTGCGCCGATCACAACCGCAGGCCGGATGCCTTCGCGGATCATCCCGCAGACCGTGAGCAGTGCAGAGGGGGCGTTCCCGATGACGATAATTGATCCGGCCAGCTGGTCTTTGAGCGCGATAAACCCGGCAGAACTCCTCGTAATCCCTTTCTCCCGGGCGATCTCACCGCCGAAATCAAGGGCGCAGAGGATTTTTGATTCGTGCCTTTTCTTCTGGATGCCCACCTGCACCATCCGGATATCGGTGATGATGTGGGCGCCGGCTTTGAGCGCCGCCAGGGTGGCAGGCACGGGATCGGCGTTGAACCTCAAAAGGTCAGCCATCGCGAAATCGCCGACCGCAACCGAGCACCGCTGGCGCACCCGGTCCTCGGGCGTTTCGTTTCCCACAACCTTTTGTGCGAGCGTACGCGAGGTCTTTGAGATCGCATAAGCCTCCGGGGTGGTTGCGCCCGGGTCAATATACGTATTTGTGCTGGTATCCGCGTGGTGTGATGATTCCTTTGACATCGTTTCCCATCCTCCATATCCGGCTCTCGCTTCCGCCGATGATAACCGTTGTGTGCATATCGATCTGATCGATGACGCTCTCAATTTCCCCCAGTGTCGTTATCACCGGGTCCGCCTGTCCCTCGCGCAGGGCATTTTTTACGACCGCGACCGGCACGGTGGCCGGGTAGTATTTCCGGGCGTGTTCAATGGCAAGGGCAAAGTTGTGCGGCCTGCCGTGGCTGCGGGGGTTGTAGATCACGACTGGGATCCCGACAGAGAAGACGGCATCGAGGCGCTTTTCGATCACCTCAAGCGGCGTGAGCAGGTCCGAGAGGCTAATCACCGCAAAATCCCCGGAGAGGGGCGACCCCACAAGCGAGGCACCGGCATTTGCCGCGGTCACGCCCGGGACTACCTCCACCGGGATTGTCGCACCTGAATGTTCGAGCACCTCAAGGACGATCCCGGCCATGCCGTACACGCCCGCATCCCCCCCGGAGACGATTGCAACCCTGTGGGACTGTGCAAGTTCGATCGCTTTTTTCGCCCGCTCGACCTCTTTACCCATCGAGCTCCGGATCACCTGTTTCCCGGAAAGAATCGGCAGGAGCGGTTCGAGATAACTGTCGTTTCCGATCACGTAGTCCGCACCGGAGATCGCAGCGATCGCGCGGCCGGTCATGTATTCCTTCCGTCCCGGTCCGCACCCGACAATCCAGAGGCCGTTTGTCCGGCTCTCATCGGGCAATGGCAATGGTCACCTTCCCAAAGACTTTCTTTTTCATAACGAGTTCCCGGTGTTTACTGGCTGCAAGCGCACACGGTTCGGCGACCCCGATAAGGCCGATCTTTTTTGCCTTCGAGGGTGTGGCAGTGATCTGTGCGTTTACAGTATCATCATCAAGGAATATTAAGTTGGCAGGGATTGCGGCAATCCCGTCAATGAGGCCGGTCTCACCGCATTTTTTTGCTGTGGTCGAAAAGAGCATCACATCTGTTTGCAGGATGCCGGCTTCGGCGAGCGCAGCACGAACCGCAGCAGTCACTTCTTCTGCAGTCACTCCTTTACGGCAGCCGATACCGACAACAAAATCCCCTTTGTGCACGAGGACTGAAACATCAGGGCCGGTAATCACGATCCCGGGGCCGGGCACGGAATATATCTTTGTGGTACCGTCAAGGATCCCGGCATTGACCGCACGGGTCGAGTCGCGGTTGACAATATCGCAGCCGGTCCGGCCGGCAACGGCTTCCACTGAATCAAGGCCGGTCGCTTCTGTTGCCGTGGAGATCACCGGGATAAGGCCGAGGCCGGCAAGTTCCTTTGCGAGCTCGTTTGCCCCGTGGTGGCCCCCGAGCAGCGGGACCGCATACGAGAAATCCGGGGTGACAACAACAACTGCCGGGTCGGTCCACTTATCGTGGACGAGCGGTGCGATGCCGCGAACCACGATACCCATCGACATCAGCGCAACGATCCGGCGGGCCACAGGAAAAACGTCGGTAAAGATCCCGGCCCGGTATTCCAGCACATCCGCATCCAGGAATTCTGCAATCCGGCCGGCATCCCGGAGGAACCGGGGCAGGGCAATTACCACGGTGTCTTTCATGAGTAAAGGTAGGATTTGACGTGCCCTTTCTTCACATCGCCCACGACCCCACCGATAAGAAGAAGCGCTGTATGTTCGATCCCGGCGGCCTGTGCCTTTGCCGCGATATCAGAAACGGTGCCCCTGACGATCTTCTGGTCGGGCCACGAGGCATGGTAGACCACGGCGGCCGGAGTATCGGGGGGACAAGAAAGTTTCCCTGTTATCTCGCCGAGTTTTTCCGTGCCAAGGAAGATGACCATGGTCGAATTGAGACGCGAGAACTCGCCTATCTGATCTTCTTTGAGGGTCTTTCCTGCCGGGCGGGTGACAATAACAGACTCCGAGACGCCCCGGAGCGTGAGCTGGGTTTTAAGCGCTGCTGCCGCTGCAAAAAGGGACGAGACGCCGGGCACGATCTCAACGGCTACACCCCGCTCTTCGAGTTTTTCAATCTGTTCGACAATGGCACCGTAGAGCGCCGGGTCACCCGAGTGGAGCCGGACAACATTTTTCCCGGCGGCCGCGTGCTGCACCATTGTATCGACCATGTCGTCAAGGTGCATGCCCCAGCTGTCGAGTTTCAGCACCGCACCGGATTCCGCGACCAGTGCCGGGTTGACAAGCGATCCGGCATAGATCAGGACGTCGGCGTCCTGTACGAGCCGGTGCCCTTTGACCGTGATCAGTTCCGGGTCGCCGGGGCCGGCGCCCACGAACCAGACTTTTGCTCCCGTATCTTTCGCAGGTTTTTTTACCATGTCAGCGCCTCGCGTACAGCACGCTCATGTAATCGCTTTTTTTGGGGATCTCGTCATCACGGTACACTTTCATGTCGGGGAAAAACATCCGCTCGACAAGGACAAACTCCCGGTATCCCTCTGTCTTGAGCCCTGCGATGATCTCCTGAGGGTGCCGGGCCTTGAGCCGGATGAGGGCCGAAGGTTCTGCCCCATCAGACACGACAAAGCCCCCGGCAAGCGGGACACCGGCTGCGGCAGCAAATGCGGTAATAGAACTGATCCCGGGTTCCGTACGGCACTCGATACCGGGATAGCGTTCCGCAATGATCCCACAGAGCCGGGAGAATGTGGAGAAAAAGTTCGGGTCGCCGAGGATCCCAAAGACGGCGAGACCTTTCTGTGCAACCGGTGCGATCTTCTCGGCATTCGCTTCTAGGCACGACCGGATCTTCTCCTCATCGTCGGTCATCGGGAAATCGAGCATGACGGAATCGCGGTACGGCGCGACAAGGTCCGCGGCGATCCGGCCCGGTACAAAAACGGTGTCTGCCTCTTTTAAGAGCCTGACGGCACGGAGTGTTAAGAGTTCCGGGTTTCCCGGCCCGAGTCCCAGGCCTACGAGCATGCGGCACCTGAACCCACAATCACGTACACCGGGTCAATGGGTTTGAACATCATGCTCTGTCCGAGCGGGTGCGAACGGGCCACCTGCACGTGAATAGCTTCTTTGAAGATCCCGAGGCGCTGCATGGTGGAAGTCACGGTCGCAAGCGTACTCACGAGTACCGCGTTGACGACAATAACTCTCCGGACTTTTTTTGCGAGGCTTGGAAGGATCGTCTCGATCTGCTGCGAGCCTCCCACAAATGCACAGTCAAAGGAAGGGGAGGTCCTGATAAATTCTGCTGCTTCCCCGCAATAAAATTCGATATTGGTTACACCGGCCTCCCCGACCGACTTCTTCGCGTACGCAATTGCCTCCGGGCGCCGGTCGACTGCATACACTTTCTGCACGAACGAGGCCATGGCAATCGAGACCTTGCCGGTCCCGCAGCCAAGATCAAGCACGGTATCTTCCGGTCGCAGCCCCATCCTGAACAATGAGATTGCCATCACTTCATCCTGTGTCGGCCCGCCGGCAGGTATTACGTCGCCCATCTGGTGAAAATTTTGTTGTGTTAATGTATTAATGCTTGTTAGAGAGTGTTCTGTCAAGTTGTCGGGAGGTGATATTTTCATTCTTGATGTAGATTGAATCATAACTCCAGAAGACTTGACAGAACCGTAAAAATTATCGTCCGGAGTTTGTCGTGAGCCGGACTTTCACAGAATCCTTTTCGATCTGTTCTATCTCAAGCGTATAGCCCCTGCGCTCGGCCTCGACCTCGATCCACGGCGGGACGTGGCTGCATACGATCTCAAGGACCAGAAATCCGCCGCTCTGGATGAACTGCTGGAGTACCTGCTTACTGGAGAGGTCCGGGCGTTTTCCCTGGACTTCCTTAATCGAAATAAAGAAGTTCCCCGGGGTTTTTTCCTTTGGTTTTGGGATATCGGCAACCGGGGCTTTCCCGGCAACGGATTGTTTTTCTTTTTCTTCGTCTGCCCAGACCTGGCCGAGAAATTCTTCCGGTTTTCCCGTGATCTCCCAGATGGCGAGGCCGGCTTTTTCAAGTTCGAAATACGGCGCCCCGCTCGCGGATCGCGTAACGATAATCCTGCAGCATTTCAGGAAGTCAAGGACACCGGATATCTGTGTACGCATACCCCTGAGGCCATTTGACAGGTCAAGGATAAACGGTATCTCCCGAACTTTTTCCCACGCATTCCCGGTCCGGCCAAATACGGCAATGGTTCCCGGTTCGTTCAGCGTCGCCGTAGTTCCATCGCTGCCAAGGATTACGGCCATCTCTTCTGCCATCATCCGCTCCAGTTGTCCTGTCACTGCGTACCGGGCCGTTATATGAGCAGCCGTTCCACGGCTTTCCCGCTTTCGATGTGCTCATCCATGATTTCTGTCACGTCATCAGGAGTGACGGAACCGTACCAGACATTGTCCGGGTAGACAACCACGATCGGTCCCTTGTCGCAGATCCCAAAGCAGCCGGTGTTTGACAGGAAAACATCCCCGCCACAATCCCGCTCTTCAATCTCTTCCATGAAACGTGACATAATGTTGACGCCATCTTTTGCGTGGCAGAATCCTTTCTGCTGCCCGTTTGCACGGGAGCTGGTACAGACAAAAATATGGTGTTTTGGTTTTTGCATGGTCTAAATCCCTTCTGATATGCAGAGTTCTTCTTTGATTTTCTGGCGGTACGTCGCGTATTTGTGCTCGAGAAGCGTGTTCGTGAACCGGTCGAGGAACGCTAATGTGCCCCGGTACCCGGCCGACAGGATCCTTTGTCCCCCGATACGGTCGTGGATCGGGTACCCCATCCTGACAAGAGGAATGTCATGACGCTCGGAGAGCGATTTTCCCCCGGAATGTCCGATGGCGATATTTGCCTGCGCCCCACGTGCGGCCTCCTCTATTGCGGCAAAGTCTGATTCCTCAAGCAGGACCGGTTGTTCGTCGGCATTCCGGATTAGCGGCGCGAGCAGTTCTGCAAGGTGGCTGGTTTTCGAGCCGCTCGCAATCACAAGCGGCATAGCACCGTTTTCGGCACAGGCCGAGGAAAAAGCGTACACGAGTTCCGGTTCGCCGTACACGACAGGCCGGCCGTCCGCGTTGTACTTGTGCGAGTCGGCCATGCCGTCAAGGAGCCACCCGCGTTCGAGCGCGAGCTCTTCGGGCAGGGCATTCCCGGTGATTTTTGATAAGGTCCCGATGAGGAGATCCGTATTTTCAAGACCGATCGGGAGCGGCAGGTTCACGAGCGGGACATTGTACTCCTGCTGGAGGAAGAGGCCCGGCGAGAGGCTGTCGGGGCAGGTTGTCCCGAACTGGATGGTCATGGGGGCCCCCGGCATCTCCGCGATCTCCTTAACGGTCGTGCCCCCTGTCGGGATCTTCTGGTATTTCCCGCCAAACGGCCGGTCGAGCGTCATGGAGAAATCCGGCAGCAGCGTGTACTCGATACCCATGAGGCCGAGAATGCGTTTGATCTCCCGGATATCGGCCGGGCTGATGTTGGGGATGATTACGTTGATGCACCGGTGGGATTCTGTAGAACGTGCATAATAGGCGACAATTCCCCGTGCTGCCGCCCAGAACCCTTCGGTGTGCGTGCCACTATAACTGGGAGTCGGTACCGGGATGATATCGATCCCGGTAATTTTTCTCTCCACGATATACGAGGCGACGATCCGGTCGATGTCCTCGCCCATCGTTTCCGCGAGGCAGGTGGTCAGGATGCCAAGGACTTTTGGCTGGTAGACCCGGATCACGTTGTCCATTGCTTTTTTGAGGTTCGCCTCGCCGCCATGGATCGTCTGTTTCTCGTTTAACGAGGAAGATGCGATGTCGACCGGTTCGTTGAAGTGCTCGACATTTGCAAGCCGCATGTACGTGCTGCACCCTTGAGAACCGTGAACAAGCACCATCGCGTTCTCGATCCCTTTGAATGCGACAACCCCGCCGATGGGCATGCACATGTTGCACTGGTTCTCGTTTACCTGTTTTACCCGGGCCTGCGCCGGGGAGGGGACTGCTGCTTCACTGGCCATGGACGCTCCCTCCGGGAAGTGCGGTCTTAAGGCTCTGCCAGACCGGCGAACAGGTAGTAACATAGACCTCGCGGGCAAACCTGACCGAGCCGTCAAACCCGGCAAGACCGTCTTTCCTGTCGTGATTGTGATCGACAAAGCCGATCCCGAGTTTGTAGGCAAGGACACGTTCCTTGACACCGCCGATCATGACATCGACCTTTTTCTCAACAAGGAATTTCTCCAGTTCTGCCGGGTTTGCGTCGTCGATGATGACGGTTCCCTCGGAAAGGATCCTGCCCATGCTTTCGTACTCGTCCTGCTTGCCGGTCTGGGTGCCGGTAAGGACAATTTCCATCCCGAGGCCGCGGAGCTGGCGGATGATCGCGATTGCCTTGTAGGCCCCGCCGACATAGATCGCGGCGCGTTTTCCCCGCAGTCTGCTGCGGTATTTCTCGATTGTCGGCCGGATCCGGGTCATCTCACGGGAGATAAGAGCCTCGGTGCGCTCTGTTATCGCCGTATCGTCAAAGAATGCCGCGATTTTGCGCAGGCTCTCTGCCGTGTTCTCGGGCCCGAAGAAATTCACGTCCATGTAGGGTGTGCCAAACGTGCGTTCGAGGTTCTGGGCAACCCAGTGCATGGAACCGGTACACTGGACCAGGTTCAGGCAGGCAGACGGCGCCCGTTTGAGGGCAGCGACCGTGGAATCGCCGGTAAAGGCGACGTTGATCTCAACGCCAATCTCCCGCAGGTAGCGCTCGGCCAGCCATTTTTCCCCGCCGAGGTTGTACTCCCCGAGGAAGTTGATCTTCCTGGTTTTCTCAATGACTTCCCCATCTTTTGGGCGGATGAGCCGGAGCAGCGCCTCTGCTGCCGCACGGTACCCTACGACCTTGTTGCCGGAAATAAAGCCACTCGACTCGACCGGAATGACGTCGATGTTGTGGCGGGCCGATGCCGCTTTGCAGACAGCAATGATATCGTCGCCAATCATGCCTGAGACACAGGTTGCGTAGACAAATACTGCCGGGGGGCAGTATTTTTCCACGACTTCGTCGATACAGGCCGCGAGTTTCTTCTCGCCACCAAAGATGACGTCTCTTTCTTTCATGTCGGTCGAGAAACTGTTGCGGAACAGTTCGGAACCGCTTGAAAGGCTCCCCCGTATATCCATCGTGTACGTGGCACACCCGATCGGCCCGTGAACCAGGTGGACGGCGTCGGTCACCGGGTTGAGGACGACCCGGGCCCCGCAGAACACGCAGGCCCGCTGGCTGACCGAGCCGGCCAAGCTGTCATCCGCACAGTGGATGCGGGTCCTGCTTGTGCCGGCAGTCTGGATAGAGTCCTGCCGTTCATCGATGCAGGCGACCGCTGCTGCCGGGAGTGCGCATGAATCTTCCATCAGTTTTCACCTCCGTTTTTTTCCTGTGTTTTTTACAGCACCAGTTCAAAGTCCTCGTCGGCCGCATCGCGGTCCCGGCGTTCAAGCAGGGCATCGCTGATCTGCTCGATCAGGCGCAGGCAGCCCCGGTAGCCGACCACCGGCATGAGCGGGTGCACGGCCCGGTCAAGGATCGGAAAGCCGAACCGGACGAGCGGGATGTCCTCGGCCCGTGCGATGTACTTCCCGTAGGTCGTGCCGATCATCAGGTCGACCTTCTCTTCCCGGATCCACTGCTGGAGCTCGAAGAGGTCACCTTCGGCTTTGACTTTGCTTCCCACTATGCCCGCATCGGCAAGCATCTTCTGGATAGTCGCTTCGAACTCCTTACCGGGCGTACCCGTGAGCATGTATTTCGGGATCATGCCCATCGTGAGTACGAATTCGGTCATCGCGATCACGTAATCGGGATCGCCAAAGATTGCGACTTTCTTTCCCTGGTAGTGGAAATGAGTGTCGATCAACGTATCGATGACCTGGCCGCGTTCAAGGGTCAGTTCTTTCGGGACCTCGATGCCGAACCAGTCTTTCAACGCCATGACGAAGTCGTCGGTGGCCTTGAGTCCGATGGGGAGTTTTAAGGGAATACCGGTGACGCCGCATTTCTCCTGGAGGAGATCTGCTGCATCGTGGGACGCAAATGCGCCAAGCGCGAGCGTGACTTCGGAGTTTCCTGAGTCCCGGATCTCGGCGACGGTTGCGCCGCCATCGGGATACATCTGGTATCTGCTCGTGAGCGGCGAGTCAAGGACGCCGGATGTATCCGGGAACATGATCAGTTTTATGCCAAGGGTTGTGACGATCCGCCGGATCTCCCGCATGTCGCCGGGATTGACAAAGCCGGGCAGCACGTTTACCTGCTCTTTTTTGGTAGGGCCATCAGACTGTGCCAGGTACGAGACCATCGCTTTGCACATGTTGGAGAAACCCGTGATGTGCGAACCCACGTAACTGGGCGTGTTGGCGTGGATGACCACTTTTCCTTCGGGAATCTCGGCCTGCTTGATAATGTTTGGGACATCATCACCAATCGTCTCCGAGAGGCAGGTCGTGTGGATAGCCATGATTTCGGGGTTGTAGATCGTAAAGACGTTTTTAATTGAGGTCTTTAAGTTCGCTGCACCGCCAAAGACCGAAGCCCCTTCGGTAAAGGAACTCGATGATGCAAGCACCGGGTCGCGGAAATGCCGGGTGAGGTGCATGCGATGGTACGCACAACAGCCCTGCGAGCCGTGGCTGTGGGGCAGGCACCCGTGGATGCCAAGGGCGGCATACATGGCGCCCATCGGCTGACAGGTTTTTGCCGGGTTGATTTTTCCTATCGTATGTTCGGGATGGCCTTCGGGAATACAGTCAAGCATGGTTCTCACCTCCCTGTCCGGTATGTACCGGTTCCTCTTTTTTCTCCCATGGCGGGACGATCATTTTCCAGGCCGGTGTCGTGAGCGTATGTGCAACGTCGTGTGCGAAGTTGATTGCACCGTTGTAACCGGCATAGGGCCCGGCATAGTCATACGAGTGCATCTGTTTTGCAGGGACACCCATTTTTTCCGAGATATACTTGTCCCGGACGCCCGAGAAGATCAGGTCCGGTTTGATGCGGGCGACCAGCTCTTCCACTTCGTGATGGTTGCAGTCATCGACCATGATCTCGCCCGATTTCATGTTCGGGTACATACCTTCGTAGTAGTTGAGCGGGACCTCTTTTTTGAGTGCTTCGAAGCGCTCCTTTGAGAGATGTAAGTAGTTGTGGGATTCCCGGTACAGTTTTTCATCCGGTGTGAGGTGGAGTTCGGGAATGTTTTTTGAGTCCGCGTCGCTTTTTATCGTGGGAATGACCTGCCGCCCCTCATAATCGTCGCGGTGGGCAAACTCGTAACCCGCGACCACGACTTCCATGCCGAGATCGCGGAGCAGGTACTGGTAGTGGTGGCTCCGCGAACCACCGACAAAGACAAATGCCTTTTTCCCCTCGCAGATCTTGCGGTACTGTTCGAGGATCGGTGTGATCTGTGCGGTCTCCCGTGCGATCACGACCTCGGTCTGTTGTTCAAGTTCCGGGTCATCAAAGCATTTTGCCATCTGGCGCAGCGACTGGCTGGTCGCTTCCACGCCGACGAAGTTCGCTTTGAGCCAGGGAATGCCGTACCTGGTCTCCATCATCTCGGCGATGTAGTTGATCGACCGGTGGCACTGCACGAGGTTTAAGTCCGCGAGGTGCAGGTTTTTGATGTCAAGGTAACTTGCATCGCCGGTCATCACGCAGTTGACCGTATAACCGCACTCTTTTAGGATGCGTTCCTGTTCCCAGCCGTCGCCCCCGATGTTGTACTCGCCAAGGATGTTTATGACGTGTTTGCCGGTTTTTTTCTCTGTGCCGGTACCGATCACGTTCTGCATGATGTTGTTGTTTGCAATGTGGTGGCCGGCAGACTGGCTGACCCCTTTGTAGCCTTCGCAGGCGTACGCAAGCACTTGGATCCCGTGACGCTCCTGTGCGGCCTTTGCGACCGCTACGATATCGTCACCGATAAGCCCGACCGGGCATGTCGAACAAATGTTGACGGCCCGGGGGTGAAACATCGCGACGACCTCATCGATCATCTTTGCCAGTTTCTTGTCGCCGCCAAAGACGATATCCGGCTCCTGCATATCGGTGGTAAAGCAGAGCTGGCCGTAGATTTTGTCTTTTGGCGTCGACGCATCCGCCCGTGCCTTGTTCCGGCGCGTGCCCCAACTATAATACCCGCAACCGACCGGGCCGTGGGTAATGGTGAGCATGTCCTTGATCGGCCCAACCACCACCCCTTTGCACCCGGCATATGCACAGCCTCGCTGCGAGATGATGCCGGGAATCGTCCGTGTGTTGGCCTCGATCTGCGGACATGTCTCTGCGGCCTCGGTTTTTACCACGAGATGCTTCTTCCGGTTTTTTTTCACGATCTCCGGGTACTGAGTGAACATCTCGTCTACAGTTGCATCGATTCCATCCATGTGTTTTTGCCTCCTTTTACCAGATGGCGGCTTCTCCTGTTTCACCGGTTCGGACCCGGATCGCATCGAGGATCGGCATCACGAAAATGGCCCCATCGCCAATACCATGCTCGGTCCGGTTTGCATTTGTTATGGCTTCCACGATCCGTGGCACATCATCATCATGTGCGAGGATTGTAAAGAGCCGTCGTGGGAAAAACCGCGAGCCGTCGAGGAAACTCGTGACAAGCTGCTCGGTGTCCTGCGCCCCGCCAAAGTCGTCGGTGCTCATAGAGAGAAGTTTCTGCCGGCATTCCTCGATCCGCGCCGGGTCTGTGACGAGCCGGCCCCGACCGGATACCTTCACCGCAGTGAAGCCAGCTACACCGGCTGTGACGAGAGCTTTTTTCGTGACGCCGGTTTTTTTCATCCTTACTACTGCCATAATCTCTTTCATAAGCAGTCATCTCCTAGAGGATGGGTGCGCCTTTTGAGATCGTGTAGACCTCGTCTATGGGAGAAACGAAGATCTTCCCATCGCCGAATGTCCCGTCGCTGCCGGTCTTTGCGGTCGATAAGATCGTTTTAACGACCCTGTCCTTGTCTGAATCCTGGATGGCAACAAGGATGAGGATCTTGGGGATCTCGTCGTAGACCATTCCGCCGATCTTAATCCCTTTCTGCTTGCCTCGGCCCACGACATCTACCATTGTAGCCGCATTGAACCCCGCTGAGGAGAGCTCCGCGAGCACGTCGTCCTTCTTTTCCGGTCGAACAATTGCACGTATCAGTAACATTGCCTCACTTCCGCCTTTGGTTTTGAGTAATATCCTTGTGGTTTTTGAGATCACATTGCGTCAAGGAAGCCGTGCTGCATCATGAGCTCTTCAAGGCGTTCCTGTTTCATCGGTTTTGGGATGACGAACATTTTGTTTTCATCAATGGCCTTTGCCAGGTTCCGGTACTCGTTTGCCTGGTTTGATGTGGGGTCGAAGTCGATCACCGTCTTTTTGTGGATTTCGGCACGCTGGACAAGGTTGTCACGCGGGACAAAGTAGATGAGCTGCGACCCGAGTTCCTTTGCAAATGCTTCAAGCAGCGGACGTTCGTTGTCGACATTGCGGCTGTTACAGATGATTCCGCCGAGCCGGACTTTGCCGTTCGTCGCATACTTCTGGATGCCTTTTGCGATGTTGTTTGCCGCATAGAGTGCCATCAGTTCTCCGGATGCGACGATGTAGATCTCCTCGGCTTTTCCTTCCCGGATCGGCATCGCGAATCCCCCACAGACGACATCCCCCAGCACATCGTAGAAGACATAGCTGAGATCGTCAGTGTATGCCCCGAGCGACTCAAGCAGGTTGATGGATGTGATGATACCGCGACCAGCACAACCGACACCGGGTTCAGGCCCTCCGGACTCGACACACATCGTATTCTTAAACCCGGGTTTGAGGATTGCATCGAGCTCAATGTCATCCCCTTCGTCCCTGAGCGTATCAAGCACGGTCTTCTGGCAGAGCCCGTGCAGCAGGAGTCGTGTTGAGTCCGCTTTTGGATCGCAGCCAACCACCATGATCTTCTTTCCGGCTTCTGCCAGTGCCGCTACCGTGTTCTGCGTTGTGGTCGATTTGCCAATACCGCCTTTTCCGTAAATTGCTACCTGTCGTTTCATTGGATGGTACCTCAGTTCGTTTTCACTCTTTGTCCGTGAGATTATTCCCGGATCCTCGCCGTATGGTCACAGGTTCCGATGTTCGATTTTTTATGCAGACAGGTCCTGGAGATCACGTACATTTTGGTTATGCAGGAACCCTGTACGGAACTGACCTGATCACGATCCGGGTTTCCTTCTGCCTGCCGTACCCAACTCCCGGTTCGGGACTGCTGGCGTTGCACGCAAATGATTGTATCCGGGACCGTGGTTCCGGAATCTATTGGCATGCGTGAGCCGTTTTGTCATTCCGCCCGTAAGTAGATCGGCAGCTTCAGATTGTGCCATGCAACAACCGGGTGTGACAGGCCAGTCCTGTTCGCTTCCTGGAGTCGTTGCACTGCTGGCAGCCACCGGTTTTCAGGTGATACCTCTGATGCATGTGCAGTTTTTCGCATCTTTCCTCCTTTTACACATTACAATTGGCTTACAAATATTTATATGTTATAGAAGGAATCATCCTTCTACCTAATGTCATTATAAATAATGATCAACCACGCTGAAAAATGGGCTCTGTCAAATCTTCGAGAGTTATGACAAATACTACGTCGAAAATATATGTCCCCTCCCGAAGATTTGACAGAGCCTTTTGATGATCCGTCATGGGTAACCGGATGCATTCATGAGAAAAGACACCATGAATTTATTTTTTTAGTGGCGATGCATCAGGTATACAGCAAGGACGATTAGTGCCGCTATGAGCAGAAAACCAACAAAAACCAGAATGGTCCGCACCCAGATCTGGCGGGTGGTGAGTACTCCACCGCCGGTTGCTGCCTCTGGATCCGAAGGGAATTGCGAGAGATCGAGATCCGCATAATTATTCAGATCTTTCCGGAATGCGCTCGCAGACCGGTAACGTTCATCGGGGTTGCGGCGTATCGATTTCAGTATCACGGCCTCCACTCCAGCTGGAATTGAGGGCTGGATCATGCGGGGAGAAACCGGAACGCCTGTCAGGTGCTGGTTCATGACTGCAAGGGCATTGTCTCCCTCAAAAGGCAGGGTCCCGGTCAGCATTTCATAGACGATCATCCCGAGTGCATACACATCGGTACGTTCATCTCCCCGTTTTCCCTGGATCTGCTCTGGCGCCATATAATCCGGTGTCCCAAAAGCATTCGACGCCCATCTCCAGGTCACACGGCGGGAACCTTCGAGCAGTGCACTCCCGAAATCAAGAATATGTATCCTGCCATCAGGTCCGACAATAATATTCTCCGGTTTGAGATCCCGGTGACAGACACCGTGCGAATGCAGGTAGTCAATCGCCTCAGCAAGCTGGTCGGCTAGGGAAAGTCCTTCCCTAATTGGGAGGGGTGCTTTTTCGCTGATGTATGTGCGCAGCGATGGGCCCTCAATAAATTTCATGACAAGGAAGACGGAATCAGGCTCTTCCATAAAGCTGATTGTCCGCGGAATTGCGGGATGGTCCAGTTTCTGCCCGATGGCAACCTCCCGGCGGAAACGTTCGTACGTTGCCTGATCCCCAAGTAGGGATACATCGGGAAACTTCAGGATCACCAGGGTCCCGTCAGGGGCATATGCCTTGTAGATCTGGCTGAATCCACCCTGGCCAAGTAAACCTATGATCTTATAATCGCAGACTGTGTCACCTGATTTAAGCATCATCGGTACCTTATCAAAGTAGGGGACTATCAGAAATTTCCCTTAATGCCTTATTTTCTCAAGTCTGTCGTATGTCCTGATTTTCATCTCCAGACCTCATCAGTCCGGACCTTGGCCATCAGATCGAGCGGCCAGACAAATATCTTCCCGTCGCCAAAATTCCCTGTCCGTCCTGCAGACCGGATGATCGCGATGATCGGATCGACATCATCATTATTGACAGCCATCTGGAGCATGATCTTGGGGAGGGTGTCCACTTCAACCATTGCCCCCCGGTACTCAAGTGTGATGCCTTTCTGTTCTCCCCTTCCGGTGATCTCCATGATACTCATGGCGATGAAACCCTTCTCTTCGAGCGCCTTTTTTACGCTGTCCAGTTTCTCGGACCGGATTATTGCCTGAACCATCTTCATGAAGTTCCCTTCACTGTTATGCGAACACATATTTTTTGATTTTTTCTCATTCTAACCCTCTTGTGATGTTGATTTATATAATTTTATTAACCGGCGGCACAGTTGCATTTGCGGTTGAGTGCCAATTCTATACCTCATTAATTTTATCAAATCTACCTCCAGCGTTGCAGATCCATCCTGCCAGTAATGGGGTGGCAAGCGGATAAACAGGTCTTTATACCAGCGCACTGTCGCCTTGTTCCCCGTTCCTTACCCGGATCGCGCTGATCATGGGACATACAAAGATCTTCCCGTCCCCATGGCAACCGGTCCGGTTTGTGGCAATCAGTACACCAATAATGGGTTTGACATCGCTGTCGTTTGCCACTATAATGAGCATTCTTTTGGGCAGGAACCCGGGTTTCCTCTCATTTTCGGTCGGCCGGTTCGTCAAATGTGCCGATACTGGAACATCATCCTGCCTCAGGAGTGGGTGCCTGCCAATATATGGGGGGCACCCCCCAGCGGGGAGCCGCCGGGACGGGATCATTCCTTTCTGAAGGCCTCTTCCCGTGACATGTAAAAACGTAATCCCCTTCACGTCAATCTTCCTGAGCGCGGATTTGGTCTCTTCAACTTTCTCATTTCTTATGATGGCGATGATCTTTTTCATACGGTGTTACCGGTCTTTCCCGGAGGATCCGCACCGGTCCCGCGGCATTCAGCTGTCCTGATCGTGTACGCGTCCTCAACATAGGTCACAAAGATCTTGCCGTCCCCGACAGCCCCGTGTCCAGAATTCTCTTTTTGCCAGGTCTTTGCCGTGGTACTGATAATTTTTACGGCATGCGCGGCATCGATATCTGAGAGGACCAGCATGAGCATCTCTTTGGGGATCTCCGAATAGTTGACAAGCCCCGCCGTAATTCCCATTTCAGCACCGTGACCGGTAGCATGGAGGCGTGTCATCGCTGAAATGCCGATCTTCTCCAGTGCATCGATCACTTTTTGTGAATATTCTGGCCGGATGATCGCCCAGATCATCTTCATGGGAACATCACGCGTCCGTCAAGGTTGCCGTAGGGCTTCTGTCTCTCCATTACCGGGCTGCAATGTTGCGAATCACAGGTGGCCCTGTCGCTTTGTTTCATACCTTCTCGTGGATAACTGCGTTTGCCGGTCATACTGTTCCCGATTACCCTTTTCCAAGGAGTGACCGCCATGAAAACGGAATGGCTGCTTGTTTTCCGACGATGTCTATGTGGAACATGATGCCGGTGATGTTATCCGGTGCTCCCCGGCTCAGGGCAAACCTGACCAGTTTTTCACACTCCCGGCTCATGTTATCCCCCCGCAGAGCGGACAGGATCTCCTCATCAGTGAGTTCTGACCACAATCCGTCGCTGCAGAGGAGATAGGTGTCACCCGGCTGTGTCTGCTGGCGGGCAATATCGGCATTCATGAAAGGATCCCCGCCAACAGAACGGGTGAGCTGGTGACGGCCAGGATGCTCCGAGGCCTGTTTAGAGGTGATCAAGTGCAGTTTGAGCATATCATTTGCCATAGTGTGATCCCGGGTAAGCTGAGCGATATGATCCTCCCTCATCCGGTAGAGCCGGCAGTCTCCGACATGGCCGACAACCAGCGAATCGTTGTCCAAAGCGACGATGGTTAAGGTAGTCTGCATTTTCTGGAATAATTCCGGATCTGACTGGGCCACGCAGAAAATATTCTGGTTTGCTTTCTGCATTGCCCGGCTAATCATGCGATCCGCCTCCCCTCCGTGCCAAATATGGAACTCCTCTTTTACAGATTTGAGGGCCATCCTGCTTGCGATTGCCCCACCACGGTGTCCACCAAGGCCGTCAGCCACAGCGAAGATATACCGTGATGAAGATTCGGTATCAGTTTTACTTTCAACAACATGGGTGACCCAGTGGGCGTCCTCATTCTGCGATCTCGTCAGGCCCTGATGGGTGATAGCCCGCCATGTCACAATTACACCCACCAGATTTGGCGCTTTGTCTGCGGGTATGGTTATGGAATTTTCTCCCATGATGACTACCTGATTTTTTTCGTCAACGAAAAGATAAGAATGCCGGATCCTGTACATTACCTTTCAGGCAATATTTCGGTATTCTTTTTCATACTGCATCCCGGCTTTTTTTGTTCATCATCCATGCCAAAGGTTATGCATTGTCCTGTTCCAGTCCGGTTGCCCGGGGCAGGTGTCCGGTCATGACCGGCCGACCCTGTTTTCTGGTGTTACTGATAAACCAGACCGCTCCCGCCACCAGCCAGACCACAACCATCGCAATGGCAATGAGGGCATCTGTTGCCGAACTGCCCCCGGCACTGATACCAAGCCAGACAACCGCACCGAGCATGACAAAATTTGCGAGGAAACCAAGCAACGGCACCACCCGGTGTTTCAAGAAACTGGCGTCCGGGCGGTGGAAGAATGCCCAGAGTGCTATGAGGTTTGTCAGGCCGTAGAGAAGGAACGTGCCGGTATTGGATGCGAGCGTAATCTGGGTCAGGTTATCCACATTAAGAACACCGTATGCGCCCAAAGCTGCAGATACCCCGACAAGGATCCAGATGCCGTAGTGCGGAGTGTCGTACGTTCCGTGAAGGATACCAAGCAGGGTGGGCATCTCTTTGTCTTTTCCCATGGCATAGGTGATCCGCACACCCGTGTTAAGGCAGGCAAGCGTTGTCCCGATCAGTGCGAGTACAACTGTCGCAGCCATGATCAGCACCAGTGCAAACCCGGTGCCGCCCAACATCTGGTCGCCGATTACTCTGATCATATCTCCTATGGGGGCGCCGGATGCTGCTGCTGCCGCATAGCCCGAGACTGCAGCCCCGGTCGGATCGGTGCCTGTCAGCTGAGGGCCGACAAAATAATTTGCAGCGAAATACTCGAACAGGTACGCGAACGCACCCTGGATGATAAGCGAGAGGAGAATCGCTTTTTTAATATCCTGTTTTGGCCTGAGGGCTTCAGAACCCAGTGACGTCACCGACTCGAACCCCACCAGCAGCAGGATGGCGATGGTTGACTGGAACAACAGGTTTGTGAAGTTGTGCGGCATGAGTATTGTGGAAACGGACTGGGCATATGCCAGATTCGGGTGAGCCTGACGGTACAGGAGTGCCAGTATAGAAAACGCAATCAGCGCTGCCAGCTGGATGGTGTTGATGACAATCGCAGTCATGGTCGAACCGGTGATCCCACGGTATGCGATATAGCCGTTGAGTACCGCAAATATTATGGCAACAAGGATCTGCTCCGGGACCGAGAGATTGATCCCAAAGAGGCCAAAAATATACACAATCAGGATTGCCGAAAAGGCCACCATGATGCCCGGATAAATCCAGTAGTACAAGTGCGATATCCAGCCTACGAGGAATTTAGCGACCCGCGCCCATTGCCTATGTCCTGCTTTTTCTTTCTCAAGAAACGAGGCTTCCGCGTAATAATACGAAGAGCCGGCGCCGGCTTTGGGATAGATGTTTGAGAGTTCTGCGTACGAGATGGCCGTCAAAAACGCAAGAACGAGCGCGGCTAAAAGGCCGGTCCACATTTCTCCTGCTGTCGTTACACCGCCGTTGGTCTGCGCTGCCTGTACCTGGAACGTAGTCCAGAGAAAAGCCCCCGGCGCAATCAGCGCCATGGCGTTGACCAGAAGCGAGGTGAGGTTCAGAGTACGTTTCATTGTTCCGGTTTTGGGAACCGTTGTCTGATTTCCTTCCTGTGATGGTGGCATCTTAATGTATCCCCCTTGATATGACAGAAATTTTCAATGGAAACTGTTGGTGATGGCTTATCAGGAGGGAGAGAACAATCACCCGCTCTGAGTTACCATGGAAGGTACATTCCTCCTATGATTTATAAATATTTCTATTTCGATATCTTTTGTACCAATTGTAATGAGATAAAATCAAATATCTGCCGGAATTCTCTTTGATCCAGAACAGCAATTACATCAGGATCTAACTTTATCAGCCAATCTGACAAACCGATTCCTGCACAACAGAGATCGTAACAGGGCCCGTGACGGGATCCAAGGAAAACTGACCTATGATGAAAATACTGGCTTGGATCACGGATCATCTTGTTTACTTAGTATTTATCATCGGGGCATTCTCCCTTCTTTTTCCGGGGCCTGGTTCCCTGTTAGGATGGATTGTTACACCAGTCCTGGCGCTGATGGTCCTTTCAGTCAGTATGACCATCAATGTCAGGGATTTAATTCAGGCAAGCCGGTATCCGCTCATTATTATCTGGAGCGTAATCCTGCAATTCGTGGTCATGGCTCTTTTCTCGATTATGCTCGGAAAACTATTCTTCTCCCATATGCCGGATTTGAACTCCGGGCAAATACTTCTGGGGGCACTCCCGGCTGATATCTCCGCTCCCCTTATGATCTCTCTTGTGGGGGGCAATACAGCGTTGGGGATGGCGATGCTGGTGACTGCCATGGTTCTGACACCCTTTGTCCTGCCCAACGTGCTCACGTTGTTTGGCGGCATAACACTGCAGGTTCCAACCGTGTACTTGGAAGCTGAATTAGTGGGAATTATCATCATTCCCCTGGTTATTGGTCTTCTCTTAAACCAATACTCGGCAAAAGTCCGGGAAAACAGGGATGCATGGCCGGGTTTTGCCACCCTGTGCTATATCCTGCTCCTGTTTGTGGTTGTATCATCCAACGCCGTGTCCATTATCTCATTGAAAGAATTTGCTGTCGTGATCATTATCGTGGAATTATCGCTTAATCTCTTCGGCTATGGCCTTGCCTGTCTGACAAAGATTGCCTTTAAACAGACAAAAGCGATGTTTCTCCCACTCTTGTTCATAGCCAGCACTAAGGAGTTCGGAATCGCTCCAGCCGCTGTGGATACGATGGAATTAAACCGGGCTATCGTTATACCTTCGGCGTTTTATGCAATTATCCAGATGGTATCATCACCCGTTATGGTAAAAATAGTAAAACGTCTGAAACCGGCTCAACCCAGCGAGCAGAAGTGCCCCTGTACGTGAGGCAGTCAGGCAGAAATCAACCGTATTTGAAATTTTTATTCTCTCCTATCAGAATCTCCAGGCTCTTTTACGGGAGTACACACAATCACCATGAGCCAACGAGGCCGCTCATTTTTGTGTTTGAGCCTGTCATGGCAGTACCGCCCCACGGGCTGGACATTAACTTTCGCGGCGCGTAGCTGTGCTTAAATTAAATCCTGGCGCTGAATCGGTTCTGTTTTTAACATTAAAATAGTTATCTTTATGTTATATAGGTAGAACATTCATTCCATAAGACTTTTATAAAAACAAATGGCACGCAGTTAATGTGAATGCTTTCGAGACCCTCAAAAGCAGCTCATAATGAAGGTGGATTCCATTGGGGCGTCGTCAGCTCTTTGGTCGATGATCAAAAAACAGATCAAACCAGCCGTAGTGATGTTTCTTTTACTCACGGTTCTCGTGGGCATTGTTTACCCCCTGGTTGTAACAGGTATTGCCCAGGTGATCTTCCCCGCACAGGCAAACGGGGATCTTATTGTTCATGATGGAAATGTTGCAGGATCTTCTCTCATAGGCCAGCCCTTTTCATCCCCGGACTATTTCTGGGGCCGGCTCTCTGCAACATCGCCGGTGCCCTACGATGCCGAAGATTCCGGCGGTTCGAATTACGGTCCGCAGAACCCGACGCTCATTACCGAGGTCCAGACCCGTGTAGATGCCCTTCACGAGGTCGATCCGGACAATACGCAGCCAATCCCTGTCGATCTTGTAACCTCGTCAGGGAGCGGGCTCGATCCGGATATCAGCCCGGCTGCGGCCTATTACCAGGTCCCACGGGTTGCACGGGTACGGAACCTCTCCGAAAACGAGGTTTCTGCACTTGTTGCGTCCAATACCGCAAACCCGGTGCTTGGGATCTTTGGCGAGCCTGCAGTAAATGTCCTCTCCCTGAACCTTGCACTCAATGACCTGAGTGCCCATAAGATTTCGGTTAACCCGGCAGCACTTCCCAGAAACCAGCCCGCGAGCACCCTGTTCGGGATAACCGTCAATGACTGGGTCTTCCTTATTCTGCTCGGTGTTATCCTCGCTCTCCTTCTTGTTCCAGTAGGGGAGCTCATGTTCCGCATTTATACCGGCAAACAGACGTTCCTGTCACCATTAATTATGCCGGTGGAAGGGTGGATCCTCCGTACGTGCGGTGCCGGGAGCGACGAGGAGATGGACTGGAAGCAGTTTGTCGTTGCAATGATGATATTTTCCATCATCGGGATCGCATTTGTCTTTTTCATCCAGGAAGTCCAGCAGTTCCTCCCGCTCAATCCACTCGGTGCCGGCCCCGTTTCCTGGGATCTCTCGCTCAACACTGCGGTTAGTTTTGCCACGAACACCAACTGGCAGTTCTACATCCCGGAAACAACCGTCAGCTACCTGACGCAGATGGTGGGCCTTGCCGTGCAGAACTTCATGTCAGCAGCGGTAGGCATGGCGATACTGGTTGCGTTCATTTACGGCTTCTCGCGCAGGTCTAGTCTCACCATCGGTAACTTCTGGGTACTGCTCGTCCGCGGCATCTGGATCCTTCTCCCGATAAGTTTTGTCATAGCGCTTGTCCTTGTTTCGCAGGGAACGCCCCAGACCTTTGGCGGACCAGTAACCGTGCCTCTCCTTAACCCGGTGAACGACTCGAGTGGCAATCTCGTTACTGCGCAATCGATCTCTCTTGGCCCTGCGGCTTCGCAGATAGCGATAAAGATGCTTGGGACAAACGGGGGCGGGTTCTTTAATGCCAACTCGGCGCATCCCTATGAAAACCCGACGTGGTTGTCGAATCTTATCGAGATAATCGCCATGCTCCTGATACCGGTATCCCTGTGTTACCTGTTCGGGAAGATGATCGGATCGGTCAAAAAGGGGATGGCCATCCTGATAGCAATGACCCTGCTCTTCGTGCCGCTCCTCGGCCTTGGCATCTGGTCGGAGATGGGCGGCAACCCGGCCTTTACCCATCTTGGGATCGACCAGGCGCCATCCCATCTCCAGGCCGGGGGCAACATGGAAGGAAAGGAGATACGCTTTGGCATCGTCCCATCGGCAGCCTTCTCGGTTATCACCACAGTTACCAGTTGTGGTGCGGTCAACTCAATGCACGATTCGTTCATGCCGCTGGGTGGCCTTGTCCAGATCTTCGACATCCAACTGGGCGAGATCGTGTACGGCGGCGTTGGATCCGGGCTGTACTGTATGCTCGTCTTTGTCATCATCGCGATGTTTATCGCCGGGCTGATGGTAGGCAGGACGCCCGAGCTGTACGGCAAGAAGATCGAGCCGTACGAGATGAAACTCTCCACCATCCACATTCTCATCCCAATCTTTTTGATCCTGATCGGGACGGCGATCGCGGTATCGATAACCGCAGGAACATCGATGACTGCGAACCCCGGTCCGCACGGATTCTCTGAGATCCTCTACGCGTTTAGTTCGGTCTCCCAGAATAATGGCAGTGCCTTTGCCGGGTTGTCATCGAACCTGTTCTACAACATCGCAACAACAATCTGCATGTTTGTCGGGCGCTATGCCATCGCTATCATCACCCTCGCACTGGCCGGGGCATTTGTGACAAAGAAGATTGTACCGACAAGCGAAGGAACGCTGCAGGACCACCGGCCGCTCTTTATCGTCTGGGTGGTCGGTGTTATTATCGTCATCGGGGCGCTCAGCTTCCTGCCTGCGCTCTCCCTTGGACCCATCGTCGAATTTCTGATCCAGGTTGGAAGGGGTGTTATCCATGTCTGAACATTCAGGCCCGAAAGTCCCGGCAGCGGACCAGTACGCACTCTACCGGCGTGCAATTATCGATTCGTTTGTCAAACTCGACCCGAGGACGCTGTACCACAACGTAGTGATGTTTACCGTTGAGATCGGCAGTGTGCTTACAACCCTGCTCTGGATCCAGGCGCTCCTGGGGCATGGCGAGGCACCGGCCGGGTTTATCGGCGCCGTATCAATCTGGCTCTGGTTCACGGTCTTCTTTGCAAACTTTGCCGAAGCACTCGCGGAAGGCAGGGGTAAGGCCCAGGCTGAAGCCCTGCGCAAGATGCGGCAGGATACCGCAGGAAAGAAACTGAATCCCGGGTACAGGGTAGAAAAAGGAAAAGAGCCGGAGCCTTCGGATTATACGGTTGTTTCCTCGTCTAACCTGCACAAAAATGATGTCTTCTATGTCAAAGCCGGTGACACAATCCCGGTGGATGGCGAAGTGATTGAAGGCATCGCATCCATCAACGAGAGCGCGATCACCGGAGAAAGTGCACCGGTCATCCGTGAATCCGGTGGCGACCGCAGTGCAGTCACAGGAGGTACCGCGATACTCTCGGACTGGTTGGTTGTCAGGGTGAGCGCGGACCCCGGGGAAGGCTTCCTCGATCGCATGATCTGCCTTATCGAAGGGGCTAAACGGCAGAGAACTCCCAACGAGATAGCGCTCAATATCCTCCTTGTCGGGCTGACCGCTATCTTTGTTGTCGTGTCCGCGACCCTCTATGCATTCTCGGCATACAGTGTCCAGTCGGCCGGGGCCGGGACTACGGTCACTATCACGGTTCTTGTTGCCCTCTTTGTATGCCTTGCACCGACTACGATTGGCGGGCTCCTCTCTGCAATCGGCATTGCGGGCATGGATCGGCTGATCCGCAGGAACGTGATTACAACTTCCGGGAGAGCCATCGAAGCTGCGGGGGATGTCGATGTCCTCCTCCTGGATAAGACCGGGACTATCACACTCGGGAACCGGCAGGCCGTAGAATTCATCCCGGTTGACGGGATAGATGTTACCGATCTTGCGGAAAATGCCCAGCTTGCTTCGCTTGCCGATGAAACGCCCGAAGGCCGCAGTATCGTGGTGCTCGCAAAAGAGAAGTACAACCTGAGGGGAAGGACAGTGGGAGAAACAGAAGCCGGTCCCGAAATGGTATTCATCCCGTTTACCAGCCAGACCCGGATGAGCGGTGTCGACGACGGGGATGTCCGTGTCCGAAAGGGTTCAGCTGATGCGATGTATAAATACATCGAGACAAGCGGCGAGACGGTATCAGAAAACCTGAAACTGGTTGTGGATACGATTTCACGGGCCGGAGGGACACCGCTCGTTGTCGCGAAAAACGGGAAAGCCCTCGGTGTCATCCACTTAAAAGATATTGTGAAAGGCGGGATAAAGGAACGGTTTTCCCAGCTGCGGAAGATGGGTATCAAAACGGTGATGATCACGGGAGACAACCATCTCACTGCAGCAACTATTGCCGCAGAAGCCGGTGTAGATGATTTTCTCGCGGAAGCAACCCCCGAAAGCAAACTGAAACTGATCCGTGAATACCAAACCGGGGGGAGGATGGTCGCCATGACTGGTGACGGGACGAACGACGCCCCGGCGCTGGCGCAGGCAGATGTCGCAGTCGCCATGAACACCGGAACCCAGCCGGCCCGTGAAGCGGCAAACATGGTTGATCTCGATTCCAACCCGACAAAACTGATTGATATTGTCGAGATCGGAAAACAGCTCCTCATGACCCGGGGGGCACTGACCACGTTCTCTATTGCAAACGATATCGCGAAATATTTCGCCATCATCCCGGTCGCGTTTGCTTCAACCTACCCGGCCCTTGGAGCCATGAACATCCTCGGGCTCCACAACGGGATCCTGTCCGCAGTCATCTTCAATGCGATCATTATTGTCATTCTCATCCCGCTAGCCCTTCATGGCGTTAAGTACCGGGCCATGTCGGCTGAGGAATCATTGCGGAACAACATTCTCATCTACGGGGTCGGCGGCCTTATCGCCCCGTTCATCGGCATAAAAATTATCGATATGCTGCTCATGCTCATGGGGGTGTGAAGTCCTGTATGTCCGGTCCTGACGAATACCGACAGTGTTCTGTCAAGTCTGCGGGAGGTGGCATATCTATTTTTGACGGTGACTTTACTTCAGCTCCCGCAGAGTTGACAGAACCTCCCCGTTAATTTACAAAGGATTAGGCCAAAAAACAGGTGAGTTAATACGCACTACCCCTGCTTATTAATGCTTGTTAATCCACCGCTCAAATGGCCTGGTGTCAGGAAAGCCGGGTATATCGGTCGGTATTTTTTAGCCGGCAAAAAAGATTCGGATTGTTTATTTCTGCATGTCGTATGACCCGTGATACCGGTATCAGGGTCTTTACAGGAACTTTCACTCTGTCTGAGGGGGTTTTGTTTCTGGTGGTTTTACTTCCGGGGTTTTTGCAAGTCCGCTCCCTATCGTAAAACCGGCCTTCCGTATCATGTAATACGAAGCGGCGAGCCCCACAATAATGATACCAATCCCAATGAGTTCCAGTCCATCGGGTCCCGTCGGGGTGAGCAGGATCACTTTCCGCGAAATCGCGATAATTGCAAGGAGCACTACGACCTCGACGTGGATTACGTTCTCGGTGATATAGGCCTTCATCGTGTCCAGCAGTTCCACAGCGATGAGTACGAGTAAAAAGCCGCCGAGAGCCGTGGACAGTTCTGAATTGTCCTGGACTATGCTCGTGTTAGTAGTCAGGCAGGTCCAAAAGTAAAATAACAATTGGAAGAACATCTGGCCGATCGCAAAGACAAGGACAATGACAAGAAATGTAATCAGCAGTATGTAGACCAGTTTTTCAAAACGGTTGATAAATTCGAGCATCATTCACCTTCATACGGGATAAGATCAGGTTGTCGGGGATCGTAGAGCCGGACCACATCGCCGATCACGATGACGGCCGGCGGCTTCACGCCGGCTTGTGCAGCGACATCGCCGATGGTTGTAAGCGGCCCGGTCGTGACCCGACGATCCCTGCGCAGCCCCCGTTCGATGACGGCGACCGGTGTTTCCCCGGATTTGCCGTTTGCAATCAGGGCCCGGGCGATATTTCTGAGGTTTGCCACGCCCATCAGGATCACAATTGTGCCGCGTCCCTGCGCGAGCAGTTTCCAGTCAAGTGCAGGTTCGGGTTTTGTCGGGTCCTCGTGGCCGGTCAGGATCGTTACCTGCGAGGCATATTTCCGGTGCGTGACCGGAATTCCGACCGAGGCGGGCACGGCAAGCGCACTCGTGACACCCGGCACCATCTCGACATCGATACCGGCAGCCCGCAGGGTCTCGATCTCCTCCCCGCCCCGGCCAAAGAGGAACGGGTCGCCTCCTTTGAGCCGGACAATGTTTTTCCCTTTTTTTGCCCGGTCGACCATCTGTGCCTCGATCTCGTGCTGCTCGAGAATGTGCCGGCCGCCAAATTTTCCGCAGTCGATCTTTTCGGCTTTTTTGGGAAGAGACGAAAGGATATCCTCGCCGGGCAGCTGGTCGTAGAAGATGACTTCTGCCGCGTCGATAATGTCTGCTGCCCGCCGGGTCAGGAGCCCCGTGCCGCCCGGGCCGGAACCCACAAGAAAAACTTTACCGGTCATAAGAAATTCCGAGTGTCTGGTATGCTTCTGCGATCAGGTCATGGGCCCGTGCCCGCAGGGCATCTCCCTCTGCCCGCGCCTCATCGATGGTCTCAACATTTTTCTCGATACGTTCCGTCCGTTTCCCGTCAAGGGAAAGAACCTCGGCGATCAGGTGCCCGCCCTTACAGTAAATACCCATGGGCGTGAAGCACCCTGCGCCGACCTGCTCCATCACCGCCCGTTCGATCGCCACGTCTTTACGGGTTCCGGGATGGTCAATCGCTGATAGTACTTCCATGAGCGAGGGATCAGACCGGCTCACGACAGCGATCGTGCCCTGGTTGGGGGAGGGAACGAATTTTTCGGGAGGCAGGCGATCGCCCGGGATCCGGATCCCGAGCCTTGCAAGGCCGGCCTCGGCAAGGACGATCGCGTTGTACTGCCCTTCGCCGAGTTTCTTTAACCTCGTGTCCACGTTTCCCCGCAGGTCGTTTATGGTAAGACCGGGATCATGGCGCAGGAGCTGGGCCTTCCTCCGGGTTGAGGAGGTACCGATTATTTTTATCGCTGACATCGACCCGGAATAGGCGAGATAATCGGCCGGGGAGTCGCGGAGAAGGATCGCGGAGGTAAACAGTCCTGACGGCCGGATCGCGGGGATATCCTTCATGCTGTGCACCGCACAGTCGATCTCGTTATTAAGGATCGCATCATCAAGCGCCCGGACAAAGACACCCTGCTTCCCGATCTCGTGGAGCGGGACACCGGTGACCTCATCCCCTTGTGTGCTGATGATTTTCTGCTCGACCTCGATCCCGAGCGCCACCAGTTTTTTGCAGACGGTCGCGGTCTGGGCAAGCGCAAGTTTGCTGCCCCGGGTGCCGATCCTCACCGTCATGCGGTGTACCCCCCGCAGATGGCCTCAAGATCTTCTCTCGTATGTGCCACGGAGAGGAAATTGGTCTCGAACTGGGAGGGCGGGAGGAAGATACCACGTGCGAGCATCTTCTGCCAGAACCGGGTAAAAGCTGCCGTGTCGCACTCTTTTACTTCGGTATAGTTCTGCGGTGCCTCGCTCCTGAAGAAATACTTGAACATCGACCCAATCCTGACAAACGAGCCCCCGGTTTTTCCTTTTCCGGCAAGTGACTCTTCGATCCCCCGGGTCTTTTCCTCGAGGTCTGCATAGGTTGCGGGATGGTCGTGCAGCCAGCGGATCGTCGCGATCCCGGCGGAGAGCGAAAGGGGGTTTCCCGAGAATGTGCCGGCCTGGTAGACCGGGCCCTGCGGTGCGACAAGCGACATGATCTCGCGCTTCCCCGAGAATGCGCCGATGGGCAGGCCGCCACCGATGATCTTCCCGAGCGTAGTGAGATCCGGCCTGACGCCAAATTTCACCTGGGCACCGCCGATACCGAGACGGTAACCGGTGATCACTTCATCGAAGATCAGGAGAACATCGTGGGCTTTTGTGATCTCCCGGATATCATTTAAGTAACCGTCCTTTGGAAGCACCGGCCCGATGTTCCCGAGCACCGGCTCGATGATGAGCGCGGCGATATCGGTATTTTTTGCAAGCAGGGATTCAAGCGTTTCAGGATCGTTGTAGGGCAGCTGCCGGGTGTGGGCGACGAGATCGCGGAGCACGCCGGCAGAGTCAGGGACGCCCATCGTGGTCGCACCGGATCCGGCTTTTACGAGCACGGCATCGTGGGCGCCGTGGAACCCCCCTTCGATCTTCACGATATCGGATTTTCCGGTAAAGCCCCGGGCGAGCCGGATCGCGGCCATCGTCGCCTCGGAGCCGCTTGATACGAACCTTATCATGTCCATTCCCGGGTGGTCCCCGGTGATGAGCCGGGCAAACTCCGGCTCCTCCGGGATCGGCGTACCGTACAGCCAGCCCTTTTCGAGCCGGGCGGCAATCGCTTTTTTTATTTCCGGGCGGGCGTGGCCGATGAGAAGAGGACCGTAGGCCATGCAGCAGTCGATAAGCGTTGTGCCATCGACCGTGGTAAGATGCGACCCCTCTGCACGGGCCGTGTAAAAAGGATACGGCTTGATTGCCCGGACCGGGCTTGAGACGCCGCCGGGCATCAGGGTTTTTGCCTGCTCGAAAAGATCCTGGCTCTTCATTTCAGAGCCACCCGCATACATCACAGGCAAAATAGGTGATGATAAGATCGGCCCCTGCACGCTTGATGCAGGTCAGACTTTCAAGGACGGTTTCTTTCTCTTTTATCCATCCGCGTTCGGCAGCGGCCTTGATCATGGAATACTCCCCGCTCACCTGGTACCCGGCAACCGGGAGGCCGAGCGTTGCTACCTCTGCAAGGACATCGAGATAGGGGCCGGCGGGTTTTACCATCAGGATATCGGCGCCTTCTTCCATATCGAGCCGGGATTCGAGGTATGCCTCGCGGCCGTTTGCCGGGTTCATCTGGTAGGTGCTCCGGTCGCCAAACGAGAAACCGGACTCTGCGGCATCCCGGAACGGGCCGTACAGCGCAGATGAAAATTTGGTCGAGTACGACATGATGAGCACGTCCTCGTACCCCTCGGCATCGAGCGCAGTCCTGATGGACCGGACCATGCCGTCAAGCATGCAGGACGGGGCGACGATATCTGCGCCGGCTTCCGCGTGGCTTATCGCGATCCGGTTCATTAAGAGCAGCGACTCGTCATTTAAGAGATCTTTTTCCCCGCAGCGTGTCCCGCCCACGATCCCGCAGTGCCCGTGGCTCGTGTACTCACAGGCACAGACATCGGTGATGACAACCATGCCGGGATACGCGGCCTTGATCCGCCGTACTGCCTGCTGCACGATCCCGTCGGAATCATACGCGCTCGTCGCCGCGTCATCCTTGTGAGCAGGTATGCCAAAGAGAAGGACCGCACGGATGCCCCGCTCCCACATCTTCCCGGCAATGCCGGCGATCCCGTCGACCGGGTACCGGAACTGCCCGGGCATGGACTCGATCGGTTTTGGGCTCGTGGTGGTCTCATCAACAAAAAGGGGGGCGACGAGATCGTTTTTGGTCAGGGTCGTCTCACACAAAAGCGGTTGGACATTGCGGGACCTTACCCGCCTCATTCGTCGCTCTGGAAACATGCGCACCGTACCTCGGACGTTGATGATTACAGATTGCAGATGCATCGTATTTATGGTTATATTATCCGGGAGAGCGGCAAGGGTAGGTCATGCCGGAAAAACAGGCAGGCAATATATTTCCCGTTCCGGGGTTCAACCTTGTAGGTATGCAGAGATCCATTGTTTTCGGATTATGCCTGGTTGTCTGTGCCGCAATTCTTGGTGCCGGGTGCACGTCCTCATCCGGTGCGGGGAGTGCTCCCGCTGCCGGTACTGGAACGACGGTCCCGTCAGCAAATGTTTCGCTCGCCCCGCTCGCCCTCGCGCCTGCCGATGTACCGGCCGGCTATACGCTTGTCTCGGCCCGGCAGAAATCGGCGGACGAGATGGGCACGCTTGCAAAAGATCTCGGGTGGCAGCAGGGATATGTCACCATCTATTCCACACCGGCAAACAGTACGGGAGGGCCGACGACCATCACCCAGACCCTCACGGTGTATTCCAATAAGAGCACAACCGATATGGTCTCCCTTATTTATTCAAACGAGCAGCAGCAGAAGGGGCTCGTCTTCTCCGACATTGCACAGCCTGCAACCGGCGCCGACACCCGGGCTTTCTCCGCGGTGCCCGTTAATGCGACATCCACGGTTACGTTCGGCATGGCAGGCTTTGAAGGAAGTTCCGGAACCGCCCCGGCAGAAGGCTATATGGAGGTTATCTTTGTCAGGGGTACCGTCACTGAAGTGATCCGGATGACCGGCCCCGGTGCGCAGTACGACACGCTCAAATCCCTTGCAGAGACGGCATACGCAAAATCCGGCTGATAATAAGTTGGGAAAAATACTTTTTTTGAGTACCACAAAGCGGCCGGTTCAGGCTGTCCGCCTCATCACGAACCGGTCTTCACCTTCGCCAAAATAGGCCTGTGCAAGGGATGCCTGCACGAACCCCTCCTGCCGGTAAAGCCGCACGGCCGGTTCGTTTTTCGGGGAGACCGTAAGGGAGATCGTTGTTACCGACCGACCGTGCAGCACACCGCAGATCTCCCGGAGCAGCGCGGTCCCGATCCCCCGGTGGCGGAACCCGCCTTTTACCATCATGCGGAGGATCCATGCCTGCCCGGGATCGTCTCCGACAATAAGTCCCACCGTAAACCCGACCACGGTCGTCCCGGATACTGCCACAAGAAAGGTCGCGGGAGCGAGTGCTCCCATCTGGCGGACAAAGACCGCTGACCGGTAACGTTCGTGCACACCGGCAGATTCCAGTTCAGTCACTTCAGAAAAATCTTCGTCCCGGTAGGGCCTGATCAGGAGTTCGTGTGTTTCAGGTGCCGGCATGATGTATACACCACGTATCCATTTGCCCGGCCGGGCCTGTTACTCCGGGACGTCCCGTGTTTCGGGGGGCGTTATGACCGTACCTCCGCGGGTGAGGGCCTGGACGAGAGCTTCTGCGGCACTGCGATCGCCCTCCTCGGCGCACGCACGGATGGAGGCGGTCGCGTCCGTGAGGATCTTTTTGGTGAGCACCCGGGAGAGGTCGTTGATCACTTCGGCGGCCTTCTCATCGGCCCCGCCCAGCCTGGCAAGCGCCTTGTCCCGCTCGCGCACCCTGACAGCCTCTGCCCAGCTGTGCAGGGCGGCGATGCAGTCATCCGCGGCTCGCCGGTGCAGCTGGCGAATAAAGAGTTCGAGTTCCTCGCTGACATATGCCGTGGCCCGTTCTGCCTCGGCCCTGCGGGTGCTCATGGTCTGTTCGTTAACTTCACGCAGGTTGTCCATCGTAAAGAGCCGGACGCCATCGATGGAGCCGGCCCCCTCCTCGACATCCCGGGGCTGGGCGATATCGATTAGGATAAGCGGGCGGGGATGGCCTTCAACCGGCCAGCACCGGTCCCGCATCGCATCCTTTAATTCTGCCTTGTGGATGACCGGGTGCGGCGCGGAGGTGCACGAGATCACGACGTCCGAGAGAGTGATGTAGTGGTATAGCTCGTTGAGCCGGACTGCCTTTCCGCCGATCTTCTCCGCGAGCTTGACCGCCCGCCCGTACGTGCGGTTCGCGACATACATCGCAGTCAGGTGTTTTGCCGCAAGTGCCTGGGCCACGAGAAGCCCCATCTCGCCGCTGCCGATCACAAGGATGTGCCGGCCCTCAAGCGTCCCGAGTTCAGACTCGGCAAGGAGGACGGCCGCAGACCCGACCGAGACGGCGCCCCGGTTGATCTGCGTGCGTTTCCGTACCCCGACTCCCACGTGGACGGCCTTGTTGATGCAGAGTTCGAGAAAACTGCTCGCGGTGCCGGCTTCCTCTGCATCAGCGAGCGCCTTCTTGAGCTGCCCGATGATCTGGTCTTCGCCGACGATCATCGATTCGATGCCGGCCGCAAGCGAGAGGAGGTGGCGGAGCGCGTCCCGGCCTTCGAGCAGGAAAAATCCCGACCGGCCCTGCCCGTCGAGGAAGTCCCGGAGAGCCCCGGCATCGCCTTCGACAATCACCTCGACCCGGTTGCAGGTCTGAAGGAGGAGCACGCCGCTAAATCTTCTCGCAGCGGCTTCCAGGAATCCCGGTTCGTCACCGAACCGGAAGTTTTCGAGCGCGATGACGTCAGCGGTGTGGTGGCTGACGCCGGCGATTGCGATCCTTGCTACCGGTTCAGTCATGAAGGTACCTCTCGCTGACCCGTTCCCATGCACGTTCCGGCGCCTCAACAAGGAGCGTCCAGACCAGTTTGTCGTGCAGCACCGCCGAAAGGACCTGGCGCCGCTCCTCCGGTGTGATCTGTTGTTTTTTAAGCGCGTTGCGGAGCCGGTGCTGGAGCGCAATCATCGCATCGAGCGCGGGGTATTTTCTCTCGATCTCCTGCCTGATGAACCGGGAGACGGCCGGGCTCTCGCTCCCGGTGCTGATGGCGATCGTGTAGTGCGCCCCCATCGTCATTGCCGGGATGACAACATCGCCGGGCCTGCCGGACGCGTTGTTGAAGAGCACGCCGTGTTCCTGGCAGAGCGCCCCGATCCGGTCGTTCTCGGCCTTGTCGGAGAGCGCCCCGATGACAAGGAACGCGGGCGCGATAATCTGGTCGAGGTCAGCATCCGTTGCCGTGCGGGTATCGAGTGTCTGGATCTGGACCGGCAGCGCCCGGATAGCCGGGGTAAACTTCCTGCTGACCACGAGGACTTCTGCCTCGTTTGCGAAATGCCCGGCTTTGCGTGCCGCTACCTCTCCCCCGCCGAATATGACGACCTGCTTTCCCGTGCACTCCACGAAGAGAGGTATCATTGATCAATAGATAGAGCGATAGCGTTACATTAAGATATGGCATATGAGTCCGGGCCGGGGCAGGTGCGGCACTCTGCCTTATGGGAGATTAGGGGCGAACGTGCCACCGGATCAGTACGCACTTCCCGCACACTGGGGGCAGCACCCGGCAAATACGACCCGTCCATGCCCTGAAGTACGATATACTTAAATCGTATGAATACCCACACTTTAGAGCACACTGCGCCGATAGTGTAGTGGTTATCACTAGGCGTTGC
>CAYVTY010000003.1:0-1483 GCA_964454995.1 uncultured Methanoregula sp.
GTCGTGCCCCGTGCGGGCACGTGGATTGAAATTACTGATTTAAGGCGCGTGAGGCTACGTGTGGGGTCGTGCCCCGTGCGGGCACGTGGATTGAAATCCCAAGCAGCCGCACCCCTGCGCAGCGGCCCCGGGTCGTGCCCCGTGCGGGCACGTGGATTGAAATCGCTTATCTGCAATATTGTCCTCCATAGTAGCAATGTCGTGCCCCGTGCGGGCACGTGGATTGAAATCACTAACCCGGCTTTCTGCATGGATTTCAGCATAGTCGTGCCCCGTGCGGGCACGTGGATTGAAATCTCCGCACCCGGGAACGCAATTCGCTCCGGTGGTCGTGCCCCGTGCGGGCACGTGGATTGAAATTGGAAACCCGGGATAAGGAGTGATTGAAACATGTCGTGCCCCGTGCGGGCACGTGGATTGAAATATGTACAGGCAGGTGTCCGTCGCGGCCTTGGCGAGTCGTGCCCCGTGCGGGCACGTGGATTGAAATTATTACGATGATCGGCTACGCGCATCTGATGACCGTCGTGCCCCGTGCGGGCACGTGGATTGAAATCCAAGGTCGTCGATACCCTGCATAAGCAGCGTGGTCGTGCCCCGTGCGGGCACGTGGATTGAAATCCTACAAAGGTGGATTACGCCAACAAACACGGCCTGTCGTGCCCCGTGCGGGCACGTGGATTGAAATCCGTCCGGCAGTTCGCGGCGTTTATCGCATTATCGTCGTGCCCCGTGCGGGCACGTGGATTGAAATAAGTGACTATGGGGCGACGTGGACAGAGCAGACTGTCGTGCCCCGTGCGGGCACGTGGATTGAAATTAAATCTCTTTTGACAAAAGAATTTTACCAAAAAGGTCGTGCCCCGTGCGGGCACGTGGATTGAAATACGCGGCACGGCACAGGGTAGGGAGGAATCCGTGTCGTGCCCCGTGCGGGCACGTGGATTGAAATTACCAAGGCGGACATAGTAGCCGACTCCGGCTACACGTCGTGCCCCGTGCGGGCACGTGGATTGAAATCCCTAGGGTGTCAGTGAGGGATGAGTCGCATAGGTCGTGCCCCGTGCGGGCACGTGGATTGAAATCGGGCGGCCGCCGTGGGAGGTCATGGCTGCTCCTTGTCGTGCCCCGTGCGGGCACGTGGATTGAAATATCGATCCCCCGACCGGAGAAGCCCTGCGAGATAGTCGTGCCCCGTGCGGGCACGTGGATTGAAATTTATAACCAGGTGCTTGTCCGGGGCCAGGACTCGCGTCGTGCCCCGTGCGGGCACGTGGATTGAAATGGGATACAATGGTGCATTTGCAAGGTTCGTCGCGAGTCGTGCCCCGTGCGGGCACGTGGATTGAAATCGGATGACTCCAGTAAGGCCGGCCGGTCCAGATAGTCGTGCCCCGTGCGGGCACGTGGATTGAAATATTCTGACCCTGATAATCTTCGAAGGGAGCAACGTCGTGCCCCGTGCGGGCACGTGGATTGAAAT
>CAYVTY010000003.1:1583-89399 GCA_964454995.1 uncultured Methanoregula sp.
TGATAATCTTCGAAGGGAGCAACGTCGTGCCCCGTGCGGGCACGTGGATTGAAATCCTAGTTGCCCAGAGAGATTTTCCTTTTAGATCTTGTCGTGCCCCGTGCGGGCACGTGGATTGAAATTGTCCTGCTGCGTAGCAGCACAATACTATATGCTGTGGTCGTGCCCCGTGCGGGCACGTGGA
Organism: uncultured Methanoregula sp.; assembly: GCA_964454995.1. Lineage (GTDB taxonomy): Archaea > Halobacteriota > Methanomicrobia > Methanomicrobiales > Methanospirillaceae > Methanoregula. The sequence goes on from CAYVTY010000003.1 coordinate 1,768, forward strand.
TTGAAATGCTACGTACATGATGGTCATCGCAGGCACCATCGAAGTCGTGCCCCGTGCGGGCACGTGGATTGAAATCTCCCGGTCAGCACATCCGGCTCAAGCGTCGGCTGGTCGTGCCCCGTGCGGGCACGTGGATTGAAATACCATGATGAAGGCGAACATGACGACAGTCTCTGTCGTGCCCCGTGCGGGCACGTGGATTGAAATGCGGTGCCTGCTGCGCGCACGCCTCCCGCGAACTGTCGTGCCCCGTGCGGGCACGTGGATTGAAATACTCTTTTCATGGTGATCGATATAGCCGAACAGTTGTCGTGCCCCGTGCGGGCACGTGGATTGAAATGGAAAAGTCCTGGTGGGCAGCCGCTGGCCGTCAAACGTCGTACCCCGCGCGGGTACGTGGATTGAAATATGAAGAACGATACCCTCATGACCCTCGCGGGAAGTCGTACCCTGTGCGGGTACGTGGATTTGAAATCCGTTTGCACTAACCAAAGTATGCCTGGACCTCTTCGGATATCCGGCACCCATACCTTCCTCACCCCAACCACAACAAAAACCGTATCCCAAATACGCCCGATACGGCCCCGGATTGCCGATCCGGGGATCCTGATTTCCGGCTCCACAGGAAACGATGTCCACGCCAACGGAAAAAACGTCGTTTTGCCCCTCTTTTTTAAAACCGGCCAAAAATAGGGCCACTTAAACCTGCAATACAGCGGGCTTTTTTTGACCCCCGTTTTCCGGAGGTGCTGGAGGAGGGGGTAGGGGCAAAAAAGGGCGCTATGCGAAGATCTCATCCCGGAAAAAAGATCGCAATATTCGCGTTTTTTCGGCCGATCCGGGTGCCGGGAGGGTGATTGGATATGGCAGAAAGATCCTCGATTCTAGGGCCGTTAATGGCCATTATCTGACATCGAAATCGGGCAGATTTAGGCAAACGGAGTAATATTCTGGCTTCTTTTCCATGCGAACCCAAACGGGGCTCAAATTGGGGTTTTTCGGGAGGGGCCTGGATCGGAAACGGGGAATCCGGGCCCGATTTGAGCCCGGATTTGAGGAGGTCTGGAACCGACGAGCGGGCACATTTACCGATCCATATTACCTCCTGCCTTCCGCACCTGTTGCACACGGCTCGGACGAATTCCGTTTTCCCGGGTATATACCTCAAGGTCAAACCCGGATTTTTCCCTGATTCGGATTTTTAATTCGCCATACTTCTTCGCCGTCTCCGGGTGAGTGATGAGATAATCCCGGAAGAGTGTCCTGGTATCGGGATGAGATTTCCGGAAAAAGAGCGACTCAGCAGCTGAACATAAAAAAAAAGAACGGGCCATGAACTGAGCTTTCCGGGAAAAAGTCAGGTTCATTTACTCTCTGTTCCGGAAAAACGCCGCACCAGAGAGATACCCCCACGCAGGAATACATTTAGCAGGACGGGCACAGATATCAGGGTGCGAACAGCTACTCTTGCAGGAACCTGCCATGACCGATACCGGACGTGAAGACCTTAAAGAAAAAGTGCTCAACGTAAACGACCTCATCGCGTACCAGCCCGGCACCGTTGCGAGCCGGATGATCGTTTTTAAAAAAGCCGGCACCATCACGGTCTTCTCCTTTGATACTGGAGAAGGCCTCTCCGAACATACCGCTCCCTACGATGCGGTGCTCACGGTGACAGATGGCAATGCCGAGGTGCAAATCGACAAAAAGCCCTTTACCCTCCATGCGGGAGAGATGATCATCCTGCCGGCGAACAAGCCGCATGCGGTCTTCGCGCACGAGCGTTTTAAGATGATCCTCACGATGATCCGCGAGTAAGCCCGGTTATTCCACAATAGTAATAATCGCCGACGGGCAGAGATCGGCGGCATCGCGTGCGCAGGTGATGGTATCGGGAATGGCGATACTGGCCGCGATATCTCCGTTCTCCCGGTATTCCTCGACGATCTGCGAAAACGAGTCCTTTTCATTCTGCACAAAGAGCGCCGGGCACGTATCCCAGCACGAGCCGCAGCTCACGCACTGCATCCGATCGATGGTCACCTTCATAGTATCTCCAGCATCAGTACTCACTCCTGCATGTGGGTGTCATGGGCAATAAATATTCCACTTGTACACGTTGTCGCTTTTAAGAACCGTTATAACCATAAAAAGAGAGATGCAGCACAAGGAAACCCTGTCGTTAACCGAGGACTGATCCATGCCGGAGCCGGAAACGAAGAACGCAGAACTCAAAATCACCGGTATGCACTGCGCGACCTGCGCCGTCACCGTTGAAAAAGCGCTTGCAAACGTCAAAAATGTCACCAAAGCGGAGGTGAACTTCGGGACCGATTCAGCCCGCGTGGAGTTCGATCCTTCGAAGGTCTCGATTGCCGATCTCGAAAAAGCGGTGCGGGACGCCGGTTACGAAGTGACCAACCGGGAGGTCGTTTTAAAAGTCGGCGGCATGATGTGCGCCACCTGTGTCCAGACCATCGAAGCTGCACTCCGGGCGCTGCCGGGGGTCGTCGCCGCAAACGTGAACCTGGGAAACGAGCAGGCTTATGTCACCTACAACCCGTCTCTCACCTCAGTCGGGGATATGAAAAAGGCGATCGATGACGACGGGTACCAGTATCTCGGCATTGCCGGGCAGGTAAGCGACGAGGAGGAAAAGGCGGCGCGGGATACCGACCTCCACGACAAACTGATACGGTTTTCCATCGGGTTTGCGGTCAGCATCCCCCTCATGATCCTCATGTGGGTGCCCCTTGGTATCCCCATGCAGGTGCTCGCGTACTTCATGCTCGTGGTCTCGACGCCGGTCTTCATCTACGTCGCACACCCCATCTTCAGAGCCGCATGGACGTCGCTTAAGAACAAAACCCTCTCCATGGATGTCATGTACGCGATGGGCACCGGCGTCGCGTATGTTGCAAGCGTGATGGGCACATTCTCGATTGTCCTCACGAGCGACTACATGTTCTTCGATACCGCGATCATGCTCGCCGCGTTTTTAATGCTCGGGAGATATCTCGAAGCCCGGGCAAAGGGCCGGACCTCTGACGCGATCAAAAAACTTGCCGGGCTCCAGGCAAAGACCGCGACTACCATCCGCGATGGAAAAGAAGTCGAGGTGGCTATCGAGGATCTCGCAGCCGGCGACATCGTGATTGTAAAACCCGGCAGCAAAATCCCGGTGGACGGCGAAGTCGTGGCCGGCGAGAGTTATGTAAACGAAGCGATGATCACCGGGGAGCCGGTCCCGCCCCTGAAAACCAAAGGGAGCCGGGTGGTCGGCGGCACGATCAGCACAAACGGCATCCTCTCGGTCAAAGCAACAAAGATCGGAAAAGAGACCGTACTTGCGCAGATCATTAAGCTTGTCGAGGATGCGCAGGGGTCAAAACCGCCCGTCCAGCGGATCGCGGATGTCGCGGTCACGTACTTCATCCCGGCGGTCATTCTCATCGCTGCATCTGCCTTTATCGTATGGTACTTCCTGCTCCATGCGACCCTGCTCTTTGCCCTTACCGCGCTTATATCGGTGCTCGTGGTTGCCTGCCCGTGTGCACTCGGCCTTGCCACTCCCACCGCTGTGACGGTCGGGATCGGCCGGGGGGCGGAACTGGGGATCCTCATCAAAAACGGCGAGGCGCTCGAACTTGCCGGGAAGGTCACGACCGTGATCTTCGACAAGACCGGTACGCTTACCAGGGGAAAACCGGAAGTGACCGATCTCGCGGCAATCGGTGTCACGGAAGAGACGCTCCTTGCCCTTGCAGCAGCTGTCGAGAAGAACTCCGATCACCCGCTTGCACAGGCAGTTGTCCGGGCTGCGCAGGCAAAGGGTGTTGCGATCGGCGATGCCGATAAATTCGATACTCTCGGAGGAAAAGGAGTCCGTGCGCTCGTACTAGGCGAAGAAGTGCTCGTGGGCAACCGCACGCTTATGCAGGAAAACAGCATCGCTCTCCCCGAGGGGATGGACGCAAAGATCCGTGCTTTCGAACAGGACGGCAAGACCGCGATCCTCGTTGCGGTTGGTCACGATCCGGCGGGTATCATCGCGATCGCGGACACACTTAAGGACACAAGCGCGGAAGCGGTCCGACAGTTCAGGGCCCACGGGATCGCCGTGGTCATGGTGACCGGGGACAACCGGCGCACGGCAGAAGCCGTCGCCCGCACGATCGGGATCGACCGGGTCATTGCCGAAGTTCTCCCGGGAGGCAAAGCTGATGTCGTAAAAACCCTGCAGGAGAAAGGAGAAGTCGTGGCCTTTGTTGGCGACGGGATCAACGATGCCCCGGCGCTTGCACAGGCGGATGTGGGGATAGCAATCGGGAGCGGAACCGATATTGCCATCGAGAGCGGGGAGATCGTCCTTGTACGGGACGACCCTCTCGATGCGGTGGCGGCACTCGAACTCTCGGAAAAAGTGATGGGCAGGATCAAAGGAAACATCTTCTGGGCCTTTGCCTACAACGCGGCCCTGATCCCGGTGGGCGCCGGTATCCTCTTCCCGTTCTTCGGGTTCGTGTTCCGGCCTGAACTTGCCGCCCTCGCGATGGCCGCGAGCTCAGTGACCGTCGTGACCCTCTCGCTCCTCCTCAAAGGGTATATACCGGAAGCAAAGAAGAGAGATCATAGGTGAAAACGATGGCAATCGACCCGATCTGCGGGATGACCGTTGATGAGAAGACGGCAAAGTTCACGAGCGAGTACAAAGGGAAACGATATTATTTCTGCGCCCCGGGCTGCAAGAAGAAATTTGATGCAGATCCCGCAAAGTACGCGTGACGACAGGGCATAAAACCGGGTGCATACGTCCGCGCGATCGCGTTAATCTTACCAGATTCCCTTTTTTTGTGCAGATTTTCCCGTAATCTTGATATACAAACGACGGCATATGTTTTGCAATTTATCGCCGGACATCTGCAGGATCGTATACGATCCTGACAAAAAAGAAGGCATGTACTGTGGAGTTCTTCATCATCAGTCCCGGGATCTTTAACTGGATCATCCTGCCGCTGCTCATCTTCCTTGCGCAGATCGCAAACGTCTGCATGGAGACGCTCCGGATCGTTTTTCTCTCAAAAGGGATGAAGTACCTCGCCCCGGTCATCGCGTTCTTTGAGATCATCATCTGGCTGCTTGCCATTGTCGGGGTACTCAACAACCTCTCCAACATCTCATACTTCCTCGCATACGCCTTCGGGTTTGCGCTCGGGACGTACGTGGGTCTGGTCATTGAAGAGAAGCTCTCGATCGGCATGGTGATCATGCGCATCATCACTACCGATGGAACCGGGGAGGAGATCACGGAGTTCTTACAGGCAGAACACTATGGCACTACCAGCCTTGATGCAAAAGGTGCGCGTGGAGGCGTTATGATGATCATCTCCCTTGTGAACCGGGACGATGTCCCGCGGATCACCCGGCATATAGAGGAGACAAACCCCGACGCGTTCTTCTCCATCGAGGATGTGCGGTACGTCAACCAGGGGGTTTTCCGCCCAAAAAAACAGAACCCTTTTACCGGGTTACTGCATAATCTTGCAAAACCACGGAAGAAAAGTTAAGAAAATATCGGGGTTTACCCGCAGTCTGCGTACGGGCAGGATGCCAAATCCTAACTTTTTTCCCTGTCCAAGGTAAAGAATACGCGTCACAGGTTGTACGGGTACATGCCGGGTCGCTGTTGTTTTCAGAATATAGTCGGGTGAATGTCCATGAAGACCAATATGCCCCTGTCCAAGCCGATACGGAGGTTCATTTCCGAAACCGAACGGATGCTGGACACCGAGATCACCCTGCTCCGGAAACCCGATGCAGCACCCGGTGGAACGCTTGTCGACGTCTATACATACAATATCGACAAGAACATCATCATTTTTCCTGCAAACTACATCGGCCTGTTAAAGGATTTCGTCATCGCAAAGCAGTGTACCCACCTGTTTATCAAAGGGGCGGCTGCAAAAAAATCCGGCTACAAGATCTGCTCGTTTACCAGCGATTCGGTCTATACGGGCATGCGCCAGATCTACCTTGACGCTCTCAAGGACGAGGTAAAAAAGGAAAAGAAACTTCCGGTAAAAAAACTCCTTGAGATGCTCTTTATCCTGTACCGGCAGTTCCATGAGGACATCAACGAGCTGCCCTGGAACCCGATCGTCAATGCCCGGGTTTATTACCGCATGCCCCAGCTCAGGAAGACCCAGCTCTACATTCTCTTAAAGGACGGCAAGCAGGATATGGACGAGATGGAGGACATGATGGACATTGTTCCCCGGCGATACTTTGTGCTTGATAAATCCATGTTCTATGCCCGGGACCTCTACCTCTCAAAAACCCTCCCGTCGGACAAGCTCACACCGGTGGTCAACATCCCCCAGATGAAAAAATTCGACCACCTCGAGGTAAAGGAGATGCTCACGACACGGTGGACGCACACGGCCTGGTACCAGTCTAAGGTCTTTGGCGACAACATGCTCACGATCATGGAAAAGCATCTGAACGTTGACTGGAGCGGGGATGCAACCCTCGATTACTATGCAACGCTCTACGAGACCGGGGTCAGCCTGACCAATGCACTGCTCGCATTCATGTCGATGAAGGACTGGTTTATCTGGGAGAAACCCAAACACCTGCTTGCTGCACAGGAACAGATGGCCATCTATGAGCAGGATGCCCTCAAAAAGATCTTCGGCGACCTGATTGAAGACACGTAGCGACGATGATGAGCATCTATGGAAAATCCCGGAAAAAAACTTGGAACGTGATAGATCGTGCCGATAAGTGATGTTGCCCTACTCCAGAAAAGGGCGGGACTCTATATCCGGCAGACCAAATGCCGGGAGGCTCTTTTGCTGCTCGATCAGGCAATCCGGCTTGATCCAAAGGATGCTACAAGCTGGTACCTGCGGGCATCGGCGAAAATAGAGATGGAGCGGTTTGCGGAAGCAGTTGCCGATTGCGAACAAGCGATTGCCATTAACCAGAATTATGCAGATGCATGGTCGAAAAAAGGACTTGCGCTGTACAATCTCGGACAGTATCAACCGGCTCTTGTTGCCGCCACCCGTGCGGTCTCACTCAATGCCAATGATGCCTCTGCATGGTATATCAGGGGGATCTGTCTTGAAGAGATGGGAAAGAGCGACGAGGCGGAGATTGCTTATGCCAAATCGCTCGAACTGGAGATTATCCTCGATATCAAAGACGAGAGTAAACGTATTCGGAAATAAAAACGAGTTCCCCCGGGCAAAAAATGATAGTATCGCCCGGATTCTACGAATACACCGGAATGCTGGTGACACCGATCACCGGGCTTTCCTGCTTCCTGTGGTGGACCTGACATGTGATTTATTCTCTTTTCACCTCTGACGGTAGCCGGGCCGGGACCACCTGCATCACAAACAATACCACCGGGGACCGGCTGTCACGTACGAAACCATTATTAAAATCTAAACCAATCTCCACGAACATAAGGAGGATTTCGTATGTTATCCAGAACCATGGAAGAAGCATTGAACCGTCAGGTCAACCGCGAGCTCTACTCATCGTACCTCTACCTTGGCATGTCGGCCTATTTTGAGACGCTCAATCTCAAGGGGTTTGCCGGGTGGATGCTGGTCCAGTCAAACGAGGAGCGGGCCCATGCAATGAAATTGTATGATTATATCATCGCACGACAGGGAAAGGTTGTCCTTGACGCGATAGAAGCCCCAAAGGCAAAATGGTCATCGGCCGGCAAGGTCTTTGACGAGGTGTACTCTCACGAACAGAAAGTAACCGGCATGATTAACAACCTTGTCGATCTCGCGATCAAGGAAAAAGACCACGCAACGTTCGAAGTGCTCCAGTGGTTTGTGAAAGAACAGGTCGAGGAAGAACTGAATGCCGCCACGATCTGCGACAAGATCAAAACTGTCGGGGATACACCCGGACACCTCTTCTGTCTCGATCACGAACTTTCAAAACGGAAATAATAACACATTCTTTTTTATCGTTAGCCGTCAAATGAACGAAATAACGGTCAGAAATGCTGTCAGTGCTTATTATTGATGATGAGGAGGAAGTGCTCAGCGTAACAAAGCTGTTTTTAGAGCGGTTCGGGGACATGAAGATCAGTACCACCAGATCCGCAAAAGAATCCCTTGGTCTCCTCAACAACCAGACATTCGACGCGATCATTGTTGATTACGATATGCCGGAGATCAACGGGGTCGAGTTTTTGAAGATCCTCCGGTCAAAAGGCGATACGACACCGGTCATTATTTTTACCGGGGTGGGACGGGAATATGCCGCCATTGAGGCGCTCAACAACGGTGCGAACTTTTTCTTAAAAAAAGGCGAAGATATCCAGCCGCAGCTCCGGGAGATGGTGCACATGATCAGGCGGGCGGTCGAAGGAAAGATGGTCGGAAAGGGTCTTGGGACCTCACAGAAGATCCTGACCGATGCAGTCCACTTCTTCCGCGAGCCGGCGTTTGCGATCGACCGGGACGGGCAGGTGATCGCATGGAACGAGGGTATGGCAAATCTCTCCGGTGTCGGGGTCTCGGATATCATCGGGAAAAAAGACCACGAATACGCCATCCCCTTCTTTGGGAAGAAGGATCCGATGCTCGTAGACATGGTTTTTGAAGAGCTCCCGGTTATCCGTCGGCACAACTATTCAGTCATTGCAAAGGAAGGGGTGACGGTCACCGCATGGACAAAGGCACCGGCAGGAGACGGAGGGGAGAGGATCCTGTGGATGAAGGCGACCCCGATCTCTGACGGCCGCGGGATCTTTATCGGTATCATCGGGGCGATCCGCGATATCACCAATACCCTTGGGCCGGAACTCTTAAGTCGTCAGACTCCCGTTACAGCCGAAGGGGCCACCGCGGAAAAAACCGAACCCCCCGCAGGCCAGGGCAATATGTTTGACCGCATTCTGGGGAGGGCAAAGGCCCACTACATGGAGGGCCTCAGGCTCTATTACCGGGAAGGACGGTATGAGGATGCGATCGCTGCCTTTGACCGTGCGCTTGAGATCGATCCCTCGCATGCTTTTGCGTGGAACGACCGTAGTTTGTGCCTGAAAGCGCTGGAGCGCAACGAGGAGGCGCTTGCGTCCGTTACAAAAGCGGTGGAACTCGCGCCGAATGATGAGGAGATCCTCTATACCTGTGCCGAAACACTCAAAAAAATCGGGATCCTCAGGAACGATGACACGATCCTCTCGGCAGCGGTGGACACGTACAACCGGCTGCTGGAGAAAAACCCGGCGAATGCGGATGCCTGGAACAACATGGGAGTCTGTGCGCAGGAGATGGGACGGGAAGACCTCTCCCGCCAGTACTTCGAGCGGGCAAAGGACCTGAAACGGTACAATAAGGACAGGTCCCGGATGCGCAACCTTGATACGATAGTCTGACCGGCCACGAACTTTAGATACGTGTGCGTGACAATAATCGATCGGGGATGATCCGGATGACAAGTAAAGTCTGGTTTGCAAGCCTCCGGGCACGATCGAATGATGAGAGCACCGAGGCAAAGGTACGACGGCTCTTTGAAGTTGCCGGTTTTTCGCACTGTATTCACACGCGGGACCGCACGGCGGTAAAGCTGCATTTCGGGGAACAGGGGAACGATTCTTTCATCAGCCCGGTCTATGTCCGGCAGGTAGTGGAGAAGATAAAAGAGGCAGGAGCCCTGCCATTTGTGACGGACACGAACACGCTGTACCTCGGGAGCCGTTCAAATGCGATCGACCATATCACGACCGCGGTGCACCACGGGTTCGACTACGCGGTGATCGGGGCACCGGTGATCATTGCGGACGGGCTCTGCGGGAAAAACGTCGCTCATATTGCCATTAACAAAAAGCATTTCGAATCGGTCTCGATTGCCGGGGACATCGTCGCGGCGGACAGCATGATCGTGATGACCCATTTCAAGGGGCACGAGGTGGCCGGGTTTGGCGGGGCGCTCAAGAACCTCGCGATGGGCTGCGCACCGCCCGAGGGGAAACGGGCACAGCACCAGGCAAAGCCGTTTTCGATCCGCAAACTCTGTATCGGGTGCGGGAAGTGCGTGGCGGTCTGCCCGAAGTCCGCGATCACGCTTGTCAAAAAGAAATCCACCATCGATCACGGCCTCTGCATCGGGTGCTTCGAGTGCATGACGGTCTGCCCGTCGCACGCGATTGAGGTCGACTGGGAGACCGAGATCCCGCTCTTTACCGAGCGGCTGATCGAGTACGCGTACGGGGCCGTGCAGGGAAAAAACGGGAAGGTCGGCTACATCAGTTTCCTCACCCGGATCACACCGGACTGTGACTGCGTCCCGTGGAGCGATGCATCGATTGTCCCGGATATTGGCATCCTCGCTTCAACAGACCCGGTGGCGATCGATGCAGCGGCCTGCGATCTCGTGAACCGGCAGCAGGGATACAAGGAGTCGTTCCTCACGGCCCACCTCCACCCGGGCGAGGACAAGTTTTCCGGGATGCGGCCGAACACGGACGGTCCCCGGCAGCTGCAGTATGCAGAAGAGCTGGGCATGGGCAACCGCGACTACGAACTGATCAGGCTCTGACACTTTTTTTCGCGACCTTTACGGTATTTGAGAGGTCATTTTCCGGAAAAGAACAACTCAGCAGCTGACAATTTAAAAAACAGATAACGCAATCAGGGTGGATCACAAAAAAAATCTGAACACCCAAAAGATGCATCTGAACCCGGGAAAAGGAGAGCCTGCAATCTCAAAACAAGAACACACTGCACGGTTGTCTCATGTTCCTTCTCTTTTCTGATGCTCAGCATAAGATCCCGGATTGGGGGCAGGTTCTCCTTTGACACCAGGTCTCCCTTTTCAGACCCATGAGCCTGTGCAGCATTCCCATCATCTTCAGGATTCATGCCGCCCTTCATGTTCCATCTCCTGACCGGAACGTAAACCTGCTCTGCCCGTGGTAATTCCAGAGGAATGCACAGCAGGTTGCAATGACCTTTGCCACGAGAGGAGTTAATGAGAGGAAGGTGACCGCCAGCCAGACGATCCCGAGGTTGACGATGAGACAGGAAAGGGAGATCGCCGCAAAGGTCGCAAACTGGGTGGCCGTCTTCCGGCCAGAATCCTGGAACGTGAGTGATTTGTTTGCGATATAACTGACCACAATACCACAGCAGTAAGAAAATGTTGCTGAATGCAGGTACCAGATCCCGAGATACGTGGTGCAATAATACATGAGCCCGATGTCCACGAGCGAGGAGAGGATCCCGACAAAAAAGAACGGGACGATCCGTGAATGTGAATGTCCCGCGACCCGCATATCCATGTTCCTGCACCCCGCTCCAATCCCGTGCGTCATGGTTTTCGCATATCAGGCTGCCCCGAGGCAGTCATACAGGGTGATCGCCGCTCCCGCTGACGCTCCGGCAAGGTCGGTCTGGTTCCCCTCATTTCCCGTAGTGCCTCCCCATTCCGCATCGGGAACCGCCGTGCAGTGGGTACTGACCCAGCTAAAGAGTTCACTGTTTCCGCCGCCCGATCCTCCACCGCCGGTACCCCCGGTCTCGAAATACCGGACCTTGTCTTCCCGTATGTAGTCCTGGAGGGTAGTTACATTCAGGACCCGGTCGCTGCCCGAGAATCCCCCGAGGCACATAACGGGTTTCCCCGTCTCGATGATCAGGTTGGCCCCGGTCTGGGCGTTCGGGACCGCAAGTATCCAGGTCTCATTGGTGGTATGGGCAAGCAGGAATTTTGCAAGCGTGCCGGTTGACGCATCGTCCCCACCCATACTCATACTCATACCCTGCGGCCCTCCGCTCATGGCGGAGACTCCTGATGTCTGGTTGCGCGGGAATTCTCCTGTGGCATTCATACCGGAAGTTCCAGGGATCCCCATGCCAGAAAGTGTCGCTCCACCGGGCATGCTACCGGTCATTCCGCTGCCCATACCCCCCTGGGAACCTTGTGGACCTGCCGTCGGGATGGTGCCCCCGTTCCCGGTCATAATCGGTGTACAGGACCAGACGAAGGGCGCAATAAAGAGGATGCCAAGTGCGACTGCGATAATCTGCGTCCTGTGGCTTACCAGGATTGCGCTCTTCTGCACCTGAATCCAGGCAAGAAGCCCGGCACATGCAAGTGTCCCGAGGAGGACGAGAGGAATGAGCGGACCGGAAAAGTCCGCGTTATAGGAAAGAAACAGGGTCTGGAGAAGGCCGGTGACAAGGACTGCGGCGACAAGAAGCCAGCCAGCCCGGCTGCCGGTAACGTATTTCTGGTACATCCCGGCGGCCCCGATGCCAACGAGCCCCGCGATCGGGGGGGCTATCGTTGCGATGTAGTAGTCGTGCCAGAACCCGGTGGTGAAACTGAAGTACAAAAGGCCGGGGATGAGCCAGAGCAGCAGGGCAAGGAGGGTGAGACTTCTCTCGCTCATGTATCCAGCCTCCTCCACACCCCTGAGGGAGAGCGCATTCGGTCTCCTTATCCAGGCAAGGACGCCGATAAGGGCAAAGGCAAGCAGCCAGGAGATATCTCCCGCAAGCCCTTCCCGAAGGACCCGGAAGATGCCCGGGTTTCCGCCGCTGTTCATGCCGCCGCCACCGCCCATGCCCGATGAGGACGCGGTCAGGAGTGCGGGTATGCCGGACTGCTGCGTTCCGGACTGACCCTGCTGCGGGCCCTGGCCGGATGAGACCCTCTCCCCAAGGGATCCCCCGGGACCGCCGTTCGGGGCACCGGAGGTACTTCCTGGAGTGCCCGACCCGCCGCCCGGTTCCGAAAATGAGGACCCGGTCTCACCGGGAGCTGCCATCGTGCCGCTGCCAAATCCCTGTCCCGGCTGCCCGTTGGATAAACCTCCGGGCCCACCGCTACCTGAACTTCCGAGCAGGCTGTTTAACCCGAGACGATTGAGGCCGTTATAGTTTATCGCGAGGCCAAGGACTGTATTGTCCCCGCTGCCCCCGATATAGGGGCGCTGGTCAGCGGGAATAGAATCGACAACAACCGCCCAGGAGAGGGAGACTGCAAGAAGAATCAGGACTGCAAGGCCGACATGGAGTATCCGTTTCTTCCAGGAAAAATCAGTGGTACCCAAAAAATAGACTGCAAGGATGGCAGGGACAATGATATACGCCTGGATCAGCTTGATGTTGAACCCGATCCCGATAAGGACGGTCGAAACAAGGAACCAGGGAAGTGATCGTTCCCGGGTAGCCTTGAGCACCGCCCAGACCGCAAGGAGGAGGACAAAGATCAGCTGGGAATCCATCGTCCCGTTGCGGGCGATTGCAACAAAGATTGGGGTCAGAGCAAGGGCAAGAGCCGCAACAAGCCCCGCTGGTTTTCCGAACGGGCGGGAGACGATAAGATAGATGAGGGCTACCGAACCAATCCCGGCGAGTGCCTGGGGGAGGACCAGAATCCAGTCGTGGAATCCCAGCACTGCAGCAAAAGCAGCCTGAACCCAGAGGCCGACCGGGGGTTTATCAACCGTTATGAACCCGGCCGGATCAAAGGAATTGAATAAACCGGCAACCGGGTTAACGAGCATGCTTTTTACAGCGGCCGAATAGTAGTAATTCGTATCTCCCTGATTCCAGATGTTCCAGAGGTTTAAGAATGCGGAAAGGAGGAGGACCCCGCAGAGCAGGCACTCAGCCCGGTACCTGCTCAAAAAAGGGGGGACGTTCATGCCAGCCGCCGCTCGACTTTCTCGATAATGCGGGATATTTCCCGGGCGCAATCACTATCGTGATCCGGAAACTCCTTTTCGATATCGGACAATTGTTCATGAATCCTGTCGATCTCTTCTGATGTAATAATAAACCACGCATGTCCGGGTGTCATTTTCTCTGGCTCCCCTTGGCATTTATCCGGACAGAACATCCCCTCTGTCATGGCTGATCGCTCCTGCAACCGGGCCGGAAAAGGAGTTCCCTCCCTTCCTGCATCGCGGGGTTTTACCCGTCCCCTGAAGCAACGGAAGTGCAGGGCAGGCATGCCGGAACAATTTCCGCAGGTACGTTCCCGGGATCTCTGTTCTGCTGCAGATTCCTTCGCATTACGATGGATATATTGATGATATGGCGCCGGTAGAAGCAACCTCCCTGAAGTGTATATATTGAACTTCCCGGGATCATCCATCACGCTCTGTGGCGAGCCGTCCCGTATTCCCACCCCCGGTGAAGAGAGCCCGTATGGTCTTCCCATGAGCTGCACACAAGGCAACGAAAATGCCAACCTATTTTATTCCACGAAATGATACTATGCTAAAGCGTACCCTTCGTTCCCATGTACGCAATAAGAATATCCGGGGTACTTAAGTATGGCAGAGAAAAAAACGGTGAGTGTCTCAACAGATCCGGAGTTTATCCAGGAATTATCCGAATACCTTGAAGTCCTCTCCAACCCGGTGCGGCTCAAAATCCTCAAGGTGATTGAACGGGAACCAAAGGAGATAAGCGAGATCTCCTCCCGTATCGATACCAGCTACGCAAATACCAAAAAGCACATCGATCAGCTCGTCCATATCGGTCTTGTAAAAAAAGAGGCTGGCTTTGGGAGGGAGACGGTAAAGGGCATCCACCCGGTCTGGAAATTTTCCCTTGCCGAGGGCAGCCTCGAGATGCTGATCAGGAATCTCGGCGTCTTTTCCCGGGTGAACATCCCGATCGGGTTTGGCGAAATCCAGGAAAAACTCGAATCGGTGCGGGCGGCCGTCATAAAAGAGTCGGGCACGAATTGCCCGGCACTTCACCTGATGAATGGATGCAGGGCAGGGCAGACGTTTCTCCTGAAAAAAGATCATAGCGCCGTGGGCCGGACCGATCCTGATATCCCTTCACGGACGAGCGAGAGCGATATCGTCCTTCCCGAGGAGTACTCGATGGTGACCCGGATCACAAAACCGCACGCGATCATCTACCGTTCCGCAGATGGCTGGCAGGTCGAGGATCGCGGCAGTTCCGGTGGTACGTATGTGAACTCGGAGCTCATCGCGCCCATGCACAGGACCGGCCTCAAAGACGGGGATATCATCGACTGTGCTCTGGGAGAGAGCGCGGCGCGATTCCTTTTTATCGCAGATAAGTAATGAGTGGTTCACGGGTCCGGGATGCCCGTTCTGACATGTGGAGGAGTAAGATGCCAGAGGCACGATGTATCGCTGTTTTTTTATGCATACTCTTTGCGATTGTCATCGTCATTTCACCAGTCCCGGCAAAAGTAGTCACGTACGACGGAAAAGGATCTTCCGGGACGATCCAGGACGTGATCAATAACGCAACTAACGGTGACAGCATCTTCCTTGCCGGGGGAACCTATTACGGGAACTTCGTCATCGACCGGTCCCTTGTATTTGGCGCGCTCGATTCAGGCAATCCCCCCATTATTGTATCCAGCGGGTCCGGTGCGGGTCTCACTCTTTCCGCTGACGGTATCACGATAAACTGCGTGACCATCGCCGGCAACGCATCCTACGGCATCCTCGTACTCTCGGACAACAACCGGATCAGTTCTGCCACGGTGGTGGGACATGACCATGGCCTCGAACTGAAATCCGCATCCAATAATATCTTCTCTGACAACACCATCACCGGTAACAGCGTTGGCGTCGATGTGGACCGCATGTCCCAGTCCAATACGTTTTTCCTCAATTCCTTCAATAATACGGTCGATGCCATCAGCCAGTCTGCAGGTACTGCCTGGTTCTCGGCCCGGCAGGACTACCAGTACCTGGGCAGGGATTTCTCCGGCCCGTTGGGGAACTTCTGGGCCGGATCCGGTGCGACTGACCGTAACGGCGACGGAATCGGGGATGAGCCCTTTACCCTTGCATCGGGGGGCCAGAATAGTCCAAGTGCCGTGGGGATAACAGACCCGGCGCCGCTCGTCAGCCCTCCTGTGTCCTATACGCTCACAAACTCTGCACTGACCATCAATACCTCTCCGCTGGGGGGTCTTGAACCCCCTGCGGGCATCCAGTCCTCCCTCCAGCCGGATGACATGCAGGCCCAAATTACCTCCGGCTCTTCCCAGTCACCGTTTATGGGTACGCTCCCATCGGGAAAAAATCTGCAGGGCCAGCCACCCAACCCGCTGATAGGTTTTCTGATCCAGTTCTGGTGGCTGATCCCCATCGCCATTTTGATCTCTGCGGTAGGCGGGATCTGGTTTGAACGGTCACGCAGAAAGGGGCGGGATCATCTCCCTCCCGATCAAACTCCGTATGAGTCACGGAATGCGACTGTTGTAAAAAAACCGGCTGATACCACACTCGCCGGGGAACCCGGGCAGGACTATGCCGTCAGCCTGCCGGCAGCGCTTGAGAAAAAATACCCGAATGCGGAATATATCGCGGAGGGCGGGGTTTCCCGCGTATTCCGGGTACGGGACGAGGCAAACAACCGCTATGTCGCAGTAAAAGTCCCGATCCGGTTTGATGAGGTTACCGGCTCCCAGTTCACAAAAGAACTGACTATCTGGGAGGGGCTCCACCACAAAAATATTGTCGAACTCTATGGAGCAAACATATTCCCCCGTCCGTACATAGAGATGGAATATGTTGCATCATCCCTGGCGGAGATGCATTTTCCCATTGATGAAAAGAAAGCAGCGGCTATCATTACAGGGATTGCTGATGGCCTCCGGTATGCCCATGAACAGGGAATCGTCCACCGGGATATCAAACCCGGAAATATCCTGCTTACTCCTGAAGGGATGCCGAAAATTACCGACTGGGGGCTCTCGAAGGCACAGGGGACCAAGCAGTCCGGCCTCATCGGTTTCTCCTTAGAGTATGCAGCGCCGGAACAGCTGGCCCCCAACCTCTACGGTGAGCCGGGGCCGTGGACAGACATCTACCAGATGGGCGTTCTCTTCTACGAGATGCTGGCCGGGCATGTACCTTTTGCCGGGGATGGCATGGGTGAGGTCACGCATGCGATCCTGCACGATGAACCGGCGCCGGCGATATCGGGAGGAAAGAACGCGGACGCCATCAATGCGATAATCGTAAAATGCCTCCGGAAACGTCCGCAGGACCGGTACAAATCGGTCGCAGAGCTACTCAAAGATCTCGAAGGATTGGATCTGGCAGGGTGACCGGCAAGGTCAGATAAAAAGAGATTTGATTCTTCCCTGCCGCCGCCCGCCACGGATTTGTTCTTGTCGTCGTTACTGTTGTGACGGGGGAGTGCCTGAAGGCATTGTTCCCGAGGGTGCAGCACCGGATGGCGCCGTGCCATTCATCTGTCCGCCCATCTGCCCGCCCGGTGGAGTGCCCGAGGGTGCTGTACCATTCATCTGTCCACCCGGGGGTGTACCTGAAGGTGCGGTGCTGTTTGTCTGTGCACCCGACTCTGGCGTACCGGACGGCGCCGCACTGCTCCCGCCGGATTGCTGGGTGTCGGTCGGGGCCTGCGTGGTTGACGAAACCGAGTTGTCACTGGATGGTGTGGTTGTACTCGTGGAACTTTGCGTACAACCCGCGATCATGATCCCTGCGATGAGGATTGCGGATGCAATCAACATGACTATGCTGCTTTTTTTCATGGAATAAATCTCCTTAATCTCCGGAGACCTCTCCTCTTGAGGGAGGCCTCCTCTTCTTATGCGATTACCCTGCTTTGATGAACATACCAGGTCTCGCAGAATAATCCTGTATGCGGCACTATTCAGATTACCGTTTTCCTTCTCTCCAGTAGTGGAGAGATGTTTTATGCCTTGCACGAGGGCCATACAGGAGTTCTCACTATCATCCTTCATCTCTCATGATCTCCTTTGTGGGGGAGAGCATTCTCTATTCCCATGATCACCGGTTATATTATATTCGCTGCATGGGGGAAGTGATACCCTGAATCCAAAAATGATTATTTGAACCGGCTGGTAAACACTATGCCAGCATGCATCAGAGCTCCCTCCCGCCGGAATGATATGGGCCCCGCGGGGGTCTTTTCAGGAATATCCATGCCACAATTCCGATTACAATCAGTACCAGTACTCCGGCAACGGGCAGGAGGCCTGATGATCCTCCGGAAGACGATGCCACGGTGTCTTCGGCAGCGGGTGTGGGGGTCTGGGTCTCCGTGACCACGGTCAACGCCGGGGTCGGGGTTGCCGTCGCTGACGTCTGAAGTGTCGTGATCGCTGCTTCCGTGACCAAAATATACCCGCTCCGGGTTACTGTATTACTGCCCGCTCCATTGGCGGCTATGAGCTTGACCGTGTAGGTACCGCTGGCAGAATACGTATGGGACGGATTTTCCAGTATCGATGAAACACCGTCACCAAAGGACCACAACCACGATGTCGGAGAATTTTCTGAGGTATCCGTGAACTGGACGGTAAGAGGATCGGTTCCCTGCACGACATCCGCAGTAAAAGAGACCGCCGGGGCGACCGTGTCACTGACTACCGTGATGTAGTCCGATGCACTCGTTATGTTGCTCCCTGCCGAATTGTACGCTGTCAGTTCGACCGTATAGGTGCCGGTGTTTGTATACGTATGGGTCACATTCTGGTCAGACGATGTGTCGCCGTCACCAAAGGACCAGTACCATGCAGTGGGAGAATTGGTTGAAGTATCCGTGAAATTGACG
Source organism: uncultured Methanoregula sp. (assembly GCA_964454995.1). Classification (GTDB taxonomy): domain Archaea; phylum Halobacteriota; class Methanomicrobia; order Methanomicrobiales; family Methanospirillaceae; genus Methanoregula. Next base: position 20,364 of record CAYVTY010000003.1, read on the forward strand.
GTGAGTGGCTCAGGCCCGGAGGTACGATTTGCCGTAAAGGATGCGACGGGTATGGTGAGATCGACGCTGATATAGCCGGTCTCGGTGTCGGTGTCGCTGCCTGCCGCATTGGTGGCCGTGAGGGTCACTGTATACGTCCCAACGCTTGTATACGTATGAGACGGGTTCTGCAATGTCGATAACCCTCCGTCACCAAACGACCAGACCCAAGTGGTCGGGGTATTCGTGGAAGAGTCCACAAACTGGACCGTCAGCGGTGCGGTCCCGGAGGTTTCTGTTGCCACGAACGATGCTACCGGTAACGCAGCCACCTTACTTGCCGTAATATACCCGGACTCAGAGAGCGTGTTGCTGCCTGTCGCACTGGTCGCCGTGAGGGTCACCGTATAGGTGCCGGCACTCGTATACGTGTGGACCGGATTCTGTGCGGTCGATGATCCTCCATCTCCAAACGACCAGACCCAGGTGGTCGGGGAGTTCGTGGAAGAGTCCACAAACTGGACAGACAGAGGAATTGTCCCTGAAGTCACATTTGCAACAAAATTTGCGACGGGTGCAGAATCAGATTTGCTGACCGTGATATACCCGGTCCTTGTGATCGTGTTGCTGCCTGCCGCATTGGTGGCCGTGAGGGTCACGGTATACGTGCCAACACTCGTGTAGGTGTGGGACGGACTCTCTGTTGAAGAAGTACTCCCATCGCCAAATGACCACAGCCACGATGTCGGTGTGTTTGTGGATTCATCGATGAAGAGGACTGCGAGGGGTGCTGTCCCGGAAGTTGCATTCGATGCAAACGCGGCGACCGGTGTGGATGTTGCCGATGCCGGGAGGATGAACAACATGCTCGCGAGGAGGATTGAAAAAATCCCCCGAATTGGGATCTTTATCATCATACTCCTCCGTAACGTGACTGCTCCATATGTGCAGCATAAAGTAAGTTATGCATAGTACAACCTTGTATGGTACACCCGATCCCCCACGTCGTTATTTATTATGAGATTATGAAGAAGGTGAAATATACTCTCAAATGATTCATTATTGAACCGACAGGTTTGGACTATGCAGAACCGCCATGACCTGCATCTTCCCGCAGGCATTCTCTAAACAACTCTGTAAAAAAAGGTAGAAGAGGGATTGAAACTCCCTTTGATGTCCGGGAAACCCGGTGGGCACTGCAGGTTTTGCCCCCACCGGGTAGAAAACCGTTGACCGATCTTTCAACTGCCGGAACAAGAGGGGAGATCCTCGGGTAAGATCTCACCTGTTGTGGTATATCATCGCTGCCTGGATAGTGATACCTCTTTGTGGTACCTGTATTTTTCTGCCTTTCCTGATTGTGTGCTCTCAATCGTATTCCATCAACCGGACTTTTTTCCTGCTCTGGTCCGTGGATTACCCGCAGTGCCGGACGCGGGAGTGTTACCGGATATACCGGTTCTTCCCGTGTTCCTTTCCCAAACACAGGAGTCCTCACGTCGGGGTACTATCGTAAACGGTTCATGTATGTGGTTGTTTTTCGTCCTGTGCGGTCCACCCCCAACCGGTGACTACCTTTACCGGTACTCACCAGCATTCCGATGGTTGGGGACGGTCTTATATTGCCCTCATTGACAGAGTGAAATTATGTATCCTTTGTAGGGATTGGTTAAACTCCGTGGTGCAAGATATCCGGTGAATGATCGATCATCTTTAAAAAAGGTGATACCGGGAAACCGCTTGTCACGATAAAAAAAAATTAACGGGATCGGTGCTCTTTTCGGTTCTTTTCCCGGTTTATCCGTGCCAGGTTTGGCACGACGATTTTTGATATGACGCGCTTGACATAATATTTCAACAGTACGGACATGATCTTACCCTCATGGGGCTGTCTCGCATCAGCCGGGCCATGGTCTTATTCACTCCTCAGTGCATCAATCGGGTCCATATTCGATGCCCGCCATGCCGGATATACTCCTGATATGACACAGACAACCACGCCGATAAGCATGGCAGCCGGGACGTACAGGATACTTGCCGGCTGGAAGAAATACGCCGTAGTGCCAATCATCGCCTCCACGACAGAGTATCCTATAATCAGACTGCTGATCCCTCCGATTCCTGCCCCCAGAAGCCCGAGAATGAATGCTTCATATATGAACATCCGACGTACTTCGCCTTTCTCTGTCCCGATGGAGAGCAGGATACCGATCTCCTGTATGCGTTCACTCACAGACATCATCATCACGTTAAAGATACTCACGGCAGCGACAAGAAGCGCTATTGCGCCGATTGCCTCAAGGAACTCAGTCTCTGTGCTCAATGTTGCCGTCTCCGTCTCCAGCTGAGATGTGGCGTCCGTGATCCTGACAGAGGGGACTTTCGCATTCGTGTTTATCTTCGCGTCAAGGGCACTTTCGATATCGCTGATATTGTCAACATCCTTGACGATGACATTCACCTGTGTGAACTTGTTTTTCCCGCCGTACTGGTCGGTATACCACTTGCTGTTCACCACGATCCCGTTATCGGTCGAAATCCCATCAGCAACTGTTCCCCGTGCCTTGAGGACCCCGGCAATACGCAGCTCGGGCCGGGATGTCGATGAGAACGACCCGATCTTAATGCGGGTCCCCACCTTAAGGTTAAATTCTTCGGCAATAGTCGCTCCTACCAGTACCTCGTTTACTCCTAAATCCGTTGTGCCGTTACCATACGACTGGTTCAGGGTGAGGAACTTGGAGATATCTCCCGGGTCGAGACCATAGATCGAGCCCCTGCCGGCGACTGAATTGATCGTAAATTCGCCGTTTGTTGAGTAAACGGGAATGACGGTGCCGTTTGTTCCCACGACAGAGGTAATCTTCGTGAGTTCAGTTTTCGTCACTCCTGAAGCCGTCGAGGAGGAGGGGGTGAATCCGGGAGGGCCCATCCTGACAGAATCTGATGATATGACAATCGTGTTTGCGCTTGAGGAGAGCTGGTCCTTTACTTCCAGCTGCATGTTGGTGCCGAGCATGCCCATGGATGCAATGGCAACAACACCGATCACAATCCCGATTGCGGCAAGCATCGATCGCAGGAAATTCAGCCGCACGCTCCTGACCGAGAGATTAAAGAAGATATCTCCTTTGATCATGATTCTGCAATCCTCCCGTCCTCGAGCCTGATGGTACGGCGGGCATACTCTGCGATCTTCGGGTCATGGGTCACAAGGATAACCGTTTTTCCTTCCCGGTGCAGGCCGCAGAGGATGTCCATGATCTGGTACCCGGTCTTGCTGTCGAGATTCCCGGTCGGTTCATCGCAGAGAAGGATCTTCGGTTCGTTGACGAGCGCACGGGCGATGGCCACCCGCTGCTGTTGTCCCCCTGATAGTTGGGTGGGCCGGTGTTCGCTCATATCCTTGTCAATTCCCACCTGTTCGAGCAGGAGGTGGGCCCTGCCGGTGGTGTCCCGTTTCTTGTACTTCAGGATGAGAGGGTACTCCACATTCTCGTATGCAGAAAGAAGGGGAATCAGGTAGAATTTCTGGAAGATATACCCGATCGTATCCCTGCGCATATGCGTCCGCTCAAGGGTTGACATTTCAGCCACATCTCTCCCTGAAATAGATAGCTTTCCCGATGTGGGGACATCGAGGATTCCCAGCTGGTTCATCATGGTCGACTTACCGGAACCTGACGGTCCCATAATCGCAACGAAGTCGTTGTCCAAGATGTCGAGGGAGACGTGATCGAGGGCGGTAAAATCTCCGCTCTCCAGATGATATGTCTTTGTCACGTCAACAAGCTGGATAAGGGGGGTATCGGTCATATCCGATCCCTCACTGTTGTTTTTTCAGTTTAAGTGAGATCCATTTCCGCTTTTTCCACAGGACGATGCCGGCAATGAGGAAGATCACTGCTCCAATGATCGGGTAGAACGAGCTGATACCAGCGCCTTTGCCGCCCGTGAAAAGCGACGTGGTGCTGCTACTGCTGCCGCCGGGGCCACCGCTCATCCCACCGGGGCCACCGCTCATCCCACCGGGGCCGCCACTCATGGAGCTCACTGATGAGGAAGAGGTCTTTGAACTGCTGGTGGCAGTTGAACTGCCTGTTCCTGAGCTCGTGGTAAGATCGAGCGTCTTTGTGAGACTATAATCATTGCCGTCGGAGTCTTTCCAGCTGATAATGACCGGGACTGCCGAGAGATCACTGCTGGTAAAGGTCAGTTCGAAACTGCCGGAATCGTCAGAGGCGATACTCCCGATCGCATATTCAGGGTACGTCCCCGTACCTGTTGCCGGCGATCCCACGGTCACGACTACGCCATACGCATCTGAGATACCGGCATTCGTAATATCACCGGTGATGTCGTACGCTGAGCCTGATGTCGTGAGGACAACATTGTTGAGAACGGGTACTGCCGCTGTTTTGTCCTGGCCGAGGTCAATGGGCAGGACTATGTCCGTGGTATGGGTGGTATCACCGTTCTGGTAACTGATGGCAAACGTGAGGTTCGATGCCTGGTGGGGGGTAATGCCGAAGGTTACATCGGTGGAACTGCAGGGAGCTATGGTGGAAATGAGGTCCGTGGTCGGGTCCGATTCGATACCAGCACCTTCAGGAGTAATCACGACATTTTTTATCTCCCCGTCACGGGTATTCATCAGGGTGAGCGTCACGTTCTGCTCGGCTTCAGGTGCAAACGATGTGGGTTTTGACGTGACAGCGGCCTTGAGACTGTTCGAACTTATCACAATATCTACCGGATAATGGATGGCATTACCGCTTTGTGTTCCAATAGTAAACAGCGCAGGATAGGTCCCTTCGGATTGTTTTACGGTGAACCGGACTGAGTACGTGATCGTTGATCCGACACCGACAAAACTCATGCCATCCCAGTCACTGGCCTGAACGTTGAGGTGGGTACTGATGAGGTCCGGGTGGGAAAGCCCAATCGCCGTGGTGCCACCGTTTGTGAGAGTCACGGTGAGCGTACCGTCATCCCCGGGGAAGAACGTTTCCGGGTCCATAGTCACGTTTGAGACATAGACCAGTGCCGCAGCATCGACCGAGGCAGTACTGCTCGTAGAAGAACTGGAAGTCGAAGTGCTTGTCGTGGTACTTGTCGAGCTGCCGGATGAACTGTCGTCAGCATAGACCGCTGATACCATCAGGAGTACCAGGATAAAACTACAAATTATCATTTTTATTTTCATAGATTCTCCGTCACTTTTGTGCAATTTCCTGACCGCATGTTTGCGGGATTATGTCATGGTAATGCACGTCCTGCATTTCCGGGTAATATCCCAGTACATGACAGAATCGTGTATCCCGGTTCGATAATTCCTCACGGAGAGGTCATGTCTACCACACTTCCTATTGAAGATATTATATTGACTCCATGACAGCCGGCGAATTATGTACCATAACCGGCATATCTTTAACCGGGCAGTTCACTATATCCGGACCCCTGCATCCCCGGCATCGGGCTATAAAGGGGTACCAGCACCGCAATCCGTGATGGTCCCGGCAGCATGCAGTACCCCCCTTAATAGAAAAATATCAGTTCCTGCACGGAAGGAGTGGTCAGGAAAGCAATGCCGGAAAAGTTCGGGTATCAGGAAGGATACACCCGGGTACGACGGAATAAAATACCGGATATTTCGGCTCTATTTCCCTTGCAGACAAACAAGAAATGCAAGGATCAGGACCGATCAGGATTTGAGCCCGGCATCGATCCTCTGCAACAGGCTTTTTCCATGCGAGCCGTTCCAGTACAGTTTCCCGCACCGCTCGCACCAGAAAAATGTATATCCGTTCCTGTCACGGGGTGCGTACGTGGCAGCACCGATCTCCTCCTCCCGGGCCTCCCGCAGCGCCGTGTTGCAGAGGGAGCACCGGCTCATGAGGAGACGCCGCTCGACAAGACCCAGATCGACGAGCTGCTGCACCTGTGTGAGCACATCACCGTCCGTCACCAGCACCGCGAGGTTGTTTCCTCTCCGGGCAAGCTCGTGATCCTTTGTCAGCAGGATACGGTGCTCGTTCTTGGCAAGTTCGAGCAGCAGGGTATCTTCGTGGGAATTTCCCTCCCGGAACCCGTTCGCGCTGATCGTATCATAGCCCATGAACCGGAGATACCGGGTGAGCGTGCCGAGCATCCGGTCCGCGATAAACCGGGTTTCAGGAGGGCTGGGTTCAGGGGACATGGCGCACGATCTCAATGGTCTCGCCGCAGTTTGTGCACTTCCTGTCGTCAAGGCCGGTGATGCGACTTGAAAATCCCCGCCGCTCGATGAGCATCGCGCCGCAGGCAGGGCAGTACGTGTTTTCGTACCGGTGGTGGGCGACGTTTCCCAGGTACGGGAACCGGAGCCCGAGTTCTTTTGCCCGGAAACAGATCTTCTCAAGCAGCGCGATCGGGGTTGCACCGCGATCCGTCATCCGGTAATCCGGGTGGAACGCGGAGAAATGCATCGGCGTTTCGGGGCCCAGGTGTTCGATCACCCACCGGATGAGGGCCTCCTGCTCCTCCATGCTGTCGTTAAGTCCGGGGATGACGAGGGTTACGGTCTCGATATGCATACCCAGTTCGCGGGCACGTACCGCCGCATCCAGCACCGGCTGGAGGTGCGCCCCGCAGATCTTCCGGTAGAAATCGTCAGAAAATGCTTTGAGGTCGACCCGGAATGCCCCGAGCATCGGGGCCAGGTCCTGCAGGGCTTCCTCCGTGATGTAGCCGTTTGTCACGTAGCATGTGCCAAGCCCCCGTGACCGGGCGAGCGTGCCCATGTCAAGCGTGTATTCGTGCCAGATGGTCGGCTCGTTATACGTCCATGAAATGCTCGCGCTCCCGCTTTCAAGGGCCCGGGCCACGCCTTCTTCCGGTGAGAGAGGGAAGAGGCGGGTGCTCGTGAGATCCGCCTGCGAGATCTGGTAGTTCTGGCAGTGTTCGCACCGGAAGTTGCACCCGATCCCACCCAGCGAATACGACAGGGTGCCGGGCAGGTAATGAAAGAGCGGTTTTTTCTCGATCGGATCGACCGCTTCGGCACTCACGAGGCCGTACGTGGTGGCATAGAGCGTCCCCCCCTCGTTCTGCCGCACCCCGCAGATCCCATGCTTCCCATCGGCAATCGTGCAGCGGTGGCTGCACAGAGAGCACTGCACTGCATTTTTCTCTTTTTTTGCGTACTGGCGCGCCTCGTGCATATCCTGTTCTCCCGGTGTGGCCGCTCCAACCGGTCAGTTCTCCTGTTCTGTTTTCCCCTCGCCATCAACCGCATCGTCATCCACTTCAAGGACAAACGATCCCCGGTACTTACAATTCTTGCAGAGATACACCTGGCCCATATATCCCCCGGCAACCGGGAAGATATCGCGGCTCTTGCAGACCGGACAGCACAACATGGTCGGGACTTCCTTAGAACAACTCTATATGAGCATCCTGTACAAAAACTAGTGCAATGAAGACGGTCGTTATCTCGCTTGGCGGCTCGATCCTGATCCCGGAACTCAAGGAAAACCGGATCCAGGCCTATCTCCCGGTGCTTGAAAAGATTGCCGCAAAGCACCGGCTCTTTGTCGTGGTCGGAGGCGGGGGCGGCGCACGGGACTATATCGGGGTCGCCCGGAGTCTTGGTATCGATGAGGGCACCGCTGACGAGATCGGGATTCTCGTAACCCGCCTCAACGCGACGCTGTTAATTTCCGCGCTCGGCGAGTCAGCCTACCCGAAAGTTGCCGAAAGCCACTCGGAGGCAAAGAAATTTGCCGAATCAAAAAAGATCGTGGTCATGGGCGGGATCACCCCGGGCCAGACGACGGATGCAGTGGCCGCCGTCCTTGCCGAGCGGGTGCGTGCGGACGTTTTTGTCAACGTGACTTCGGTGAATGGCATCTATGACAAGGACCCCAACAGGTTCACCGGTGCAAAACACTTCAAAACGCTCACACCGTCAGAACTGATCGGGATCGTGGGAAAAGGCGGGCTTGGGGCCGGATCGCACAATGTCCTTGATATTATCGCCGCCCGGGTGGTGGAACGCAGCCACATCCCGCTCGTGGTGCTCGATGGAACAACACCGAAAAATCTTTCCGACGCCCTCCTTTCGGGGAAGTGCGACTGTTCGATCGTCAGCGAGACCCGGAAAAAAATCCTCCCGCTCTGAATTTTTTTGCCGGGCCGGCAAACGGCAGGTATTTTTAGCGGCCACAGACAATACTGTAAGGCGTGGGGTAGTAGGGTAGCCTGGTCCATCCTAGAGCGTTTGGGACGCTTTGACGGCGGTTCGAATCCGCCCTACCCCATAATTATGAAAAAACAGGATGCCGCCCGGATCTATTCTTCGCTTTCCGTACAGTACCCGCATGCCCGTGAATCCCCGACAACAGTCTGCAGGGGTACGCCGTTTGAAGTGCTCATCCTGACCATCCTTTCCGCACAGACCACCGACCGGGCCGTGCTCATGGTAAAGGAGCCGCTCTTTTCAGCCTACCCGACTCCCGAAGCCCTTTCCCGGGCTGATATCATTAAACTGGAGCCCATCATCCACAGCCTCGGCTTCTACCATGCAAAGGCTCGGCACATCATCGCAGCCGCGCAGACCCTGATGTCTGATTTTGGCGGAAACGTGCCGGATACCATGGAAGCGCTGCTCTCTATTCCCGGCGTCGGCAGGAAGACCGCAAATATCGTGCTGTACCATGGCTTTGGGAAGAACCACGGGATCGCCGTGGACACCCATGTGCGCCGGCTCGCACAGAGGATCGGGTTCTCGGATACCGATGACGTTACGGTGATCGAACGCGACCTCATGGCCCTGTTCCCCAAAACCGAGTGGGGCGATCTCACCGATGTGTTTATCGCCCATGGCAGGGCATGCTGCACAGCAAAAAAACCGCAGTGTCCGTCATGCGTGATCCGCACGTTCTGCCGGTATTACCGGACAAATCCGGAAAACTAAAAAAAATCAGAAATTACAAAAATTGTTTTTTTTCGTTTATTCTTTTAGAGCCCATAGCAGCAGGTGAAGTTAGTACCCGATGAAGATCCGGATCAGCTGGAATGAGGCAAAACCGATCAGCGCACTGATGGGTATGGTAAGGATCCAGGCGATCATGATGCTTCGCGCAACGCCCCATTTTACCGTACTCGTGCCCATCGTGGAACCAACGCCCATGATGGACGAACAGATCACGTGCGTCGTACTCACCGGGATACCGGCTGCAGATGCACCGAGAATCGTTGCAGCCCCGGCAGTTTCCGCGGCAAAACCGTTCACCGGGCGGAGTTTCGTGATCTTGTACCCCATGGTCCTGACAATCCGCCACCCTCCGGAAAGGGTCCCGAGAGCAATCGTCGTATAACAGATGATGATCACCCAGAACGGCACCGGAAGGTGGCTGGTATTGACATCCGCGCTGAAGTACCCGATAGAGAAGAGGAGCGGGACAATGATCCCCATCGTCTTCTGTGCATCGTTTGTCCCGTGGCTGAAACTGTATGCGGCAGCAGAACAGAGCTGAAGCCTCCTGAAATGCACTTCTGCCGTCGGCTTGTTGGATTTACGGGTGAGCCAGAGGATCGCAGCCATAAATAAAAAGCCACAGGTAAGGCCAATCATCGGTGAGAGCACCATAAAGAGCGCGACCTGACCAACGGTCGACCATTTGATGGCGGCTAGTCCTGCCGCAGAGATACCGGCACCGGCCAGACCCCCGATAAGCGCGTGGGACGACGATGTCGGGAGACCAAAGAACCAGGTGATCAGGTTCCAGCTTATGGCGCCGGTCAGCGCACCAAGGATGATATAGGGAATAACCGCGGTCGCAACGACATTGAGTTCCACGATATTGCTGATGGTGTCTGCCACCGCTACGCCAAAACCGAACGCCGCAAGGAAATTAAAAAAAGCCGCAAATATCACAGCATTCCGGGGCGAGAGCACTTTTGTGGATACCACGGTCGAGATCGAATTGGCCGAATCATGGAACCCGTTCGTGAAATCGAAAACGAGCGCTATGATAATGATCGCGATAATGAGGATCAGCGGCGCCGCAATCATGGGTATCCTTCTCCACTACACCTCTGCTTCAAAAGCATCGCCTCATGAGTGTCGGATGGCGATGTCGGAGAGAATGTTTGCCACGTCCTCGCAGTAATCGGTCGCCGTTTCGAGATTTTCATAGATGTCCTTGAGTTTGATAATCGAGATTGCATCGGTGGTCTTGAAGAGATCGGTCACCGCATGGGCAAGCACGTCGTCTGCAAGGTTCTCCAGCCGGTTCACCTCGATGCAGCGCTCCTCGATGTACCGCGGATCCTTGATCGAACGGATGCCTTTTACTGCCCCTTCAATCTCTATTGCTGAAAGATGGATCAGCTTTGAGAGTTCCACCATGTGGGAATCGGTATTCTCGATGCCGTAATAGAACATCTTCTCTGCCGAGCTGTCGATATAGTCCAGAACGTCGTCAAGTGCCGATGCGAGGCGGGAGATCTCTTCCGGGTCAAGGGGAGTGATAAAGGTACGGTTGAGCTGCTCGTAGATGCCGTGGGTGATCTGGTCGCCCTGGTGTTCGAGCAGCTCGATCGCATGCCTCTTGTCCCTGACATTGGTGAAGTCCTCGCTCAATGCCACCAGTTGGTACGCCGCTTCCCGTACCGTTGCAGCCTGGCGTTCGAACATCTCGAAGAATATCTTGTCCTGTGGTATCAGCAATTCACGGAGTCCCATACTCTAAACCTACTGGTAATCAGTCGAGCAACCTGAAAAATATAGCGAAATATAGCACTCACAGGAGAACTGAAAATACCGATGCAAAGAGAAGGTACCCGATAAATGCAGAGAACGCCGCGAGCGGGATCGTGATCACCCAGGCAGTCATCATCTCCTGTACGACCTTCCACCGGACTGCATTTTTGCCCCGGGTCGCGCCAACGCCGACGATCGCGCCGCTGATCACGTGGTTGGACGAGACCGGGATACCCTGCATCGTGACGAGGGCAAGGGTGGTACTGCCGGCCGTCCCTGCGCAGAATCCCTGGTAGGGGCGGATCTTCGTAATCCCCTTTGCCATCCGGTCCACAACCTTCCAGCCGCCAAAACAGGTGCCAAGCCCGATGGCGATGGCGGAGAGCAGGAGCACCCATGTCGGGACGGCAAAAACGGTAAGGATGCCGCCCGCAACAAGGAGTGCGGTGATCACACCCACCGCGTGCATCCCGTCGTTTGCACCGTGGCTGGTGGCCTGGAAGAGACAGGCTACGATCTGGAGCGGCGAAAAGATTCGCTTCATCCGGTTCTGGCGCGAGTTCTTGAACAGGTGCGAGATGAGCACATCAAAGAGAAATGCGGCGACCGCTCCAAGGACGGGCGAGATAAAGATGAAGAGGATAACTACAAGCAGCCCGGTAATTTTGAGCACACCAAGGACCATCATGACCGGAATGGCAAAGGCAGCTCCTCCGATGGCCCCGATAATGAGGGCAAGCCGGATGTCGCCTTCAAATGCGGCGGCAATTGCCCCTACCGCGATGGCCCCGAGCACGGCTCCGAGCAGTCCCCAGCCGGCGATCTGCCCGATCACGCTCCAGGTGGGGTAGATGACCGCAGCAAGCCCGAAGGCAGCAACACTTGACCCAACAAGGCCGCCGATGAGTGCATGGCTGCTCGAAACGGGGAAACCGAGTTTTGTTGCACAGAATACAAGCGTCGTTGACGCAAGCATGGCAACGATGATGGTCTCCGGGGTCAGCGCATCGGCATGGACGATGGCGGTCCCGATCGTTGCCGCAACCGCGGTCGTAAAGATAAAGGGCCCGGCCATATTACAGACCCCGGTCAGGAAAACAGCTTTTGCGGGGGAGAGGGCCCGTGTTGCGACAACCGTTGCAACACCCTGGGCGGCATCGGCAAGCCCGTTGAAAAAATTCAGGGCGAGCGCAAGGACGATGCCGAACAGGATGACGGGATCATAGCCGGTCATGCGTGGCTCATCGATATGTCAGAGAGGGCATGGCCCACATCGTTGCATTTTTCCATCACCTTTGCCATGCTCTCGTAGATATCCTTGAGTTTGATGATCAGCAGCAGGTCCTCGGTCTTGAAGAGGTCGAGCACGGCACGTGAGAGCAGTTCTCCGGACAGGTTGTAGAGCCGGCTGATCTCGACCACGTGGCTACTGACATCGGACGGATGGTTTAAGGTCGAAAGGGCATCCAGTGCATCGGCGATCTCATTTGAGGTCATGACAATCAGGTAGGAATATTCTTTCAGGACATCATTTGACTTCTGGAGTTCGTAGGTGGCGATCTGGTGGGTCACCCAGTCGAGTTTGTCCAGCACGTCGTCAAATGCGGGGGCAAGCCGGGCGATCTCGTCCGGTTCAAGCGGCGTGATAAGCGACTCGTTGAGGCGCTCGTAAATATGGCGGGTCGTCTCGTCCCCGAGGTGCTCGATCTGGCGCACCTTGTGGGATTTTTCCGTTCCTTCGGGAAGCTCGTGAGTGATCTCGTTTAAGGTCGTCGCGGCTTCTTTGATCTTCCCGGCCATGTCCTTAAAGAGGGTAAAGAAGATCTGGTCTTCGGGCAGGATCAGGTCGCGGATGCGCATGGTATCAGGACATAGCGTCTGTCCGGGAGTATAAAAACATGTGCAAAAACGGGAATAAACGAATGGACCGGGCGGGAATTGAACCCGCGGCCTCTTCCATGCCAAGGAAGCGATCTACCACTGATCTACCGGCCCGCTCTAACATTGTTGCACGGCATAGGTTAAAAGAATTGGGTGCTCCGGCCGCATACCCCCGGGCTTGGGGAGGGTCCGGAGCATAAAAACGAAAAACGAGGGTGGCCTCATCAGGCCTTCGGAACGACGGATGGCTTTTTCTGCATGCCATTTTTCCCGTTCTTTTTCCCAAGATCCTTTTTCTCTTCGGTTGTTTCTGTTGATCTGCGGATCCATGTAAGCACCCGCTCACGCGCTTCCTGCATATCCGACTGCCGCACAATCCGGCCATTGAGAATATACTGGCGTATCAGAGGAACAGCGTTTGCAGGCGGGGTCTGCCCCACGGGCAGGGTACGGTGTTTTTCGCACACGAGCTGGTAGACCTGCTTGATCCCGCTCCTCTTTCCCCGTTTGGCTTTCGGTTTTCCTTCGATCTCCACGATGTCCAGCGCAAAGTCGACCACGGGGGCGTTTGCGATTGCCCCTCCGATCCCGAACGCATCGACACAGTCCCGGTAGGCGATCACATCCTCCTTTGTCACCCCGCCGGAAAGAAAGATCTTCACCCGGGGATACCCATGTGAATCCAGTTCCCACCGGACCTCTTCGATGATAGCACGCATGTTTCCGCGCCGGGAGCGGGGCGTATCGAGCCGGACCGCCGTCGCACCGCATTCGGCCGCATTCAGCGACTCCGTCTTCTCGTCGCAATAGGTATCGCAGAGCATGATGCGGGGGACTGCGGCCGGGGCATCGCGGTCAAAGGCGCGCCAGGCATCTTCCGGTTTTTTAAAACACATCACCATCGCATGCGGCATCGTGCCGACGACCGGCATGCCGGGGGGTGCGCAGGTGTTCGATACGCCGTCGGCCCCCCCGATCCATGCGGCCCGCTCGATCATCATGGCAATCGACGGGTGCTGCCGGCGGGAACCAAAGGAATACACGGGCCTGCCTTTTGCCTCGCACATAATATGGGCGGTGGCTGATGCGATCCCGGAGGCATGGCAGAGGAAACCGAGGATCGCGGTTTCGTACCGGCAGAAGTCCCGGTACCGCCCGGTGATGCGGAGGACCGGTTCACCCGGGTAAAAAAGCGTCCCCTCCGGCATTGCATCGACCGTCACGGGCACACCTTCGAGAAGCGCGAGCACATCGGACAAACCGCAGACGATCCCCCATGAATCCGGGAGGGCAGCTGCGGTCACCTCCATGGATACGAGCGGGTTTATCTGCTCTTTTTCCAGGATCTCCTCGGTGCGGACAAAGTAGATGTCGGTGCACTCCCCCTTTTTTATCATCTCGTCGCTGACGGTATCGAACATGCCCATAGGATGTTATTGGTGTCGGGACAAATTTACGTTTAATGGTGGTCATATGAATATACCAGGTCCCACAACGCCTCCTGTGCGCTAGGTATTAGTGCCGGTGCACACAACCTTTGTTTCGAAGATCCATGGAGTGGCTTTCATTTTCCCGCAGGATTTCCTGCGAAGATGCAGGGGGAATTGCCTGATGCTTGGTATCATCGGCGGGACAAGCCTGCTCTTTTCGACCCTGCCGGACTTAAAAAAAGAGAGTGTCGCCACCCCTTTCGGGAGCGCCGACCTCCTCTGCGGTGATATCGTGATGCTGATGCGCCACCAGCACGGCCGGCCGCCGCACCGGATCAATTACCGGGCAAACCTCGCAGCCATGGCAATCGCCGGCGTCGACCATATTGTCGCGTTCGGTTCATCGGGTTCTCTTAAATCTGAGATCGCGCCGGGGACACTCCTTATCCCGACCGATTATATCAGCGTGACCGATATCCCCTCCATCCACGACCACAAAATCGAGCATGTCAGGCCGGAACTCCCGCGGGCGCTCGCGGAGAAACTTTCCTCAGTGGTGCCTGAGGCCCGGCTCGGGGGCGTCTACGTTCAGACGAGAGGTCCCCGGATCGAGACCGTTGCCGAAGTGGCGGCACTTGCAAACGTTGCCGATGTCGTGGGGATGACGGTCGCCTCGGAAGCGACGCTTGCCTGCGAACTCGGTATGGACTTTGCTGCGCTCTGCACGATCGACAACTATGCAAACGGCCTCGGGAAAGAGGTGCTCACTTTCGATAACATCCTCTCGACTTCGAAGGCCTACAGCCACAGGACCGGGGAGATCGTCAGCGCGATTATTAAAAAGATGGGATAACACGGGGGAATGCCACCATGACGGAACAAAACCACGAGACAGCAGAGATATTCGGGAAGAAAAAATCTGTACTTATCGCAAACGTCGTCACCGGCAACAAGCCGGTCGACATCTTTATCGATGCCGGAGAGACGATCACCGATATCGGCCGCGATATCCGCAAGCGGCACCGGGGCGAGGCGGAGTTCATCATCGACGGAGATGGCGCACTCGCTCTCCCGGGGCTCTCGAACACGCACACCCACGCGGCGATGTCGCTTCTGCGGGGCTACGCAGACGACATGATCCTGCAGGACTGGCTTAGCCAGAAGATCTGGCCGCTCGAAGCCCACCTGACCGCGGATGATGTCTACTGGGGCACGAAACTTGCCTGCCTCGAAATGATCCGGACCGGGACAACTGCCTTTAACGACATGTACTTCCAGATGGAGTCCGCAGCAAAGGCAGTGGACGAGGCCGGCATCCGCGCCGTGCTCTGCTACGGGTTCATCGATCTTGGCAATGCAGAAAAACGGGAGCACGAGTGCAAAGCGACCGAAGCGCTCGCCGCCCACATAAAAAAGATGGACAACCCGAGGATACGCGCCGCGGCCGGCCCGCATGCCCCCTACACGGTCTCGCCCGAAGGGTTGAAATGGTGCGCGGAGTTTGCAAAGGAGCAGCAGATCCCTATCCATATTCATCTCTCGGAAACACAAAAAGAAGTAAACGACTGCGTCTCGCAGCACGGGAAACGTCCGGCCGCCCTGCTGGACGAATGCGGTATCCTGACCCCCCGGACCATCGCGGCGCACGGGTGCTGGCTGGACGACGCGGAATGTACGCTCCTCGGCAAAAGGGGGGTACATGTCGCCCACAACCCGGCAAGCAACATGAAACTTGCCACCCACCGGGCGATGCCGTACCCGCAGCTTGCGAGCGCCGGGGCAAACGTCTGTCTCGGGACGGACGGGTGCGCATCGAACAACAACCTTGACATGTTCGAAGAGGTAAAGATCGCCGCCCTCCTCCAGAAGTTCTTCTGGAACGATCCGACCGTGCTCCCGGCACCGGCAGCGCTTGCGATGGCGACCACAAACGGGGCAAAGGCACTGGGCTTTGGCACCGGCACCCTTGCTGCCGGGGCGCCTGCCGATATTATCCTTGTCTCAACCAGGACGCCGTGCAACACGCCGCTCCATAACGCCGCCTCCAACCTTGTGTATGCCTGTAACGGGGCTGCCGTGGAGACCACGATCTGCAACGGCCGGGTGCTGATGCTCGACCATGAGATCCCGGGCGAGGCGGATATCCTCGAAAACGCCGCACACGCGGCCACCGGCCTTGTTCGACGGGCACAGGCACCCGTGTGAACGGATCGGTTGTCCATGAAGGCCGTTATCGATCGTATCGGGGAGACCATCACCGTCATTGTCATCCCGGGAGAGGAAAATCTCCGGCTTAATATCCCCTCTGCGCTCCTTCCGGCAGGATCAAGCGAGGGTGACATCCTCACCCTCTCTGTCGAACGGGACGAAGCTGCGACAAACGAAGCACAGGCCCGGGTCTCCCGTCTCATCGCGGACCTGATCCGGGAGTAGACTGCCCCTGAACGGCCAGCCCCTCATCCGACACTTCTTTACCGTTTCGCACCGAACAATTGAATTATGACTACTTGCGAGAACCACCCGGATCATACCCACAATACGACCTGTAAGGTCTGCAAATCAGAGTACTGCCACGACTGCCATCCCTCGTATCTTGGTATCTGCGACAAGTGCGGGTACAAGATCCTGATCGGGCTTGTTGTCGTGATGGTGGTCGTGTCATATATCGCATGGTTCGGTGTGATATAACGGAGCAGTTCCGGCCGGAGCGAAAAGAACAGTCCGCCGCCGGATACCTCCGGAACAACGGGTGCCGGTGTCCTGCCGGTCCGCCCGTTCACGTAATAATTTCTAAAAAAACATTACTTGTTCCCTGATTTCACCGGGAGTATATCATGTCTGCGGAAGTCCCTGCCAGCAGCGATGCCGGCCGTCAGGATCCGGCGATCTGCCGCGTACCTGCCCTGCCGGTCACCGCAACGGAAAAACGCATTGTCCTCCTGATCGCGATCCTTGCCGGTTTTCTCACGCCGTTTGACGGATCGGCAGTAAATATCGCGCTACCCACGATCGGCACCGCGTTCCACATGGACGCGATCGCCCTTTCCTGGGTCGCGACCGCGTATATCCTTGCTTCCGCCCTGTTCCTTGTCCCGTTCGGGAAACTTGCTGACATATACGGGAGGAAAAAGATCTTCCTCTCCGGTATCTGCCTGTTTGGTGCCGCATCGCTCGTTATGACCATGGTCGTGACCGAGCAGCAGATGATCAGCATCCGGGTAATACAGGGGATCGGCGCTGCGATGATCTTCGGTACGTCGCTTGCGATCCTGACAGCGGTGTATCCCCCGGGTGAGCGGGGTAAAGCGCTCGGGCTGTATATTTCGGCCGTGTACCTGGGACTCACCCTCGGGCCGTTTTTCGGCGGAATCCTCACCGAGGTCTTCGGGTGGCGGAGCATCTTCTACATCAACGTGCCCATCGCGATCGCTGCCGCGATCCTCATCCTCTGGAAACTCAAAGGTGAGTGGGCGGAATGCACCGGTGAGAAATTTGATATTTCGGGATCGCTGCTCTACAGCGTTGCGCTTGTCGCGATCATGTACGGGTTCTCCGTGCTCCCTGACATCACAGGGGGCATCCTTCTGGTTACCGGGGTCGTTCTGATCGGCGTTTTTATCTGGTACGAGCAGCGGCTGACATATCCGGTCCTGAACATGCAGCTCTTCTTCAAGAGCCGGATCTTCGCTTTCTCGAATATCGCCGCACTGATCAACTATTCCGCCACGTATGCGGTTGCGTTCCTGCTCAGCCTTGACCTCCAGTACACCAAGGGGTTTTCAGCGGAGTATGCAGGTTTTATCATCGTCGCGGCCCCGTTTGTCCAGATGATCGTATCGCCGTTTGCCGGCCGGCTCTCGGACCGGTACGATTCACAGATCATATCGTCGGTCGGGATGGGATTTACCGCGCTCGGACTTTTCCTCTTGATTTTCCTGACTGAAATGACCCCGCTCTGGTACATCATCATGGTGCTCATGATCCTCGGCCTCGGGTTTGGGCTCTTCTCGTCCCCGAACACGAACGCGATCATGAGTGCCGTGGAGAAGAAGTATTACGGGGTCGCATCCGGCCTCAACGGGACAATGCGGCTCCTGGGGCAGATGCTCTCCATGGGCATTGCGATGATGCTCTTTGCCATCATCATCGGCCAGGTGGAGATCACGCCCGCGTATTACCCGCAGTTCACGACAAGCCTGCACTGGGCATTTGTCATCTTCACGATCATGTGCGTGATCGGGATTTTTGCCTCTCTTGCCCGGGGGAAGAAAAACGGGAACAGTGTATCCGGTTAAAAAAGTGTTACAGCGACGGGGATTTTATGTATTTATTAGTCAGATTTGTTATAGATCGGGTTCAGAAATTTATCAACCCCGAAAGCAAAGGTTGCAGTAAAGACAAAAGAGAGAAAAACCCTGATCGGATCTTCTGGTAGTGCAAAATATAAACATACTGCAAAGGAAAGCGACGAAAAACCCCTCAGAGAAGCGTATAACCAGCATCCGTTGTCGTTGTACGGAATGAACCAGGTGGAATCGTCAACTCGAACCGTGCGCCTCTCCCCGGTTCGCCGGTTTCCCGGATGGTGATGCCGGTCATACTGATAATTTCCCGAGCCAGGAACAGTCCCATACCCGTGTTCCTGCCAAATCCCTGGTCAAATATCCGTTCTTTCTCTCCTAGAAGGACACCGTCGCCATCATCTTCGCACACCACGATATAATCGCTGTTCTGTCCCTCCACAGAGAACCGGATCCTGGAGATCTTTCCGCCATACCGCACAGCGTTATCCATGAGGTTAAAGAAAACCTTGACGATCAGGGGATCGGCGAACATTTCTGCTCCGACAGGAATATTGTTTTCTACCGTGACCTGGCCGAGAGGGGCCTGCTGTGCCGCAGTCTCCACGATCGTGCGGCAGTCCTGCCATACAGGGGCTTTGACACCGATAGACTCATATTCCTTGGTAAACTGTATCATGGAATTTATGCGTTGAATGGCATTGGCAATTTTTTTGAGCCGGTCAGCGGATGTGGGATCCTGCGACTCTTCTTCCATGAGGGTGACATACCCATCCATTACGGTGAGCTGGTTGTTGATATCATGGCGCGTGATGCTGGAGAGCAGGTTGAGCTTTTTGTTCGCATTGCGGAGTGCTTCACCAGTCAGTTTGCGTTCGGATATATCCTCGATCTGGGAAGCAAAGTACAGTATTGTGCCCTTTTCATCGCGGATCGTACTGACCCGGAGCAATCCCCAGAGAATGCTGCCGTCTTTCCGGATATACCTCTTTTCTGTATGTAATACCGGAATCTTATCTGCCGCCAGCTCCTCCATCTTCTGCAGATCACCGGGAAGATGATCCGGGTGCGTGATGTCCTTAAAAGACATTTTCAGCAGTTCTTTTTCTGAATAGCCGGTCATAGCCACCCATGCCGGGTTGACCGAGAAAAACCGGTAATCAGGTGTGACAAGGGTCATACCAACGGGACTGTTCTCATATATCTTCCGGTGCCGCTCCTCGCTCTCCCGCAATAACTCCCCTGCCTGTTTTTTCTCGGTAACGTCATGGATGATTGCCAGGATACCAATAATCATGCCATGGGCATCGTAGTTTGGGGAGTATATGCCCTTTGCCCACCCTTTTTTTCCGGTTGAATGTATGAAGAACTCAAAATCGGACGATTCTGCAATTATTCCAGACTGTGCTTTTTTTATCAGCACATCGTTCCCTGTTTCCTTAATGAAAGGAAACAGATCGAACACATCCTTTCCCATCACATCTGCTGCCTTGAGGCCGGTGAGATCTTCCATGAACCGGTTCCAGAGTGTGAATCGCAGATCCCTGTCACACCCGATGATTCCCTCTTTTGCATCGGCCATAACGTTTTTCAGGATTTCCTGGGATTCTTCTTTCTGGTTCTCACTGATTCGTCGCTGAACCGCCATCCGGATTTTGTGCGCAAGCTCGGCAAACTGCGATTTTGTTTCCCCGCCTTTCTGGACATAGGAGTCGGCCCCCTTGTCGATCGCGAGAATAACCACTTCCTCTCTTCCCCGTCCTGTGAACAAAATGAAAGGAATCGGTCCAAACCGAGTCCTCACTTCGACAAGGAACTGGATGCCGTCCATGCCGGGCATCTGGTAATCGGAGATAATGGCATCGAAATTGTTCTTTTCCAGCAACTGAATTGCCTCAGAAGCACTCTGGGCAGTGGTCACGTCAAAATCTCCGGATTTTTCGAGAAACAGTGTGCTTATATCAAGAAACGTGGCTTCATCATCAACGCAGAGAATCCGGATTGATGAGGCCATTATTCACCCCTTCCTGAGATCTCCCCGGCGCATTCATTGAGTGATAGATCGGATTGCTTGGTTTCGGGGAAGGCGAGGTTGTCCTGCAGCGACTCAGGCGATTCTTTGAGATCCTGCCGGGTGATGCCGGAGAGCGAGTTGATCTTCATATGAGCCTGCCTGAGGGCATCTTCTGCCAGCACGCGTTCTGTCACGTCCTGAATAATCAGGTGGAAAAATTTTTTCCCCCCGACCGATAGTGGAGTACTGAACACTATTACATCACGAAGTTCCCCGTTCTTTTTCCGGTGCCTGACGTTGAAGAGTGTTCCCTGCGCTTCAGGTGCGCACGACAGGGACTTCTTCGTAATTACCGGTTCTGCGGCGGTTATATCCGTGATCGCAATCCGGGAAAACTCCCCGGGGCTGTAACCGTAGTATCGGCCGGCAGCAAGGTTTGCATCCGCGATGCTGCCGGTTCCCGGATCAACGATGAGCATGACGGCTTTTGTGAGATCGAACAGGTCGCGGTACCGCTTTTCGCTTTCCCGCAATGCCTCCGTTACCTGTTTTCTTTCGGTAACGTCCCGGACAATCCCGATTACCCCGATGATCGTGCCATGGGAATCATAATTTGGCGAATACACACTTTTGACCCACCCTTTATGACCCGTGGATGAGATAAAAAATTCCCAGTCCGATGACTCCCCGGCAGTGCCTGCCAGAGCATGGTTCAGTATAAGATCGATCCCGTTTTTCTTATAGAATGGAAATAGTTGCAGCGCACTTTTTCCCAGCACATCTGCTGCTTTGAGGCCCGTGAGCTCTTCCATGAACCGGTTCCAGAGCGTGAACCGCAGTTCCCTGTCGTACACGATGATCCCCTCTTTTGCATCCGTGATTACCGTTCGCAGGAATTCTTCCGATTCAGAGATCCGGTTCTCGGCATTCCGCCGCGTTATTGCAGTCCGGATCTTGTGGGCAAGCTCGGCAAATTGCGCCTTCGTTTCTCCACCTTTCTGGACATAGAAGTCGGCTCCGTTATCGATCGCGAGGATAGCAACTTCTTCTCTCCCCCGGCCGGTAAATAAAATAAAAGGAATCTCTCCAAGGCGCTTCCTCACTTCGGCAAGGAACTGGATGCCGTCTGTACCAGGCATCTGGTAATCGGAGACAATGGCATCGAACGAGTTTTTTTCCAGCAACTTCAGCCCGTCCGCTGCACTCAGTGCAGTTGTTACCCTGAAATCTCCGGATTTTTCAAGGAAAATCGCACAAATATCCAGAAGCGGGGCTTCGTCATCGACACACAGTACCTGGTACTGTGTGTTTTTCCTGCTGCGGGGCGGCATTGATGATCTTCTCTCCTGAATTAAAGGTCTTTTGACGTTTTCCCTCGGCAGATGTACCCAGGTATCTTCCGGCGGGAAACAGAAGATCTCTCACGGTGCAGAGGATGTCGGATCGATAATCCGCATCCCCGACTACCGGGGTCGGATAATATTCTGCCCGGGTGATTTCCCGGGCCGCTCTGGATCGATGTATGTACTTTCGCTAACCCCATAAATATATATTTTTGTTTGAGACTCTAGATAAAAATAAAAAAATATGTAATCCCAAGAAGAGAGAACTTATGAATTGCAATTGCTATAGAACCAAAAAACCATTGAAAAATTACGCAGTCTTGATATTTTCCGCTGCCTCAAGCCCGAGTTTCTTTATCGATTCCTCCCGCATCAGGTACTTCTGGATCTTGCCGGAGATATTGATGGGGAAATCATTCACGAACATGACATACCGGGGGATCTTGAAGTGGGCGATCTTTCCTTTGCAGAAATTCCTGACCTCGTCCTCGGTGAGCGTCTGGCCATCCTTTACCTTCACCCATGCGCAGAGTTCCTCGCCGTACTTGATATCCGGCACGCCGACCACGTACACATCGGATATCTTCTCGTGGTGATGCAGGAACTCCTCGATCTCACGGGGGTATATGTTCTCGCCGCCCCGGATTACCATGTCCTTTAACCGGCCCACGACCCGGAAATAGCCTTCCTCGTCCATCGTGGCGAGGTCGCCGGTGTGGTTCCAGTGGTCTTTGTCGAGCGTCGCGTGGGTGGCCGACGGGTTGTTGTAATAGCACTTCATCACGCAGTAGCCGCGGGCGCAGATCTCCCCGATCTCTCCCATCGGGACGATCTTGCCGGTTTTCGGGTCGACAATCTTGAGTTCGGTATGGGGAAACGCTTTCCCGATGGTGGTGACGCGCCGCTCAAGCGGGTCTTTTGTCGTAGTCATCGTGACGCCGGGCGAAGTCTCGGTCTGGCCGTACACGATCACGATGTCCCGCATGTTCATCTTCTGGTTGACCTGTTTCATCACTTCAATCGGGCAGGGCGAGCCGGCCATGATGCCGGTCCGGAGGGACTTGAGGTTGTATTTGGGGAAGCTGGGGAGGGAGAGTTCGGCGATAAACATCGTGGGGACGCCGTGGACCGCGGTGCAGCGTTCCTTCTCGATGGTCTTTAAGACTTCCTCGGCATCGAACGTGGGACAGGGCAAAACCATGGTCGTCCCGTGGGTGGCGGAGGCCATGTTGGAGAGGACCATGCCGAAGCAGTGGTAGAACGGGACAGGGATGCAGAGCCGGTCTTTCTCGGTAAAACCCATACCCTCGCCAATGATATAGCCGTTGTTTAAGACGCTGTGGTGGGTGAGGACAACACCCTTCGGGAACCCCGTCGTGCCGCTCGTGTACTGGATGTTGATGGGGTCGTCAAAGGAGAGGGCTTCTCCCCGTTCGATGAGCTCGTCCATCGTGATGTCTTCTGCCTTTTCCAGGAATTCATCCCAGGTGTACATACCGTTGTACGGGATGTTGCCGATGAAGACGACGTTTTTTAGGAACGGGAACTTTTCGCTTGAAATTTTTCCCGGTTTCTGTTCGTAAGCCTCGGGGCAGGCCTCGTAGAACATACCGACATAATCCGAGGTCTTGAACCGCCCCTGCAGGAGAAGGGTCTGGATCTCGGCCTGCTTGAGGACATACTCGAGCTCGTACGTGCGGTAGGCGGGGTTGATGTTGACCATGATCGCCCCGATCTTGGCGGTCGCAAACTGCACGACGATCCACTCGGCATGGTTCATCGCCCAGATACCGACCCGGTCGCCTTTTTCCACGCCAAGGCCCATGAGCGCCCGGCTGACCTCGTTAACTTTTGCCTGGAACTCCCGGTACGTCCAGCGGAGGTTCTGGTGGACGGAGACTATCGCCTCGTTCTCGGGGTATTTTGCCGCGATGTGGTCGATCATCTCACCCATCGTCATTCCCAGCAGGGGGAATTCCGAAGTCCCGCACGTATAACTGCCCTTGTCCATCGTAAAATATGGAGTAATCACAGGATATATCACTACTGATGATATGACCGGGGGCCCGGGCTGATTTTTGTACGCAAAATTGCGGGATGCCCTGTGCACCGAAGGGGGCCCGGCCGCCGGCGTGCGGAACATGGGGAAAAACGACCGGTAAAGGAAAACAATTAAATTTCGTCAGCACGATCTTGTACAGTCAGCTGTGGCATATTCACGCTGTATGAAGGGCGGGGTTGTGGCCAAGCCCGGAATGGCGACGGGCTCCAGCGGTCTTTGCGTTCTTTCGTGCTCGCAGATGATGAACAATGGGTCTCCTGAGTTGATTCGATGATGACCCGTTGGAGCACTGATGCATGTCGGAGAGACCCGTCGATCGTGAGTTCAAATCTCACCAACCCCACGTTTTCTCGTAAGACTGTTTTTGTGAGCGGAGCGAGCCGGTAAGACCTCAAATTTTGAGTGTTTTTCTAAGAAATTGTTTGAGATGTAATGTAGACACATGCATTTCTCTCACAGGAACGATGGATTCCACCGCTCCCGAAGGGACGCCCCCGCGGTGGATCAGTGACGAATAAGAAAAAATCCCTTGCCCCGCCGAGCCCCGAAAGGGCCCTGAGGCGGGGAGACATCGTTTCAATATCTGCCATAATTTTTATCGACCGGCATACCAATCCACTGTTATGGGTCACGAACTGCACGTTGTCGATGCCTTCACCGGCCACCCCTTCCGCGGGAACCCTGCCGGGGTCTGTGTCATGGATGGCCCGGCCGATCCCGGGTGGATGCAGCAGGTCGCCGCTGAACTAAACCATTCGGAAACTGCGTTTCTCCATCCCGGTTCCGGTATCTGGAACCTGCGCTGGTTTACCCCGGCAAAAGAAGTGGAACTCTGCGGCCATGCAGCACTTGCCGCGGCATTTGTGCTCTGGAAGACTGCGAGAGTCCCCCAGGGTTTGCCCGTATCGTTTGAGACGCTCTCGGGGACGCTTGTCGCCCGCGAGCACGGGGACTTGATCACCCTTGATTTTCCTGCCGAGCCTGCCCATGCCATCCCACCGGTCCCCGGTCTTGACCGGGCACTCGGGGCAACGCCCGTTTTTACCGGGAAGAACCGGTTCGACCTGCTCGTGGAACTTCCCGCCGCTGCCGATGTCTGCGACTGCGAGCCCGATATGGCCGCCCTCGCGGCTATCCCTGCCCGGGGGATCATCGTGACTGCGGCTTCCGATCTCCCTGATTTTGATTTTGTCTCCCGGTTCTTTGCCCCGTCCGTGGGCGTCCCGGAGGATCCGGTGACCGGTTCCGCGCACTGCTGCCTCGGGCCGTACTGGGGGGAGAAACTCCACAAGACCGAACTCTCCGGGTTTCAGTGTTCTTTACGGGGCGGGACAGTCAGGGTCACCATCAACGGCAACCGGGTACACATCGGCGGGCACGCGGTGCATGTCTTCTCGGGACAACTGCTGGTGTGAACGGCGGGCGGCCGGGGCGCCCCGCGTAATCTTATCATGGTTGACGGTCACATATCTAACAGGAGATAAAGGATTAGAATGTATCTTGTCGGAGAAGCACTCATAGGCGATGGCGCGGAACTGGCGCATATCGACCTGTTGATGGGAGATAAGGAAGGTCCTGTCGGTTCAGCATTTGCAAACTCGATCTCGCAGCTGTCCATGGGGCACACGCCCCTTCTTGCGGTTGTCCGCCCGAACCTGCTCACGAAGCCGGCCACTATCGTTATCCCGAAGGTCACGTTAAAGGACATGACCCAGGTCAACGAGATGTTCGGCCCCGTGCAGGCTGCGGTTGCAAAGGCGGTCGCAGACTGTGTTGAGGAGGATGCGTTCAAGGGGCTCGACATCGAGAGCGTAGTTATCATGGTGTCCGCGTTCGTCCACCCGGATGCAAAGGACTACAACAAGATCTACCGGTACAACTACGGCGCGACGAAGCTTGCCATCCACCGGGCGCTCGACAAGTTCCCGGACCAAAAGACGCTCGTGTACGAGAAAGACCGTGCAGCCCACGGTATCATGGGATTCAAGGTCACCCGGCTCTGGGACCCGCCGTACCTGCAGGTCGCGATGGACCTCGTGGACATGGGCAAGGTCGCCCAGGTCTTAAAGGAAGTGCCGCAGAACGACCACGTGATCATCGAGGCAGGAACCCCGCTCATCAAGAAGTTCGGCCTCGGCGTCATCGGCGAGATAAGGAAGCTCAGGCCCAATGCGTTCATCATCGCGGACATGAAGATCCTCGACACCGGCAACCTCGAAGCCCGTATGGCAGCCGATGCGACCGCCGATGCAGTCGTCGTATCAGGCCTTGCCCCGACATCCACCATTGAGAAGGCGGTTGCAGAAGCCCGCAAGGTCGGTATCTACTCGATCATCGATATGTTAAACGTGCAGAACCCGGCAAAGCTCATCGAGAAGCTCAAAGTGAAGCCTGACATCGTCGAGCTCCACCGTGCAATCGACACCGAGGAGACCGCCCACGCATGGGGAGACATCCCGGCGATGAAGAAGGCAGCAGGCGGGAAACTGCTGGTTGCAACTGCCGGCGGTATCCGTGTCGAAGTCGTCAAAGACGCCTTAAAGGCAGGCGCAGATATTCTCGTGGTCGGCCGCGGTATTACTGCGAGCAAGGACATCGAGCACGCAACCGACGAGTTCCTGGACCAGCTCAACCGGGAAGAGATTGACCAGTTCAGGGTTATGACTGATTTTTAAAATACTTTTTTTGAATAATTCCATTACGCTCTCTTGTATGCGGGTTGTCTGATTAGGGTTCAACCGCAATGCTTATTCGGAATTGGTTCAAAAATGAACCATGTGGAACAAAATTTAACCAATGAAATTGTTGCCCTCCTCCTCAAGGAAGATCTCCATCCGCGAGCTATCGCCGATCAGCTCAAGAATAATCATGTCACCGTCCAGCGAAGACTCCGGGATCTCACCGTGGATAATATTGTTGATTGCCGCTCTGAAGGAAAAAACAAGGTATACTATCTTAAGCGGACCATTGAGGCCAGGAATGCTGCAATGATCGCTGAGATCTACAAACAGACGTTCGTCGTTGCGAAATATCCTGTCCTGCGGGGGATTTTCAGGACGGTTCATTTGATGCCGGAACTTCCGCTTGTCGTGTTGTACGGAAGTTATGCAAAGGGAACGGCAACAAAGGACAGCGATATCGACATCTATATCGACGCAACCGATTCCGCAGGGAAAACCCTGCTCGAACAGAAACATTCGCGGATCAGCGTGAAAACCGGGGTGTTCGATACCCGGGACCTGCTTATCCGGGAAATAATGAAAGATCATGTCATCATCCGTGGTATCGAGGTGTATTTTGACAAGACAGGGTTTTTTGCAGAAACTG
Organism: uncultured Methanoregula sp.; assembly: GCA_964454995.1. Lineage (GTDB taxonomy): Archaea > Halobacteriota > Methanomicrobia > Methanomicrobiales > Methanospirillaceae > Methanoregula. Next base: position 47,448 of record CAYVTY010000003.1, read on the forward strand.
CATAAGGAGGGCGCACTCCAGATCGTGGCACCCAGCGATGAGATGAAGATCGCATATACGAGGAAATCCGAGAGCCATCTCACGTCAGCCCGGCTGCTGCTTGAAAATGATCTCTTCGAACAATCCGTATCCATGGCCTACTACAGCATGTACTACTCGGTCCTCGCTCTCTTCTTTGCCACGGGAATCAAGTGCGAGAATCACACCGCAGCGATCATCCTGCTTAAGGAAGTCTTTGCCATTGACAATACCGATCTTGAACATGCCAAGACCGAAAGGATTGACAAACAGTATTATGTCACATCTGCACCGATCCGCGATGATGTGGTCTCACTCATCTCTACCGCCGAATCATTCAATGCAGCACTCCTTGATGTTACCGATCGCCTGACAACGGAAAAAAAAGAGAACTACCGAAAGAAATTCGCGGGCATGATATGACGGACCGTTTCATCCGGTAAGGCAGCAAGCGGGAAACTCCTCTTTAATACACTGTTAACTGTGAAAAAAACAAAAATTATTGATTTTTAGTGATAGGAATTAAGATTCATTTATGCTTATTTTTTTGTAGGAATATGAAAATGTGGAATGATGTCGTAAAGTACATTTTCAATTTTTTCAAAAGTGTCATCATTGAATGAACAAATTTTTTTAATATCAAGAGGCTTTCCATCGGAATCAAGTCTTTTCATTCGATAATCTTCAGGATAGCATAGTGTAATTATAAATTCGATGAACTGCCGTGGGGTCGGAACACGAGATAATGGGATGCGAGCGTGTTGAAATAAACCTATATGCATGTGACATGCATGATGAAGTGGACTAGTTGATGCCTTGGGATCGTAATCAATTCGTATCCAAGGTACTAGAGGATCATCTACATCAGATGTGATATTTTCAATAAACTTTGGCAGTAGTTCGACAACTGAAGCAGAAGTCTCTGATAGATCAATTGATTCTTCTAATTCGGAGATATCCGCAATTCCTGAATTAAAATAACTAAGTTTGGCAAAAATGAGAGTGCTATCATCTCTTTCATACTCATAGTAAATTTGAATTATTGAATCGTCATTGAGAATCTTCAAAGTATATTGGCATTTTTTAATTTGATCTGCGACATAGGATCTACGAACTAGAACGGGAGAACGATGCTTCTCTTCGCGCCCATACCATGAGATTCTGTGATTTTTGCTGAAATATGAAGGATTCGTGAGAATCTCATTCCAGTCATCATGGGTAGATCTCATAGAATGGAAAGTGTCACTTAACCTCACGCTTATTCGCCTCGGAGATCAATCTCTCCATTTGTTTTATTAATTCTGGATCTTTATCGCGTAAAGCATCGATTATTTCTACATTTTTCACTGATTCAAAAATCTTTTTGAAAGAGTCTCGAACTTTTTTATACTCACGACGACGAACATCTGTCTCAGCACTAAGATTTCTTATGGTTTCTGGATCGGGGAAAATAAATTTGAATCTCGGTTTGTCATATCTAATTTTTTCAATTTCTTCTTTGGCTTTTTTCATTCCTGGTCCAACACCCGAAATTCGTACCCATGCTTTCGATCTTGAAATTGCAGTAAACGCACGATTTCGGTTTTGAAGAGCTTCGACGTAATCATAAACCATTTCAAAACTAAATATATAAACTACATATGACTCGTTTCCTTTAGCTCGAAATACCGTAGAAAGGGTGACTCGTCCCGGTTCACCGAATGCAGAACTGCTATCCGTTACACCTGGGATCGAAGATAATATTTCAAAATCCATTAATTTCTTTTGAAGTGGGAGGAGATATCTCCTCATTTTAACTGCATCCAAACAGATTACAATAATGTGTTCTGGGAGAACATTTTCGGTATTGATATCAAAATAGATCGACTCTGCGATCCAATTTAGTTCACTTTCATGATCATCAAATATTTCAACTTGAATTACATCCTGTTTTCCTTTATACAATGACGTTATGGGATTGGGACTGTATTCCTCAGGACGGCGAATAACTATTTTATTTCCTTTCTCAAGTTCTCCCTCTTCCACAATATATCCAAGAGCCTCCCACGACCCTTTGTTGGTAAGCATTTGAACACATCTATCTGCATATAAACCAAGTCCCAAAGCATGAGCGAGCATTAGAACCTCATGAGGGCAACGATAGGAACGATATAAAATAATATCTTTCTCAATAGATCCACCATAAGGTTCACCATCAAGTGTGACAAGAGGTTTTCCTAATTCATCTTTTCCGAAGAGTTCTTCTGGTGTTGGCACTTCAACCGCGAACAAGCTTTGGAGATCATCATAAGCCCAATAAATCTGATGGGGTTCTTCAGAAAGAAGGTAAAGTACTCTATAAAATTCAGCAGGGAAATCTTGTGCTTCATCCATGAGGATATAGTCATATTGCGGGAGAATTGGATTAGTTAAATTTGCATTCAATACATGTTGGCAACATGCTCGAAAGGGGTCATTTTTATTGAGGAATTTTGCAGTGGGTAATCGGAAGGGCTCGATACCAAGCTGCGAGCATGTGTCGAAATAAACTCCAGCTTTATTTTGTCCTCCCCATGCATGACGTACATGTAAAAAATTCCAATCCGGATCAGATTCGCTATTCGCTTTATAGAATAACGTAATCAATTTATGAATTTGGTTATAGAGACTTTGAGTGTTGAACGTGAACAAAATTTTTTTGTCTGGATATCGATGATGGATAAATGCTGCTTTCATAGCCAAAATTACGGTCTTTCCAGTACCTGCTAATCCCCTAATTCGTTGGGGGCCCGGAGCGATTTGTAATGCTGCTTTTTCTTGTTGCTTATCAAGAAGAGCGATATATCGATCGAGATATCTAATGGCCTCCCCAAGAGTTGGCGTTTCCTTTGGTATAACACCCGATCCGTTAGTTAATGGACTTATACCCTGTGTTATTGATAAAATATGATTCCACTCGTTTTCTGACAGTGGGGAACTCAATGGCCGGACTAAATGGGATATATCTTCATCAGCCCAAATCACGATTTGATCAGTTACAACATTTGGAAATTTATGAATGAAATCGATTTTAGAAATAAATGGAAATGCAACAGCGTAAACCGGTGTATATTGACCTTTTTTTACCAGGTCTCTAAGTGTTCGATCTTTTTCGAATTTGTAATTCAGTGCAACCGCGAAATCTTCTGCTTGCTTGAATGGTGAATCTCTAGGATTACCCTCAACGATCCACTCTTCATCACAGATCGAGGTAATATCTTCAAGTGTCATTGGTGGAGGGCAAAGTAAGACAATTGGTTGAAAATTTTTAGTTATTATTGTTAATTCGGGTCGGATACCCGGCGGAGCTGTTAAGTTGGGATGTTTATAAAAACAAATACCTTCAGTATCTGGAAATTTCTCATTAATCCAAGTCCAAACCACTTTTGTTGGTTCGTCTCTCTCGTATTCAGAAACAGTAATTATAAAATCGATCATTGCCCCTCTCCTGAGATAATATATAATTTAAATGATACTCATAATTCAAAATAAATATTGTGATTCTTCAGGAAGTCTGCTAGTTTTCCCATATGCTATCGTCAGTTTCCAGACCATGATATGATTTCTTATTTTTATCACAGTGTACTGTTTGTTATCCGAAAAAGAGCAGATCAGCAGCTGAGAATTTCAAAAAAAAAGACGAATGGCATCAGCCCCATCAAACCGCAAACTCTTCAACCCATCGCCTCCCACATTAAAAAATGACGCGGGGAAGAAAACCGGTCGCAGCCATTGCCGAAGCAAAAACATTCGCAGAGCGGATGGGATACCGGTGGCAGGAGAATTCGCACCCGGATCTCGCGTATGATCTTTTCATCTTCAAACCGGGAGCCGCCAGCATCGTGAGAGTCCGGCTGACCCGGTACCGGATCGACCCGGACACGATCTACGAAAACCTGATTCCCGATGATCTCCGCGAAGTCCGGAGCCTGCCGTTCCCGCCATGGATCCCAAAAGAGATCTGGCTCCGCACCCAGCACGAGCGGGCCTGGAGACGGCTCCGGCTCTTTGACCTTTCCGTGGAGGAACTCGAATGGTGGGGGCCGGATGATTATACGAACCCGCACGCCCGGTAGTGTGCCGCTCCACCCATCGGACAGGACTCCCTTTATAAAGGGGGGAAGATGCCGGACATGCCCTTTCCCATAATCTATTCTCCGACGGAGAGTTTCCGGGCCGGATCTGATGTCGGAAGGCTCCAGTGGAAATGGTGCCAATCCTCTCCACGATTATCCTTTTAATCGGGTATTTTTTGAAACAGGGCGTTTTAAGCGGAAAAAAACCGTGCAATTTAGCCGCGTTCTTTTGACCGTGAAAATGGGGAGGATCAATTGGTCAAGCGGAACGCCGGGATGGACTGGAATGAAGATATGGCCGAAAAATAACGGGGGTTCCTGATCGGGAAAACGCGACCCGGTTTTTCCGGGAAAATGCATGAGATCTGCCATTCCTGTGCTCCCATCAGGCCCGGGAAGGTATCATAAGGGAGGGGTGCAGGGGTTTTACCGGCGCTGCCATAATTTTTCAGGAGAGCGTGCTCTTGGGGGCTTCGCCCCCGCCGCACGGGCATCCCCAAGTTGCGATAGTGTGACAAACGGTTGAAGGGGATTTTCGGTGGAGCGATCTTTCCCGGAAATTTATTCACTTGATCCGCCGCGGGGGCGTCCCTTTTTGGTGCGGCGGCACTCCTCGCATGGGGGTATGGGGGCGACAGCCCCCATCATTGCAACATCCGGCCTTGCCGCACTTTTCCGGGAATGTTCGGGTCATGAGCCAAAGATTCCGGAATCTTCACGAACCTCATCGGACTTTTTTTTTATGTCCGGCCGGGCCAGGCCGGATCGTTCGGGTTCTGGAATCAGGATCATGATGACGGGGGCCGATGCACCCCCACGGATAATGAGATTTTGGAGTGCCGCGAAGGCCATATGAGGTAGCCCAGAACAATGGCAATGAAAAGCCCGATCGCGGTGTCGATGAGCCGGAAGGCGATTATTGCCGGTGATACGGGATTGCCGAACTCAAGCAGTATGAAGACGAGCGGCGTCATCACAGCGGAATACAACGCATAGTTGCGCACTTTCAGCAGAGGGCGTAATGCGGCCAGTACAGCGACGACCAGCACCAGGAGTCCGGCCGGGGGAGACCAGAGCAGGAGCAGGCTTCCCGCGATAACACCGGCGAATGTCCCTATTGCCCGTTTGGATACTCTGGAGATTGTATCCCCGAAACGGCGATGGACGACGATTGCGACGACGATTGCAATCCAGTACGACTGTGCCTGGCCCCAGAGAACTGCTATGGTCTCGCATGCAGTCATGCAAAGTCCGATACGCAGGGTGTACTGCCATCCGGCCAGATGGTGCAGTGAAGCGAGCCAGTGACGCAGCAGACGCAGTATGGAAGGCGGTGCCAGTTGTCGATCGGCGATAGTACCGGGAGAGGGGATGCGTTCCCACCCCGCAGCCCGGAATAGATACGATGCGGCGAGCGTTACGGATATTGTCCAGATCGCGCCGAGCAGAAAAATGAAGGTCACGCCAAGCGGGCTTGCAGCACCCGGTCCGCCAAAAATTGAGCCGATGATGACGAATATGATGAACATGCTGCTGTATCGCGCAGCAGTCCGGCTTACGCCACCCATCAGGGCGGCAAGAATGGTGGTGACAACGATGGCCACACCGGTTATCCAGGCCTGGCCGCCGATTGCGGAACCGACAAGGATCGCTGCAGCGCCGGCTACGAGTGCATAACCGGATTGTATACTCTGCCGGCGGAGCGTTCCCTGGGCTGCAACGCCGCTTAACGCAAGCCCCCCGAGCGATGCGAGCATGCCCAGAGGTACCTGGCCGGTCGCTGCACCGACCGCCATCGGAACCGCCATGCCGAGAGCTGCACCGACAATCCATGATGGGTGTACCGGTTCATCCCGCGACCACCGGGATGCGTCGGCAACGTGCGAACGTATCGCCATCCAGGGGGGCTTCTTATTGACCATTGTATAATTTTTCGTCGGTGAAATCTTAATGATATCCCGGTTCGGTTGGCATTCTGCTGATTGCAGGAGTTTCCCGGGAACACAGGAATTCCAGAGGTTTCCGCGTACGAACCAAGGGGGGTAGGTCAACCCCCACTGAGGGTGGGGGGATCCCTTTTGGGAGGGGCATCCGGATTTTTCCAAAAACTGTTCCGGGAGAAAGCGGACTTTTTCCAGAATTTTCCGATCCGGTGCCGATGTTTTTTCTAAATCCTCAGATCATGACCCGATCTTTTTTGAAAATCTTCGGCAACTGATCCGATGATTTTCCGGAATCCTCAGATCATGACCCGATCATTTTCTAAAATCCTCAGCAACTGATCCGATCTTTTTTTAAAATATTCAGCTCCCGGGCCGGACTTTTTCCTGCACGGGCGCAGAGTTCGCGAAGTCTCCGACGGTGTTTATGATGACCATTCGTGAGTTTGGCCGATCCGTATGCCGGGCGATGCCGGTCTTTTCTGAGAATCTTCAGCTCGCGGGTCGTTCTTTTTTTGGAATTGCCAGCTCGGGACCCGAACATTTTTTGAAATCTTCAGTTGCTGATGCGATCTTTTTCCGGAATTTTTAGCGCGGGACCTGAATTTTTTTGGAACTCCTCAGCTGCTGTCTCATACATTTTTGGAAAAATTCGGAAAATCCGAATTTTGCAGATCCAAGAACCGGAATTTGAAGATGGGGGCTTCGCCCCAGCGGTGGATCAGGGAGAAAAACCCGGACACCCACTTGCCCCACCGTGCCTCGGAGAGGCCCTGAGGCGGGGAGCCCTCATTATATTGTCACAGGTCAACAACAGACTGGAAATATCTCCCTCACATCTTACATGAGGGGATGCCCGTGCGGCGGGGGCTTTAGCCCCAAAGAGCACGTTCTTCTAAAAAATCCCAAAAGTGGAAACAGAGAAAATTAAAAAATGCGGGAATGCTCAAAAACAGGAGATGATGAGGAAAAACCTCACTTCCCACCAACCACTTTCTCTATCTCTTTTTTAAGAAGTTCACTGACAACCTTCCCGTCCACCGACCCCCGGACCTCCTGCATCACAACCCCCATCAGCGGCCCGAGCGCTCCTTTCTGTTTCTGGACGATGAACTCCTTACGGTCAGCGACAATCTTCTTTATCACCGCTTCGAGTTCATCGCGGGACACGGTCGGGGCAAGTTTCTGCATCGCCGCTTCGACCGTGCTTCCTCCTGCAACGGCTACGAGGATCTCCGGAATCGCTTCTTTTGCAACCGTGTCTTTCCCAACTGCGTGGAGCACCGCGAGGATCGCGTCGTCCGAAATCTTGTCAGTGTCTGCTCCGTCCCTGCGGATCTCCTTGATCGTTGCAAGGAGCGTGCGGGACGCGAGGTTTGCCTTGATCCCTCCGGCAATTGCCAGCTCGAAGAGAGGCAGGCGCTCGGAGAATGCCATCTGCCGGGCGATGGCCGGGTCAAGGCCGAGATCTTTTTCGAACCGCCCGGCCCTGACGGTCAGGAGTTCCGGCACAGCAACCGCGTTCCAGCGGGCCTCATCGATCCGGACCGGCAGCACATCGGTCTCGGGGTACATACGTTCCGCCCCGGGGAGCGGGCGCATGTACGCGGTGCTCCCCTCTTCGAGCATCTTCCGCGTCTCTTCGGGCACGGGCTTGTCAGAGAGAGCGACCTTTGCTCGCATATATACCTGGTTCCATGCGCAACCAGTCTGTTTCTCGTTTGCACCTGAAACGAGGATGACGGCATCCTGTTCGCCCGCGTGGACGAACTCGCGGAGCCGTGCGACCTCTTCCGCGGTGACACCGTAAACCGGCAGTTCGTCAGTGTGGAAGATGCCGCCGACCCCGCACTTCTTTGCGTAGTCCGACATCTCGGTCCCGAGCCGGCGGCCGGGCTGGATCTCGCGGCCGACAAGGCCGGCAAATCCCGGCAGGACAAGGGCGAGGATCTTCTTTGCCTTTTTAAGAACGGTTGATTTTGTATCCTTGAACAGGTCTGTGACATCGATCTGCAGGGGATTCTCAAGACTCGCGTGGCGTTTCATCAGTTCCGCGTGGATCTCAAGCAGGCTCTGCTGCCGCTGGACTTCCCGCCGGACGACTTCCGCGATGAGGTCAAGTTCCTGCACGCCCTTGATCTCGACCCGGGCGCCATCACGGATGGAAATGTTCACGTCCTGCCGGATCGTCCCGATGCCGCGCTTGACCGAGCCGGTCGACCGGAGCACCATCCCGATATACTCGGCCACCTGCTGGACGTCTTCGGGCGTGTGCATGCAGGGCGAGGTCGTGATCTCGACAAGCGGGATACCGAGCCGGTCGAGCGAGAAGATATCATCCTTTACCCTTTGCGCCGCCTCCTCCTCGATACAGAGCGTCTCGATGCTCCCGCTGTTCGGAAGGGCGCCGTTTACCGCCACAAGGGCGGTGCGCTGGAACCCGCTCGTGTTGGAGCCGTCGATCACGAGTTTCCGCATCACGTGGATCTGCGGGATCGGTGTCATGCCGAAGAGCTTCGCAATCGTAAGACCGAGGGTGAGCGCCTCATCGTTGAGCGGTGCGGGCGGCTCCTCATCGTTCTCGACAAGGCACGTGGATTTGTACGTGTAATACTGGAACTTCCGTACCCGCTTCATCTCTTCCTGTGCGGCACGGTCGATCTCGCCCATCTCGCTCTCGGTTGCACGCAGGTACCGGAAGGACTCACCTGTGTGGTCTGCATTATCGAGCAGCGTGGTCGGGCAGTGGCAGAAGAGTTTCTCTTTTGTGTCCAGCTGCTGGTGGATCTCGATCCCGGCCACGAGGCCGACCGCCTTATAATCCATGGGCGCTCCTCCGCATGCACTCGCCTTTGAGATCGGTTGTCATCAGCGCTGCCGCTTTTTTTGGGTCGCGTTCATTCCCGAGCACCCACATCTGTTTGACGAGCGCCACTTCGGGCAGCATGTCGCCGCCTTCGATCACACCTGCGGCAAGCAGGTCCCGGCCCGTATCGTAGACCCGGTCGCAGACCCGGCCGTTCATGCACTGCGAGGTCATGACGACCTGCGTCCCGTCCGCGATCAGTTTTTTTACCGGGGGGATCAGCGCTGTGCTCACGTGCCCGAGGCCGGTTCCCGAAAGGACGAGCCCTTTGTATCCCTCGTATGTCTTCAGGAGATCGGGGGACATCCCGGGGTAGAACTGGATGAGGGCGCAGTGCGGCTCGAGCTTGTCGTGCAGGGCAAGTTTTCGTGTGCCCCTCCGTACTGCTTCATCAGTAAGAGTAACGGCCCGGGTGGAGTAATCAACGGTTCCGACCGGCGGGATCCCGATGCTCCGGAATGCATCCCGCTGGGAGGTGTGCATCTTTCGCACCCTCGTGCCCCGGTGGATGGCGCAGATATCGTCGTTTGTCGTCGCGTGCATGACAACGGCAACTTCGCCGAGATCGCTCTCTGCCGCCACCGCTGCACAGACCCCGTTCATCGCGTTGTCGCTTGACGGGCGGTCGGCCGAGCGCTGTGAACCGACAAAGATGACCGGGACCGGGGTGTCAAGCATGAAACTGAGGGCGGCCGCGCTGTAGGCCATCGTGTCGGTCCCATGGGTGACGATAACCCCGGTGACGCCGTGTTTGATCTCGTCATACACGGCCTTTGCGAGTTCCTGCCAGATCGCCGGTGTCATGTTCTCGGAAAGGATCGTGTAGAGTACCTTTGTGCGGTACCGCCCGATCTCCGCGAGCGCCGGGATCGCGGTCAGGATATCGTCTGCGTCGAACTGGCTCGTGACCGCCCCGGTCCGGTAATCGATCCGGCTCGCAATGGTACCGCCGGTAGAGATAATCGATAGCTCGGGCAGTTTCAGGTCCTGCCTGACCGGTGCTGCGTGGGGAGAGGAGGCCGGTGCAGGGGAGACGAGTGTGCAGCACGCCTTCTCCACCCCGATATTGTACCCGCTTGAGAGTTTTACGACCGCCATGCCGTCGCGGTCGGTGATATAGGTTCCCGAATGGCTCTTCCCGCCATACGTGCAGGAGACGAGATCCCCTGCAGAAAACGTGGGGCTTATGCTACCAACCTCCGTGCATCGGCAAGCACGTCTTCCTTTGCCTTTGCAATCTTTGCGAGCCGCTCATCGATGAGGGAGGAGTCCTTATCCAGCTGCTTCTTGCATTCCGCGATGGCGATCTTGGTCGCAAACGGTGCCGGCCCGCCGGTCGCCTTCCGGAGACCGACCGAGTTTGCCACGTCAAGCGCTTTCTCGATCTGGTCCTGCGTGAGCCCTTTACCCGCAAGCGAGATCCCGAGGTCGAGCTCCTTTGCCGACTCCTCAAGGATCTCAAGCGTCAGGCTGCCCTTCTGGACAGACCTCCCCACGATATTGTGAGCGGTGCGGAATGGCAGGCCGTAGTCCCGCACAAGCGTATCGGCAAGCTCTGTAGCCGTTGAGAATCCTTTGCCGGCCTCCTCTTTCATCCGGTCAGTATCAAAGGTTGCGCTGGAGAGCATGTCGATGAGGAGCCGCAGGCTCTCTTTTGCGTCCCGCATCCCGCGCCAGATGTTGGGCGTGAGTTCCTGGAGGTCGCGGTTGTAACTCATGGGGAGCCCCTTGACGGTCATAAGCGCTCCCGTAAACGCCCCGAAGACAGACCCGGTCTTCGCCCGCATGATCTCAGCGGTATCCGGGTTCTTTTTCTGCGGCATGATGGACGAGGTCGAGCAGAACGCATCGTCAAGCGAGACGAACTTCACAAACGAGGTGCTCCAGATGACCAGTTCCTCGCAGAGCCGGCTTATGTTCGCCATGAGGATGGAGAGATCGGCAAGGGTTTCAAGCGCAAAGTCCCGTGTCGCCACTGCGTCCATGGTGTTTTCGACAAGGCCGTCAAACCCGAGCAGTTTTGAGGTATACTCGCGGTCGATGGGGTAACCGGTGGATGCAAATGCGGCGGCGCCGAGCGGGCAGAGGTTGACCCGGACATACGCGTCGCGCAGCCGGTTGAAATCGCGGGAGAACTGCTGTTCGTAGGCAAGGAGGTGATGGGCAAGGGTGGTGGGCTGGGCGTGCTGCATGTGGGTAAAACCGGGCATAACGGATTCCCGGTGCGTCTCGGCAAGGGCGATGAGCACTTCCCGGACTTTCAGGAGCGCAGCCATCTGCTTGAGCAGGTCTTCGCGCAGCTTGATCCGGATGCAGGTCGCCACTTCATCGTTTCGCGACCTCCCCATGTGCATGCGGCCGCCGACATCGGGGCCGACAGCCTCGATCAGGAGCGATTCGATACCGGCATGGACATCCTCGAACCGGTCGTCAAAGACCTCTTCGGGCACTCCCTCGCTGTTGAGTTCGAGCAGTGCCGGCAGGAGCTGCTTTGCGATATCGGTGCCGATAATCTTCTGCCGTTCGAGCATCAGCACGTGGGCGATATCCACCAGCACATCGGCATCGGCAATACAGCGGTCGGATCGCATCGACGAGAGAAAACGCATCATCTCCCCCGTCCTCTCTCCAGAAAGACGTCCCAGCCTCACTACATCGGTTCGCATCCGTTCACCTCAGGAGTACCCTTTTACTTACACTCATATTTGTGCGCGGATCGATTAAATCCACGCCTTCCGGGCGGCAAGCTCGATCGCCCGCTGGACCGACTCGCGGGGGATGATGGTTGCCACCGGCACATGGACGAGCTGCTCGATGATACTGGATACGATCGGGGCACAGACAATGGCAATCGCCCCTTCCCGTTCGGCACGGACGGCAGCGACGATGGCATCTTCCATCGTGTGGACAGGATATTCCCGGACCCGCATGTGGTGGCCATCCACATCAGCAAGGCGTTCCTCAACGCTCTCAAGTACCGGCCGTGCAGCGATCAGGCCGATGAAGTTCTCATCCCCGATGTGGTAGAACTGGCGCAGTGCCTTTACGATCTCCCGCAGGGTCGAGAGGTTCGGCGAGCGTGTACCGTGAAGGATCTTGTAGAGAGAGCTCTGGGCAATACCGCAGTGATCCGCGAGATCGCGGACGCTGATCCGCAGATCATTTTTCAGCAGATCGTTTAAGGTTGCGACAAACTCCTCATCGGATATGAGGGCTGCGCGCATGAGCCGGTCGATCGGGTCCATATGTGCCATATAATAAGCACAATTGGGTCAAAAATAGAAAAATATTTCCTGCATTGTCCAGACGAGACCGGAAAACCGGGCCGGGATTTCAGGGCATGTGGACAGTAAAGGGGAAAATTTTCTCCGATTGTAGATAAATATCGATAAAAAAAGCCAAAAAGGAAAATATTCTGCCCGAATAGAACACTTTTTTATTATTGACCGAATAACACTGGGGCATGAAAATCCTGAGGATTACGGCAGGTGCCTTTGTCGCACTTGCCCTTGTGCTTATCGTGATCACTGCCGGCTGCACGCAGTCTGCAGGTACTTCGACCAGCGGCACAACCGCTGTGCCATCGACATCTGCCCCGAATGGAACCGTAGGAATACTCGAAACAGCCGGAGTCGGCCCGATGCCGTCCCTGCTTGCAACCGGCCAGGTTGACGGGTACATTGCCTGGCAGCCGGTTGTCGAGGCCGGGGTGGAGAGCAATATCGGCCATGTCGCAGTTTATTCCAAGGACCTCCCGCCCGCAGGCGAATGGAGCGACCACCCGCAGAACGTCTTTGTGGTAAGAAAAGACTTCTATGCCGCAAACCCGGACTTTGTCAATGACTTCTCCGCGCTCAACCTTGCGGCAACCCAGTACATCAACACCCACCCGCAGGAAACCGCTGCGATCGATGCGGAATGGCTGGCCGGCGGACAGAACTTCACCTACGGAAACGTGAGTGTCTCATCGGTAACCGTGGTCAACAACTCCCTGCCGACCATCGAATTCTCGAACAATCCGTCGGACTCATGGAAGGCCAGTACCTCGGATTTCGTGCAGGCGCTCATTAATCTGGGGACTGTCAATGGCTATGTCGCGAACAGTACCAGCCAGGATGCCGTTCTTTACAACTTCCAGCCGTACACCAGCGCAACTACCATCCTCGCTTCAAAGAACGTGCCCACACCAGCAACCATCCAGAGTACGGTAGGGGTCGGATATCTCAATGCCGTCGACCACTCGGCACTCTTTGTTGCGGTCAAGAACTGGCAGTACTTCAATGACACCTATGGCATCACCCTCAAACCGGAAGACCTGACTAAGGCAAAGCCGGACGTCGCTGACTTCATCGTGAACGGCCAGAAAGTCGCCACAGTCAACCTTGTACCGGCAAATGCCGGGCCCAACCTGATGCAGCTTGCAGCCACAAACTCGATCCAGCTGTCCTATGTCGGTGTCCCGCCGGCAATCAACGCGATCGACCAGGGCACCCCGATTACCATCGCCTACCCGATCGATAACCTCGGTTCCGGCCTTGTGGTTGCCAATGGCGCACCCGCAGAGGACTGGCAGAGTTTTGCCGCATGGGCAAAGGCACGCTCGGATGCTGGAAAACCGCTTGTGATTGCAGCACCCGGCAAGGGCTCCATCCAGGATGTCATGATCCGCAGCGCCTTGCAGAACAGCGGCATTACGGTAACTGAAGTAAAGATTTAAAAGAGGATTGCCGCTCATTACTGTAAAGAACAATGACACGGCGTCTCGGACTGATATTGCCCATCCTCCTCATCATCGGGTGGGAGATCGTGGCAACTATCGTCAACAACCCTTTTTTCCTGCCTAAACTTGAAACAGTAATCCCGGTACTGTTAAGCCCGTTTTCAGATATCCTCGGTACGGGCAGCCTCGTGGACAATGCGCTTGTGAGCATCGAACGGGTAGTCCTCGGTTTTACCCTTGCAGCCGCAGTCGCCATACCCGTGGGAATCGGCATGGGCCGGTTCTCTGTGCTGAACGATTTTTTTGATGTGACTATCGAGATCCTCCGCCCGGTGCCGCCCCTTGCATGGGTGCCCCTCGCACTGGCATGGTTCAAGATCGGGATCGTCTCCATCGTGTTCATCATCTTTATCGGCGCGGTTTTCCCGATCCTGCTCAATACCGTCGACGGAGTAAGGGGGGTCAAGAATACCTGGATTGAAGTGGGTACGACGCTTGGGGCAAGCGAACGCCAGATCCTCACCAAAGTTGTTCTCCCGGGCGCTGCTCCTACGATCTGGACCGGTCTCAGGGTGGGCTTTGGGATCTCGTGGATGTGCGTTGTTGCAGCGGAGATCCTGCCGGGACCGACCTCTGGTCTCGGGTACCTGATCATGTATGCCTACAATCTGGGGCAGATCAACGTGATCATCGCAGGCATTATCGTGATCGGCCTGATCGGCCTTGTGATCGATCTGGGATTCAAAGCAGTTGAAAAACGCTGTTTCGGGTGGAGGGGGCTGGAGCGATGACACTGACCATCAATGATGTCTCGCGGACATTTACCTCTGAAAAAGGGGAAACAATTGAGGCACTCTCCCATATCTCACTCGCGGTAAATAACGAGGAGTTCATCTGCATTCTCGGGCCATCGGGCTGTGGCAAGACAACGGTACTCCGGATTATTGCCGGACTTGAATCTGCATCTGCCGGATCGGTATCTGTTGACGGGGAGCCGGTCACTCGTCCCAGCCCTAAAATGGCAATGATCTTTCAGGAATATTCCCTCTACCCGTGGAGAACGGTTATGGAAAATGTGGCGCTCGGCCTCGAATTAAAAGGGATGAAAAAACCGGATCGGCTGGCGGCTGCGGAGAAGTACCTCGATCTGGTCGGCCTCAAAGGGTTTGAACACAGTTACCCCCACGAGCTCTCCGGGGGCATGAGGCAGAGGGTAGCTGTGGCCCGGGCACTCGCTATTGAGCCGTCCATCCTTCTTATGGATGAACCGTTCGGTGCCCTCGATGCCCAGACGCGGAACCGGATGCAGCATGAACTGCTCGGGATTTGGGAGAAAACCAAAAAGACCGTCGTCTTTGTCACGCACAGCGTGGACGAGGCAGTATTCCTTGCAGATCGCATTGTCGTCCTCACGCAGCGCCCAGGCAGGATCAAGGAGATCGTCACGATCCCGAGTGCCCGTCCCCGGGAGCGCACGAGTGACGAGTTTGGCCAGATCCGGCGTCACCTGCTCAATATGATTCGGGAGGAATCGGATCTCGTCCAGTAAGGTTTAATACGCTCAATCTCTATTTTATTAAAGCAGTTTGTAGAGTGTGCCGGCACGAAAACTTTGACATATATGTGTTTTTGTGCCTGCTTTTACGATTCATACACTAGGAGAGGGACGCGATGGTAAGAAAACCGGGAAAGATGTACAGGAACCTTGCAAAGAAAGCCTATACTCGGAGAGAGTACATGGGCGGGGTTCCCGGCAACAAGATCGTACAGTTCGAAATGGGAAATCTTTCCCAGGAATTCCCGACTGAGATTGATCTGATCGTTGAAGAGACCTGTCAGATCCGGCACAGTGCCCTTGAGGCATCCCGTATCTCGATCAACAGGAAGCTCTTAAAGGATGTCGGAAGGACAAACTTCCACTTCAAGGTCCGTGTCTTCCCGCACCACGTGCTCCGTGAGAACAAGCAGGCAACCGGCGCAGGTGCAGACCGCGTCTCGGAAGGGATGCGCCTTGCATTCGGCAAGGCCGTCGGGACTGCAGCACGGGTCGAAGCCGGCCAGATGATCTTCACGGTCTTCTCCACGCCCCAGTACCTGGACAAGATCAAGGCGGCGATGAGGAACGGGGCACACAAGCTCCCGACCCCGTCCCATCTCAAGGTCCACACGATCAAGGTGAGCGGGAGGATTGTCGCAGCACCGAAGATCGCCGGCGATAAGATCGCAGCACCGGTCAAGGCCGAAACCGAGACCGACGCAGCAGCGGCGGCAGCAGCAGCAGAACCGGCAAAGGGCGCAGAAGCCGCAAAGGGTGCCGAACACAAGGGTGGAAAAGGACCCGCAAAGGCAGAACCGGCAAAAGCAGAGCCGGCAAAGGGCGCAGAAGCCGCAAAGGGTGCTGACCACAAGGGTGGCGCACACAAAGGCGGCAAGAAATAATTTTTTCCCTTTCTTTTCTTTTTTTTAGAGTGTTTCAGCCGGTACGGCAGGGTATGACAGGATCATCACGCCGGCTGCTGCCATTCGCACAGTATATAACCTCTCCGCCGCTCAACTATAGATAAATGCAGTGTACAGAACCGGAGGGTCTGCGGGCGGCAGTTGCAAAAGCAACGTACAGCGCTTTGCAGGAGGCGGTCATCTGCCTGCCTCCCGATGTAAAACAGGCAATAGCAAAAACTGCCGCATCAGAAACACATGCGGTGGCACGGGGAGAATATGATAATATAACAAAAAATATTCTCGCAGCTGAACAGCTCGGCGTGCCCCTCTGCCAGGACACTGGTGTCCCGGTTGTCTACATCACACTTCCTCCAAACGTGCCGTTCACGGACCTGCTTTTTGATGCAGTCGCCGACGGCATCCGCAAAGCGACACAGGATATCCCACTGCGGCCAAACGTTGTCGATCCCCTCACCCGGCACAATTCAGGAGATAATACGGGGATTGGGATGCCGGCGATCCATGTCAGACCCGGCGACCGGTTTACCGTCACGGTTCTGCCCAAAGGCGCCGGTGCCGAGAATGTCTCAAGGGTCGTGATGCTCCTCCCGTCACAGAAAGACAAAATTGAGGAAGTCGTTCTTGAGACCATGCTGATTGCTGAAGGACGGCCCTGCCCACCGGTCGTACTCGGTGTCGGGATCGGGGGGACATTCGACAGTGTCACGGCGCTCGCAAAGGAGGCGCTGCTCCAGCCCATCGATCAGATGACTCCATTCGAGCAACAGCTCTGCGATGCAGTGAACCGGCTTGGGATCGGCCCGATGGGGCTTGGCGGGAGCACCACGGCACTTGCCGTCAAAGTAAAAACGGCAGCCTGCCACACCGCATCGCTGCCGGTTGCCGTGAACGTGCAGTGCTGGGCAAACCGGCATGCAACCGTGGAGGTGAAATGGTGACCGGAACAGTCGTGCAGATTCACACGCCGATCGGTGATGAGATTCTCGCACTCAGGGCGGGAGACCGGGTCGAACTTTCGGGCATTGTCTACACCGCACGGGATGAGGCGCATCTCCGCATGCAGAAGGAGGGGATCCCCTTTGATCCAAAAGGGGCCGTGATCTATCACTGCGGACCAGTGGTAAAAGACAACAGGATCGTGGCTGCAGGGCCGACCACTTCCTCACGGATGAACGCCCTTTCAGGATTCCTGTTTGACCAGGGGATCCGGGCGCTGATCGGGAAAGGCGGCATGAACGGCACCGTGAAAGAACAGATCCGGGGAAGGGGCGTCTACTTCGCCTTCACCGGGGGATGTGCGGCGCTTGCCGCATCCCACATGACCTTAAAAGGCGTACATTTTCCCGATCTCGGTATGGCCGAAGCTGTCTGGGTAATCGAACTCAACCGGCTCCCGCTCGTGGTCGGGATCGATGCACACGGAAATGATATTTTCGGAGCCGTACGGGAGAATGCGAGAAAAATTTTTGGCGCAGACCAGAAAACGGAATGCGTATAAAGAATAGGTTTTTTTCGGCTCAACGGCTACATACATAGGACACATCACATGAAACTCGCCATAGACGAGACCCGATGTAAAGGCTGCAACCTTTGTACCAAGGTCTGTCCGTACAGGATTTTCAAGGAGGGGAAACGCCCCAACCTGCGGGGGATTGTGGTACCGGAACTCGACCGCCCGGAGCGCTGCACCAACTGCCGGCTCCGGCACCTGTACGGCCGGCAGCTCTGCGGGGTCTGCCAGCTCACCTGTCCCGACCAGGCCATCCACTGGGTGGAGGAAGAGCCGTACGAACCGCACAAGGTGGCGATTGAATATTGACGTCGAGACTTGAATTCTGGCAGGGAAATATTGCTTCCGCAGAAGGGGCGCTGGCGGCGGGGTGCCGGTTCTTTGGCGGGTACCCGATCACCCCCTCGACCGAGATCGCCGAGCATATGGCAGCAAAACTCCCAAAACGGGGCGGGGTCTTTATCCAGATGGAGGACGAACTGGCGAGTATTGCCTCCGTGATCGGCGCCTCATGGACCGGGGCCCGGGCGATGACCGCGACAAGCGGCCCGGGATTTTCCCTGATGATGGAGAATATCGGGTACGCGGCGATGACCGAGACACCCTGCGTGATCGTGAACGTGCAGCGGGGCGGCCCATCCACCGGCCAGCCCACCATGGCGGCACAGGGGGATATGATGCAGTGCCGGTTCGGGTCGCACGGCGATTATGCAATTATCGCGCTCTGCCCGGCAAGCGTGCAGGAGATGTACGACCTCACGGCAAAGGCGTTCAACCTCGCCGATAAGTACCGGGTGCCGGTCTTTTTAATGGCTGATGAGGTAATCGGGCACATGCGGGAACGTATCCTCGTGCCGGATGCCGTGGAGCACACCGGACGGCCGGCCTTTGTACCCGGCACCCCTCCGTTTAAACCGGGTGCAGATCTTATTCCAGGATTCCCTGAATTCGGAAAGGGCTACGGGACGCACGTCACGGGTCTCACGCATGACGAACGGGGCTACCCGTGCGCGACGAACCCCGGGCTGCACGCCGCACTCGTACAGCGACTCGTTGACAAGATCGAGTCGGCGACGCAGGAACTCTCGGATTTCGATCTGATCAATCCTGATGCAGAGCAGGTCTTCATCGCATATGGCGCACCCGTCCGCACCGTCCAGCAGGTGATCCACGACCACCCGGACAAGACAATCGGCTTCCTGCGGATCCGTACCGTCTGGCCATTCCCGGCCCACGCCCTCGCGCTTTTCAAAAACGCCCGCCGGTTCATCGTGCCCGAACTCAATCTCGGCCAGATCACCCGGGAGATTGAACGGCATACGAAAGTAACGGTGACTTCGGTCCCGAAACTCGGCGGGGAACTGCACACGCCAGCGGAACTGTTTGCAGTATGGGAGGCCGGGGCATGAGCTTTGAGGACTGGTTCCGGCAGGACCGGCTCCCCCACATCTACTGCGCCGGCTGCGGGAACGGCACGATCATCAACTGTACTCTTGCCGCCGTTAGTTCAATGGGATGGAAAAAAGAGGATACCGTCTTTGTGTCCGGGATCGGCTGCTCATCACGGGCACCGGGGTATATCGTCACCGATTCCCTTCACACGACTCACGGGCGGGCCCTTGCCTTTGCAACCGGGGTCAAGATGGCAAACCCGAAACTCCATGTGGTTGTCTTCACCGGGGACGGGGATCTCGCCGCAATCGGCGGGAATCACTTTATCCACGCCTGCCGCCGGAACATCGATCTTACGGTGGTCTGCATGAACAACCAGATCTACGGAATGACCGGCGGGCAGGGCAGCCCGACCACGCCCCGGGGCTGCATATCGACAACGACACCCTACGGGTGCACCGAGCCGGCATTCGATCTTTCGGAGCTCGCCATAGCAGCGGGTGCAAACTATGTCTCCCGCTGGACCTCGTTCCACGTAAAGGAACTTGAAAAAGCAATAAAAGTCGGCCTTGAGACCCCGGGGTTCTCGTTTATCGAAGTCCTCGTCCAGTGCCCCACGAACTTCGGGCGCCGGAACAAGTTCCGGCAGGTTGCCGACCAGATTGAGTTCCTCAAATCACACTCGCTCCTGAAAGCAAAACGGGATCGTCTGCTCGAACAGGGTGAAGCGATCCCGGAAGATATGTACGTTGTCGGCGAACTCATACGGCGCAACCGGCCCGCGATGGGCCTGCAGCCAAAGGAGGCGCAGTCATGAGACGCGAGGTCAGGTTCTCCGGGTTTGGCGGGCAGGGGATCATCCTGTCGGCAGTCATCCTCGGGCGGGCTGCGGTGATGTACGACCATAAGTTCGCCGTGCAGACGCAGGTTTACGGGCCCGAGGCCCGGGGCGGGGCATCGATGAGCGCGGTGATCATCGATGACGATGAGATCCTGTACCCCAAAGTGGCGGTTCCCGATGTCTTTGTCATCATGTCGCAGGAAGGTTTCGAGAAGTACGGTGCCGCGGCCCGGCCTGAAGCGATCATGATCCTTGATTCCACGCTTGTCCACTCGCGGCCCGGCTGCACATTTTATGAGATCCCGGCAACTGCCGAAGCAAAGACTACGCTTGGCCGGGACATCGTGGCAAATATCGTGATGCTCGGTGCTCTTGTCGGCTATACGCACGTGGTAAGCGTTGAAGCACTGAAAAAAGCCATCCTTGATTCCGTACCCAAAGGTACCGAAGCACTCAACACCAAAGCGATGGAACTCGGGATCGCACTTGCCGAAGGGAAGAAACAGCCATGAAACTACTGGAGTACGAGGCAAAACAGCTCTTTGCCGAAGAGGGAATAAAGGTGCCAACAGGCATCCTGGTGAGCAAGCACGAGGAGATCCTTCTCCATATGGACGCGATCAAGGGAAAGGTTGCCGTCAAGGCTCAGGTTGACGTCGGCGGAAGAGGCAAGGCCGGGGGCGTCCTGATGGCCGATCGCGATACGGTCATTGAAACAGCCCGCAAACTCTTCAACACCACCATCAAGGGCATTCCGGTT
Source organism: uncultured Methanoregula sp. (assembly GCA_964454995.1). Taxonomy (GTDB): domain Archaea; phylum Halobacteriota; class Methanomicrobia; order Methanomicrobiales; family Methanospirillaceae; genus Methanoregula. Next base: position 68,052 of record CAYVTY010000003.1, read on the forward strand.
CAGAGGATCCTGATCGAAGAGCGCCTCGAGATCCAGCACGAGTACTTTGTCAGTATCACGATGGACCGGGCAAAGAAACAACCCGTGATCCTCTTTGCCGAGACCGGCGGCGTGGACATCGAGGAGACCTCACGCAAAAATGCAGATGCTGTCCGGTCGGTTAGTTTCTGCCCGCTTCTTCCCGATGCACCGGGATTTCTCCTGAGGGAACTCTGCGGCGATGCACCGGCCGATATCCAGAAGACCGTCAACCGGTTATACCATGTATTCTGCCACAAGGACGCGCTCCTTGCCGAGATCAACCCGCTCGTTACGACACCGGGTGGAGTCTATGCGGCCGATGCCAAGCTGATCATCGACGACAACAGCCTCGCCCGCCAGGGTATTGCAGTCAACCGGGACCTGACAGAGCGTGAGCGTGAAGCAGAGAAACACGGCTTCTCGTTTGTCGAACTGGGCGGTAACATCGGAGTCATAGGAAACGGGGCCGGACTCACGATGTCAACGCTCGACCTTATCGAGTTCTACGGAGGCAAGGCTGCAGATTTCCTTGACGTAGGCGGCGGTGCGGACAGCGAGCGGGTGATGCACGCGGTGCGTCTGGTCGCAAGCGTCCCCTCGGTAAAAGTCATTGTCGTCAACCTTCTCGGCGGCATCACGCGCTGCGATGAAGTGGCACGGGGCATCATTGCCTCCGAGGTCAGTGTCCCGGTGATCGTCCGGATTGCGGGAACGAACGCGGAAGAGGGGCGAAAACTTCTCTCTCTAAAAGGCTACGAGATGCTCGACACCATGGATCTCGTGGTAAAAAGGGCCGTGGAGGTTGTGAAATGATCTACGGGGACAAGAAGACCGGTATTATCGTGGCGGGCGCGACCGGCCGGCAGGGCGAGTACCACATCGGGCTCATGAACGAGTATGCCCGGCAGGTCGGCGGGCGGGGCGTTGTCGCAGGTGTCACGCCAAAGAAGGGGGGCCAGTCGGTGCACGGCGTCCCGGTCTACAACACGGTAAAAGAGGCACTCAAAGAACAGGACGCAACAGCCAACGTGATCTTTGTGCCCGGGACTGCGGCGGCAGATTCCATTATGGAATCGGCAGATGCAGGCCTCGAACTTGTCGTCGCGATCACCGAGCATGTCCCGGTGCACGACACGATGAAAGCGATTGCCTACGCCAAGATGAAGGGTTGCTCCGTGATCGGGCCCAACTGCCCGGGCCTTCTCTCTCCCGGGGAAGTGAAGATGGGGATTATGCCCGCCGGGCTTTTCTCGCGGGGCCATGTAGGGGTCATCTCCCGGAGCGGGACGCTCACCTACGAAGTCGTCGATGAACTTACCCGGGCCGGTATCGGGCAGAGCACGGTTGTCGGTATCGGCGGTGACCCGGTGATCGGCCAGACCTTTGAGGATGTGCTGGAACAGTTCGCACAGGACCCGGAAACAAAGGCAGTGGTATTGATTGGGGAAGTGGGCGGGAACCTCGAAGTTGAGGGGGCCCGGAATACGGATGTGCCACTGGTTGCCTACATCGCCGGGGTTTCAGCTCCATCTGATAAAAGGATGGGCCATGCCGGCGCTATTGTCGAAGGTGGGGAAAGTGATGCAAAATCCAAGATCGTGAGGCTTAAGAAAATGAATATCCCCGTTGCTTCCCGCCCATCTGAAATCCCAGGTCTGGTCCGGGATCTGTTCCGCGGCCATTGCTAAAATGCACAGAACTATTCAGGTCAATAACTCCTTTTTATTATTTTGATCCCCACTTTGCATGGATGATGGGGCGGTTTCGTTGCTGTGGGAAAAAGTCTGCGGGAAAAAAAGGGTCTCTTGATGAAGTTAACGGACGATTGCCGATGCATGTGCATCGAACGGATTTGTCCGCATTGCCAGGGAGAAGAGATAAGGATAGTGTTTCTTCAAATGGCGCATATAGGTCATCCACTCAACAATCAGCAGGCCATAGGCCCGGTTAATATCTCCAGAAAGATGGGCATAATCTGATGCCGGTAGATCCAGGAACTGATCGCGTGCAGCCAGTTCCTCGGCAAGGTGAAAAACTGCCTGCAGAAGCGGGGTGAAGCCTTCGTGCTCGATAATCTGCGGGTTCTCAAAGAAGGTGAGCATGAAATTTCTATGGGATATAAGGAATCCTTTCAGAGTAGGCAGATCAAGGGTCTTACTGTCGATTCTGGTACCATGCTGATGCAGGGTTTCAAAGGCACGGGCAAAATCCTCATCGGACCAGGTGTCTGACACCAGGAGTGCAGCGCGTACCTGGTCAACTGCAGGGTCGTGTGCCGAGAATGTCCGGAGCAGGCTTGTCCCCACTTCGGAGAAAAAGACACCCACCATCATGTTGAGGTTCCCCTGCCGCAAAGCATGCTCCCGTTTCTCGATCATCATGTCAATGGCAGACGCAACAAGACCTACGAAACAGCCGACCCCGACAAGGATGATTGCAATCGTGAGCAGTTTCCCGGCAGGGGTCACCGGGTAGATATCCCCAAAACCCACCGTTGCAATCGTGACCACCACAAAATAGAACGAGTCAAGCAGGCTTCGGTGCTCAAATGTCATCATTCCGGCGACGCCTACCAGGATCACCACAATAAGAATGGAGACATAGATACGCAGACGGAGATGAAGGGTTTTTATCACACAACCAGATATGAACACACGGATATAAAATGGATTCTTCTATCCTGAAAAGCGATACCCCCGACCAGATTCGAACTGGTGTCGCCGGATCCAAAGTCCTGCATGATTGACCGCTACACTACGGGGGTGGGTCATGTCTTAGTTGAATACATTCGGCAAATTCCCGTAAAGAAAACTTGTCTTATTCCATTTCGCGCATGAGATATTAAAATCCACATCAGGTCATAAGATATGAAGAATTCGAGAGGAGGACGCTCAACGGGGCACGGCCCCTTGCCGCGTGGGCTTCCCCAACATTTCTGAATCCCGTAAAAAATCAAAAACGCCGCTGTTATATGAAGACATCAAGAAATTTTTAACGCATGGATAAAAGCGACATTTCTGATATTGAAAGAGAATTGCGATACCAGGAGTTCATGATTCGTTATCTCCAAGAGGAGCAGAAAAAAAGATGGGAAGAATTGCATGAAATCGAACGAAAAATGTCAGAATTGGATATAATTAGAGAGAATCTGGAACAATTTCAAAAAGATTCAAGATTCAAGAAACTGGTGGAACTTGCTGAAAAAGAGAAGCACAAAGCAAGCCGGTCCGCGGAGCAGGTGCGAGTGCGCCGAAGGTGCACGAAGCGTGCGGAGCGGGGCGGCGATCCTCCCCTTAGCTGATCAGAGAGATGAAGACGCTCGGTCATGTTCACTCGTCCTCATTCCGTTCGCTTGCGCTCACTGCATTCCGGCTCGCTTCACATCACCTCGCTGCTTTTTGAGGTTGCCCTGTTGGTAGGATGACGCCCCCGGCTCGTCACTCCGTTCCAGCGCCGTCGGCTGTTTGGCTCGCTCCTCACACCATGCTTCGCATCGTGTTCGTCGCTGTTGATCGGGCATATGCGTAACGTTCGGTGACTCGTTCGCGCGACGCATCAGGGGCTCGGACTCACCGCTGATGCGGCTCGTTACCTTCGCACCCTGAAGCGGCGCTCACTCGGGCCACTGCGGCCACGACCCACCGCCCGCTTCGCTCCTCCCGCCCTTCTTAAAGGCGGGCAGTATGTAGCGATAACTCCTACGGGGGTCGGTTTCCGGTCGGGGGTGGGAGGATGCGAGCCGGAACACGGCGACCATCGCCGTGTCGCGTGAGCATCGGGCGGGCCCAGGAAGATCGGGACAGCCCAAGAGGACAGACACACGGGCGTATGGCCGGGGGCGGGAGAAGGCGAGCCGGTTACGGGGCCGCATGGCGGGCCCGTCGCGTGAGCCTTCGGGGCGGGTCCAACCTTAGCCAAGAAAGATAATGCCGGGCGTCGATGATGTACCAACCCGGCAGGGCCCTTTGATTGGCGTCATGGTGTCCCTGTCGGGCCACCTTTTTACCTGAACCGAATCTGGATCCTTTTCTTCATCCGATGCAACCCCCACCACAGGCTTTTTGCAATTCCAAAAATGGTTGAACGTTTTTTCCGGTACTCCCGGAGTTGCCGAGGGCTAAGCATAGGGGCCCCTCAGTACTCCGAGGGAACCATCAGAACACCATCGATAAGATACATCTTCCAGGTCCCGACCGGAAAATCGGTGTACTCGTATTTCTGCTCGTAGATCGCCGGCATATCGCAGTCTTCGCGGCAGGTCAGGACCGCTGTGTTCTCCTCGGTGACGGTCAGGGTCCAGAGCTGAAATGGTATTCCCTTGACATTTTGATGAATGTGGAAAACTGCGCCGATATCGGAGATCAGCCACTGCGCCTCCGCACGCTCGGCCAGGTGCTCGATCCCGTCCGTGTGGATCAGACCGGTGAACGGGTCGCGGATGTACCGGGTCGTCCCGGTAAAATGGGAAAGAGAGGATTTGAGATCCTCGGCTGCGATCATGACGACCGCCCCCGGGCCTCTGCGGAAGCCCTGCACGGCAGCGGCTCGCAGATCCATGCATTCATCTCAAGCCGTTGCCGTTCTGCGATCAGATTATCGAGGCCCTCCCGCTCCGCCCGGAGTTTCCACGAGTTGACAATCTCATCATGTCTCATGCGGAGATCCTGCGCATCGGCCTGCAGCATGAATGCCCGTCGCTCTATGTTGGGGATAGCGATCTGGATGCGTTCGAGTTCTTCGAGAACCTTGATCGGCATGGCGTCAAAAATGGTTTGGGTCATGCTGTCGCCCCTTCCACCGGTTCTGTCCCGGTCGAACCGACAGGGACCGGGGCAGAAGCTCCGATCATAAAGTCCGCTGCTTTCTCAGCTCTGCCCGCTGCATACATCACGAGATCCGCATCGGCCTTGATCGCCGTTGCCCAGTTTTGGAGGTATGCGGCCTGATTCTGGATAACCGCTGATGAGTCGATGCCGGTGAGCGCGGCCAGGTATGCGCTCCCTATCTCGGCGACCAGTTCCTCGCGCCCGTACGTGTCAGACCCGAAGCAAACCGGATCCGCTCTCTTGAACCGGTCGAGCCGTGGCCCGGTGGAGTGGATGCACTCGTGAAACATCGTCGCATAATAGTGCTCGGACGTTTTGAACCGGCAGATATCCGGGATGGTGATACTATCCATCTGCGGCAAGTAGGCGGCCCGGTCGCCGGATGCGATTTTTATTGAGTGCCGGCCTGTATAGTCCTGAATGACCGCATCGCATCCGAGGAGGTGCGGGTTTTCTTTCAGGTCCGGCAGTTTGTATCCCTTTTCCTGATAGTCCGTTTGTGCGACGTTGAAGACAACGAAGGCTTTCAAAAACCGGATCTGTTTTTTGTTCTCGGTCTCCTCGCCGTTCGCATCGATCTTTATGTCGGTCTTTACGGTCCGGCCCGCATAGATAATCCCGTGGCCGTGCTCGCCCTTCTGGACCTGTAACCCTGCGGCGAGATACTGGCGATAGGTTGCCCAAAAAGGGAGAGGGTAGGGACTGAGTCCGAGAATCAACCGGTTAATCCCGGTGTATGCCCTGCCGCTGAAGAGATTGCGCGGGCCGTTCTCCGTCCACGGTTTCAGCCAGGGGATCTTTCCTTCCGAGAGCGCCTTTATGATCCGCTCGTTGATCTGCGTCTTTACGTCAGCGGCTTTCATGCGGGCACCCCGACGGGCTGCATGGTCGAAACGTTCGCATATTTCCGCTCGCCCTTGATCATTCCTTTGACCTGTGCGAGCGGGGAGACATACCGCACATTGTTGATCGAGATCATCACGGCTTTACCGGACCGGGTGATCCATGCCTTCCCGACCGGGGCCGCGTCCGCGTTTTTCATAACGTCGGATATATCATAGACTGGCGCGGGCCAGTGGTCTTGGAGCTTGCGAATCTCGCCGGCAGGGATAACTGCCTGCATGGTCTTTACATCGATACGGACCGAGCCGTTGTAGAGGCGCGCGGCCCCTATGTGCTCAAAGGTCACATCGGTTTTTGTTTTTGGCGTCATGGTGTTTTTCACCATACATACATCGACGTGAGAACATATAAGCCTCCGCCGTGCGCGGGGTGAAAGTAAAGGCGGTGCGTTTTCCGATTTACGAAATAAGTCTTTTGCGTAGAATTTTTGTTTAACGGAAGGCCCACCCAGGCACACAGCGCGACAGGCCGCGTGATCGCGTCCCGTAACCGCGCCGTGTGACCATGACCCGCCCCTTCGGTTTCCTGTTGGTACGCGATCGCTTCGGTTGGACCCACCCGACAAAGCGAGCGACCGTCCGCTGATGCGTCCGGTAACCGTCGCTTTGTCCTCCCGCCCGGACCCGGTAATTGCTGCCGTAGGCAGGGGCATCGTAACGGACTGCCCGTCCCTTTTTAAGGGCGGGAGGAGTGCGGCCCGAAGGGTTGTGAGCGTGGGGATGCTTGTCCATCCCCGTAAGCGAACAAAGCACGGGCGGCGGGTTCTCGTGGCCACAGCGGCCCGAACGAGCACCGCTTCAGGGCGCGAAGGTAACGAGCCGCATCAGCGGTGAGTCCGAGCCCCTGATGCGTCGTGCGAGTGAGTCACTGAGCGTCTGCATCTCTCGCATCAACAGCGACGAACACGATGCGAAGCATGGTGTGAGGAGCGAGCCGAACAGCCGCTGGCGCCGGAGCAACGCGACAAGCCAGGGGCGTCATCATACCAACAGAAAACTCCGGAAAACAGCGAGGTGATGTGAAGCGAGCCGGAATGCAGTGAGCGCAAGCGAACGAAATGAGGACGAGTGAACATGACCGAGCGTCTTCAGTTGGATGCAACTTCAAAGATCCATGCTATGAGCATATCGAGAGGTCTTTCAAATTGTTTTGGCACTTTTTTCCAATCCCTTGCTCATAACATATCTGCATTGTTGAATGGATTTACATTCAACTCTGATTCATGCTGATTGAAAAATTCTACCCATTTTTGAACGCATTGCGTCGCAATATCAAAAGAATCAAAAATTTGTCCTGAATCAGAGGTAATGTACCATTTTCTTATTACAGGAGGATTTTCTAGCGATTCATCCAGATGAACCTCAGTCCGAATTGATGTTCCTTCACCAAAACGAGAATGTGTCAAGTTTAAATGTTTTGCTCCATTGCAGATATCAGCACACAATTTCAAGCAAGCATTTTGATTAATGTAATCCTCTACGGCCGCGTTTAAACTAGTATCAGAAATATCATTTTTAATCCAGTCTTTTAAGTGATAGCAATTCATAAAAAAAGCCAACATATCATCATATTGTCCTTCAAAAGAAGCCCCTGTTTGTCGTCCTTCATTTATTTGCTGAAAACGATAATACCAACGAATCACTCTCTCAAGTTGATCAATGCATAATCTTCCTCGGGGTAAATTTCTTAACTGTATCATGATCTCAAGAATACGATAAGATTGAACGGATATTAAAGTCTATAGAAGCCCAGTTTCTCTTTTGGCTATCGCCGCCCCGCTCCGCACGCTTCGTGCACCTTTGGCGCACTCACACCTGCTCCGCGGACCGGCTTACGTCGTAAAACTACTACAAAACCCCATTTTTAGGACCTCCGTCGGAAAAAAAGATCCTCAAATTCGGTCTTTTTTCGGCTTTTCGGGTGCCGGATGGGTAAAAGCATGGGTCAAAATTAACCTCGATTCTAGGGCCTTTGGTGGCCATTGGGAGAGGTCGAAATCTGCCGTATTTTGGCAAACTGGCCAATTAAAAGGCGTATTTTCCACGCGAACTGAAACGAAACAGTTTACAGGTGTTCCCCAAAGAGGGCGGGATCCAAAATCCGAAAAAGGAGCCCAATTTGGGCGTATTTTTCTCCTTCTCCTAGAACCCCAATTTACAGAGATGCCCGCAGGGTGGAGAGGTTCTTTTCCATTTTATTAAGGATTTTTTCGCCCCGGTGATTTTTCGCTTCGAAACCCTTCTCAACGGGGTGTTTGGAGATTTCATACTTCACAAAAATTTCTCCATCCGTGTTGAGGTAAATGTTATGGAGGACCTGGGCGTCCCGGAGATTATCAAAATCCGTTATCCCGCTTTTTGCTAAGTTCTCACGGATTTTCTTAACTTTCATCCGTTCGTACACGCTCAGGTTCTTTGATCCTTTGGGGCGTCCTCGTGGCATGATATGGAATTATGCATAATGAATAAAAATTGTTTCTAGTGTAATGGAATTAATTTCAACAAAAATAGAATATATCTCAAACACGGACATAGACTCTGTCAATAAAAATGACATTGTGTGTGGCACACCACAGTAACTATTACCCCCCAGTCACATTGCCCACAGCACCGGCTATCCCGGCCTGTGCATGGCTGATATTCTGCTGCACCTGAGCGTATTCCTGTGCGGTGTCCTGCGCGATATGAGGGTTGGTCGCAGATTCATAAGCCCCGACACCCATCAGGATGATCGCAAGGATCACGAGACATACAAACGCCAGAACAATCAGAGCGGAAATATTTGCCGCGATCAGTCCCATCAATTCAATAAAACTTCTCATGATTTCTTACTCCGTGTTTACCGACACCAGCTCTTTTGTGGGTGTTTCTCTTGCGCCACTAGATAAAAGTATTGAGCATATAACAGAAGGCCGGTTTTGAGGGGGCCCGGGCACGTCGTGAATGATATTCGCTGACGATCTTTACCGAATCCTTACACCGTATCCTGCGGAGGGGATGGAGACAACCCGGTCTCAGCTACTATAGACTAATTCGGAAATCCATTCAATTTGCAGCCATTCAAGGTTACTTTCACAATGCACATGACATAAGACTATAAGTAGGGTCTTACCCATTTTCATTTAATTGCTCAATTTCAACTAACAGGAATGTGATGATAAATTATGAAAAAGCCCATCAAAAAAGAAACCACCTCACCAGATAGTGAGGACAGAATTCGGGAAAGTGTTCGTTCGATATTAAATCAGTGTGATGTACATGAAGATGTTGCAACCAAACTTGTAGATCCAACTGGTTTAACTCCCGAAGAGAAAGCCCATATGGATAACCAAGAGCCAATGAAAAATTTTAGGGAGAGTCTACCGCAACATCAGGAAAATTTAAAGAGAGTTTTAGCAATTCGTGAAGCAGCTACAGCACTAAACAACAAACAGTTCAATAAGCTTATTGGGGATGGAGTTCCCATACGGTCAGCACTTGAACAAGCAGGATTGAAGATGAGTGAGGATGCGATACAAGCACTCGAAAAAGCAAGTGCAAAACTATGAGTATTCAACTTTAATTTCTCGTAGTTAACTGCGTGTTATTTAAAAGGGGTATAACAAAATTATAAATAATGGAAATTACTTGTTTTATAACAAATTGTATTGTTTAAGGGGCAGTGTATATGACTTATCGGAATATTCAGCAATTTGAAGATTATATCGTGGGATCGACTATCAGACAATGCGCGATTGCTGATTCTAAAGTAAGTGAACCGATTATTATCGAAAATTTCCATTATACCTATACATTTCCTGAAAAATATTGTAAATACTTGAGGGGCAAAATTCTATCATATAATGAGGTAGGTGAAATCACCACTCTTTTTGCAGAGGATGTAATTGAACTTGCTATTACCCTTCAATTGAAGGAATTACGTGTTGTCTCGAAATCTGGAACATATTCCTTAATATCACCATCACTTAAGTGGCCAACAAAAGATGAAATTTTTGACACATTCCATTCCACAGATTGTGATTATGATCTGCTTAATACAGAATTTTGGGAACAAAGGCATATTTGCTGGGAGAAGGCCGCAAATAAATTAGGTCTTAAATATCAGCGATTCCCCCCCAAACCCCGTTTAAACGTTTCTTGTGAAGAGACTATTTGCGAATGATTGTACATTTTCTTCTGTAATTAATCGTGATGACCTTCGGAAAAAACGATATATTATTATTTTTTACAATTTTTGCAGTTACGTGTGTATTATTAAAAAACGTTATCCCCGATGTTCCCGAAAAATGGGATGCTTGAATTTTCTCTCTTATTTACACCCCCATCCCGGTAATCACCCCCACAACCTGTTGCGCCGTCACCGGGTCCAAAACCCGGGCGAGCACCAGCCCGGCCATTGAGACGAACATCATCCAGAATACTTTTTTCACCTGCTCATTCTTGCCGAACGTCTCGATCGCTGCATCCACATCTGCCTTCATCGCCCGCTGAATCAGCTTAGGCAGGAAGACAAAGAGCGGCAGGAACAGGACCGCCGCCCCGATGAATGCAAGGGTCATCTCCGCCCGGCCCGCAAGGAAGATCCCGACCGGGACGGCAAACAGATCGGCCAGCACTGAGGCCATCACGACCTCGCCGAACCAGAAGTAATGCCGCTTCACTGCGTAATTCGATCGCTCGTCATCGGTTAATGCGGACACATCGAAGATGCCGAGCATGTTCAGCATCCCGTACCAGACCGTGTGCGTCTCCTCCGGGTCTGCAACGAGGCCGAGGAAAAGAATCCCGACCGGTATGATGAGAAGGATAAGAGGGAGATGAGCCAGCACCAGGACGCCCCCAAGCAGTAGCCCGGTCCCGCAGATAGCGCACCGGGTCTGTATCTCATTCTCGAACATTGGCATCCTCCGCGATCCGGATCTCAAAGACCGGGCTGATGTATCCGCCATTCGCCGTGCTGAAATCCCGGACCCGGCCCATCTGCGCGAACTTGCGCCGGCCCGTGCGGATCTGTACCGTATGGATGCCCGGGGCCCGGGGATAGACCCGGCGTCCGTCAATGTCGTGCATCTCATCATACGGCGGGATCTCGAACCAGTCCGGCCAGAACCGGACACCGCGCGGGATGTCGGTTCCCCGGTACAGGTCCTGCAACCGCATCGGCGAAAGGTTGTCGTAGATCAGATCGATAATCAGGTTCTCATCGCCCTGCTCCGGGTGCAGGTCCAGTTCATAGAAGATCGGATTGCGCCGCACTTCCTCGCTCGAAAGCGGGGTGCTGGCCGTCAGCGGTTCGAGGCCGCCGAACTTTCCCCGGTAGAGACCGGTCACGGTCGCGACCGGCTGCATGTTCTCAGTAGCCATGATATTTCTCCTTGTACGCTTCGTGCTCGTCCCGAAGTTTCTTGAACTCCTCGACGATCTCATCGTATCTGCCGATCTTCTGATAGATGGCAAACAACAGGGGATAGAGCGGGAGCACGGCCCCAAGCAAAATCCCCAGAATTTCCGCTTCCATAACGGTCCTCCGAAATGACGAGAGAACCAAAAGAGAGGGTGACCGGGGGGTCTCCTTCCCCTCCGGCCCTGTTCGTCAGACGGTTCTAGGCGAGGGCCGCAACGGTGTCCGCCCAGGTCTCAACCTTCGTCTGGATTGCATCGTCCTCGTACGAGGTGATGGTGACGCGGTCCCGGCTGAAGTTCACCAGGTAGAGTTCGCCGTTCGGGTCGTGGCACTTCAGGGTCGCGGAAAACGCATCCTGATCGGTATCATGAGCCACGGTGCCGCCGTGTGCCGTACTGACCGCAGCGGCGGCAAGCAGCGCAGCCACCCCGGAGTTAAATCCGGCAAGGGTGTTGAACTTGTGGGTGCCCGTGCCGACGCTCTTGGCATCGGAGTCCTGATAGACGAGCTTCGCGGTGTACGCCTCCTTGGTCTTCTCGACCGGCGGGTGACTCTCACCGGCAGTCATATACTCAACACATGCAAACGGGTTGGTCGTGATGACCGACTGGACGATCGTGTTGAACGTCGCCACATCTGCAATAGGTTCGGCAAGAGTGCGAGTTGCACTCTTGACATTTGCACTCTGTACGAAATCTGCCATTCTTCATTCCCGCCCTCGGGCCCTTGGGCTGAATAGTACTCTGTGGGACGGGGTGGTTAGGTTTTACTGAAGGGAGAAAATCCAATTTCAATAGAAACGCAGGAACATTCATTGTATTTTTCAGCAAAAGATTGGATTAGGAAAAATTGAACATCTGAATCATTGACTTATTATCTGCGGTAAAAACATTAGTTTTGAGCACCAGGGGGCAGCAGGTTGAAAATAATTGATAATATTAATGAAACACTTAAAGAAGATCTAACTGTCACAATTAAAAAAAATTCCAAGGTTGCAATAGCTGCCTCGTATTTTTCCATTTTCGCTTTTCAGGAATTGAAGGACCAATTATCAGAGATTTCCGAATTGCATTTTATCTTCACATCACCGACGTTCTTAAATGAAAAAGCAAAAAAGGAGAGGCGAGAATTTTACATTCCTCAGTTACAACGAGAGAAGAGCCTTTATGGAACGGAATATGAGATAAAGCTCAGGAATGAGTTAACCCAGAAAGCAATTGCAAAGGAATGTGCAGACTGGGTCCGGCAAAAAGCGACGTTCAAATCTAATGTCACGACTGAAAACATGGGCGGTTTTCTCAATGTCGAAAATGAGAAGGATACTTTCACCTATTTACCTATAAACGGTTTTACCACCGTTGATCTTGGCTGTGAGAGAGGAAATAATGCATACAATATCGTCAACAGGTTGGATTCTCCATTCAGTAAAGAATACATTAAAATTTTTAATGAGATTTGGAATGATAAAACCCGATTACAAGATGTTACCGAAGAGGTAATTGAAAATATTTCAACGGTTTATAAAGAAAATTCTGCAAAATTTATCTATTTTGTCATTCTTTACAATATCTTCAACGAGTTTCTGGATGACATCTCGGAAGATGTCCTCCCGAATGAAGCAAGCGGGTTCAAGGACAGCCAGATCTGGAACAAACTCTATGATTTTCAGAAAGATGCGGCACTTTCGATCATCAATAAACTGGAGACCTATAACGGCTGTATTCTTGCAGACAGTGTAGGGCTTGGAAAAACATACACTGCCCTTGCGGTAATCAAATATTACGAAAACCGCAACAAATCCATTTTGGTACTGTGTCCGAAAAAACTCTCGGACAATTGGAATACCTTCAAAATGAATCTCTTAAACAACCCGATCGCCAAAGACCGGCTGAGGTATGACGTTCTTTATCATACCGATCTTTCACGCACCAGTGGATATTCAAACGGAATTCCTCTCGACAGAATAAACTGGAGTAATTACGATCTCGTTGTCATTGACGAATCGCATAATTTCCGCAACGGAGGGGATATAAGCGATGGATTAGATGACGACGAGGATGGGGGGAAAGAGAACAGGTACGAACGCCTCATGAACCAGGTGATCAGAAAGGGAGTCAAGACCAAGGTCCTGATGCTCTCCGCAACACCGGTTAACAACAGATTTTCAGATTTGAAAAACCAGCTCGCACTTGCCTATGAAGGAAACACTGATCTGATCAGTAAAAAACTGAAAACAAAACAGAGCATCGAAGATATCTTCAGAATGGCGCAACTGGCGTTTAATACCTGGAGCAGGTTGGAATCTGATGAACGAACAACTGAACGTCTTCTGGGGATGCTTGATTACGAATTCTTCGAGGTTTTGGATCAGGTTACTATCGCCCGATCAAGAAAGCATATTGAACGATATTACAATACGGCAGAGATAGGAAAATTCCCGGAAAGAAACAAACCCCTCTCTATCCAGTGTCCTTTGACGACAACTAAAGGCGCACCCGCTTACGATGAAATCTATGAGCAATTGTCTCTCTTAAATCTCAGTATTTATACGCCCTCCGTGTTTATTCACGAGAGTAAGATTGCGAAATACGATCAAAAATACGATACCCAGGTCCGGCATACCTCGTTTAAACAGAGAGACCGGGAGAACAGCCTTCGCCAGTTGATGAGGACGAACCTCCTGAAACGGCTTGAGAGTTCAGTTTATGCATTCAGGCTCACAATCGGGAGAATTCTTGAGAATATCAACAAGACCATCAATCAGATTGAAGAATTCAAGAAGAATGGCTCTGTTGAATTTCAAAACAGAACTATTTCAGAGGATTTTGATCTTGACGATCAGAACAGGGATCTGTTTCTCACGACAGGGAAGATCCGGATTGAATTCCGTGATATGGATTATAAAAGCTGGCATGACGAGCTGAAATACGATCAGAAGATCCTTGAGGATCTCCTGAAATCCATCGCTGTGATTACACCGGAATCAGATGAAAAACTGCGTGTTCTTTGCCATGAAGTCCGAAGAAAGATAAACAACCCGATTAATGATGGGAATAAAAAGATCCTGATCTTCTCAGCATTTGCCGATACTGTCGAATATCTCTATGAACATGTCAGTGAAATGGTCAAGAAAGAATTCGGCCTCAATACTGCGATGATAACCGGTGACGTCAACGGAAGGACGACGGTAAAGGGTCTGAGATCTGATTTCAATCTTGTCCTCACCTGTTTTTCACCGGTTTCAAAAGAGCGGTATCTCCTTTCCACAAAAGAGCAGGCCGATATCGATATCCTGATTGCAACGGACTGTATATCCGAGGGTCAGAATCTCCAGGACTGCGATTACCTGATCAACTACGATATTCACTGGAATCCCGTCCGTATCATCCAGAGGTTCGGGCGTATCGATCGTATTGGGAGTAAAAACGCAGTCATACAACTGGTGAACTTCTGGCCGGATATCTCCCTTGACGATTACATCAACCTGAAATCACGGGTCGAAAGCCGGATGAGAATTTCAGTGATGACCTCAACCGGCGATGATAACCCTATCACCGAGGAGAAAGGAGACCTTGAGTACAGGAAAAAACAGCTTGAGCGGCTCCAGAATGAGGTCGTGGATATTGAGGATATGACCGGCGGGATCTCCATTATGGATTTGGGCCTGAATGAATTCAGGATCGATCTTCTGAATTATATCAAAGAAAATCCCGATCTTGAGAGGACGCCGTTCGGGATGCATGCGGTTGTCCGGGGAATCGGTAACGACATCCCCCCGGGGGTAATCTTTGTCCTCAAAAATATCCACAACGAGGTGAACATTAACAAATCCAATCTCCTCCATCCATTCTATATCATCTATGTGAATGATGACGGGGATGCATTTTTCAATCATCTCTCGCCCAAAAAAACACTTGATATGATACGGTTCATCTGCAAAGATGCGGCCGAACCGGATAAACTTCTCTGTCGGGATTTTAACCGCGAAACGAAAGACGGCCGGAAGATGGGAAAATATTCAGCACTTCTGGAACGTGCCATCGCCTCTATTATCGATGTGACGGATGCATGCGACATTGACAGCATCTTCAAATCCGGGGGCACCTCCGCGTTACAGACAAAAATCTCCGGTATGGAGGATTTCGAACTCATCTGCTTCCTGGTCGTGAAGTAAAAAGAGGATCTGCATGTTACAGCTGCCGAAGAGTACTGAATACGGTAAAAAAATTCCAAAGACAAAATTTTACCAGAACCTGAATCTCCCCAACAAAGTACGGCAGCAGTTCATTGATGAGATTGAGACGATCATCTGGCAGAACAAGATTGCTCCCGATACGATCAGCATCGCATCCGGTGAGGAAGTGACCGAGATTGAGGTCATTGAAATCCAGCTTCACCAGAAAGGCATCAGCAAGAACATCCTTGAGATTATCGACCGTGGCATACCCTATCACATCATCTTTGTCCTCACGTTTGGAGGCAGGGCACAGGTTGGCATCGGCTACAAGGAAAAGATCAAAAAGAAGGATGATAAATATCGGGTAGAGCGATATTACTTTTCTGAATGGGCTGCAACCGATGAGTTCACTTTCGATCTTAAGGGACTCAGCCTGGACCGTATCTACGAAAATATCTTGCGGCATTTTCTGCCCGGGGAGACGCCCCAGCGCAAGGACCTGAAGGATACCATTACCCTCCAGAAGGAGATCGAGAAACAGACCGCTCTTATTGAAGCATTGGAAAAAAAGATGAAGAGCGAGAAGCAGTTCAATGTGCAGGTAATCCTTAATCGTGAGTTACGAGAAGCGAGAATCAATCTTGAAACTCTGATGTCAGAGAAAAATCCTGAAGAACCGATTTGAAAACATCTGAATTATTGTGGTGAATTTCATGAGTAAATCAGGGCCAGAAAAACTGAAAATGGAATCTCCGGATATAACCTTAGAGAATATCGAGAAGATCGCCGGGATCTTCCCCAATGTTGTTACGGAAATCAGAGATGAGAGCGGGGAAATCCGGAAAGGGATTGATTTTGATCTCCTGAAGCAGGAATTGTCTCTCGATTATATTGAAGGAAGAGAGGAACGGTACGAGTTTACCTGGGTCGGGAAAAAACAGTCAATCATAGAGGGGAACCTCCCGATTCAAAAGACCCTGCGGCCCTGCATGGAAGAGAGCAAAAACTGGGAGAATACTAAAAATATCTATGTTGAGGGTGATAACCTCGAAGCCTTAAAACTCCTCCAGGAAAGTTATCTCAATAAAATCAAGATGATCTACATCGATCCGCCGTATAATACAGGGAATGATTTCATCTATAATGATAGTTTTGTGATTGATACCGAAGAATACGAAGAAGAAACTCGTGCAGTAGATGAATTAGGAAACCGTTTGATAATTAATAGTAAAGATAGAGGTCGGTACCATTCTGATTGGTGCTCAATGCTTTATCCGAGATTAAAGCTTGCACATAATCTGTTAAGAAGTGACGGAGTCATTTTTATCTCAATAGATGATAACGAGGTCCACGATCTCAAAAAAATGTTAGATGAAATCTTTGGGGAAGAAAATTTTGTTGCTGAATTAGTATGGCAGAAGAAAACAGGAGCGGGTGCAAGGAGTAAAGGGTTTATTGGCCTGCATGAGTATGTGTTGTGTTATGCCAAACAAGTCAGTTCAAACTGGGATATTACTGCCCAAATGTCTGAAAAAACAAAGGCGATGTACTATAAAAAAGATGAACATTTCGCTTTATTAGGTCCCTATGCAACTTGGCCGTTAGATACAACAAGTATGGATGACAGACCAAACTTACGTTTTCCAATTTATTATAACGGGAACGAGATTTGGCCCAAAAAACAGTGGTTGTGGTCAAAGGAGAGAGTTGAGACTGCACAAAAAGAGAAAAAACTTGTTTTTAACTATAATGAAAAAGAAAAAACATGGACCGTCCGTTTCAAAGGATACTTATTTGACGATGAGGGCCAGGAAAAAGCAGGAAAACCCACATCTATGATTATTGGTCCATATGTTGAAAATGAACCTGAATTTTCCTTTAATAAAGAAGAAAAAAAATGGAGAGTTCATTTCAAAGGACTCTTATATACGGATCATACCCAACTCGAAAAAGGATTGTTATCTTCTGTCATGGTTGGCCCATATACTCAGGAAGGTACAAAAAATTTTCAAGAATTTTTCGATCGCCAGATTTTCCCATTTCCGAAACCGGTCTTATTAATTAAAAAGTTATTACAAAACGAGATAGTAGATACAGATCTAAAATTAGATTCGAAAAATAATGAAGACATAATTTTAGATTTTTTTGCGGGTTCTTGTACAACTGCTCAGGCAATAATGAGTCTAAATTCTGAAGACGATGAAAATCGAAAATTTATCATGATCCAACTCCCGGAATCTTGTGATGAAAGCAGTGATGCCTTCAAAGCCGGTTTCAAGAATATTTCAGAAATCGGCAAAGAAAGAATCCGACGTGCCGGTGAGCGGATAAAAGCAGAAATCGAAGAGAAGAACCAGCAGGCAAAGATAGACAGCGAACAAAAAACAATTCCCGATATCGGCTTCCGCGTCTTCAAGATCGACGACACCAACATGAAGGAGGTCTATTATTCCGCTGCAGAATATTCGCAGGAGACCATCGAGGGACTTGTTGACAATGTCAAACCGGATCGGACGGACCTTGACCTGCTCTACCAGATATTAATTGACTGGGGTCTGCCCTTGGATCTCCCGCACGAGATCGAAGAGATTGACGGTTTCCGCCTTCACATTGTGGACAAGAATTCCCTTATCGCCTGCTTTGACGCCAACATCCCCGAGAGCGTGATGCGTAAGATCGCAGCAAAAAAACCGCTCCGTGCCGTGTTCAGGGATGGATCGTTCAGGAGCAGCCCCGGGAAACTCAACATCGAGGGGATCTTCAAGACGATTGCACCGGACACAAACCTGAGAGTAATCTAACGGGCGGGTTTTCCGGATGAAACTACAATTCAAACACCAGAAGTTTCAGGCCGATGCAGCACAGGCAATATGCGATGTCTTCTCCGGCCAGCCAAAAGTAACTCCGACCTACCTGATTGACAAAGGACTATCCGATAATAAATTCCGGCAGAGTAAGTTCGGCAGCGAGGGGTGGGTAGATGAGGAAGAATTCGATTTTACCGGTTACAAAAACAGCAGGATCCGGATAACTGATGACAATATCCTCAAAAATCTCCAGACAATTCAGCGCAGCCAGCAAATAGAGCCATCAAACGAACTCAAGGGAACCTACAACCTCTCGGTCGAGATGGAGACCGGCGTTGGTAAAACATACACTTACATCAAGACAATGTATGAACTCAACGAACGGTTCGGTTTTACAAAATTCATTGTTGTTGTTCCGTCAGTTGCAATCCGCGAAGGTGTGTACAAATCATTCCAGTTAACAGAAGACCACTTTGCCGAAGATTACGGGAAGAAGGTCCGCTACTTCATTTACAACTCCAAACATCTTCACAAGATAGACCAGTTTGCAAACGATAGCGGGATCAACGTGATGATTATCAATAAACAGGCATTCACTGCAAGTGGAAAGGATGCCCGTCGTATTTCCACCAAACTCGACTCCTTCAGGAGCCGTAAACCCATTGAGGTTATTGCACAGACTAATCCAATCGTAATAATCGATGAACCCCAATCCGTTGAAGGACCAAAGACAAGGGAATATCTGGAAAAATTTAATCCTTTAATCACACTCCGTTATACTGCAACTCTCCCGAAAGAAAGAACATACAATCTAGTCTACCGGCTCGATGCACTGGAGGCGTACAATAAACGACTCGTAAAGAAGATCGCCGTCAAAGGGATCTCGATCACCGGTTCGACCGGGACAGAAGGGTACCTCTATCTCGAAGGACTTAATCTATCTCAAATAAAAAATCCCACTGCCACTCTCGAATTTGAAGTTCGGAGAAAAGAGGGAGTACGGGAAAAAACTCGTATTGTGAAAGAGGGTTTTAATCTTTACGAGCAATCCGAAGGAATGGAACAATACAAAGGATTCACGGTCGCGAAGATCAACGGAAATACAAATTCGATCTCTTTTACGAACGGGGTTACCATCTATGCCGGCGAAGTTCGTGGCCTGACTGATGAAAACCAGATCCGCCGTATTCAGATCCGCGAGACCATCAAATCCCATCTTGAACGGGAACGGTCCCTATTCCATAAGGGGATCAAGGTATTGTCCCTTTTCTTCATTGACGAGGTTGCAAAATACAAGGTGTATGACGATTCAGGCAAATCTCAAAACGGTGAATATGGTAACATCTTCGAAGAGGAATACCGGGAAGAAATAAAAAACCTTGAACTTTCCTTAGGGGACGAGTCATATCTGAAGTACCTGAAAGGAATAACCGCAGAACAAACACATCAGGGATACTTCTCTATTGATAAAAAGGGGAAATTCGTCAACAGTGCAACAAAAGGAAAAGATGAAGCATCAGATGATGTTGATGCCTACGACCTCATCATGAAGAACAAGGAGAGGTTGCTCGATCTCCGCGAGCCGGTCCGGTTTATCTTCTCCCATTCTGCACTGAAAGAGGGGTGGGACAACCCGAACGTATTCCAGATCTGCACCCTCAAAACTAGTGGTTCTGAAGTACGAAAACGGCAGGAGGTTGGCAGGGGGCTTCGCCTCTGTGTCAACAACAATGGCGAACGGATGGACACAAACGTTCTTGCCGGGGATGTCCATACAATCAATGTTCTGACCGTCATTGCAAACGAAAGTTATGATAAATTTGCCCGGGGTCTTCAGGACGAGATGGCAGAAACTGTTGCTGACCGGCCACGGGTAGTTAACGCTGCGTTATTTGAGGGCAGGGAAATTTCCGATAAAAACGGGAATGAGCAGGTCATTGATCCAACTTTGGCAGGGAAGATCCATTTCAGCCTGATAAAACGGGATTATGTCGATGAGAAGGGAGCCCTTACCGGAAAGTATTACGAGGATGTGAAAGCAGGAACATTCAGTCTTGCAGACGATATCAAAGAATACGCCGAATCAGTTGCCGGAATACTCAACGATGTCTATAATCCGGATGCTTTCAAACCTGAAGATGCGCGGAGCAGGAATGTTTCCCTGCAAATTGTTGATGAAAAATTACAGTCAAAGGAGTTCAAGGCCCTCTGGGAAAAGATCAATTCCCGGACCGCCTATATCGTTGATTTTGATTTCAGAGAACTCATCGGAAACTCCATCAAATCTCTCAATGAACATCTCAAAGTCCAGAAAATTTTTTACAAGGTAGAGACTGGTGAACAGAAGACCACGATCGCTGATAAGGACACTATTGTTAAGGGAGAATCCTTCGAGAAAAAGGAAAGTGACAGCACCCTCGCCGAAGCACAAGCGAACGCAGGTGTAAAATATGATCTCGTCGGGAAAATTGCCGAGGCAACGAAACTCACTCGAAGAGATGTTGCAGAGATCCTGAAGGGGATTAACAAAAGTACCTTTGATCAATTCAAGAACAATCCGGAAGAATTCATCATCAAGGCATCGAATCTTATTGACGAGCAAAAGGCAACGGTTATCGTCGAGCACATTGCCTATAATGTGCTGGAAAATTCGTTTGATACCGGCATTTTCACTGAACCATCTCTTAAGAAAGGGACGATCGGGAAGAATGCGATTCCGGCGACAAAGAGTGTTTACAATTATATCATTACGGAATCAGATCCGGAACGAAAATTTGCGGCAGAGATTGACAAAGACAAAAATGTTGCCGTATATGTCAAATTGCCCGGCGGTTTTTATATCGATACTCCGGTTGGGAAATATAATCCAGATTGGGCAATCGCGTTCTATGAAGGATCGGTGAAACACATCTACTTTGTTGCCGAGACCAAGGGGGATCTCTCCTCCCTGCAGCTTCGCCCGATAGAATCACTCAAGATCCAGTGTGCACGGGTGCATTTCAAAAAGATCAGCTCTGATTCAGTAAAATATGAGGTTGTCACTGATTATGCCGGACTGTTAAATGCGGTTACGAATTAAATCATTTTTATAGCGGACTCGGAACCACCCACACCGCCCCAATCCCGGCAAACGCTCGTTCGAACTGCTCCGGCCCATCCCCAACATAGAACAGCGCCGGTGAAAACGTCGGCCCCGATTCATTCCCCGCCG
>CAYVTY010000004.1:0-84533 GCA_964454995.1 uncultured Methanoregula sp.
AGCCGCTCCTGCGTGATGGCCCCTCCAAAAAGAAAAAAATGTGAGGTCATGGCGTATCTCTCACTTAACGTTATACGAACCTGATTATTATGAGTTTTGTTCGCGATGTGTCAGAAGAAGAGGTCTGTTAGGTTCCGGAAAGGAGGTTCTCCCGCATACCGGAGGAGATGTGCAAAACCGGCCAGCCTCCTCGTTCTCCCGCGAGGACGGGCGGGTACTGCAAGGAACGGGAGATTTAAAAAAAATTATGACGAGTTATTCTCTTCCATCTTCTCGCGGACTTCATCGATATGCATCACGATGTCAAATGCCGGCCCGGTGAGGCAATATCCCTGCTTGTCGAGGGCATACACCGGGAACTTCGCAAGCTCGTCCGGTACCGGCTGGGCGGTGAGCTTCTTGAAATTGATCAGGTCGCGGGGATTCAGGCCGATTTTTTCGCAGATCTCCTTGAGCTCTTTTATCCAGCGTTTTAAGTCCCGCACGTCCGCTCCGTCCCACTTGAAGATCTGGTATATCTTCATGTAGGCATCCCGTTCGAGAATGATATGGGTTGAAGTTTTGTCGGATTTGAGGTAGAAATCAAGGAAGGTCCGGACATCCTTGATCTGCTGGGCGTTCTCGTAGGAAACCGCCCGGCACTCTTTGATGAGTTCCTTGAACTCTTCCGGGTTAAGGCTCTGGGTCAGTGTCCCGATCTCCGTGGAGAGTTCCTTGAGATTCTCCTCGGCATCTTTGAGCTCACTGATCATATCCTCAAATTTGGTGTTGAGCTCCACCCCGAAGAATGCCTCCATGTATTCGGACTGCTTTGGCATAGGTGTACAATACTTGGTAATCGTATAGTATAATCATTAGTACATTAACAATGTCTATCCACTCGTACAACCAACACATCTAGAGTACTATGCCACGCCGAAGCCAATCGGTCAGCCAGGACCTCTATACAAGGGGCGGGATCATCACAGAACGCGATCCCGACTTCTGTATCGTCCGGCTCCGCATGCCGGCCGGCATGATCACACCCGCCCAGATGAAAGGGCTGGGGGAGATCGCAGCCCGGCACGGGATCGAAAGCCTCCACCTCACCACGCGACAGACACTGGAGCTCCCGCACGTCAACCCATCTATACTGGAAGAGCTGGTCGGGGATCTTGAGGCAAATGGCACACCGCTCGGTGCCGAACGGGAAGAAATCGTGAATGTGACTTCATGCCTCGGGAGCCGGCACTGCAAGTTCGGCATCATCGACAGCGTGGGTCTTGCAGAACAGATCGATAAGAAATTCTTCGGCAAGGAACTGCCGGTGAAAGTGCGGATTGCGATCTCCTCCTGCCCGAACGGCTGCGAGAGCGAGCGGCTCAACGAGATCGGGATCACCGGCATCCAGAAGCCGATCCGGGATCCCGGGCTCTGCACCGGCTGTGGTACCTGCACCTACTACTGCCGGGAGAAAGCGATCGATGTCCAGGATGGTCTCGTTGTCGTTACTACTGCCAAATGCATGGAGTGCGGGTTCTGCATCCTTCCCTGTCCGTTCCACATTATCCGGGGCGCCCCGCCGGAGTACCGCATTACAGTGGGCGGTCACCGCGGCCGGCACCCGTTAATCGGCCGGCACCTTGTCGATGTGAAATCGCCTGAGGACGTGATCCGGGTCGTGGACAAGATTGTCTACTGGATTTACCGGCAGGCCTCAACCGGGTCGCTCCTTCCGGAACAACTGGACGAACTTGACTTTGATAAGTTCAAGAAAGAGATCAATTCGATAGTGCAGTGATACCGCGAATCATGTCCGGTCGTTGTGGATCGGAACCTTTCGGAAGAATAATCCGATTGAAGGCGGTACCTGCAGACATTTTTTTATCAGGGATTGTTTTGTCCGGATCGTTTTTTTGAGTGGGATCATGATCGCGATGGAAAAAACCAACCAGCGTCTGTTTTAACAATGGTTCACTCCCATTTCCCACGTTAAACACCCCCATCCCCAAGTCTTATCCCCTTCTCGGTCCCATTGTCACAGGTGGCACTCTCATTGGTGCCGAGGAAGAGTAAACTATGACAATGGTCTGGAGCAGGCACCTATCCAATCAGATTCGCGAGATCGGATATGATATCGCTACAGAAAAAATGGCAGTCGTCTCTTCGGATACGACACTCAGGTATTATGCACCGGTATCGTATTCGCTCTATAACATGCTTGCCCACGCAACCTTCCCTGAGCGGCTTTACAAAGGGATGGTTGAAGGGAAGATTCCCCAGGTAAGCGGGCCAGCCCTGAAGCGTACGTAACGTGAGGAGCCGGGTGAGTTCTTGTGGGACTCATCGTCAGATTTTTTTTAGGTTTCTGGTGAGAGTCACTCCCTTTTTTTGATCCTGTTCATACTCACCGGGCCGCTTTTCAGGCACAATCCTTATCTCCTTCTCCGGCTCATTGCCGCGTAAGGCTCCCATCCGGGTGCCCGGGAGAACAGTATGAACATGGTCTGGGACAGGCACGTATCCAACCGGATCCGCGAGATCGGATACGATGTTAAAACGCGGACAATGGCAGTCGTATTTGCGGACAAGACCACAAATTTCCACGCACCGGTACCTTACCCGCTCTACGCCTCGATCTTTCACGCAACCTTTCCTGAACGGCTCTACCGGCAGGCCATTGAGGGGCAGGTTCCCTTAGTCAGCCGGTCCTGAAAGTACGATAAACGAAAAACGCCGGAAACGAGAGAACGATCCCGTACGTCTGGATCCGTTTCCCGGGGTAGTCCTGTGATTATCCTTCACGCGGCGGAGCGGGCGCTGATGATGAGAAACGGATTTAAAAAAAAAATAGTGAACGAACCTGATGAGATCAGTAGCTGATCGTCCGCATGGCGCGGAGGGTATCAGGTTCCATCTTGCGGAAGTAGGACTTGGGGTGGCCGCAGGAGGGGCACTTCCAGTCAGCGGGAAGATCGGCAAATGTCGTGCCGGCCTTGATCGGCACTTTTGCCATGACCTTGCCCTCGTACTCTTCCAGTCTGTCCGTGTTTACCAGAATCGTGTTGTTGAACGCCTTGGTCTCTCCGACAGCCGGGTCATAGATATGACCGCACATCATGCACACATACTTGTCCATTGTGATAACCTCGTGTTATTCGCCTGCACTCAGGTATGTAACCTATTATCATTCGCTCCATATTAGCGTATTGAATTTTAATTGAGCACGACCTGTCCGGTCTCTTTTTTCCGGCTCATCCGGCCCCCCGGATTTTTGTCAAAAGAACCAAATCAGACCATGACCAAACCTCTAACAATGGCAGAGCACAGGGAAGCGGGCGAACCACCGCTCATCTATCTCAACAACGCGGCGACGAGCTGGCCAAAACCGCCGGAAGTCCTTGCAGAAGTTGCCCGGTGCCTGCAGACGCCCTTTTTCGAGCAGGGGCGGTCAACTGCCGGAGGAGCAACGGATTATCCCTCGGCAACCCGGGATGCCCTTGCCGGTCTTCTCCACGCAGAGGAACCCAACCATTTTATCTTCACCGGGAGCGCGACGGATTCCCTCAACCTGCTCATCCACGGATTTGTGAAAAAAGAGAAAACGCCGTTCCACGCGATCACAACAGAACTGGAGCACAACTCCGTGCTTCGCCCCCTGCACACTCTTGCCGGGGAAGGGCATCTCTCGCTTTCCATCGTACCATGCCAGGACGGGTATGTCACGCTTCAGGAAATCAAAAAGGCAATCCGGCCCGGGACCCGGCTCGTGGTGATGACGCATGGGAGCAATGTGCTCGGCTCCCTGCAAAATGTACGGCCCGTTGCGGAGTACTGTGCGTCAAACGAAATTTTCCTCATCGTTGACGGATCGCAGACTGTCGGACAGATCCCGGTCAACCTGTCAGAGATCCCTTCAGGTGCGTTTGTCCTTACCGGGCATAAGGCGCTTTTCGGGCTCCCCGGTATCGGGGGGTTATACCTTGAGGATCCAGAGGCCGTCGATTCCGTCCGGCAGGGAGGGACCGGCACGGACTCCCACACCCTTACCCACCCGCAGGATATGCCGCAGAAGTTCGAGACCGGGACCCCGAACTACCCCGGTATTGCCTCGCTCCTTGCCGGCATCCGCTCCATCGAACATCAGGGACAGGACGCAATCACCAATAAATGCAGGGGCCTTACCACGCTCTTCACAAGCGAACTTAAAAAAAGCCCGGAGATCACCCACTACACCCCTGCTCCCGATCTCCCGGTTGTCTCCTTCAACATCCGGAACCTTGAAAATGACGAGGCCGGGTACATTCTCGCAAAGGTGTACAATATCATCACCCGGACCGGCCTCCACTGCGCCCCGCTCGTCCACGACCGGATCGATGGCGGAAAAGGCTGCGTGCGGGTGAGTTTTTCCGGTCTTACAACGCCCGCTGAGTGCCGGACGGCAGCAGAAGCAGTAAGGGAGGTGGCCGAAGGTGCGGGTCGTTAAATCCATCCAGAGCAAGGTCTGTGTCGATGGCTCCCTGATGAAAGAATATATGCTCGACGAGCCGCTCACGCCAGCCTTCCTCGCGTTTCTCCGGTTATTCGGGACCGTCAGGGAATATCCCCACATGAAACGCCCGTACTTTTCCTTTGAGCAGGAGCACTTCATCTCCATCAGGGGATTTGCCGGTGACACCAGTGTGGAAGTGCGGTACAGGAAGGAATATTTTGACCTGACTGCGGACTACTTCCACCTCCTGCTTTTTTATTCCCGGGAGGGTGAGCAGGGTATCATGAAGATGCACGGGATCGAAGAATCCCTCCGGGAGAAAATGAAGATCAGGCTTCCCTAAAGGAGCGGGGCGGGATGAAGACCGCCATTTCCGCATTCAACCGGTATGCGGGAGAGTATAATTACCGGTTTTGAGACCCACTTGGCAATCTGCCGTGTGGATGACGTGACCGCATTGCTGGCAGCAGCAGGTTTTTCCCGGATCTCTCCTGAACACCACCTGTACGGCCTTTTGTATTCTGGTCGCACAAAAATAATCCTGAAAGAAATGCGGATATCAAAAAAAGAGTGAGGGACGTGATCCCTCACCGCGTGTGTGACAGATGTTTTTTTTATTATTTTTTCATGTACAGGTGGCCGTAAACGGTCTCGCCTTTCCGCTTGGGGTGGCGCTCGCCGAGGTCACCGATGTAATCGACGAATTTTGACTTGGTGCCGTCAACGTCGAGTTCGACGTCCCCGACCGGCTTGTAGCCGGGCATCATGACGTTGATGGTGCCATAGACATAGATCTCACCTTTGACCATCTGCCCGCCGACACGGCGGTTGGCATTGCCCTTGAGGATGATGGTGCCGCCCTCCATGTGGGTACCGAGATGGATGTCGACATCGCCCTCAACGATCAGCGTACCACCGGTCATGAAGGTTGCGACATCGGAGCCGGCATTGCCTTTCACGCGGAGGACGCCGCCGCTCATGCCTCTCCAGTCGCCACGGTATGCGGCGCCGAGATAGTTTCCGGCATTGCCGTTAATGGTGAACTCGCCGCCCGCCATTGCAAGGCCGCAGAAGGAGTGGACATCGCCATTAACGGTGAGTTTTCCGCCCTTCATCCAGCTGCCGGTGTACATATCGCAGGCCGAATTGACAACCACTTCGCCGGCCGTCATCTTGGCGCCGATATACTTCATCTTCGTGCAGTCGCCGTTGATGACAATCTTCGTGTCTGCTGCTGTTGCTCCTGCCTCCCCGGTAACGGTAAAGAAGTCGCCCAGCGTCAGGATCTCCTTTCCCTGGAAAACGGGAAGATTTGCAATCTCGTCGGCCTTCTTGCCGGCAAATGTGTCAGGGTTGACCTTCTCGAGTTCCAGATAGAGTTCCGGTTGCGTTTTTATTGTGAGTGTAACCGTGTTCATTCTTTTCACCTCACGCCTGGGTCGCATCCACGGAGAGGATATGCTGGTGCGGTGCATAACTCTCGGGGACCGGGTAGTTTTTCTCGTTCAGACTGTAGTAGCGGAGGAACTTCTCCTTGATATCATGCATGACCTGCTTGTTCTCGGGGACCTTGACATCCACCCAGAAGGTCTCCTTGTGACCCATATCGATAACCTTACCGTCCTCGACACAGATCTTCCCGTTCTTGAAGAGGTAGGCGACCTGGGCAAATGCCTTTTCGATCTCGGGGCCGCTCGACGGGAACTTGTCGGGGTTGATGTTGTAGATGGCGATGTCGGCGGTCATGCCGGGTTTTAAGCCGCCGTAGTCCTTTGACAGGCCAAGGCACTTGGCCGGGCCTGCACGGGTCATGGCTGCCAGTTCGTAGAGCGTGATCTCACGGTCTATGTTTGCAAGGGTCGTTGCACTGATGACCTTGTCGGCTTTCTTAAAGGAGTTGAGGCGCTCGTCACGGACCTTCTTACTCATCAGCCACGAGTATACCCTCGGGTAGCGGGTGAACGGTCCCGCGTTCGGGTGGTCTGTCGTGATGAAGCAGCGCATCGGGTCCTTTGCATAGAGCGCAATTTCAAGCCCGACTGCCCACTGGCTGGCAAAGACCGCATTGTTCGGATCGTAGATGAATGGTACGACACCCGCCGCGGTCTCAAGTTCAACGTCAACGTTGAACCACTTGAGGTGATTGAGGGACTGGAGGTGGTGTTCGAACGGGCCGTCCGCAGTCATCGTGGTGGTCTCGTCAAGGGTGACGTTACCGGTATCGATCGTGAGATTCTTCTGCCTGTTGACGTAGTCCATGACTTCCTTTGCACCGGACTCGAAGTCTCCCCAGTTCGTACCCTTATAGGAGTGGAACTGGATGTGGGTGGAGTGCAGGACCTGCTCCCGGCCGAAGTTGTTCTTTGTCTTGATGCCTTCTGCGAGTTTCAGGGAGTCGATCGTGGTCGTGTAGTTGCCGGGGTTCCCCAGGTTGTTCTGGTGGAGGTGCATCGAGTGCGGGAGGCCGAGATACTCGTTTGCTTCGATCGTCCCCTTGATGATCTCTGCCGGGGTGATATCAAAGTAGGGGACCTTGTCGTGAATAGAAAGACAGTTCAGTCCCCATGCCCAGGCTTCGGTGCCGCCGGGGTTGACAATCTTGACACCATAGCCCTTTGTCTGGCGGAGGATCCATGCAATGTAGGCAGCGGTGTTCTCGACTTCATGGTTCTTGAGGTATTCGAGGATGAACCAGTTATTGCCAAAGACGGGGAGTGCTGCCTCATCGATGATTGGGGTGTCGTGAATCTCCTCGTGCACGTGTCGGGCATACAGCGGGGGCATCGCGGCTTCCATCGCGAAGGTGAACCCCATGCGGGCGTACTCGTAGCCGGTTTTAAAGACAGTCGGGATCGACTTTCCGCCTTCGATGCGGGTGATGCCGGCGGTCTTGTGGGAGTCGAAATGTTTGTCTTCAGGCCGGTACCAGCGGCCGGCATTGACCTTGGGGCCGGCAACATGGGCGTGGACCTCGAGTGCACCGGCCATTACGGTCTTTCCCTTTGCATCGATGACCTTTGCGCCGGATCCTACATTGTCGACAATTTTGCCGTCCTTGACGGCAACATCTGCCTTGTCGCCCTTGATGCCCTGGACCGGGTCAAAGACGTGGCCGTTTTTGATGATATATTCAGACATTTACTGACCCCCCGTTGCAAGGAGTTCATCAACACGGTGGTTGATCTTCGTTAAGAGTTCCTCGTCCGTGAGTACACCCTCTGGCGGGTCGACAACCTTACGGGTCTCAATCGGGACGTTGTCCATACGATATGCACAGCCGCCGACTTCGACACCGACAAGAGCGACCGGGATGTGGATGTCCGAGATCTCGGTGGTGCAGTTGATATGCGGGTCGATGGTGACGGTGGGCTTCCTTGAGCTGCTGATCATCGCGTTTACCGGGAAGTGTGCCCCGGGGTCGGTGGCGATGTAGAAACAGGCCTCGACTTCGTTGCGGTTTAAGAGATCCACAGAGGTCGTCTCACCGGTCTGGTGGCGGGCCTGGTCTCTCCTTGAGAGGTCGACTGCATACGGGAACCCGTACTGCCAGCCGAGCACCTGTCCGGAACCGGTAACGTTCCAGTGGCCCCGCATGGCCATGATCGCGAATTTCGTGTAGTCGTTCATGTCGCGGGTGAAGTTGATGGCGATATCGATGTTGTGGTTCCTGCCCATGGTGTGGGTGAGGCCCATGCCAAAGAAGATGACACAGAAGCGGCCGCGTTTTAAGTCCTCGACAACCTCAATGATCTTCTCTTTGGGGACGCCGCCAACAACGTCGGGAATCGCTTCGCCGCGGGCTGCTGTCCTGAAGGCGTCTAATACCTCGTAGTCGAAGCCCTGCTGGATCTGAATGAACCCGTCAGCGCACTTGGCGGTATCGGTGTACCGGCAGTCAACGCAGTAGATCTTCCGGCCCTTGTGGCCCTTGGTGGTAAAGAAACCACGCGGGAAGATCGAGTACCGCGACATGTGGCGCGGGTGGGCGTGTGCCGGGTTGCAGCCCCAGAAGATGACGCGGTCGGCACGGTTCTTGACTTCACCGAGCGTACAGCTCGGGACACCGACATCTTCGATTGCAATCAGGGACGACCCGTGGCAGACAGTTGCACAGTTATCGACAATGCCGCCGACTTTCTCTGCAATTTCGTGGCCGACGGACATGGCCTGGCAGCTCGTTGATGCCCAGCCGTACATGAGCGTCTTCCTTGACTTGACGAGCATCTTTGCCGTCCAGTCAATCGCCTCATCGTAGGTGATCTCCTTGTAGGAGCCGTCAGCCTGTCTCATTCTCGGGCGCTTGACACGGCCGGGCTGCCTCTGGTGGTTAAACTTCTCGGCGCCGATTGCGCACGCATTCTTGACACCGAGAATCGTCTTGTTGTCATCAGATACGGTGATGATCAGATCATCGCACAGGGTACCGCAGAACGGGCATACAACATCAGTTACTTCTTTTGGCATTGATCTTCACCTCTTTAAGAGGCCGCAGGCGTCCTGCAATACCTCTACTGCTCCCATAATGCGTTCGTTCGCGGCGATCTCGACATCGACCGGGAATCCCTTGAAGCACGGCTCGCCGGTTGAGAATGTATAGGCCGGGACGATCCGGTTTGCCCAGGGACCCATAGGAATATGGGCTAGGCCCGGGACAAGGTCCTCACGGGTCTCGACGGCTTTTACAATCACGCTGCCGACAGAACTCGTGACCTTGACATTGGTGTTCTTCCATACCCCGAGTTTCTTCATGTCATCGGGGTGCATATGCATGACCGTGCAGGCGTCAAAATATTTCTGCGATGTTTTGCCTGCCTCCATGCCGACGCCCTGCTGGATCGTCCGGCACGTGATCATGTTGAGGGTAATTTTCTTTTCTGGCATTGAATCACCTAGCATCAGGTCCTGGCCGGGATCCCGGTTGCACCTTTTCCGGAGAGACTGATCACACCATACGGGCATGCCTCAACGCATACGCCGCATCCCGCACAAAGTTCAGCCTTGACATCAAGGCTGACCGCATTACCATCCTGCACCTGGTATATCTTCTCCCGGGTGACAGGATCGAGCGTAAAAAGCTCGAGTGCGTTGACCGGACAGGCAGCCACACAATTGCCGCAGCCGGTACAGCGTTCCATGTTTACATGTACTGCAAAAGCCATGCACATCACACACAAATTAAAGACAAAATTTCTTCGATAAAATTTGTCTAATCCCAGAGTTGATCAAGAGCAGTAATTAAAGATTGCTTAATTCACAGACGGTACAACATAACAGATTAATCAGGGATTTTGATTTTTACGAATGATTAACCTGCGACCTGATTTTTTTTAAGATATTGACAACCGGCGAGAGAAAAATCACGTTCAGGTCCGCAGATAATACCCGAACAATTTCTATAAACAAAATAAAATACACACCGTTTTTTTTAATTGCCCATATTGGTTCGGACGCGCAAAAAATGGCTGGCCGGATCGGTCCGGACATGCAGCTGCGCCACACCATATCCCCCGGGCCGATGCAGGGCTGTCACTCCTTATTACCGGCAGCCACGACCCGGTCCTCGACTACCTCGCCAACCTGCTCCGGTACCGGGACGTGGATCTTCACTCGACAAACGTGGGCAGCATGGGTGGCATCATTGCGCTGATGAACGACGAGTGCCACGCGGCACCCATGCACCTGCTGGAAAAGGACGGGAGTTTCAACGTATCGTACCTGGAAAAGTACATGCCCGGCCAGGAAATTGTGCTGGTCTGTGTTGCTGAACGCCAGCAGGGTGTGATCTTGCGTGATGGTCTCGGGTTTGACGATCTCGTGCACCACTCCTATGTCAACCGGCAGAACGGTGCAGGGACGCGGATACTGCTCGACTTCGAACTCCAGAAACGGGGCATCGACCCTCTGGACATCCGGGGATACGACCGGGAAGTAACCACGCATCTTGCCGTGGCGCTTGCAGTAAAATCCGGTGAGGCGGATGCCGGTATGGGAGTCTTTTCAGCGACACAGGCTCTCCATCTCCGTTTTGTCCCGGTGGCAACCGAGCGGTACGAACGTACCATCCGCGCCTCGCACATGGCAGATCCCCGGGTAAAAGCGCTGGTGGAAACGATCAGTTCCCCCGGGTTCAAGGCAGTGCTCGAACGATTGGGCGGGTATGACACAAAGGAAACCGGCGTGCAGCGCACCCTGCCGTAAACGAAGTATACAGGAAAGATCGCCCGGCATTCGGAAACACCTCTTTAAAAAAAATCCGGACTGGTTATGGATCTCCGGTTCCGGTAAATCCTTATTTTTATTGCACGTTCTTCAGGGAGTCTCTCTCATTTGCCTCCTAAAAACGCCCGTAAAACCGTCCGATTTGAGGCAGGAGAAATTTAGCGGCGCATTTGTCTCCGTTTCCAAAAATACGCCTAAATTGAACCCCATATAATGCCCTTCACAGCCCCATATCCGCGTTCTGGCAGCGGTCATTTTCCAGTTCGTCCAAGTGGCAATTTCACATGAGATCTGCCAAAAGAACCACATTATCGGGTCTGTTTTATTTCGTCCGTTTCCTAAAATAAGCCAGATATGGGCTTATTTTTAAACAGAGCCCAATACGGGCTTCTTTTCGGATGGTGAGAGGGGGATCCAGGCTTAATTTGGGCCCGGATTGGATACGGTCATTAGGAGATCCCAAGTTAAAAGGAAGAAGTACACTTTCCGGTTTGTTGGTCCTGGTACGGTAGCGGCGGGCAACCGGTTTTTCGCCCGGTAAAAATTCCCCGGCAACCGCCAACGTATCAGAACCTGGAGAGTACCTGGCCAAAAAAGACAATACGCTCTTATGAAAAATCCACGGCCGGTTATTGAACGGTAATTTACCATGTTCCTGAACGGGCCAGAGTCCTTTCGTCCGGCTGCGGTGCCCGGACACAAATCCCGGAAAGCCACCCCCCTTCTCGGAAAAAACGGGGCCGGTGGCCGGTTCATTCCTTTGTTACCGACGGTTTCCTGTGGAAGTTAAGAAGACCCATTCCCACCGGGATCAGGAATGTCAGGGCATAGTACACGAACACATCGGGGCCGTAATAGGTTGCATGGAACAGCAGGACGATGAACAGGTAGTCGAGCACCACTGCAATGACAGCCCACGCGATCCCTACTGCTGCATAATAGGGAAATGAAAGGTCCCGGCCTCTGAACCACCACCACGTAATCGCGATAGTGACCGGGGTAAAAATGGCAATGAGTACCCAGCCCATGATCCCTGTAAACGGGGAGAAGAACAGTACCAGCGATGCGAGGTACCCGATCAGCCAGAGGAGGATACCGGCTCCCGCGGTGTCTTTAATCTTCTGCATCATACCCGGAGTTTTGCCATTCGCATTCTTGTATTTTTGTGCCCTGCCCGAACCGTTGTTCAAGGTGTCGGGCCAAAAAATTTTTTACCCGGAAACGCAGGATTCATGTTAGATTTACCGGTACAAGTTCAAAAATGGAGTGAGACCTGATGGGAAAGACCATACGAGACCGTGCGGCAAACCGGAGCGGTAAAGGTTTTGCAGGACAGAAAGGACACGGAGACTACGAGGATCCCTGGAGCGGGGAAAACCCGGAACAGGACCCCTTCCGCGATGTAAGGGACATCTATGAAGACCAGCCGGAGTCAGCCGGCGATGATTATGTCTGGCCTGACAGCGAGGACAGAGACGACGACTGAATCCCCGGGTCCTGCCTGAAAACAGGCAGGGCCTTCTGGTCCCGGGCCGGCGGGGTTATCCCGGGAGCCCCGCTGGACACGACAGAATGCCCGTCGTTTCATTTTTTTTTATCCCGGCCCTGAGGCTCTCCATCATAGATAAGACCCTGACAGATCCGCAATGACACGGTGGGGGACCAGCCCGGGGGGCGCTTTAACCAAACACGTACGTCGTCCCGACCGTGTTTAAGATACACTTCCCCGGCATCGCTTCAAAGAACCGGTTGATCGCGTCCCAGCCGGTGCAGTGCATCGGTACCACGTAATCGGGGTCGATCTTCTTCATCCCTTCGATCGTGGGCTGGATCACCTTTGCAAACGCCGGCCCGGTGAGATGGAATCCTCCAAGCACCGCATGGACATGATCGATCCCGGTGATCTTTTTCGCATACTCCACGGTATTGATGATCCCGGCATGGGCGCAGCCGCTGAGCACGACAAGGCCCTTGCCTTTCACGTTGATAACGAGCGCCTGGTCGTCGAGGATCGGGTCGGGTGCCCAGCTGCCATTGACCCACATCTCCATGCCCGGCATCCCTTTCTCGAATGAGGTCTTCCGCTCCACTTCCCCGGTCACGAGCAGGTGGCCGGCGGTAAGCGTAGACGGCCCTCTGCGCTGCAGGATATCAGCCCCGGTTTTTTTGAGTTCTACCGCATCGAGCCGGGGGATGTCGGCGGTTCCTTTCGGGCCGTTCATCCGCCGCTTCAGGAATGCATCCGGGTGGGCGATGAGCGGGATCTGCCTGCCTGCGCCGCAGAAGACAGAGGCAAGGCCGCCGGTATGATCGAAGTGCCCGTGGCTTAAGGCCACTGCTTCGATGGCGGCGAGGTCGATGCCCAGCTGCCGGGCGTTCCAGGCCATGCACTCCCGTGAGAGACCGGTGTCGAGCAGGACCACGTACTCCTTTTTCCCGGCAAAGACCCGGACAAGGCAGGAAAGACCGTGCTCCGCGAGGAGCAGGCGGCCGGGGTCAAACGGCAGGCGGCGGTCCACGGGAGTCGCGGGCGGTACGAAAATATCAATATAGTTGTCGACAAGGACGGTCACTTCCACCCGGTCGGCAGGTATTAACAGGTGTTCTGTCAATTGTCTCATCCCCACACCGTAATCTGCGTCAATCAATAAGAAGGAGCGCCATCAGCTCCGGGTGCCCTTTGACCGGGAACCGGATCTGCATCCCCGCGTTCTCTGCGGTCTTTACCATGTTGACACCCACGGCATGCTCGGGGATCCGGGCCTGCGTGGGGTGGAGACAGATGCCGGCCTTGACGTTGCAGGTCTCGCAGAGCCGGCACGAGCCGTTGATGAACGCGAGGGCAAAGGGATTGCCCGCGTTAAAAGCGGTCCGCTCCAGTTCGAGCATCATCGGGGCAAACGACCCGGTGCCGTTGAAATGGTCATTCCAGAACTTTGTTGCCTGCTCTTTCTTATCTGCCGGAGCATCCGGATCGAGCCAGTACTTGTAGATCGAGCAGATCACATCAGGGTCGGCGACCGCCGGTGAGATGAATTTCACGAGCAGGGCGTACCGGTACTCGGCAAGGATCTTCCGGAACTCGTCCGGGGTCGGAACGTGCGGCGGGCAGGTGAGTTTCTTCCCATAGCCGATGCAGCCGGCCCGGCACTTTAAGGTCACGCGATTTTCAACAATCACATCAGATACGGGGATCACCTTCGCTTCCTTTGCCCCAAGCTCTCCTGCCTTTTTTACGAGAAATCCGAAATTCCCGGCATCGTCTTTTCCTTTACTCATCTTTGTCACCTGAATCCTTGGTAGTGTATACTGCTAACATTCAAATGTCTCCTCTCGCGGGCGGCACTCATGATGACACGGGCCCTGTGCTCCCAGGTCGGGTCTGCCGGGAGATGATGGCCATGTCCATGTGTGTACCCGGACCCTGACGGGCAACCCGGGATTTTTCGGTGTCGGGTATTTTTGCATCTCCTGTTTTGTCACAGTCCCGGATCTCAAATAACATACTCATTAGGATGTATAAATACTGAATGGTTTGTATTTTGTCCCTGTGCAATGTTTTTTTATGGGTGCAGAGTGAAGTGAATACGAAGAGCAATGCCGAAGGTTGTCCCCGAATACAAGGAAGATGCGAAGCGCCGCATCGTCGAGGCTGCGATGGACGTGATCGCCGAACGCGGCTGCGATGGTATGACCATCGATAACGTTGCAAAAAAAATCGGGGTGACCAAAGGCGCGGTCTACTGGTACTTTGCGAGCAAGGAAGAGCTCATCACTGCGGTTTTAAATGCCATCCAGGCGGAGATCCGGCAGGTCACCTACGAATCGTTTTACAATAAACCAACAGAAGAGATACTGGCAGGGATTTTTGACCGTTTTGCCATTGCCGATGCAAAGAAGCGGGCAGTTTTTTTTGGGATGTTTGCACTTGCAAACAGGAATTCCGAAGTGCGGCATGCAACCAGGGAATATTACGATGGCCTTGTCGCAACGTTCGAAGACGTGATCATCCGGGAGAAGAAACTAAATTTTATCCAGACCCAGACCGATCCGCACCACCTTGCCCTGCTGCTTGCCGCCCTCTACTCGGGGCTCCAGAATTATGACATGGTCTGGCTGCACCAGAACGAGATCTCGGACCTCTGGAAGGAAGGCGTCCGGATCCTTTTAAAATCCACCTATTCCGGGACATACGGCGAGAAAATACCGTAAGGGTGCAGCTGGATGCCACCACCGGCAGGCCAGTACGCACTCATCCGTCCCAGTACCGTGTCCGGGATGAAGTGGTATTCCGGACCAGCGACCCCATCATCCACCAACGGTCATCCCGTCACGGACAGTGGCAGAGGCCATCATCAGGTGTTGCAGTCCGGGTAACGGTCACTGACACAACAGGTTCCATGGGGCAGTTGCAGATAAGTTTCGGTTGTGGTATCGAGGGGACCGAACTTTCGTTACCTTGGCCGGGGGTCACGGTGGGACTGATGAGTGGTGTTGCCGGTGGCGGTACAACCTTTGGCCCGGGAGCGCTCACGCAGGCGCTCGCCAGAAGGGCGATCAGGACAAGGACAGCGAACAGCGACGCTGCCATGAGCGGTGTTTTATTCATGGGCATATGTATGAGATTGCATGAAACGGGCAATAATGATTGCTTTAATTACGAAAATATTCGCAGTTATCACATTGTGCAGGGAAGTGCCCGGGTTTTGGGGACCCGATATTCAAAAAAAGTGTATCAATCCGTCTGTGCACGCTCAAGGTAGAACACATCAGTCGCATAGTTGTGAATGGTGCCGCTTGTTGTGGCATTGTCGACATCTGCCTGCTCGTAACTGCTGACAAGATGCTCTGGGAGCGTCCCGTACTGCGGGACGAGTGTGTAATCCCGAACAATGCTCGGAGCGCCCGATGTCCCTGCGAAACTCACCTTGACAAGGTAATGCGTGTCACTCAGTTTCGTCCAGGTGCCCGAGCCATTAATCGGCGCAACCGGGATCGCCAGGTTTCCGTATGTCGAGACGATATTCCCCTGGTTGTAGATCACATCACCGGTTGGATAAAACTGGAATTCGTACCCGGTGACACCATCGGCGTACTGCCGGATCCACCGGTGGAGGATCGGGTCGGGCGCTGCCGTGGTCGCGGTCGTTGCAACAATCGTTGTCGGGGCTGCAGTCAGCGGCTGATCCGAGCACACCATTTTCTCTGGGTCCCAGTAACAATGCGTGGCAGTCGGGGTAACGGTCACCGTGACATAGATGATCTGGGGGGTTGGCGTGGCTGATGTATCCGAAGACCCCCAATCCGTGCACCCGGCCGCGAGGATCGTCGCGACACAGACAATCAGGAGCGCGAAAATAATGGATTTCTTCATATCACCCTGATTCTATTGAGACACGATAATTATTGCTGTTTGATCTTCGGGATATCGCATTCCTGCGGCCAGTCTCTATCAGTAAACAGCCAGTTACCCGGCCCGGGGAGCCGATCACCGGATTGCGTGACAGGCACCGCTCCCGGACGCGTGTACTGTCCCTGTGTTTCCTTCTAACCCCGGGGTTTGACGAATGCACCCCGGCAATTTTTCCATTATATAACCAGCCACCGCAAACATCCATTTTGCAGAAAGCACCGTAAGGAGAGAATGAAACGATGACTGAAATGGGAGAGGTTGTACACCAGATTGAAGCCGTCCTTGATGATGATGATTATCCCGCGACTCTGGACGAACTCCTCGCGATGAGACGGATCCTCGCAGAGATCACCGCGTATTGCACGGAAGCTAAGGACGCCTGCCCGCAGCTGCCCGGCACAGCCACAGTCGTGAAACACCGGTTTTTTCCTGATGTGGTCTTTAACGGCCTGCGGGACTATGAGAAGCGCCGCCATGCACCCGGCATGTCCCGGCAGGTTGCCGGCATGTCCTGCACGACCATGTGATGGCGGACGCGTGCGGCGATAGCGGGATGGCGGGACACTTCCCCGGGGAACTTACCCCACAGTCTTTTTCGGGGGGACACCCCCCATGAATTCTCCCGGGAACCGGTGATAAAAACCGGGACCCGGGTAAGTCCTTTATAGTTGGGAGAGTATCCGGAACCGGCATTTCATGACGCTCGCCGGTTTTGCACATGAGCACCCGTACCGCAGTTCTTTCGGGTTCCTGCTCGTCGTCATAGTCGTGGTCCTCGCCGTGGGCCTGATCAGCGAACGCTTCCTCATGGGGAGTCTCGTGCAGGTCGCCGTCGTCGATCTTACTCTTGCCATCATCGGGATATTCCTTTTAACATGCCTTGGCTGGTGGGGAAAAGCAGGATACACGACGGGCATCCGGCTCTCACACGTCCCCCTTTTTATCCTCCCCGTTGCAGTTGGCCTCGTATCGGTGGGTCAGGGCATCCGGGTGACTGCTCCCCATGTCCTCCTTGCATTCGCCGCACTGACGCTCCTTGTCGGCTTTGCGGAAGAGACTTTTTTCCGCGGCCTGATCCTGACCTCACTTCTCCCGAAAGGTACTATACGTGCAGTCGCCCTGAGTTCCTTTTTCTTTGCGGCACCGCACCTTCTCAATGTCATCGGCGGCACATGGGACCCGGCCTTTACCCTCGTTGACAGTATCGCTGCATTCGGTCTCGGTGTCACCTTTGCCGCGATCCGGTTGCGGACTGGGAGCATCTGGCCCCTTGTCGGCATTCACGCCCTCTTTGATTTTACCTCGCTTGTTGCCCTCGGAGGTGTCGAAGTCCCGGCGCAGCCACCCCAGGCTCTGCTTGCATCGGTTGTTATCGGCATCGTCTTTGTACTCTATGGCCTGTTCCTGCTCCGGAACGAATGGAACACCGGGACACCGGCTGCGCATACCTGACATTTACCGGTTGGACGCAGCCTGAACTTCGGGGCCCTGCCGGGGAGGACGCCAGAGTACGTGCGGGAGATGCAGCGCCGGATAATTGACGGAGTTCTGATACATTGACGGGGCATTATAGAGAAAACCGGGAATCTCGAATTTTCATGCTGTAATTATATGTAAGATTAGATCCGGGAAGTGTTCGGTACAGAAAATAATAAGCCTGGAAATGTCGTATATTTACGACCAATCTGAGCGTTTTTCCATGTATCACATCCTCTACGTCGATGACGAACCCGGCCTGCTTGAGATCGGCAAATTCTTCCTTGAGGAAAACGGGCAGTTTATCGTCGATACCATTACTTCCGCATCCGCCGCGCTTACCCTTCTCGATACAAAGACCTACAATGCCATTATCTCGGATTACGAAATGCCGAAAATGAACGGCATCGAATTTTTAAAAACGATACGATCGTCGGGAAATGCCATTCCGTTTATCCTCTTTACCGGCCGCGGCCGGGAGGATGTTGTCATTCAGGCCTTAAACGAAGGGGCCGATTTCTATCTCCAGAAAGGTGGCGAGCCGGTATCACTGTTTACTGAACTTGCGCATCAGATCCGCCAGGCAGTCCAGCAGAGACAGGCAGAGGCAAGCATCCGTGACCATGAGCGACATGAAGCGGAAATCCTCAACTTCCTGCCTGACGCAACTTTTGCCATTGACAATACGGGAACCGTCATCGCATGGAACCATGCCATGGAGAAGATGACCGGGATCAAACCCTCGGAAATCCTCGGAAAAAACAATTATGAATATTCATTCTGGTTATACCATGAACGCCGCCCGATGCTCATCGACCTCATTCTGGCCCCGGACACTCAGTTTGAGAAAGACTGGTATCTCTATACCATCCGCGACAGCAAGATGCTGACAGCCGAGATCACATTTAAAAAACCGGATGACTCCCCTGTCCATATCTGGGGAAAGGCAAGCCTCCTTTTTGATCAGGACGGGAACCTTACCGGCGCGATCGAGTCCATCCGGGACATCACGGAGCGGAAGCGGGCGGAGGAGGCACTGCGGGAGAGCGAGGAGCGGTACCGCCGGATCGTCGAGACTGCCGATGAAGGCATCTGGCAGATGGACGTGAATTTCGAGACTGTCTATGTCAACCGGAGGATGGCTGATATGCTCGGATACACGCCGGAGGAGATGATGGGCCGGAGTTACACTTCATTCATGGCAGCAGAAGATGCGCCCGACCAACTCACCCGTATAGAAGAGCGCAGGCTGGGAAAACGCGACAGGTTTGAATGCCGCTTTGTTACAAAAGACAGGAGGATCCGGTGGATGCAGGTATCGGCGACCCCCCTCATGGACCCGGACGGTACGTTCCGGGGCTCCTTTGCGATGTTTTCCGATATTACGGATCGTAAATCAGCGGAGATGGAGATTGTACGCCGCAACGAGGAGCTGCATGCAGCATACGAGCAGCTGACTGCAACCGAAGAAGAACTCAGGCAGAATTATGATGAAATGGCAAAAAGCCAGAAACTGCTTTCCAAAAGCGAGAACAAGTTCCGCCAGATTGTCGAGACCATGGATGAGGGGGTCTGGAAACTGGATGAGAAATTCAACACGGTCTATGTCAACCGGAGGATGGCGGGTATGCTCGGATACACGCCGGAGGAGATGATGGGCCGGAGTCAGATCTCTTTTATCGCAGCAGACGAGGTGCCCGGCCAACTCACCCGTATAGAAGAGCGCAGGCTGGGAAAACGCGACAGGTTTGAGTGCCGCTTTGTTACAAAAGACGGGAGGATCCGGTGGATGCAGGT
Organism: uncultured Methanoregula sp.; assembly: GCA_964454995.1. Classification (GTDB taxonomy): domain Archaea; phylum Halobacteriota; class Methanomicrobia; order Methanomicrobiales; family Methanospirillaceae; genus Methanoregula. The sequence continues at coordinate 19,377 of CAYVTY010000004.1, forward strand.
GGCTGCAACCCCGATAATGAACCCGGACGGCGCGTTCCGGGGCTCTTTTGCGATGTATTCCGATATTACGGATCGTAAATCAGCGGAGATGAAGATTGTACGCCACAACGAGAAACTGCACGCAGCAATCGGGCAGCTGACTGCAACCGAAGAAAAACTCCAGCAGAATTACGATGAACTGGTAAAAAGCCAGAAACTGCTTATTGAGAGCGAACAGCGGTACAGGGATGTCGTTGAGGACCAGTCCGAATTTATCTCCCGGTTCTTACCGGGCGGCACGCATGTCTTTGTCAACGAGGCCTACTGCCGGTATTTCGGCCGAAAACGCGATGAGATTATCGGGCACCGGTTCCAGCCAAAGATCCCTGCTGACGATCAGGAGCGCGTGAACACCTTCTTTGCGTCCTTAACCCCGGATCACCCGGTAGATACCATCGAACACCGGATTGTCATGCCGGACGATACACTACGGTGGCAGCAGTGGAGTGACCGTGCGGTCTTCGATCCTTCGGGAGCGGTCACTGAATACCAGTCGGTAGGCCGGGATATAACGGAGAAAAAGGCAACCGAAGATGCTCTCCGTCTGGCAAACCGTCAGCTCAACCTGTTCTCCAGCATTACCCGGCACGATATCAAGAACCAGCTCATGGCGTTGAAAGGGTATCTTGAGATCTCCTCGAAGTATCCTGATGATCCGGTTAAGATCGCTGAAAGTATTAAGAAGGAAATGGCGATTGCCCGGACCATCGAGAACCAGATCAACCTCACCCGCATTTTTGAGGGATTGGGCGTAAAAGACCCCGTATGGCAGCCGGTATTCCCTCTCGTTAAAAGGGCAATGTCCGCATTTTTAATGATCAATGTGACGGTGGATTTCGATGGGGCGGACATCGAAGTCTTGGCAGACCCGATGTTTGAGAAGGTTTTTACAAACCTTCTTGACAATTCAGTCAGGCACGGGCAGCGGGTCACCTTGATCCGGGTGTCGTCTCACCAGTCAGGTAGGGACAGGGTTGTTGTGTGGGAGGACAACGGGACGGGAGTTGCTGCTGATAAAAAGGAGCAGATCTTCGGGCAGGGATTCGGGAAAAATACCGGACTCGGGTTGTTCCTTATCCGGGAGATTCTTTCCCTGACCGGCATAACCATTACGGAGACCGGGAAACCAGGGAAAGGTGCCCGGTTCGAAATCGCGGTACCGGACAGGCAGTACCGGCTTGCTGATCCGATGGTGATGCACACGGCAGGGGCATCACTACCATCAGGTACCGGGGATGATTCGGGGGATATGTCTCCTCGCCCACGGAGGGTGCCAACCGGGAACGGGGGCAGCCTCCGGTAACGTACCAGAACAGGATCAGTCATCCCCGAACGATTCATACCACAATCTTGTGATTCGGGATAACCGGGACCCGGCCTGATAGTATACGCAAGCCGTCCCGGGATCTGGCTCTGCCGGATCCGGCTGGAGCTATGAAAAAACCGGGGTTACACGAGCGTGTGGAGTTCATCCATAAGATTTACCGATACCTGTACAAACTATAGTGGGACGGAGGGTTTCCCGTGATGGTAAACTGCAAAAAATCCCGTACAGGAACAACAATATCGCAAGACAAAATAAGAATATATCAGGCACCAGGTGGTGAACGCCGTGGAACTCTTTGACAATCCAAAACACAGGGCCTATCTTATCCTTGCACTCCTCGTCATCTCATCCGTATTCATGTTCTGGCTCCGGATTATTCCGTTGCTGAACCTCGGAAGTGGCGATGTATTCAGCCTCGTACAGCCCGATGATCCGGTCTATGCCCTTCGCCAGATAGATCTGACACTGGCAAATTTCCCGAGCTACGCATGGTTTGATCCGATGACCCAGTACCCCGTGGGTTCAACGGTGTACTGGGGGCCGCTCCTGACATATCTCTGTTCCATCGCGGCAATCCTGGTCCATGCAACAACGCCATCCGCGATTATTACCGTGGCCCTTTTTATCCCGGTCCTGGAGGCGGTCGCGATGGTTCCGGTGATGTACTGGCTGGGGAAAACGGTCGCCGACTGGAAGACCGGCCTGTTTGCTGCATTTTTGATAGCCGCGATATCAGGACAGTTCTTCTTCCGTTCCATGTACGGGTCCCTGTACCATCACATCGGGGAAACCCTGTTCAGTACGCTCTTCTGCCTTCTCTATCTCTATACCTTACTCAGGGCAAAGAAGACAAAAATCGTGCTTTCTGATCTCTCGACGTACAAGGAAATTCTCTTTTTTGCCGTCCTTACCGGCATCGCATTCTTTGCAGGTGTGCTCAACATTGAGACCATCATCGTCTTTGCCCTCATTGCTGCAATCTTTACCTTTGTCCAGGCCGTGGTCAATCACCACCGGTCCATCTCAAACCTGTATCTCGCCCTTGTCAACACGATTGTTTTTGGGGTCGTGATCGTGGGATTGCTCCTGTTCGGCTTCAAGGCTCAGGGACTGGGTCTCGCTGTTTATAGTGCAGGGCCGGTCATTTCGTACGGCCTTCTCATTGCAGCCACTATCTTCCTCTGGCTCTGGTCAGACTACCTCAAAGACAGGAAAAAATACTATTACATCGTATCGCTCGCGGTTGTCGCCGTCATGTTTTCAGCGGCACTCGCACTCCTGTTTCCCGCATTGTTCTCGGATTTCACGAACGGCATTGCAGGATTTTTCGGCCAGGCACCCATTATCACCACCGTTGCAGAAGATATCCCCTGGAGCCTTTCCCAGGCATGGTCGACGTTCAACTACGGGCTCATCCTTGCAGCCGGCGGCATCCTGATCCTGCTCTGGCAGACCTATAAAAAAGAAGAGCAGGGCGAGGTTTTTGTCCTCATCTGGTCCGTGGTCATGCTGATCTGTACCGTGCAGCGGATCAAGTACGAGTATTATTTTGCCGCTAATGTTGCCCTTCTCTCTGCCATATGCCTGGGCAGCGCATGGGAACAGGGGGCAGGGCCGGTAATACACGAACTGCAATCCTGGTTCGGGAAAAGTCAGCCGGGAGAGAAAACACGCGACGCAACAAACGGCCCGGTAAAACAGGAAAAGCAGAAAAAAGGAGGGGGCAGGGCAGCGAAAACAAAGAAGGACTCTCATGTGCAAAGCGACGTGCCATCGATGGTTATTTTCTTTGCTGCAGTCATACTTGCGGCACTCTTCATCATTACCTCAGTCATGGCAAATTACGCCATGTCCTCAGGAGATACAGGTGCGATGAACCCGGACTGGCGGGAGGCGCTTGGATGGATGGCAGATAATACTCCTGACCCCGGGGTGAATTATTATACGATCTATAATCCGCAGACGTTCACGTACCCCGGCGGGTCCTACGGGGTGATGTCATGGTGGGACTACGGTCACCTGATCACGTATATCGCCCACCGTATACCCAATGCGAACCCGTTCCAGGCAGGCGTGACCGGTCCGGATGGGGCTGCTGCGTATTTCATGGCAACAAACGAATCAGCAGCCAACACGATCCTGGATCACGACGGGACCCGGTACGTGGTTACCGATGTCGAGATGGATACCGGAAAATTCTGGGCGATGGCGACATGGTACAGCCTGACGAATGCAAGCGCGACTCCCGGATCATACCAGGTGCCGCTGCTTATGCCGGACCCATCCAATCCCGGCGAATACCAGTCTGTGGAGCTGAATGAGCCGCTGTATTACCTCACCATGATCTCACGGCTCCATAACTTTGATGGCTCGATGGCCACGGCAGGTTCTGCATATTATGTTGAATATTCTGACCCGTCGGTCACCCGGACATCGCTCCCGGTCATGACCAATGCAAAGATCATGAATGCATCCGATGCGATGAACGCCGCCGGACAATACAACGGGCAGGCACAACCCGGGTACCATGCTGCTGCACTCAGCGTGCAGGTCTCATCACCGATCACCGATATTCCGGCGCTGCAGCACTACCGCCTCGTCCATGAATCGCCCACGACTGAGTTCAGCACCAATACATCGGATATAAAATACGTGAAGGTCTTCGAGTATGTCAAAGGCGCCACGATCAAAGGGTCCGGTACCATCGAAGTTCCGCTGGTTACAAACACCGGCCGGAACTTCACGTACCGGCAGGAGAGCGTCAATGGGGAATTTGTCGTGCCATATTCAACGACCGGCACCACGTCCGATGTAAAGGCCACCGGACCTTACCGGATCGAAGGCACGAGTACCATCTTTGACGTGCCGGAATCAGCGGTCGAACTGGGTCTTACCATCAACTGATCCTTTTTTTTGTGTCGGGTAACGTCCCGTTAACGCGCAAGGGATTACTCTTCGCGTCTTTTGCGATCCTGTCAGAATCCACAGGGATTATGTGATTATTTTTCCAATTCCTTTTTTATAACGCTTATTTGAATGTATAATGTTAATTGGGTATACTTAAATTATTCTTAATATTTTATTTAAAACAAACCGAAGAATATTTTTATATTGGGAAATTATGATCACAATATAAAAATAAAGCTGTTGTTATTCCTATGGAAAAACGAGTCCCGGAATTCCCTGAAGACCGCAAAGAAGAGCAGCGAACATCTTCCACGGACATCTATTCCGCCGACGATGTGAATCAGATCAAAAAAGAGTACGACGCCAAGCTGTCAGCACTTGAGTCCAGGATCAATGTGATGGATAAACTGGCAGCACTTGAATCCAAGATTCAGGTAATAGAAACTGCAGTCCTTCCCAAATCCCCTGCAGGATGTCATTTCCATGCACAAAAGCCGCGTTCCCTGGAAACCTCCCTTGAGAGTGCTACCCCCCGGCAGCTGTTCGAACTGTTCGGGTCCTCCCTGAAAAAGGGGCCCAGAAAACCGGATTCCCGCACACTTACCGTTGCCTGGGGCGTATTGTTCTCTTCCTTGTTTTTATCCACCATGGAAGTGCAGAGCGAGATCCATAGTAAGATCAGCCCGGAGAACCAGGCGATGCTCCGTGAAGTTGTTAAAGCCGATTGTGCACGGGGTGGCAGGTTCGTTTTTAACGTGATAAAAAAAGGAGGGCAGATCGACCGGTCTGCACTCATTATGATCGCGGACCTCCAGGACCTGGCAGGAATTGAGCAGGACGGCGTACCGGCGATTCACCTGCTCACCAGGGCCTGCGACAAAAATATACGTCCCTGCCTTATTGAGAGGGCAGGAAAACAACTGCTCTCCAAAGTATTTGACCGCGACGGGTTGCCCGTCTTTTTTGTTATCCTGGGTCTGGCCAATCTCAGCATATTTGACATTGAGGCGATAGAGAGGGTGTTCTCAAAGGATGATCTCCGGGAGATCATGGTACAAAACAGGATGGGAAGAAACGGTCTCGAGGCATGTACCGAGATCGCGACACGGATGCGGGAACACCTGAATCTCCAGCACAAACTGTTTGCCACCGGTCGTCCCAAAGTAACTGCCACCAGTGAGAGTGTTTGCGAATCACCGGAAAATCTCCCCGTCACGGATAAGAATGGTGAAGAGAGACCGGTGGACACGAAGACCCGGTGCGAGGGAGAAACAGGTGACGATAGTAAATCCGCTATCTGTCAAAACGACGCGTCATCACCGAAAGCCTCCGGGGATACCAGGAATAAAAACATAAAAATCCTCATTGTCGATGACATTGAGATCATCCGGGACCTGTTACTCCAGCAGCTCAACGATCTCGGGTACGAAAACTGTATCATGGCAAAATCCGGTGATGAAGCAGTGAAGATTACCGGAGAAGACAGACCCGATCTCGTATTCATGGACATCACCATGCCGGGAAAACTGGACGGGATTGCTGCGGCACGCGAAATAAAGAAACTCTCGGATACACGGATTATTTTTCTTACCGGTGGCTGCAACAAGGATACTTTTGATCAGGCAAGGGAACTTGATCCGGATGGATATATCCTCAAACCCTTCTCTGAAACAAAACTCCGCGTTGCCCTGAAATTATTGAAGTGAGGATTTTTGACCGGATACATTCCGGCTGCCGGGTCACCACCCCGGGGATTTTTCCCGTTTTCCGGATGACGACTGGTGGAAAATACACCATTTATGGTAAAACTGAATTTTTAATGACGGAGATTTTTTTGGTTTTGTTCTTTTGAATGAAATATCCTCATTATCCGATTATAAAAAAGGTCCCTTTCATCGCGCCGGTCCGACCCCTTCTATTATCTTGTACAGGGTGTATCTGTGTACTGATACACCATGCTCGGAGATATCATTGGCTGGATCATCCTTGCCGTCATCATCATTATCGTCATCTACCTCCTCCTGCGGACGATCGGGATCTACAACCGGTTCTATACCCTGAAAAATTCCTCGGAAGCAACGCTCGGGCAGATCCGGGTCGCGATGAAAAAGCGGCTGGACATGATCGAGGAGCTCCTCGGTGCGGTCAAGAGCTACGCAAAGTTCGAACAGGATACCTTCACGAAAGTCACCGCCATGCGGGCAAGCGTTGCAACCGCCGGGCCCGGGGACCTCGACAAGGTCGAGGAACAGTCCCGTTCGATCTTCGGGCGCCTGCTCGCTGTTGCCGAGAACTACCCGGACCTCAAGACGTCCCAGACGGTTTCAGAACTCATGGGTTCGGTCAAAAGCCTCGAAGAAGAGATCGGTCGGCAGCGCTACACCTACAACAATATCTCGCAGCAGTTCAACACGATGATGGACACGATCCCGTCAAACTTTGTGGGGAGCATCGCCCATCTCAAAAAACTTGAGTACCAGCAGTTCGAAGATGCCATCGCGACGCCCCCGAAGATCGAGTTCTAACGGAGAGGATACACCGTGGGAGAAACAAAACAGCTGGCAGCGCTTGTCATTGCCACCCTTGTCATCGGGATTGTCGGGCTCGTTCTTGTTGCCCTCATCCCGCCCCTTTTTGAGGGCGACCTTGTCGTGAGTTCCTACCAGGTGACCCTGTACCAGAACGGGACTCTCCATGAGCAGTATACCTATAACGTAGAGAATTCCGGGGAGTACAGGATGCTGTACCGGAGCTGGGAAGCGCCGCTCGAGTTTACCAGTGTGAACAGTTCCTCCATCCAACTGGTCTCGATCGATGCACCGGCGGGGACCGTGGGGTATGCAAAGGACGATTTGGGAAATGTGTTCGTCACGGGACCGTCATCCTCCGGTTCTTTGAAATCCCAGGTCGGCTCTCTTGCCGATACCGATGAGATCGGGATCTTCGACCCGTCGTATTTTGCCGCGGGGACCTATACGGTGGGATACACGTACGTGGTCCACCCGCCGGTTGAATATGACGGGATAAACGACCACCTCAACCTGATGCTTGCCGGGGCAAGTCACATCCCGTACCATTCTGTCGAGATCACGGTCCCTGCCGATAATGTTGAGCAGATCTATGCCTATCCCCCGATGCTGGATACGGTAAAGACCGGCGACACCTATGTCATCACCGGGAGTGCTGCCGCAAACGAGAACGTCGCGGTGGAGGTCCTCACAACATCCGGCGGGCTTTCCCAGGTGCCGGGTATCAGGGACGAAGCCACGGGTCTTGCGGGAAGCACCGCGTGGGGAAACTTCTGGTACAACCTGCCGTACTCGGTCGCATGGTTCACGAACGATCTCGGGAAAGTTGCAGTCCTGCTGGTGCCGTTTTTGTTCATCGTCATCTACAACCGGTACGGGCGGGAGAAGCAGTTCACCGTCCCTGCATATCTCAGCACGGTCCCGAACCCGGCCCTCAAACCATGGCAGGTCAACCTGCTTTTCAAGGACGCCGCCCTCGAATTTGACCAGGACGGGTTCTATGCGACCCTGCTCGACCTGCACCGGAAAAAACTGATCGCGATGACAGAGAAGACGGGAGGGGAAGGGATCGAGATCCGAATCCTCTCATCTGCCACCACCGATCCCTACGAACAGCGGGTCATTGCCTTTATCCAGCAGCTCTCCGAGGACGGGGTACTGGATACCGGGAAGATTGGCGAACTGGCACGAAGCGCACAGATGCAGTACGCGGCAGAAGAAAAGGCCGTGAGGTTCCAGCACATGCTCACGGATATCACCACCCGTGCGGATGCAGCGCTCCCCGTGAAGTACATTGTGGACGGGAGCGAACACGTCATCCCGCTCCTGTTTGCCTGCCTTGCGGCCTTCGGAATTACGGTGATCATCGCCCTCGTGGCGTCCATGCAGGCCGCCATTCTGTACCCGGCAGCCGTACTCTGGGGGATTGTCGTACTCCAGGCAGGTATCGCGTTTCTCGCAGTCCCGCCCACATTGTTTGGCCACTGGAAAGACGATCATTTCAAGGAAAAACTCGAATGGGACGCGTTTTCCCACTTCCTTTCCGACATGGCCATGATCCAGAAATACGCGCCCGAAGACCTCTCCATGTGGGGCGACTGGCTGGTGTACGGCACCGCCCTTGGCGTCGGGAAAAATGTTGAACATGCCATGAAATCGCTCAACATCCACATCGCCGACACAGGTGTACCGATCGGGGCGGTCGCGATGGGCTCCGCATTTATTCCCCTCATGATGTTCATGCCGCCAAGTCGCTCCGGCGGCGGGTTTGCCGGTGGCGGTGGCTTTGGGGGAAGAGGCGGAGGAGGCTTTGGAGGAGGAGGAGGCTTTGGCGGCGGCGGGGCCCACGGAAGGTAACGAAAAACCCGGGGACAAAAACAGGTTTCCCGGCTGCCATGAGCGGTATCCGGGGCCGCTGTACTTTTTTTAAATCTCTAACACTTGTTGGCTCTGGAGAAATCCTTCAGTCTCCGTGGTAAACAACTGACTACAATAACCTGAGGATTTCTATGGATCCGTCGTAATATTTCATTTAAAAAAGTGATTGTAACTCAAGTAAAATTGCAATTATAGGGATTCAACAGAGCCAATTTACTAATTTTAATTCGGACTGGTGAGATAGATGTATGAAATTGAAATAGGGGGTACTGTCAGGTTGTCGGCAGATCTAAACGTTAGCACTCCGAAGAAAAGTGACGACCTTCCGAAGACTTGGGCAAGAACCACCCGATTCTTATGATTCAACTTTTGAACCAGCCGAGCCGGTAAAATACCCATGCAGTCGCGAGCATCGCGATGCCCACAATGGTTATCATCTGGGCAAGGGAGATCGGCCAGGGATTGCCGATGAGATTTGCTCCCAGAAGGCCGCCCACGACCGTCGGGATAATGGCTAATGCCGTGAGGACGGCAATCAGTTTCATGACCCGGCCCATCTGGAACGATGTCGCGTTGAAATAATAATCGGTGAGGGAGGATACATTCTCCGTGGTATCATCAGAGATATCGTACAGGTACGACGCCCTGTCGAGTAAGGCGGAAAACCGGGATCCGTCTTCCATGCCATGGAGGACGACTTTTCCTGTCACTATGCTGTTGAGTACGTCCCGGGTATGCAGGAGCCACGAATGAATTTTGACTGATTCTTTTTTGAGCTTGAATGTTGCCGGGAGGAAACTCGCCGGCTGCTCACTGATGGCAAGGGAACCGGTATATTCGAGTTCGTCTTCGAAGGCCCGGAGCGTTTCTTCGATCTCCGAAAGGGCATCCTCGCAGAAACGGTATGTTATTTCAGCAGGTGTGAGAGCATTGCTGCTGGATAAGGCATCACGGGCAATCAGGTCCGGGGCATGAAGAGGAGAACCGGAAAAGGTTAGCAGGTGGTGATCTTTACTGACGATTAATATCCATTTCCATGCGATGAAAATCTGCTTTGGATGGGTAGTGCTCCGGCGGCGTTCCAGAAGCTTCAGGTAGACTGCAGCGCTGTCACCGTGTGACCGTGCCCAGGGAAACGCACGTTCTTTGAGCGCTTGTTCAAGGAGACTCAGGGGAACCCCGGTCCACCGGTGTATCTTTGCAAGATCCGTTTCCCGTACTGAGGTAAAATCCTGCCACAGCATGCCACCTACGGGTTCGCCGCTCTTGTCGGCAGATTCGCTATCAGGAATATCCCGCAATAACCGGGTGGTCCAACCGGCGTCCCTGCCAGGGCCGGCAGGACTAAGCGTGCGGACAGTGCACTCCGGGGCCGATTCAGATGCGCCATTCCCGTTCACGTCGGATCGGGAATCCTGGCGTGAATATACCCTGGCACCGACGGCCGGGATCCGGGTGAGCCGGAGGAGCCGGAGGAGCCGGAAAGCCCCGGTTAAATTCTGCCACGACCCGGCAAGTATTCCCGCGAACGGTACAACGATGATGAAGAGATCCAGGATATGCCAGGGATTCCGGACAAACTGCCGCCGGTCATCTGCCACCGCGAGCTTGAACGCATATTCCAGAATAAAGATTATCAGGATCGTTCCATTGAGGGTGTTGAGGACGAGCTGACCATCCGGCCGAACCTCCACGAAATACGGAATGAGTAACACCGGAATGAGGACCAAGGAAACCGCAATCATCAGGCTTTCGGAAAAAATGGCGTTGATACTCGTACGGATCTTCGAGAATCGCAGCGACTGTTCCCGGTCCTGCCAGTCTTTCCAGCGCATGAACTGCTCCTCGCCGATTTCACCGCCGTCGGTTTTGTGCGAGGAAATGCTGGTTTTGTCCTGATTCATATTTGTCTCCAATGGTAGGATATCAGGCATCATGCATAAAGAGCATTTTGATGTGTGGGGGGTTTTGAAATTCTAAAAAAAAAGTCTCCTGCGGTGGATAGATTTATCGGCAACGCAACGCATAAACTGTTAAAAAAGAGGTGTGATTATGGATCTTTTAACCGTAGTTGTCGGGATTGTCCAGTTGATCATCGCGGTCATCTTTGCCGTGGTGGCACTGTACATCGGATTCTCTGTCTTTGGCAAAGTCACCAGGGAAGTTGACGAGCAGAAGGAACTGGCAAAGGGCAATGTTGCATTCGGTATTATTGTTGCCTCAATCTTTGTCGCAATCGGGGTTGTTGTCCAGTCCGGTGTTACCGGTATCTCGGTAGGCATCAGCAAGGCTGCGACAATGGGATTCACATCCGTTGACGGCCTGCTTGTGATCGTTATTGCGATCATCCAGCTGGTGCTCGGGGTTCTCCTTGCGATCGGCTCCATCTACCTTGCCATAAGCGTCTTTGACAAGCTCACCAAGCAGATGAATGCGTTCGAGGAACTGAAAAACGGCAATGTCGCGGTCGCGCTTGAAGTTGCCGGCGTCATCATCGCAGTTGCCCTGATCATCCAGTCAGGTGTTGTCGGTATCACCGCAGCACTGGCCTGATGCATCACGCTTAATTTCCTTTTTTTTGACGCTCTCTAAAAAGAATCGTGCATGAACCAGTACCGTTCATGTTTGAAAACCCGGGACAAGATAGCGATTAATATTTCAGTCACGTACATTCCAGTATGATTTGCCCTGAATGCGGGACCAGGCTGTCCGATGGGGAGACAAAATGTCATTTTTGCGGGCATACAGAGACAAAACCACACCATGGAAAGATTTCCCGGGAGGTAGTAAATATTTCAATCGGGGTTTTGTTCGGCCTGTTAGGGTGTTTTCTTGTACCCGATATCGGGGAGATCTTATTTAATAATCCGATAATCGGGATTGCGGTCATTGCCGGTTTTTTTGGCAATTTGATCTACATTGTGTACAGGTTTTATAGTAAAGACGCGTGATTGTCCATTCCACACCTGCATTTTTTACTACCACACGTCTGACCGTAAAAATCATAAAAAAAGTGCCGGCCAGGGGAACCCGGCGTTTCAGGACAAAATTCATGGGTTCCCGGGGCTTCCCGCCGCAAAAAACGCCAAACGGAGTTATGGGTTTCCTTCGCGGCCCCGGCTGCCTCTTTTAACACACCCATGAGGCCGGACACGTGCAAACGTGTTCGCAGAAAGCACACAGATAAGGGTAAGCCCAGCATCCCATCCAGATCACCCCCTTTTACCACAGGGTTATACTGCAATTTATCTTCAGAACCACATATACCAGGTGTTGAGTGAAAATAATTTTTAAGTTAATTTTTGGCGGATGGTGCAGGGATTGTGCGCTCTGCCGCTCCGGCACGGGGATGTTGTGCCGGGTGTACCGGGAATTTTTCACCGGCCGTGATAAAAAAAATGAACGCGTGCAAGAGTTTGTCCATTCCACTGCCAGAACTCTTCATTTCAGCTTTATCGGAGCGCCGCCATGAGCTGGTCTGGTGTTATGGTAGTCCCGGTTACCATAGACAATAGTGCTGCTGCGTAGGTATAGTTGACAACATGACTATCCGGTGGGGGAGTCAGGGCACTGATAAGATCGCTCTCGGGTACCCCGAGGTTTTGTGCAGCTGCCATCATCGGAGTAATATTGCTCACATAATGACCGTGCACAAAAGCTCCCGTTAAGGTAACGTTGGGTCCCTGCTGGCCGGAAGTCACGAGGGCTATGGAAACACCGTTCTGACTGTTTGCGTTGTTTCCGGAGTCGGTCGGCGACACGGTTGCTGCAGATGTGCCAGGATTTGTACTGGATGTCTGGGTGCAGCCTGTCACGATAATGCTCATAATAAGGAGTGTCGCGCCAATGATGCCGAGGTAACCACATTTTTTAACAAATTCTCGTTTCCGGATTGCCATATGCCCTCACCTGCCTTAAAGGAAGATCTTTTTTAGATATCATGTGCCGGATCTACCGGCACCTTCCGGTTCAACTTTCCATTAAACCTGAATTTACTATTGTCACCAGATATAATTTTCGACGGTACGTTTTTTTTATTCTCTGTTAAAAATTTAAGAGACGATGCAGGATTAACAGAGAGCAAAAACCATAAAATCAGGAAATTCCAAGACAACTTCACCCTCAGGATTTGCGGGAATGAACATCTTTTGTCTTCCCGGATTGTTGTCATGTTCCCACACCTACGTTAATTCCCCGGTTCATCCCGTACTTATTCTCAAGTGCCGTTTCTTTGGGCACGTAAACATTCTGGAAATTGGTATTAAGGTTGTTCCATGCAGTATAATCGGGAGTGTAGACAGTCGTGTAATAATTCTGATAATCGCTGTATGCCTGGTTGTACATCTGTAAATCGTTTGAATAGCTGGATATATCACCAATGGAAAGATCATTGTCCACTTTTACTTTCCAGGAGGTTACAAGAGACTCAAGGGTAGCAAGCTGCTGCGATGAGACATTGAGCTCAATGGCCGCTTCATTTACCTGCCCCCACCCGGAATAAACTGACTGTTCAATCTGTGCATCGGAAAATTCTGTTCCCATACTATCGAATGATTTGCCGTCAGAGATCTGGATGACCTTTGTGGGAGTAAACGATGATATCGGCTCATCCATCCCGGTAAGGTAATACCCGTCAAAGGAGGGTACGACGGGAGCTGTGCTTTCTATGAGTGCATAACCGGTATTTCCAAAGGTGTACTGTGCCGGAGCTTTTATTCCGACGGCCATGTGTCCCGGCTGGTTGCTGCCAAAATTGAACTGGATCAGTGCTACATTATACCCGAGTTCCTTTAACAGGAGCGCAAGGAGAAATGATTTTTCTCCGCAGATACCTCCCCACTCCTGAAAAAGGATCGTATAGGGGTAGCGCCCGATGTATGACTGGCCCGATTTGGATGCGTTGACCTGGACTTCATTGAGATCATTGGCATCATACCTGATGTGCTGTACAAGATTTATTGCGATTCGCGCATTATCGTCAGGATTTTTCGCAGAACGGTTGATTTCATCGACCATCGGCATGATGTATTCACGCTGGATCTCATTTGAAATGACGGCATTATAATCATCCCCGGTATAGATCGGCCCTAACGACGTGACGTAATTATTTACTCCCGTATACACCTTGATGGGAATGAATCCCTGGTTTCCATTTAACGTATAATAGTACATTTTGTTGATCGATCCCAGTGATTCGAGATCGGGAGTCGCTGTTGTTGAGGGAACAGCAGTCGCAGAGGGAACAATTGCCGATGCCGGAGCCGGATATCCGGTTTCATTGCTTTCATGGGATACAGAAGAAGCAGGCGCCGGAGTGGCATTTGAGGCAGGAGACCCGGTCGACCCGGGCGTGACGCAGGCTGCCGTAATGAGAAAAACGAGTATGAGTGTGAAAAAAACATACAGGATTTTCATAAACTTATTGGGATATCGCGGGGGGATAAAGATGCCGGGTGATCGTTTTTCCGGAGGCAGGCAGGGAGCGGGATTCCCCTGGCAGTACTTACGTGGAATGGTGCTTCCCGGTTCACACCAGTACCCCGGGTTAAAACATCCCGGCTCTACGGGGGAGACACCAATAAAAGAAACCAAACTCCAGGCAGGTTCTCTACGCACCGGACCTGTGCTCACCCTGATGCGCCGGTCCCTGATCCCAGCATCAGGCCCGGAGCGTCCACCTTACCATGATCGCGTGCACGGGGCAGAAATCGTTGCACAGAAAACACATGCAGCAAAGTTCGCTTTTTTCCGGGTAAACGCCATCTCCTTTTACCCCGACAAATACGCCCATCGAGCATAAATCAACGCACTTGTGGGCGGAATGGCAATGGCGCGACCGTTTGCATAATTCCGGATCGACATACACTTCAGTGCCTACGGTTGTTGCGGGTCCGACCTCCACGGGTATCACGTTCCATTCTGTCGCAAACGGGCCCGGCGGGACACCGCACCCGGTCTTATTCTTTAATGAATTATACAAGTTTTTATTATATATCAGTGGCGGTTCGGGGAGGGATATCCACCACTGCCGGTGATCCGTTCTCTATCTGTGGAAAATGCCCCCGGCAGCCGTACCTGACCCCACCCACCCGGGCAATAAGTTTTATGTATATAATAATACATTTATTTTTAAAATATTTTCAGGAAGTCTGGTATGAGCACATTGAGAGTAATTACAAAAGAGGAAGTCGAAGCGAAAAATGAACTCCTCGCGCTGAAGAAGACCCACGGTGATGATGACCGGCATATGGCCATTATGGCGGCAGCCGGTGGGGATACAGGGGGTAACGGGGGCACCGTGGCGGCGAACGGCCAGGACGGTATGGTCAGTGCGCTGGTAAAGTACATTCCCATCCCGGTGATGACGGTCTACACGCTGCTTGACGGGACGTTCCGGTCGATGCCGACGCCCCCGACAGTGTTCTGGTTTGGTTGTTTCTTCCTGTTATGCATATTCGCCTGGGTGATAACGTATACCATGACCGACGCCCCTGAAGCAAAACCAGCACGGGCACTGCTCGCAGAGAACGAACAAAAAACGACCAAGAGTGATCCAGAGAAAAAACTGGAGGAATCCCTTAAAAAATGGATCGCCAGCATCGACCGGCAGAAGAGCAAACAGGCTGCGATAGCACTCATCGCCTTTATCGGGTACGTGGCAGCTATCGGTGGTCCCTTCACCTACCTGTCGAATGTAGAATCAGTCTTTGTCTGGCAGGGATTCTATGGCACCGCATTACTCGGTTTCGTGACGCTGATTATTTACACGGCACTTCCGCACACAAGCACAACCTGATCTTTTTTTCATTTTGTATCTACGGGTGCATCCCGTGCATGCCATGCAAAGAAGAGCGCGACGATGCTGAGGCTGGCCGCAAGGAGAAATGCCGCCTGGAACCCGCTCGCGAGCGCAGGCATCGGGACCGCGAACGGATCGTGCAACTGCCCCACGGCTTCCGCGGCAATCAGGGTCTCGGAAAATGCGATCTGGAAGATCACGATCCCAAGGATGATGCCGGTGTTCCCGAGCGCTTTCATGACACCGGATGCAGCGCCTTTCATATCTGCAGGGCTGTGGTCCATGATCAGTTTGGTATTGGGAACAAGGAATACCCCGCGGGTCAGACCAAGAAGGAGAAGCGCGAGGACGGCCGTAATGAGCGTGATACTGAGCGTAAACCCGGCGAAGAACAGGTACACCGCAGCTGATCCCGCTGCACCGATGACACAGAGCGTTCGTGCACTGAACCGGTCGGCGAGGAAGCCCACTCCCGGGGTGGCAAGAAGCATCACGGCCGCTGGCACGATGACGATGAGGCCGGTCAGTGCATAGGAGTAGCCAAGGACGAGGTTGAAGTAGAACGGGAAGAGGAAGACCGGGCCGTTAATGACCAGTTTCATGAGGAGAAACGAGATGTTTGCATTGGTAAAGTGCCGGTTTTTAAAGAGGGAGATCTCAAAGGCAGGGTCCTCGGTTGCACTCTCGTACACGATCGCGAGCGTCCAGAAGGAAAACGTGAAAATGGCAAGGCCGGCTGTGATGAGGCTTGTGATCCCAAAGACATGCACCGAACTGATGGCAAGGACGAGCGCGAGGGTGGCGCAGGAAAAGAGGCATGCCCCGGGAAGATCGAACTTCCTTCCCCGGGACGTCCCTTCACCTGCCGACAGGGTGAAGGCGCCGGCTGCAACGATCGCAAGCCCGACGGGTACCATGGTAAAAAAAATCCAGCGCCAGCTGATACTATCGACAATGACCACACCAAGCGTCGGCCCCATGATGACCCCAAGGACGGCCGCCCCGGAGAGATACGCAAAACCCCTGCCGTGCCATGGTTCCGGGACATGGCAGGTGACATACGGGGTGATTACGGCTGCTACCATCGTCGCACCCGCCGCCTGGATAATGCGGAAGATGATGAGCTGGTTTACGGTGACCGAGCAACCGCAGAGAAATGACCCCAGGGTAAATGCAACCATGCCGAAAAGGAACACCCTGCGATACCCCCATACGTCGCCAAGTTTCCCAAAAAAGAGAAACAGTCCCGAGAGGACCAGCAGGTACACGATGACGGTAGCGGAGGCAAGCCCGGTGCTCGTATGGAGATCGCCTGCAATCAGCGGGAGCGAGACCGTGATGTTGCTTGCCGCATAGGCGCCCAACAGAGCGCCAAGGGAGATGAGGGCGAGGTTGAGCCGCCAGTACCGTTCAGGGGCGGCGGCCCCGGTCGATGCATCCATCAACAGGAAGTCGCCCTGCCGGGTATATGAGTGTTTCAATGTGACCCGCGGGCGGGACCGGTAATAAGAACAAAACTCATTTGTGTAGGAAAAGAGAAGGTACGGATTGAAATGGTCCTGGATCGGTTCACCGTACGCGTGAGGGTGCTTGTTGTTGTCTGCTGTATCCTGATCGTGGTCGGTGCCGTTGTCTTTACGATCGGGTTTACCGGGCAGGTACAGGTAAGAAAGCACCTGCTCCAGGATGAACTCAGGGTCACCGCGAGCCAGATCGCCGGGCAGGTGAATGGCGACGGGCTGCTTTCCTTAAAACCGGGCGACGAAGGTTCACCGCTCTACCTCTCGTTTGCAAAGACGATTTACCAGGCACGCAGCAACAACACGCATATCAGCAATGCGTACATCATGCGGGTGGATAACGGGAATATCAGTTACGTCGTCGATGATTTTTACCTCACGCACGGGCTGGATCCGTCTGTTGCACGGATCGGCGACCTGACAACCGAGGATAAACCGGTGCTCATGGCTGCGCTTTCCGGGCCACAAAATTCTCCGGATATCTACACGTCAAAGTGGGGATCGTTTCTCTCCGGGTATGCCCCGATACGGGATTCGAATGGCACGGTTGTCGGTATCCTTGGCGTGGACGAGACTGCCGATTTCGTCAACCAGTACGAGTATGCCAATGTCTTCAATCTCGTTGAAGTTACGTGAGGACCTGATGTATCTAATGAGGGACCGGTGATGGCAGAGGAATACGGAGGCACCACACCCCCATGAAAAACATAATTCTCATCGGCATGCCCGGTGCAGGGAAGAGCACCGTGGGCGTGATCCTTGCAAAGACGCTCGGGATGACGTTTGTCGATACCGATATCGCGATACAGGAACGTACAGGAAGGCTCCTGCAGGAGATTATCGACACGGATGGGCCGGCTGCGTTTTTGAAAACCGAGGAGGAGACTGTCCTGTCCCTCCATTGCTGCAATTCCGTGATTGCTACCGGGGGGAGCGTCGTTTTTTCGGGAAAGGCGATGGTGCACCTCAAAAAGGATGGCGTGGTCGTGTACCTCGCGATCTCTTTTGATGAGATGGCAAAGAGACTCAAAAACATCACGACCCGGGGGATTGTGTTGTTTTCCGGCGAGAGTCTTTTTGATATGTATCACGAGCGGGTCCCGCTGTACGAGAAGTACGCCGATATCACGGTGGATTGTTCGGAGGGGGAGTTTGAGGATATTATCGGGGAAGTTATCGGGGAGATTGGAAGGTGGGAGGGGTAGGGGGGTTTCTGACATCCACGTTTTAATACCCGAATCTTCTCTCGTATTCCTTGTGGGGCAGCCATTCAAGGATCAGGACAATGACATTCGTACCGTCACCGGCAACGGAATACATCAGCCGCCAGTTTTTATGGAAATTATATTTCCAGAGGTTATCGATCCCGTACCTCGTGATATAGGATTTTGGGATCAGGCGCTTTGGGATTTGGATCCCGCAGAAAGCATCGAGAACGAGCGCATCGAATGATTCATTTAAGGTGCGATAAATTTCCTCATCCTCTATCCTGGATGAAGCGAGTGCAAGAAAAGATTCTTTGATCCGGTCATCAGCAAAAAAGACGGACGCTTTCATCGGATCTTCAGATCACTGTTATCGAGGTAGCGTCTTATAAGTTCCGGATTGTATATCCAGCAGATCTTCCCGTCTTTGTCAGCGGCAATTTTACCGGAGTCCAAAAGATACCCGATGATCACGGAATAGGTCTGGTACATCATCTTCCGTGGGAGGTTCTCCCACAGCGCCCGCTTTTTGTATTCCCCGCTGTGCTCTTTGATGAACGCTTCCACCATCAGTATGGTGTCGAGCTGTGGCGAATGGGCTGTTGTGGTTCCGGAAATCATTACCGGGATTTTGTTATATAACTATATATAACATTTGAACCGGAATGTCCGGGGTACTGCAGGAAGAGAGGGGCGGGACTCGTTTGATTTTGTCCCTGCCGCACGAGACCTTCAATCACCGGAACAAAAAAAAATTACCAGTTTTTGACTTCTTTAATTTCAGACTCGTCGGAAAGGTATTCAAAAAACCCGTCCGTGGCATCTTCCAGTGCTTCTTCTTTTGTGTCTTTCGGGTGCATGCTCCGGAAATAATCAGGACAGCCTTTGCCTTTTACCATCAGGTTTGCCACGCCGATGTAACTCTCCCCGCCTGCATTCAGGACCTGTATTACCTTGATTTTCAAGGGGCTGTATTTCATTTCCTCTACGTCGATTTCAAAAATCCCGACAACTTCCCTGATCTCGCTGATCTTCGTGTGCTTACGCTGTAAATCGGTTTCTGTCATTCCATCACCACAAGAGACTCTCTTGTTTTTCAAGTATAGATGCTTTCCATGGATCCTTACCGGTGATGTATCCCACGCCGGTTAACGGTGAAGTCCATCTCACAGACCCGTAACAGGACCTTTGGCTCTATGAGCAGTATGCCGATATCACGGTCGATTGCGAAGATGAGGATTTATGGGAGGTTGTGAGGAAGGTGATGGCGGAGATCGTTCCCGGTAATAGTACCGGGAGTGAGCAGCGGGCCCGGGAAATTGTGCGGAGGGGATGCCGGTTGCCTGCTTTGCGGGCTGTCCCAGGGATGAGGGGAGATGCACACTTTTCGCGGAAGTGAAATGAGATGATCCCGGCCGGCACCCGAAAGGAATGTCCCGCGGGGGTACACGGACATTTAATGTAGGGGAAGATCAACAAGAACTAAAAAAGACAAGATGGTAGTCATCCGGGTGGAATGTATGAGCGACAACAAGCAGTCAGATCTCATCAAAAGTTTTGTGGATTACCTCATTTCGTCACAAAAACTTGAGGTGTTCAACTATTCGATTTTCGTGAACAAGGAAAAGGATGCTTTTTTTGTCAATGCCGTACCCCATTTTCCTATTGTCCGGTTAAAAATCGACAATGACAACAATAAAAAGTCCATTGAGGTGGCGCTCAAGATTACCGAAAACGCAGCAGACAGGCCTGCAGATTCCCTTGACCGGGTCTGTACCCTGGGCGTCAGCGTTACCATGGACAAAGACGGAAAACTCTCGGTCCATACGGACCTGGCACAGGACGCGTGTTTCGCACAATTGCCGGCCCCGGTCATGGAGGCGATAAAGACGGTCTACGCTGATCTTGAGAAGGGCAATGCAGCGCTCCAGAGCCAGCTCCAGGCATGGTACGACGAGCATGCCCGGTGAACCGGCATCCTGTTACGATGTCCCCGGGTTTTTTTGCCCGAAAACGATCCGGTCCCCCGGCACGTAACAAGGGCCGGTAAAAGAAAAATCTTCATCGTACAGCAGAGATGCGGAATCCTCAAAGCGGCGGGAAAGGAGATTTCCCGTCCGTACCTGCACGGCGGGTTTACCGGCATTCTTTTGTGGGGGATGATACAAGGGTTTACCATTTTCATGGTAATAACGATGACTTTAAGTGAAATGGTTATTGCATTCACCACCGTGAAACAATTTTTGAGAATCGGGGTGGATTTTTTAGAGGGCGCTCAAAAGGGGCTTCCCACTCCCCGGCGGGCACGAGAGTTAACCTGCAGGTTTTCTCTTGATCCGGCTGCGGGAAATGTTGCCGGTCCCTCATTGTCCCAATATAATTCCCAGCCGGGACCACATGAGGGATCAGGTCTCGCAGGGGATTCCCGGAACGGCTTGAGCATTTTTTGGGGGGGAGCCCGGGGTTGATGGCCGAACCTCACGAATCCCCATCACAGGAGCTGCCCGGCAAAAGACTGATGAAGTGCCGGCAATAATACTACAATAATTACAAAAAACGGGGGGTTGAGTTCGGGTCTATGGCGGCACACAGGATCAAAAAAGAAATCAGGGATTCCATCGTCGCAATACTGGAAAAGTACGGTGCCGAGCGGATCGCCGTCTTTGGTTCCTACGCCCGTGGCGAGGCAAGAAAAAAAAGCGATATCGATATCCTTGTCCGGTTCGCGCAGCCAAAAAGCCTCATCCAGCTTGTCCAGATCGAGGATGAGATTGCAAAAAGCCTCAACGTGCCGGTTGATCTGATCACGGAAAAATCGGTCAGCCCGTACCTTTCTTCCTCAATCCACCGGGACGAAGTGGTGATCTATGGATGAAACCGGAAGATCCGGCGTACCTTTTCCATATCCTTGATGCCATTTCCCATATCGAAGAATTTTAAAAAATATCTCATCTGCCGAAGATCTCAAAGACCACCCTCTGGAACGTGCAGGGATCGAACGGATGCTTTCCATTATCGGGGAGGTAGCAAAAAATGTCTCGCAACAACTGCGCAAAGACACGCCGGATATTCCCTGGAAGGCAACGGCCGGTATGCGTGACAAACTTATCCACCACTATTTTGGCGTGGATTATGAAGCGGTGTATGAAACCGTCAGGCAGGATTTACCGGTGTTAAAACGGGAAATCCAGAAGATCCTGAAAAATAACGCGACAAAAGAACCAGGTACAGGGAAGACCGGAAAAAAAGAAAAGACCGGATTATAACCGGCTCAGCTGCTCAAAAGCGCCCTGTGGTACTTGTACCTGGTCTCATCCAGGTTCTTCTTCCGGGTGGGCGTCAGTATCTCTTTTTCCTCCCGGCGCTCTCCTGGTTCTTTGACCGCAGCGGCATGGTACTGTATCATTATGCCGGTGAGGACCACCTGCTCATAATCCCGTTCCGGCACACGCCGGATTTCTTTTCGATGACGGATGATGAGAGGCGGGCAGCCGTTGATCTCATCAGTGAATGCAAAAATATAATCGGGGAAATGTTCCGGCCGGACGGCTACAACATCGGGTTTGCCGTGGGCGAAGCGGGCGGGCAGACCGTGATGCACTGCCATGTGATCCCCCGGTATGCCGGGGATGTGGAGAATCCTCGCGGGGGAGTGCGAGGGGTTGTGCCGGGGAGGAGGGGGTACTGAGGCTCATCGGGGCTCCGGTCCGGATGTTTTCCGCCTGGCCCCACCACCAATACTTTCACGTTCCCCGTTCTCAAGTAAAAAAATGGATTTAGCCGGCTATCGCCCTTACGATCTCCTGTGCCGTCGCCGGATCTACGATCCGGGCGAGCACGAGCCCCGTCACCGCCACGAACGCCGCCCAGAAGACCTTCCGGACATGCTCGTTTTTCCCGAACGCGTCGATGGCGGCATCCGTGTCCTCCCGCATCCCGTGCCGGACGATCTTGGGCAGGAACACGAACAGGATGAGAAAAAGCAGCGCTGCGCCGGTGAACGCGACCGCAGGGTCCGCCTGTTTGGCGAGCCATAAGCCGAGGGGGAACGCAATGATGCCGGCAAGAACGGCGGCCATCGCGACCTCGCCAAACCAGAAGTAATGCCGCTTCTCCGCGAGGTTCGCCTTCCCGGAATCGCAAAGCGCCGCGAGATCGAAGATCCCGATCGTATTGAGCATCCCGTACCAGACCGAGAGGGTCTCCATCGGGTCGGCCACGAGGCCAAGGAAAAGAATGGCGACAGGTACGATGAGAAGAACCGGTGGCAGGCACGCGAGGAAAAAGAGGAGGGCAAGGAGGACGCCGGTCCCGCAGATCGCAGCCCGGGTCTGCAGTTCATTCCCGGACATTGTCATCACCCGCGATCATAAACTCGAAGACCGGGCTCGAAAATCCCCCCATCTCCGGGCTGAAATCCCGGTTCCCGCCCATCCGGGCCCGCTTCCGGACGCCGGTCCGGATCTGTACGGTGTGAAAACCCGGCGCACGGGGATATACCCGGCGGCCGTCCACGTCCCGCATCTCTTCATACGGCGGGATGTCGAACCAGTCCGGCCAGAACCGGACGCCCCGTGGGAGGTCCGTGCCCCGGTACAGGTCCTGGAGCCGGATGGGCGCCATGTTGTCGTAGATGAGATCGATTATCAGGTTCTCATCCCCTGTCTCCGGGTTCAGGTCCAGCTCGTAGAAGATCGGATTGCGCCGGACCTCCTCCATGCTCAGGGGTTTGTCGATGGTGAGCGGTTCGAGCCCGGAGAATTTCCCCCGGTAGATGCCGGTCACCTTCGCGACTGGTTCTCTCGCAGTATTATCCGGCATGGCGCAGCCCCGACAGTTGTTCGTGTTCGTTTCTGAGTTTCCTGAACTCCCCGACAATCTCGTCATACCTGCCAATCTTCTGGTAGATGACGATCAGAAGGGGATAGACCGGGAGCACCGCTCCGAGTATGATCCCCAGTATTTCAATTTCCATAGTGTAACCTCCTCATGTAGTTTTTTTTGTAAAATTGATCCAGCAGGATGGAGAGGAGACCGGGTTGGTCTCCACCCTTCCTTTGCGCCTGGACCGACGGTCGAATGGCAGACTGCTTTTTTGGTGATCCGGAGATCTCCTCACGCGAGCGCAGGAACCGTATCGGCCCAGGTCTCGACCTTTGCCCGGATCGCGTCATCCATGTACGAGGAGAGGGTCACCTGGCTCCGGGTGAACGTCAGGTTGTAGAGCTCCCCGTTCGGGTCATAACACTTGAGGGTTGCCGAGTACGTCTCGGTGTCGGAGTCCCGGGCTGCCGTTCCCCCGTGGGCCGTGGCAAGCGGGGTGTTGGCAAGCAGGGCTGCGGCACCAGCATTAAAGCCGGCGACGGTGTCATACTTATCGGACAGGCTGCCGACAACTTTTGCATCACTGTTCTGGTAGACGATCTTTGCTACGTAGCTCTCTTTTGTCTTCTCGACCGGTGCGTGGGTAACGCCGGCGCTGATGTAGGACACGCAGCCGAACGGGTTGGTGCTGACGATCGACTGGACAAGTGCGTCGAACGCTGCGATATCTTCGATCGGGTTCGCGAGTGCGCGGACCGCTGATTTTACATCCGTGTGTTGTACGAAATCTCCCATGTGTGTCAACTCCTTTTTTAGGCCGGACCCGCTCCGCGGATCCGGCATGGTTCCCGGCAGGGTCTTCGCGCATCTCCTGCCGGCCCGGTATTTTCCCGGGGTCTCTGGGGCCCTTTTGACATATTACTCTACGACGTAAGGGAGGATATCTCTGGCTGAATAAATTTCCGGGAGGTAAAACAGGGCAATTTGCGAGGGTTTTAGAGCAATCCGGGGCAGGATACCTGCCGGACCATTTCGCAAAAATGGGAATAGGGGGCATTTTTTCTACGTCGTGAGGGGGGCATTTTACAAAAAAGGGTTTATCTTCGTTTCCCGGTCCCGTTTTTCAAGAATGGGTCAGAATACGATCGCCTCGCACTTTCGCCTCCCAAATGCTGCTAATTGTTACCTCTGGTTCTCCGGCGTAAAAAGGGGGGTTTCCAACCGATTTATTACCGTTTTTTTCGGAATTATTACCTCTGCAAGCGGGGTCGGGGGTAAAAGGAGCCCGATTTGGGCGTATTTTCGAGCCATCCCAAAAAATGGGGATGAAGGGTATTCCCGGGAGAATCCGGGACGGTGAAAAAAGGACACGTTTTAAACCGAGGAAAAGGGGGCGGGTTCCTCCCCGCAGGGGAGGATCACGACGGTGAACCTTATGCGGGGACAGCCCTCCTTTAGGAAAAGAGTACTTTTTCCCGGCTGTACAGGTTTTTTGCCGCGTTTCCCCCGGAGAGGAGCATGCCGTCCTGCCCGAGCTCGATGAGGGAGTCTGGCGTGAGGCGTAAGAACCGCCACGTGCCATGCCGTGAGCGGAGCCAGAGTTCACGCGAAATGTCCGTATGCACCGGGATCCGGCCGAGCCCGAAGAGCTCGTCCCGGAACTCGTTTACGAGCTCTGCGGCCGGTGCATGAATCCGTGAACAGTAGGTGACACGTACAAATGCGAGAGGGATTGCCGAGACGATCGTAAAATCATACAGGTTTTCCGGGGCACGCACTGCGGCCTGGGTTGTGCCGCGCCTGCGTGCAATGGGAAGAGCGTCAGAGAGGGCCCGGTACGAAGGCGAGCCCCGGCTCATGCCTCACATCCCGGATCCGGTGTACCATCATCATCATTCCGGTATTTTGTTGGGGAATCATGCGAATGTGCCGGTCCCGTGCCACACCCCGGAGCGAGTTCCTTTGGCAGGGATCGTGTCCGGACCGAGATGTTGTAATGGTGCCAGTGCGTGCGTTTCACGCTGATCCGATATACGGAGTCACCTATTCGGTTGATCTGGTGGGCGAGTGCCCGGGGCAGGAGGTAGAGCGGGATTTCGCTCTCTGTCACGGATTTACTCTTCGTCATCTTTATGCCTGCCTCCGGACACCGGTATTCGGTATCGCTGCCCTGCCAGGTCCGATCCGGCCCGGGCCGGACTGTCGTTCTTCTCTGCAAACCTGAATGGCATCCTTCCCTGAACCGTCGGAGCCATCCTGACCTGTGTGCGTGAATCCTATGTTATCACATCCTTGTATTGTCGGCCCGGGAAAAACGGGAAAATTCCTAACATCATTGGTTAAGCGAAAGCCTCTCGTATCCGCGGGTAGACCGGGTCCGACACAGTTCGTCACCTGCACGGACCTGTCCATACATTTACGGGACAACCCCCGGCTGTCCACGAAGGAGGGGTTTTCCCAGGCGATATATATCCGTTCTAACGCCAGTGTCTACCAAAAACGGGACGCATTAGGGGAAACGGCTGTTGTCCATTCGTTGCACAATGCTGATCAAAACGGTAAGAGGGATTTTTTTAGTCTGCCGAGCACGAACCCGTTCATCTTAAGGCCGGTCAAACCCGCGGGGGAGTTGTAGCGATTGGCGGAACCGGTGCAGACTCGCCGTTTATTGTGAAATTAACCCGTACTGTGTCTAAAGGTGGAACATATTCTGCTATCCTCATGATCCTGACAGGAATGCCTAGTGAATGATTTGCCGGATCTAGAGGGACTGCTTCCCAGTACACTCTTGTCCCGGGGGGAAAATGGATCACTTCAGGATTCAGGGGATAATATACTGTACCGTTGTCCGAGATCAAGGTGTACTGACTCCCACCGGTGATATTGACAGTTCCCGTTCCGGATATTTTGGGAGAGGATACTGGCTGTATCGTGAATAAAAATATCCCGCATATCACCATGCCTGCGATGATGATCGTTATCAGGAAATACCACGGGACCCTCATTCCAACGTTTTTTCGTTCCATTGCACTACACCCCGCCGTAGGTATTCCCCACAACACTATTCATGAGGTATTTCCCGGGTAATGAGGCGGCGTTATCACAGGATACGGGACATCGACGAGCGCTACCTTTCCGTCGTACGTTACAAAGACATTTACTCGTTTGTTGCTGCCGTCAAGAACGGTTATCGATACACAGTACACTTCGTTCTGTGTTTGTGTGCCAATACCCAGGTTCGCAGTGCTGACTTCAGATACGTTATAGGCGCTGTTGTTAATTGCCTGAATGGTCCTGGTGTCAGTAAGGGCAACGCGGATCGCTTCGTTTTTGCTGATTTTATTCTCTGATACACAGCCGGCAGCGGCTATGAAGATAATTGCGATGGCAATCAGTGCGCCGGTTTTAAAAAATGGTTTTGGGTTTTCCATGTTCAAAACACGCCTCCCCCTGTTTTAGATCCATGTGGTCATTTTGTACGAATTGGCTCCCGAAGGTAAGGTCATGCTGTGCTGTACAGGAGACATGGAATAATGCTGTGTGGTTTCGGGTAAATTCCCGTTCCACCAGTACGCATTGTAATTGGATCCCTCCTTTTTATAAAGGAAGGTTTCTTTGAAATATCCCTGCGAACAGCTCTGGAAATTCCCGGAAGGCCCGGCAAAAAATTCATGATTTTCATCAGGATTGTTGTTATAGTGCGTGACATGTCCTGAATCGATCAGATTGTCATCCCACCATATCGCATACGGATATCCGGTCCCGTCATAGTCGTAGACATAGATAATGAAGTGATGATCGGTGTTTGGATTCGTTGTTCCCCAGGTCTTCCATTGCTGGCCTGACGGACGTCCGCTGTCGTACGTGTATACCGTATACTGACTCGAACTGAAATTGAATCTGGCCACACCTACTTCAACCCAATTACCGCTATTTCCCAGGTGACTGGTGAAATAGTGTGCTTCAGTACCGGTGTCCGATACTTCCAGATTCCCGGGTTTCATGTACCCATTGATGCCATGATAGTCGTATTCATCGATGGCCATCCTGCCATCTTTCTGGACCTCCTGGTACATGGGACTCATACCCCGGGTAACCCTTTCAGGCTGCCGCTCAAAGTACCCGATAACCCTTTCATTATCCGCATCGGTCCATCCCGGCTGGCGGGATTTGGGCATATTCAAGAGGTACTGTGCTATCTCACTCTCGTTCATCCCCTCCGATCGGAGTTGTAGCACGAGAGGCGGTGTTCTTGCATCGACCGTTGCGTTGTCAACGGCCCTCGGGTGCGAACTCATATCCGTTACCGTTTGGGCGCTCACCATCGGTATCATCGCCATCGCTGCGAGCAGCAGTGCCAGCAGGATGACGCCGTAGTTCACATGTTTCATTTTTTCCTCCTTTTTGTACATACGTTCCGCTCGAAAGGACAGGTCACAATAATTTACGATACTGTTCCTGGCGCCCCATAGAGCGGGCCCGGGCCCGGCGAAGTCCGTCGTCTCGCGGACCCGGGTATTTTGGGACAACCCCCGGCTGCCCCGCGGGAAAGATCATTTGAGGGAGATATAACGGTTCTAACGCGAGGGTCTACCGGATTCCTGATCGGTAGACGATTGCGTTAGAAGCGTTAAGAGCCAGATTCCAAAACCCGCTAAAACGGTATACTATGAAAGTATCCGTAACGAGCCTCGCAATCCTGGTCTGCGCCATCGTGCTCATATCGGGAGTTTCTGCACAGGATGCCGACAAAAGTGCCGGATATTCCGCAAGCCCGGCCGGAAACCTGCACTTGCCCGCGGTTATGTCTCCCATGACCGCCGGTTCTATCACCCAGGGAGAAACGGACTGGTATTCGGTCAGTGTCCCTTCGGGAAAGTCATCCATTACCGCTGACCTCAACTGGGGATATGTCCCCGATTCCCTCTCGCTTTCGGTTATCGCACCGGACGGGACGCTCGGCCCGTATTACGATGCAGCTGACGGTGTAACCAATGGGAGAATTTTCCTTACGTTCAGCAGGACCGGCGGAATTGCACCCGGGACA
Organism: uncultured Methanoregula sp.; assembly: GCA_964454995.1. GTDB lineage: Archaea > Halobacteriota > Methanomicrobia > Methanomicrobiales > Methanospirillaceae > Methanoregula. The sequence goes on from CAYVTY010000004.1 coordinate 47,451, forward strand.
TGGAGGTTCAAGGTATACGGGGTGACCGTTCTCGGGACCCAGGGTTATAATTTTGTCACGTATTAACACAAAACCATAAATCTGATATCCGTTCCTAGAGAACCCTTCACCAATGAAACCCTGGCCGGCGAGGGCTGTTGCCCTCATTATTATCATTTTCCTGGCCGGCGTGCCGGCTGTTACCGCCAGTTATGGCGGATACAGCGTGGCCCCGGGCGATGCCGGCGCGGCACAGGGCCAGCCCCAGGACCCTGAACCGATATCGTTCTTCGATCTCACCCTGCGGGAGATGCTCATTGCCGTGGCGCTGTCGTTCTGCCCGGTGCTCGCATACCCGGTCGAGATCTTCTTTTACCTGAAACTTCTCGCAGCCCTCGGGTACCGGAAGGTCGAGCAAAATGCCATCCTGTGGAACCGGAACCGCCGGGAAATCTTTGCGTCCATTGCGGCAAACCCGGGCGTGAGGTTTGTGGCCCTTGAACGGCTGACCGGGATAAAGGAAGGCACCCTGAAGTACCACCTGCTGATCCTTGAGGCAAAAAGGAGGATCGTATCCTTTGGCAGCGGCAGGTCCCTGCGGTATTTCGAGAATAACGGCCGGTACAACGAACTCGAAAAGAAGGTCTTTTTCCACCTGCAGAACCCGACCACGCGGAGGATTCTTGAAATTCTTGCCGCGTCCCCCGAGGTCTCAAGGAAGGATATCGCCGGGATCATGGGCATTGCCGGCCCGTCGATCACGTGGCACACGAAGCGATTATCAGGCGACGGGATTATTTCCACCAGCAAAAAGGGAAAGGCTGTCCGCTATACCCTTTGTCCTGCCGGATTGAATGTGTTCAGGCAGTTTACCGGGGAGAGTGCCGGAGTGGCGGGCGGGGATGGTGCTGCCGGGGAGGAGCCGGGGGAACAGACTTCCAATAACTAACGAGGAATCGAGAATGACAACAGATTTGCTTACACACGAACTTAGCTGGCGGGATTTTTAAGAAAATTGCCTGTGTCTGCACAGCAATTCCCAGACACTGTATGGGGAATCTGTCATCGCAATTATTATTATCCTTTAGAGATACTATTACGTAATCGGTTTACAAATACCTTAAAAAATAACCTGTTTTGTAAACCGCATATGGAGGGTAGATATGGAATTAGGAGCTAGGATCAGGATGGCACGGACCGCAGATGGTCTCAGTCTCCGGGCTCTGGCAGAAAAAGCCAATGTCAGCGCAATGGCAATTTCGAAGTATGAGAACGGCAAAGATATCCCACGATCCGGTGTTCTCATACGTTTAAGCAAAGCGCTTGGAGTAAATGTAGACTATTTCTTCCGGACTGTTGAGGTGAAGTTATCACCACCAATGTATCGGAACCATGAGGCCCTGCCAAAAAAAGAAGAAAATGAGATCCATGGACAAATCCGGGATTTGATCGAACGGTATCTTGAGATCGAAGAGATTGTTGGTGACAAACAGCAGTTCAAAATCCCATTCAGGGATAAACGTCATGTCGCCAGGATTGAAGACGCAGAAACTGTTGCACAAAATATCAGATCCTCCTGGAAACTCGGTACCGACCCCATAGAAAATGTCATCGACATTTTCGAGCAGAACGGGATTAAGGTAGGAGAAATTGAGGGTACGAAAAATTTCGATGCCCTCACCTTTTCCCTCGATGACAAAAACCCGGTCATTGTAGTCAAAAAAAATGTTGTCGGTGATCGGCAGCGGTTTAGCCTTGCTCACGAGCTTGGCCATATCGTGATGATCCTTGGACCCGGCATTAATTCCGAGGATGCGGCTCACCGGTTTGCCGGTTCATTCCTAGCCCCGGGACCAGGACTGATCTCTGATCTTGGTTCGAAGAGGAAAACGTTTGATGTGTACGAGCTTCACCTTCTCAAGCACAAATACGGAATCAGTATGCAGGCTCTCATCTACCGGGCGAGGGATCTGCATATTATCAGTCATGCAAAGTGGAGCCAGCTCTTCAATCTTTTTACGGAGCGGGGATGGAGAGAAAATGAGCCTGGGGATCATTTGAAACCGGAAAGCCCGAGTCGCATGAAACGCCTGATATTCCGGGCACTGAGTGAACATAAAATTACCCGCTCACGGGCAGCCGAACTAATTGGCATGGATTTCGATCAGTTCTGCCTGAACGAAACCAGGGAGCACAATGGTTTCCCAATCCCTGTATGTGACTGATGCAAGTATCCTCTTCGATGTCGTGAATGGAGGAATTGTACATGAAATGTTCCAGCTCCCATCTCTTTTCATAACAAGTGATCTTATCGCAGATATCGAACTGAAAAATCCCCCGTTTACTGAGTTTCATCGTGAAGGCCTGCGAAAAAAAGAATTATCCAAATCCCAAGACACCGCTTTGAACGAAATTCGCAAATCTCACAAAAACCTTTCTATCTATGATATTTCTGCATTTGTTCTTGCACGAGACCAAAAAGTGATTCTCTTGACAGGTGACGAGGCACTGAGACATTTTGCCAAATCACAAAACGTGGAAGTTCATGGAATCATATGGATTCTGGATCAACTGATAAAACATAAAATCATTACAAAAGCTGACGCTATTCAGGCTCTCCGCCAAATAATCGGCCATAATAGTTATTTACCAAAAAAGGAATGCGAGAACCGGATTACCCTTTGGTCGAAGTAAAAGTCATATTCCAGATGTTCCACTTCTGTCGATTGTAGTGTCAAAGTGTCTGGCATGGCGCACGAAGCGATCCGGTGATGGGTAAGCTGGAGAAAATGAGCGTGGTTTATCTGAAATTCCGGTGGCTGGTGAGATTTTCCCGGAAAAACCCGGGCGCCTTTGTCAACTACGACGTTTTAGAGCCGGGGGGTAAGCGCCCGGGATTATGGTATTGATCCGGGTTGACGAACCTGGTCACCAGACACCGGATGAGGTATATGCCGGCGGGGCGGATAAATTTGTCGACTATAGTCTGCGATAAACACATCCCCCATTCTTGGCAACGATTCCTCTAGTGACATCGGAACGAGAAGAGATCTTTGGCAAAATTATCCAGGAAGAACGAAAAGCCAAAGATATCTCCCAGGAAAGACTCGCCAAACTCACCGGTCTCGACCGGACCGCGATCAGTCTCATTGAGACAGGTAAGCGAAGCCCAACGTTCTCCACTATTTTGAAAATCTGTTTGGCCCTCGAACTCGATCCATCAGAACTTTTCTCAATTTACGAAAAAAAGGATCCCGAGTATCACGTCAGGAAAGGCGGGAAATACGGGAAGTAAATCCGATCCGCCCCGGTTTTGTCTGGTGCCTGTACTGGCGTTGACTCCCTTTTGTTGCAACAAGGTACCATCAATCGGCCCGTTATTCTTCCTTCATGAGTTTCCCGATCTGATTCTTAAGCACCGGCAGTTCCTCATGGATGCTGGTCCACAAAAGATTCCAGTCTACCCGGAAATACCGGTGCGTAACAATGTCCCGGACACCGGCAAGACCGCTCCAGTCCACTTCCGGGTGGCGGGAAATAAGTTCCTGGGGCAGGGCCTTAGAAGCTTCGCCAATTATCTGGATATTGCGGAGAATTGCATCCTGTGTGCGTTGATCCTCCATGAACTGGTCAAAAGAATAACCGGCACAGAATGTTTCGATCTTTTCTATAGCCTGGAAAATATCGTATAGCAGGAGCGCAGCAGTACGTTTTTCAGGCATACACAACCTCATGCATTACTTGGTCGCGGATGAGCGGGTGGAGGCCGTCTGGTGTGACAAGGTCGATCCGGAGATTGAACTTTTGGGAAAGCAGGTCTTTGAGGTGCACAAATGCCAGCACACCTATCGGTCGGGAGAATTCCACTACGAGGTCGAGATCGCTCTCGTCTGTCTGCGCTTTTTTTGCGTACGAGCCAAAGATCCCGATCCTTCTCACATGGTACTGCTCTTCGAGCTCGTGCCTCATGCCCCGCAGCTGCTCCAGTATCCCGGCAGTGTCCTGCATATGCTTAGTGGGAGATATGGGCATTTCCCCTATATGAGCAATATGGCAGGAAGAAGGGACGGGAGATAAGGATTTTTGCCAGGGGATATCCCGGCGAGGGACAACCGGCAAACCGCCTCCCGACGTTTCCCGCCCCACCATTTGCCGGTCAGGAATCCGGTAGATGTACAAGTTAGAATCCTTATATCTGTCGTCGCAAACACGCCAAAGCGCGGACAGCCGGGGGGTTGTCCCAAAAGTAAAGGTCCGGATTCACACCAGTCTTTGCGAAACCGAATGAACCCGTGCCTGCCCGAAGGCATGGGATTATTCTCCCTGATCCTATGAAGGTTTTCCCATGCCCTCCGAGCGGAACAAAAGGAGGAATGGAAAAATGAAAACATTGAAAATTGGCGTCATGCTGCTGGCACTGCTGTTGGCGGCGATGACGATGGTACCGATGGTGAGTGCTGATGAAAAATTACACTCATCCATGACAACAAGTGTTGATTCTGACTTGGCTACCTCAATCGCATTGCTAAATGTTAAGGACATAGCCACATTGTCACCCGATTTTTCACCGTGGAATGAGGCAACCGTTACACGTTCCACGACATATTACGACCTACAGGACAGGAAAACTGCGTACGCATTTAATGTAAATGTTTACGGAGATTATGCAGGGTATATCATTGTTTCAGCAACAAAAGAGAATTATCCTGTTCTCGAATTATCCCGCGGAAAACTCCCCAATGAAATGCCAGAAATGAAAGTAAAGAGCGATGGTGTGGCAGATACATTCGCAGGGGAGAAAGAACTTGTTTCTGCGTCAAGTAAACCAATCTATCTAGGGGGGACTTATTTTTATGAAAAGTATGAGTTAACGGATTCAAACGGACAAAAACAAATGGATATTTATGTTGATCAAAAGTCGGATCGAATCGCAGATATTTCAAACATCACTTCTGCGATTTCACTCACCAATGTGAGAGTGGCGAGCACACAGTATCAACAACAAAAGGACGCGGAGATTGCAAAACAGTGGAACCTCCAGATTTCTGCACTGGATCAGGGGAACTCCACCATTAATCAAGCCGTAACTTCTGCACAAGGCACCGTATACATCAGTGGTGTACCAAACTATGCCTGGTACCTCGGGTGTTCACCAACCGCCGCCGGGATGGTTCTAGGGTACTGGAAAAACCACGGATATAGTAATCTCCCATCTGGTCAAACCCTGATCAGTGAACTGGCAACTGCAATGGGTACTTCAAGCACATGGCCAACGAACGGAGGAACGTGGCCTTGGAACATTAATTCCGGAATTATGACCGTGTGTTCTAACCATGGGTACTCGAATTTCAACTCCTACAGTTATGTGGAGGATCCATGGAGTACTGTAACAAGTGAGATTAACGCACAGCGACCGTTTGTTCTTTCTATGTATCATGGGGGAACCGCAACGGATACTACAACAGCATATGGCGATCACAGTGTCGCATGTGTGGGATATATGGAGGGATCAACACTGGCGAACAGGTGGTTGACCATCCAGGATACTTGGGACACCAGCAGGTCTCACCTCATACAGTTCGGCAACTGGGTGTCTTCACAAGAGACGTATGTAAGACCGTGAGGCCCAAAACACCAAAAATTTTTCGAAAATGATCGATAATATTGCACATAACGATCCAAGAAAGGAATTCCTATGACCTTAAACGAAAAAAAAATGCATTTACTGGTCATCGTAATAATCATTCTGTTTGGGATTTCACTCATCATAGCTACGGGAAAAGTGATGATGTTTGTTCCGATTGGCCCAGGCGTACCTCCCTCAGAATATCTTCCACAGTTGATGATCTCGGGGAACGATGCCTATTCCGTATGTTCAGAGTATAATGATCAAGAAAGAACTTTGTATTTTACCCCGGTGGGGGAAAGGAGGGATGAAAATTATAGACAGTTCCCACCGTTGTCACCGTTTAGCAGTTACAGGTTGTTTCGGGATGGGAACACAAACACTACCCTGATAATATCCGTCTGGTATTTCAACAGCCAGGCAGATTTCAGGGCCGCACAACAGAACCTCCTGGCTTTCCTCAAAGAGAACGGGGCAGTTAATTCTTCTGAGTTGGAAATAGGCAATAAATCCAACATATGCGGCGCTACCGGGAATACCCCACGGGATTCCAGATTTAACAGTCCGAATACGATCCGTGTCACATCGTTTGCCGGCAGTGACGAATCAGGTATTTTCCTGACAAACAGCCGACCGCTGATACCCACAAGGGACGATTATTTCATTCAGTACGTTGGTGTGATAAACTCTACCGACCTGTCCGGGAACACCGGGGAGATCAAAAACCTTGTCGCCGCTGTCTCCCTGAACCAGCGATACTTCCTGAACGGAGAGATCGATGAACTTTCATGAGGACTCCGACTCACCAGAAACACGCTCAACCAGAGGATAAAACTTCCTGATACCCTCACCAAAAAAACAGAAAATATTCGGGATAGTGTCCGGATTTTCCAGGGATTGGTATGATCTCATGGGTGGGGGCGTGAAGGGAACAAACTCATGAGATGCCGGATAAAAATTTTACGCTGGGGGTGAATATTCTGAACAGCGAAAATCTGACAACACAAACTGAAAAAATCCTGAAGTATTGTGTACTAGGTCTTCTCGTCCTCTCGGCACTGGCATTCCTGTTTGCCTTTGTCATTAACTGGGAAGATAGGTTTTTTGGGATCAAACTCGATGGGCTTTTGGCCGGGATCTCCCTTGGGGCAACCTGCATTGCGGCAGCTCTGCTTGCAGCAGCATTGATCCGGTTTCCCCGTATGAGCCGGCTGATCGGGGCACTGACGGTCATCTGTTTTGGGTTCCTGTTTGTCGATTCATCAATGACGATACAGAGAGTATCGTACAGCCACCAAGGCTTTTCACCGGTCTTTGCGGTAATCCTTCTCATCGCGATCGCATTTCTTATCGTCACCGTGATAAAAAGGCGCCAAGAAACCTCCAAAAACCGCTCGTAAAACCGCTCGTAAAACCGCCCGATTGCCACCCCAAAAAATCCAGCCCATTAAAAACCCCCGTTTGCCAAAATAAGCCCAAATTGAACCCCATATAATGCCCATTGGCGGGCCATATTCGCGTTCTGGCAGCGATCATTTTCCCCCTCAACAGAAAACCCATCCGGGCCCGAAAACCGCCCTCCAAACGCGTCTATGAGAACGTTTTATTTCGTCCGATTGCCAAAATACGGCTGATTTAAGGTTATTTTTAAACGGAGCCCGATACGGGCTTCTTTTGGATCCGTAAAGGGGCAATCGGGGCTCAATTTGAGCCCGGATGGGATCAGGTGAGGATGGAAGGGCCGGACCACGACACCAGGGGATACGGGTGAGGGAGCCCGGGTGAATCAAAATACCGGAGTCGTGGAACTGCCCGTGCATACCCTTATGTGATCGTGGAAGAAAAAATCAGGTACCAAAAAGACCGGATCGTGAAGCGTATGACAACGAAGATGGAAATCCTGGAAAAACTGACCCCCCTTACCGGAGAACTCAGGAGGGGCTACAAGGTAAAAAGGATCGGCCTTTTCGGATCATACGCACGATCGGAGCAGCGGCCGGAGAGCGACATCGACCTTTTGGTGGATTTCGCAGACGATGCCGATCTGTTTGACCTGGCAAAACTCAAGAACTTCCTTGAAGAGCAGCTGTGCCACCGGGTCGACATCGTGCCGGAACGTGCACTCCGCGACGAACTAAAAAAAGGCGTCCTTGCCGATGTGAGATACGTATGAGGGAATACCGGATCTACCTCACCGATATCCTCGATGCAATGGAGAAGATTGAAATTTTCGTGCAGGACATTCCGGTACACCATTGCAATGATTAAATTCCGGTGCATGGTCATCGAGTACCTGTTCTCTGCTTTCATGGCGAGCCGGGGGATCCAGAACGATCCGCAGCCAGCCGAACACCACCAGTATTATGAAAACGAGGGAGTGCTCGGGTACACCGGGCGTGTCGTCCCGCATCTCTTCGAACTCTCGCTATTCTTTTCAGATGTGAGCTAAAGCTGCCGGGTCCGGGCGAATTCACCGGCAGGATACTTTTGGGAAATTTTCTGCACTGGTACGATCGGTGCCGTTTCGTGAGAATATTTTCCCGGTATGCTGCCGTATCTGGAAACTCTACGGCACGGTCTCACGGAAAGGCGACGATACCCCGGACCGCCCGCACCGGAGGAGCCGGATCATTGCGGCCCCGGATGTGCCGGAAATCACGGGCCCGGATCTGCTCCAAAACCTCGCGGCCCGGCTGCCGGATGAGGCACATACACAGACGGAAGTTCCAGTAGAAACTAAGGGGTATAAAAATATTGTGAATTCGCCGGATTGGCTGCGTGAACACGGCATCGCAGTAAAATCCGAAAAGCCCTATTCAAACGGTTTTTTGTACACCCTTGACCAGTGCCCGTTTTCATCGGCCCACAAGGACGGGGCATTTGCGATCCAGTTTGCAAACGGTGCGGTCTTTGCCGGGTGCAAGCACACCTCCTGCGGCGGCAGTAACGGCTGAGCAGGAGGCGAGCGTTTCACTTACGGGGATGTTCGATCTTTCGAAGATGAAGCGGGTGACGGCGGATCCCGGGTAGTGCCCGGTCTCGCGGTGCGGCAAAGGTGGATTGGATCGATGAGGAGAGCGGCGTGATGCTGTGCGGGAGGTGTTATGGGAGGGAGAGGAAGGCAACGAAGGATGAAAACTGACAAATTGTCGGGTATATTTCTCAATCTTTATTGCCCATTGTCCCAGAGTTCTAACAATCGGGGTGTACAGGCTTTTTGGATAGGCACACCAATTCCGCGAGGAATCATGCGTCACCCCGGGGCTGTCGTTGAGAAGCGAACGGGAATGGCATGACGGGTATGAAACGGTATGATCTGGTTCTTGCATTTTTGTTGATCATGCTGCCCGCGCTGGTGGCACCGGTTGCGGCATCAGCAACGGTCAGTACGGCTATTGTGAATAAATTTTAAAAGAAAAGAATTTTTTTTAGTCCGCCTTTGGAACCGGGGACACCCAGAGGATGCATCCGTTCTTTTTGAGGGAAAATATCTTCGGTCCGGACAGGGGCGCTCCATTGACATTGGCGCACCGGGGGCGCAGCAGTCCTGTACTCGGGACAAACGCCCCACACGTATCACAACCACGATTGTGCATCATAGTATTCGCTCATGAGGTCGATGTTTTCAATATATTTAATTTCCTTTTTACTCCGGAACAAAATAAAAAAGATCCTGTTACCGGGATAGGGAGACTGCTCCTGTGTTTCTTTGAAATACGAGCAGTCATCAGGCCGCGGGGAAGAGAAGCATCCATCAGAACATTACTGGTCCCCCGGAAAATTTTTCCATTGAATCGCGTTAACGAAAAACAGCACTATACCAACCGGGCATCACCCGCGGACGTATCAGAATTCTACGCCTCACCGACGAACCGGTATGCCCCTTTTGGCACGATGATCTCAAAGCGTGCCCCTTTCCCGGGCTCGCCGGTCTCACGGATCGTGATGCCGGTGATGTTGAGGATGGCGGCGGACAGGAACAGGCCAAGCCCGGTGTTCCTGCCAAAACCCTGCCTGAAGATATTTTTCTTATCTTCTGCAGGTATGCCTTCGCCATCGTCCTCGCATACTATCCGGTAATCCTCGCCGGATCCATCAAGAGAGAACCGGACGGAGATAATCTTATCCCCATACCGGGCTGCATTATCCATCAGGTTGTAAAATACCTTGACAATGAGCGGGTCTGCGAACACTTCCGTCCCCGGGGGAAGATCATTTTTCACCGCAATCTGTCCGAGGGAAACCTGCTTTGCGGCAGTATCGACAAGTGTGCGGCAGTCCTGCCAGAGAGGGGCATGGATGCCGATATCCTCGTATTCCTTGGTGAACTGGATGATCGAGGAAATATCCCGGGCCGCTTTTGTCATCTTATCAAAATGATCGCGGAAGGGATGGCCAGGCTGGTTCTTTTTGATGAATGCAAGGTGACCTTCAAGGATGGTGAGCTGGTTCCTGATATCATGACGGGTAATCCCCGAAAGAAGTTTGAGTTTCGTGTTCGCTGAAGCGAGCGCCTCTTCGGTCTTCCTGCGTTCAGTAATGTCGCGTGCAATTCCGAGTATTGCAGGGTCCCCCCGGTAGGTAACCAGGTCTACGATGAATTCACAGATTCGCGAAGTGCCGTCTTTGGTCAGGAGCCGGGCTATAAACTCCGTAGGCACCTCACCTCCGGCAAGCCTCTTCCGGTTATTCCCGAGAAGTTTGTCCCTGTCATCGGGATGCACGAGATCCCAGAGCCGGATTTGCATGAGTTCTTCGTGCGAGTACCCGGTGAGCACCGATGCCCGGTTGTTGACGAAGAGAAGCTTGTCGTACTGGTGGATATAGATCGCATCCTTGCTGTTTTCAACGACAAGCCGGTATTTTTCTTCACTTTCCCGGAGTGCCTCTTCAGCCTGGATGCGTTCGGTGATATCTATGGCAACCCCAAGCACGGCCTGCTGGTTGTTCCCGAGCGTCGTGAAGGGGACCTTTGTGGTCTGGAGGTACCGCTTTTTCCCGAACCGGTCGGTATACGTTTCCTTTGGGATAAACTTGGTCTTTCCCGTCGTAATGACTTCACGGTTATCGGCGAACATATGGTGGAGTTCCTCAGTTACCCGGTGAAACCGGGCCTGGGAATTTCCCTCGACTTCTTCGACCTTCCTGTCGTAACTCCGGGCGACCGCCTGGTTTACGAGAATAAAATTCCCGTCCCAGTCATTGGCAAAGATCATATGAGGGACCAGGTCGATGATCTGCCTGAACTGGGCCTCATTCTGTTTCAGTGACTCCTCTGCATGTCTTCGCGTTACGGCGTACTGGATCTTGTTTGAAAGCTCGATAAACTGTGAGGTCGGGTCCCCGCCCTTCTGGAGATAGAAATCTGCCCCTTCGTTTAAGGCCTGGATAACCACCTCTTCACGTCCCCGCCCGGTAAAAAGGATAAACGGGATGGTGTTCCCCGAAGTCCTGACCTTTTTTAAAAATTCGATACCGTCCATCACGGGCATCTGGTAATCCGAGATAATGGCATCGTAGGTCTTCGCATTCATCCGGGCAAGCGCTTCTGGTGCAGAAGTAGTAATGTCAACGGAAAACTGGCCGTTCTCCTCAAGGAAAAGTTTGCCGATCTCAAGCAGGCCGGGTTCATCATCGACATAAAGAACGGTGTACATGGAACGTCAGAAAATGTCAATAGGACATTGTATGAGTGTAACTATTATATGTTTGGGATAATGAAAATGGTCCCGCACGAAGTGCCCGGTCTCGCGGTGCGGCAAAAGTGGAGTGGATCGATGAGGAAACGGGCGTGAGGCTTGAGCAGGCGGTGTTACGCGAGGGAGATGAGGAAAAGTGGGGCAGGATGACGGGTCCGCCCACATGACATCAGGACCACCCCTCATGGTCCATGGGTATATTTCGCATCGATGATTGCCTTTATTTCCTCTTTTGTCATTCCCTGTGCGTAGAGACTTTTTACCTGAAGCGTGTCGTCGACGCACATCTGGCAGGATGCCCCATGGGGGTCATAGTTCCCGGTCTCTGTTATGAAACAGTCCAGCAGCCCGCGCTTGTGAATTCTTCCGTTATGGGCCATCTGCATGCAGCCGCAATAGCAGTTGATGCCGTCAAGGTTCTCCGGATTATCCCGGGCATAGAGGTATGCTTCTTCGATCCTGTCACTGGAAAGCGCATACGCCGGCAGACTGGTGTTGGCCCCCGGTAAATACGTACCGTGAGGCAGGAAAACGACTATTGTTACCCCGGCGAGCGCTATCATAATCGCTATACTCATCAGATATGTCCTGTCCATACTGTTGACCTCCTACCTTACCGTTATCCACAGGAGCAGGGTAGCGACGGTGAGCGTTCCAGCCATCAGGATAAAGCCCTGGTATGCAAACAACCGTTTCCCCCGTTGTGCCGTGATGTAATCACTCAGAGTAAATACTCCCGTGATCAGAACGGTTCCGACAACCATACCGGAAAATAATTTGTCAAGCCCTAATGATTCCAGGCCAAGAACGCTATGATAATCCCCCGGCATTGCCTTAACCACCGCAGTGTTGGTGATGGTCCCTGCATAATACAGGGGAATGGCAAGTGACAGCAGGGAGATGGCAACGAGAATCAGTCCCTGGAAGGGGTACCGTATTCCCCGTTTAATGAGGAGCCGGTCGATCCATAATGCGGAGGCGGCGACAAATGCCCCGAGCCAGAGTCCCACGATACCGTCATCAACTCCGAGAGCCCGGGCGATACCGACTCCCGCTGCCGCGCCTGCCGTACATAAGGGACAGTGAGCAGAAACCGGCGGGATAAACGCTGCTGCAAGGAGCAGCAGTGTTGCAATAATGACAAATGCAGTCCGGTGACGGATTGAACGATTATCCGGCATATGGGTGAGAATGGTCATGGAACGATACCTCGTTTTACCAGCTGATCCGCACAGACCAGATCGGCTTGATACGTCATGCAGCTCCCTGAAGATACAGGTTTGCCGGATTGCGGGCAAAATCCATCCGTCCCCGGTATGATTCCGGACGGTCGGCACGTGATCAGATCAGGGATAACAACGAATGCAAGGGTTGCTGCAGGGATGAGAACGGTACTCATGATCGTGCCGGCCACTTCCTGCATAGCATCGAACAGGGGTTATTATACCTCTTCTCACTAGTTCATCTTCCGGTTGGATTTCATGATGAGGAACTGATTCCTGCACGGGTATAGTCAGGCAATTTTCATTCATGACAGACGCAATACAATTGCCAGATGTGTTAATCTCCCGAACAGGATATCTTCCGACGCTGATATTACCTGTCGTGAGGCCAAGGGTTATGTGTTAACAATTGTGAATATGTACCTGGCTATGATCCGCACGGGCATAGGGGGCGTCATATTTCTGGTGCTTGCAGTCGCAGCATCACCCGGTGCAGCGTATGCGACACCGGCCGGCGCAACAATGATGCCCATGTCCGGGGGGATGACTGCCGGCTGCAACTGCCAGGTCCCTGTGCAGGCCCCGGCAGCCACGCCCCGGGAAGATCCCTTCTCGCGTACAGCCGGGGGACCGGAGACCCCTCCCTGCACCGGTGCAGCGTATCCGGTTTTTTCCAGCACATCAGGTACTGTCGGCCGGGTCTCTGGTATCCGGCGGATTTATCCCAGGAATGTTCTCAACCATCCGGAACGGGCGGCAGTCTATAGGGTCATTACTGCCCGGCCCGGCATTGATCTGGCAGGTATCGCATCGGAACTGGGCATGAACCGCGAAACCCTCCGGTATCATCTCGACCAGCTGGAATCCGCGACCCGGATCCTGGTGATGCGGGATCATGGGATCGTCCGCTATTACGAGAACCACGGGAGATACACTCCTCTTGAGCGCAGGGTGATCCAGCATCTCTGGAACCCGACCGCAGGGCGGATCTTATCGGTGATCTCTGCTCTGCCCGGAATAACGCAGGCTGATCTTGCCTGGCACCTTGAGGTTACTGCGCCAACAATCCGGTGGTATATGCAGCGCTTCCGGGCGGATGGTATCACGATCGAACAACACCAGGGGAGATGCACGAAGTACAGCCTTGTGCCAGAGGCACGTCCGTTTGTCCGGCATATCGAGAGGGAAAGGCATGCGTGATGCTTGAGCAGGCGGTGTCATGCAAGGGAGGGAAAAACAGGAACAGGCTCTTTTTGACAATACAAAAAAGTGTTCACGTTATGTAAAGATCATCAGGTACATGCAGACGGCGGCAAGGACGATGAAGATGATCATGAACATCTCACGGTATTTGAGAAATTTTTCATTTTTCAGTGCTTCCGGCACGGTTCGTGAGAGCATGAGATCCATAACACCGTAGCCAAGCACCAGTCCGAGAAGTACATTGAAGAGCGTTCTGCCAAAAAGGGAGAGCAGACTTGTCATAATAGCTATCCGGATCAATCGGTATTAAAATTTCAGGCCTGTGGGCTCGCAAAACCCGGGTGGTCCGATGAGGAGACCGGCATGATGCTTGAGCGGGCGGTGGTATGCGAGGGTGAAGGGAGACCCGGGATAGACGCAATGATTCCTGCCGCTGACCACGGACTCCCGGTGCGCACAGGTTCATTCCAGATCGCCGGCCATTACCTGTTTTATCATCTCCATCGCTTCCTGGATGGTCTCCCGTGCATCCTCCCGCTCGATCCGGTAGAGTTTCTGCAAGGGGCCCAGTGCCCGGGGATCCCCGAGCATGCCCAGTGCAAAGGCAGCTTTCAACCGCACCCGTGCATCGTCATCCCACAGGGTGTCAATCAACGGCTCCACGGCCCGGGGATCTCCCAGCCGTCCCAGCGCTTCCGCCGCATTCCACCGCGTCCCCTCATTATCATCGGAGAGCTTTTCGATCAAGGTCTCAAGAGTATTAGACGTTGTATATCACCTTTCCCCGACGGTTGGTTGTTCCTGTCCGGGGCATGGCAGGAATCCTCCAGGATCCAATATGCACCAGGGGGTACTTCATTTTTCCCGTTTTAAGGGTTTCATTGGTTCCCGGTTGTCTCGCAGATCGTGAGCCGCCGCTGTCACATCCAATCTGAAACAAGCGATGGACTGGTACGATGACTCCCGAAAGGACGCCCTTGCGGCGGGAACCCTCATACATATTGCGTTCTGATTGGTTCCCTCCACATGATTTTTGATCTTTTTGAGATGAAGACATGTGACCGCAGATCCCGGGAGGTATCCGGTCTCGAGGGGTCACTTTCTTTTTCTGGTATTAAACGAAGCCAAAAAGACCATCCCGGCAACAATCGCAATAACCGGTACTATTACGGGAAGCGGGGCGGCCGGCCGGGTTGGGGCGGTGACGTTTGTTTCCACGATCGCAGAGGATGAAAATTTCTGGATCCGGTTGTTCCCGGAATCTGTGATATACACGGAACCATCGGGACTTACCGCTATACCCTCCGGATTGTCGAACTGGCCATTCCCGGTCCCTCCCGATCCCCATTGCGTCACATAGTCTCCGGACGGAGTGAACACCTGGACACGGTCATTACTGGAATCCGCGACATAGACAGAACCGGTGGAATTCACCGCGATGCCTTTGGGGGATTCGAATTGCCCATCTCCGGATCCTTCCGACCCCCACTGTGTCACATAGTCTCCGGACGGAGTGAATACCTGGACACGGTCATTCCCATCTGCGACATAGACATACCCGGTGGAATTTGCTGCGATAACGCCCGTCCCGGTAAACTGGCCGTTCCCGATTCCCGGTGACCCCCATTCCATTACATAACCGCCAGACGGGGTAAACACCTTGACCCGGTTGTCCCCATCTGCAATATACACATACCCGGTAGCATTCACCGCTATGCCCCAGGGGTCCTGAAGCTGGCTGGTGCCGGTTCCGGCAGAGCCCCATTGTGTCACATAGTCTCCCGAAGGAGTGAATACCTGGACCCGGTTATTCCTGTCTGCAACATACACATACCCGGTATCGTTCGTCGCGATGCTCCAGGGCACCGTGAACCGGCCAGGATCAGATCCGTTCTCCCCCCATTGCGTCACATAGTCTCCGGACGAAGTGAACACCTGAACCCGGTTATTGAACGTATCCGCGACGTAGACATAGCCCGTGGAATTCGCCGCGATGCCAAGCGGCGCATTGAACTGGCCCTTGTCGGATCCTTCCCACCCCCACTGCGCCACATAGTCTCCGGACGGGGTAAATACCTGAAGTCGTTTATTATCATGGTCTGCCACATACACGTATCCCGTCGCATTCACGGCTATGCCATAGGGGGCATCGAACTGACCGGAGTTCATCCCTTGTGTCCCCCATTGCGTGATGCAGGTGCCCGCGGGGGTAAACGCTTCGATCCGGTTATTGTTGCCATCCGTGACGTACACGTAACCTGTCGCATTCACTGCTATACCCAGCGGAGCTGCAAACTGGCCGGCGTCCGTTCCCCCCGCTAACGTCCCCCACTGGGTTTCGAATGTACCGGAGGGAGTGAATACCTGGACCCGGTTGTTATGGGAGTCTGCCACATACACGTTCCCTGTCGCATCGACCGCTATGCCATTAGGGTATTCAAACTGGCCGGCGCCACTTCCCTCTGACCCCCACTGCGTCACGTACTCGCCTGATTGAGTGAACACCTGGACCCGGTCATTATTCCAGTCTGTCACATACACATAGCCGGTGGCATTTATCGCGATGCCTGCAGGCCCGTTGAGTTCGCCGTTCCCGCTTCCATACGAACCCCACTGCATCACATACCCGCCATCGGGAGTGAATACCTGGACCCGGTCGTTACTGGAATCCGCGACATAGACAGAGCCGGTGGCATTCACTACGATACCGGACGGGGATTTGAACTGGCCGTTTCCGGTACCATACGATCCCCATTGGGTTACGAACGTGCCGGATGACGTAAATTTCCAGACACTGTTGGTCTCTCCATCGGTGGCATAGACATTGCCGGAACGGTCGACCGCAAGACCAATCGGGTGTTCACCGACCATTGATGGCAGGGCCCACTGGAATACGGGAGCAGACCCGCTCCCTGATTCTGCACTGGCGGGCATGCCAAGCCCGGAAACGATCGCCAGTATGCCTGCGAGGATAAGTGAGAACAATACCTGTTTTATGAAATGCTTCGTCAAAAAAATTCCTCCATTCATCTTCGGATAAAGAACCCGGCGGCCGCGAGTACGATAAACACTGGTACAAGGAGGAGCAGGGTCATGAACGGGTCACTGCCATCGGCCGGGCGGGCAGGTGTGGGCGGTGTTGATGCTCCTGTTACCGTGATATATCCGGTCTTTTGCGTGCTGTTGTACCCATCGGCATTGCGGGGGGTTTCTGGTGGGACGACAAAAAACGTCTGCTGGGAGATCACCGTGGGGCCAGGGGGGCTTGTGGACTCCGCGTATGCTACGTATTCTCCCGGGTCCACATCGCGGAAAACGGTTGTCTGGTGCTCCACATCCGTGTACATCTCCCATTGGGCGGGCAGGATCTCCGCTGACCAGATGCCTGTCCCATTCCCGACGGGCTGGATGGATGCGTTTGTACTATACATGGGCGACCAGCGGCCTGCCGGGTTAAACGCCCACCATTCGATGTCCAGGTCAAGCGTATTCTCCCACCTGCCAAGATTCGTTGTTCCGTTGATGAAGAACACATCGCCGCCCGTGTGGTTCCCGATGGGATCGATCGTGATAAACGGGGTTGGAGTTGGTGAAATTGTTGAATTAGTATCCGGATCTGCTGTTAAAATATTAAATAACTGGAACTGGCTTATATTACCGTCCGTTGATAATTCAACTGTGACAAAATAATGGTCGGGTCTCGCATCTTGCGTCGGATTCATCCCGGGTTCACGGAAATTCAACCATCCTGTTGTTGTCGGAACAGTACACGACCAGAAATTACTGTCTTTTTCTCCCCGCAGGATGGGAACTGTTGACTGGAAGCTGGAACCAACTCCGGCGGGATTAAAAGTTGTTGGATTAATTAAGATATGAAGAGTATCAACCACAGGTGGCAAATTCGTCGTGCCTTTAATTACGAAAACTTCGCCAACGGCGTGGTTCCCGATGGGATCGATCGTGATAAATGGCGTTGTGACAGGGGTTACATTTCCATCATCAGCGCTCACTAATGGGGCAATCATAATAGCCGCGAGGACTATGGCAAACGGGGTAAGAAATATTATTTTTCCTGATTTTACCATTTTTCATCCCTGCCAGTAGTTATGCCAATCAACAAACCCTTCTGACAGTATACTCATGTTGTCAATATTTACGAGGGCATAGGCGAGTCCGTACTCGTTTGATGACAGAGAGCCCACGGGCATTGAAAGACGAACATTCCCTGTGTAAGGATATGCCCATTCAATGGTTATCGGTCCATGTGAACTCCTGAGATAGTCACCAAAATTTTTGTGTGTTGCTGCTGCATTGGCTGCCGATGATAGATAAGAATTCGGCGTTGACGTTGACGCTATCATAAGTGCATCAATTTTTTGTATTCCTGTGATTGACGGTGCGTTTATGTAATCCGTGAAGTCTTTCGAGGGGCCGAAATGAACTGTTGAAATCTTTTTTGACAACTCCTTGTTGTGGAGGGGCCAGACTATCATGGGGAGCAGGGTGTCCTGCCGGGTTGATGATGCAACGGGACTGGCAACCTGCAATGGCGTCTCGTGGGTTGTAATTATAACAGGTGTGGCCATTGGTGTCGGAAGATTCACTGATAACCAAGTCGTGTTGCTGCCTGCTGCGTTGGTTGCCGTAAATGTTACCCTGTAGGTACCGGCACTCGTATAGGTATGCGGGGGGTTCTGGGATGTTGACGAACTCCCGTCACCGAACGACCAGAGCCACGAGGTCGGGGAGTTTACGGAAGTATCCGTAAACTGGATTGCCAGAGGTGCCATATCATAGGGTTCAATTGTTCTGTTTCCGGAGAATGCGAATGATGCAACCGGCGGCTTGTAACGTGGAGGGATTTTGCTTCCAGAGGGTAACAGGAAAAATAATTGGCTGTCTGAAACGTTAGAATCCTTGTAGAGCCAAACCGCTGCAACAAATTCGTCCGGTGAAACATTTCCCGGAATTTGCGACCTTCCAAACTGAGTGATCCATCGATCTGCGGTAGCATTAACGGACCAGAAATTGACCCCGTTTTCTCCAGATTGTATCGAAACATTTGAACTGAAAGATGATCCAAAGCCACCAGGATTAAAAAATGCACTAAATGTCGAAAAGTGAACAGAATCATTCGAGACCGGCAGATTTGTGGTCCCATTAATTAAGAGCACATCGTTAAGGGAATGGTTCCCGATGGGATCGATCGTGATAAATGGCGTTGCGACGGGGGTCACGTTTTCCGCACGTGCCACCGGTAAGAACCAGACTGACATACCAATCATAACGATAAAAACCATCAATCCGGTTCTTAATGGGTTCATGTTCAATTCCCCTTTTTGGTTAATATGAGCCGTAAATATGTGGACTGTAGTTATCTGAAATTTTAATTCTCTCTGTTCGCTTGCTTCCTAAAAATCTATTGTGTTTTATTTAGTTATTGTTTATATATCATTAAAACAAGCGGATGTGCATATGGGGTCGGCTACTGTGCCGGGCGGGTTTTCTCCATACGGAGCATAGCAAAAGAGGAGTGAAGATCTGCGGGCGGTGGTATGCGAGGGAGATGGCGGATCTCCGGGATGCAGGAAAGATGCGATGAACGCCGCCGCACCAAAAAGGGACGCCCCCGCGGGGATCAGGAAGGGGAAAACCGCACTCGCCCCGCCGTGCCTCTGATAGGCGCTCGCGGCGGGGGTGCTCCCTCATTTTTTTTAGATTTTTGCGTTTCCGGGCATTTTGCCGGTCAAAGATCCGGGTTTTCCATAGATCACGTTTCCCCGGGCACGTGATGGAAACGGAATAAAGATTGTCGGGAAGATATGCGTGAAAGACGGGAATATTTCGATGAGGTTATCGTGACGGGCAGGAGCATTTTATAATAATTCGCCGGGCCAGAAGCCCCCGCTTCACCGACCGGCATCCCCGTTTGAGCGTCTCCCCCGGTTCACGATCGTCCCGGGCGGTCATCATCTTTCTTTTGCAGGGCTGTCACGTCCTGCAGAACCTCAACTGCGCCGATAACGGTGCCGTCCGCGTCACGGATAGGTGCTGCAGTGAAAAAGAGCCACGTCCCGCCTTTCATGCAGGGGAAGAAATCGGTTGCTTCGTATGCCCCTTCATTAAGACGGGACGGAGCGTATTTTCCCCGGTATAACCGGGCAATCTCATCCGTTCGTGCGCTGACAATCAGGTCGGCAAGGCAGGGTCGGTCCACCTGGTAAAAGGCCTTCCACGCCTTTGGGACCCCCAGGACATCGGCGGCAGGTATCCCGCTGTACTCTTCAAGCGCCCGGTTCCAGGAAATAACCCGGTGGTCCTTGTCGATAACAAAGGTCGGGACGGGCGAACCCTGGACGATCGCTTCAAGGAACCGGTGACTCTTCTCGAGATCGGCCTCGGCGGTTTTCTGTGCGGTGATGTCACGGAAAATACCTTCCACACCGATAACCTTCCCGGAATCATCAGCGAGCAGGTGGCTGCTCGTGGAAACAACAAGTGAGGTCCCATCCTTCCGTTTCACCATTACTTCATAATTCGTGACCGACCCGTTCCGGTGGATCTCATCGAGGAATGCCTGCCGCTGGAGTGGATCGTAGTACATGGTTTCTGCGATATTTTTCCCCAGGCACTCCTCAAGCGTGTCATAGCCAAGGAGTTTTCCCAGGCTGGGGCTTGCCATGGTCAGGTTACCCCGGGTATCGGTCCGGTAAAATACGTCCTGGATGCTCTCGATGACCGCACGGTACTTCTTCTCGCTCTCCTGCAGGGCAGTCTCTGCCCGTTTGCGAGCGGAAATGTCGATGATCAGGTTGATGGACGCGGGAGCTCCTTCAAAGTCAACCAGGTTTCCGCTCATGAGAACCGGGATGCGGCTGCCGTCCCGTCGGATGAGGTCCAGTTCGTAGGGCTCAAAGGTCTTCCCGGCCATCCGCTTCCTGACGGCACCCGTGACCATCTCCTGGAATTCAGGAGGGACAAGGAGCAGGATGGACTGGCCTAACAGCGCGTCCCGGGAATACCCGAGCACTTTTTCACAGGCCGGGTTCACGTACAGGATCTTTGTATCCCGGTGCACGAGGATACTCTCGTACAGACCCTCAAGGAGCGAGCGGTACTTCTTCTCGCTCTCCACAAGCTCCCGTTCAGCGTTCTTTCGCTCGGTGATGTCCTGGTTGGCACCATACAGCTTTACGGAAGTACCCTCCGCCCCCATCTCGATAGCATACCGGACATGAATGGTCCGGACTGTCCCGTCGCGGCGGATAATCCGGTGCTCCATCTGGGAGCTGGACCGGGGGTCCGTTATGGTCCGGTTCTTTTGTATTACCCCGGTAACCGCGGGCCGGTCTTCCGGGTGGACAAATTCGCGGACATAGATCTCCGCCGGCACCTGGTAGCCGCCTTCGCGTTCTGCGGTAGTACCGCAGAATGCAAAAAACCGGTCATTGAACGTGAACACGCCGGTCCTGACGTCCATTTCCCAGTATACCATCTGTGCAAGGTCCATGGCTTCATTGAGGAGGATCTGGCTTTTTTTGAGGGCGTCATCGTTTTTCTTCCGTTCGGTGATATCCCGGCCCACGGACTGGTACTCCCGGACCTGGCCGGATGCATCGAAGATCGCCCGGTCGTTCCACTGCTGCCACCGTGTCTTTCCATCGGGCATCAGGATGGCATGCTCCATCGTCGCTCCAGGATGTTCCGGTTTGAGGCTGTCAAGATGCCGCCGGATTGCCCGTTCGTCCTCTGCAGAGACCGCCGGGTGGAACCGTGTCCCGAGGATTTCGGACGCGGTCTTCCCGAAATAACGGCAATATGCCTCGTTGACAAAGATATGGGTCCCGTCCGGGCGGAACCGGGAGATCAGTTCGGTCTGGGCCTCGACCACCGCCCGGTACCGGTCTTCGCTCTCCTTAAGTGCCCTGACTGCCTGCCGGCGTTCGATCGCGATCAGGATACGGTGCAAAAGCTCGGCAAACTGGGCGGTCGGGTCCCCTCCTTTCTGGAGGTAGGAATCTGCCCCGCTGTTGATAGCCTCGATGACCACCTCTTCCCTGCCCCGGCCGGTAAAGAGGATGAACGGCAGATCCGGGTACGTTTTACGGAGATTTTTGAGAAACGCAATCCCGTCCATTTCGGGCATCTGGTAGTCGGCGACGATGGCATCGTAGCTTGCCGATTGCATGCGGGTAAGCGCGGCCGGGGCAGAAGTGATGACATCAACCAGAACCTGTCCGCTCCGCTCTAAAAAGATCCTGCCAATCTCAAGCAGACCCGGTTCATCGTCGACATAGAGGACGCGGTACATATCCTTCTCCTTTGTCCCGTGCGTGGTATTGACAAGCGTGGGATATAAAGAAACCGGATCTTGTGGAATGTTGAAAATTATAAAATGTGGGATTGTCACGTCCCCGGGAGACGGGACGCTCCTGCGGCGGATCAGGAAGGGTAAAACCGCACTCGCACCGCCGTGCCCCGGAAAGGCGCTCGCGGCGGGAACCATCCCACATTTTTCAACCGGGAATACAGTGTGTGCCCGGACTAAAAAAAATCCAGAATATTTCTCCTGACGCCCTTTTGGGCTTCGGCACAGGTTACCTCTCCCCAGCCGCTGTGGTATTCCTCTAAAAAAAAGATTACTTCCCGTTCTTCCGGGACAAAACAATCGCACCGCACAGGCCGAGAGCACCGATGACCGGCACCGCATCGATCCCGGACCGTGGCGTATTTGTTGGCAGCGGCGGGAGCGTGGTCGGCGGATCTGCCGGTTCAATGGTGTGAACCACCACAGGTTGAGGCATCGATGCCGGATCGGATGATACCCGGGTAGGTGCAGGACCAATATAACCAGAGGACCCGCTGGATGAGGGCTGTCCCCCGCCGACAGCCTGATGGCCGTAATGAACCGGTGCAGGTGTTGTTGGCGAGGTTGTGGGTGTCGCTGTCGTTACCGGTCCTACTGGCGTGCTGTTGGCAAAACCGGAGTAACTGCCCGTACCGGTGGCATTAACTTCGATATATTTTCCGAGATCGCTGGTTTGCAGGACGTATGTATACGAAGTCGCTCCTGAAATCGGAGAATACGGACCATTTATAGAGGCAGATTCATTCCATTGGATAGCTACAGTTGCTCCCGCTGGCATCACGGTACCATTCGCCAGCGTCTGGCCGACTATTGGAGAACCGGTTATCGCTCCTATCGAGGTGATAGGGGGCCCTAGGAGGATCGTTATAAAAGTATTAACCTGCTGTCCGTCTACCGTAGCATTAACTTCTGCTATTCCGGGCGCAGTTGGCGTAAACGTGGTCGTGTTCGCACCGGTTGTTATATTCCCGGCCGATGGAGTGAAAGTGCCGCTGCCGGGACCGCTCACAACAGCGAACGCAACCGGAATGCCGTCCGGGACGTACCCGCTTGCCGAGGTGTCGAAACCGGTCGAATTGAATGTCAGGTTTGCCTGGATGCGAGAAGTCTGTACCATGGTGATGGAAGATGGGCTGGCGGTGATGCCGAGCATCAGCCAGAAAGTTGGAGCGGGTGCGCCACCAATGAGGTTAGAGAAATCCGGGGTGTTTGTGCCCCACCAGTTGTCCGGTGCAGCGATGGTGCCGGCGTTATAGATCGCGTAGTAGCCGCCAGCCGAGTCTCTGTTGAAGGTAGAAGTGGTGATGGAAGTGATGGTGCCGGCGTTATAGATCGCGTCTCCACCGCCGTTTGCGTAGCAGTCGGTAAAAGAGGTGGTGGTGATACTGGCGATGGTGCCGCCGTTATCGTTATAGATCGCGCCGCCGTAGATTGCCGTGCAGTCGGAAAAGGAGGTGGAGGTGATACGGGTGATGGTGCCGGCGTTATCGATCGCGCCGCCGGTCCCGCCGCCCCCGCCGGTGAAGTGTGCCGTGCAGTCGGTGAACGTGGAGGAGGTGACGGTGAGGGTGCCGCCGTTATAGATCGCACCGCCGCTACCGGTTACGACTCCATTCTCCAGGGTCAGGTCGTCGATGAGGAGGTTGCATCCGCTATTAACAGTGATGATCTGGATGTTACTGCCATCGATGATCGTATCCGCTGCGGTGCCACCGTACGAGGTATTCGCACGCAGGGTAATGTCCTGCGAAATCGTGAGACCGTGCTCGAAGTACGTCCCCGGGTTGAGGAGGATGGTGTCGCCGGGACCCGCAGCACCAATAGCTGCTGCAAGCGCACCAGTTGTGTTACTGATTGTGACAACCGTTGCTGATACCGGTGTCACGATGACAACCAGCGCAATAATCAACAATCCTGCCAGTATCAGACCAAACCGTTTCAGATTCAAAAGACAATACCTCCACCCCATTATTGATGAAAACCCCGGTAACCCGAATTATTCAGAGGTAATTGTGCAGTATCGCGTTCCAACTTCCCTGTATATCCGGTTTGTTACATGGAGGGTAAACGCAATGATAAACGTTGGCATGAATATTTTACATTTTCAGGTAAGGAAAAATCAGACTTATCGAATAAAAACAGTTGGCCGCAAAAGGTAAGGAACCCCCTTTGGTTCAGTCACGGCTAAGTACTCCCCACCCCCAATCCTTTTTCACCCGAAAGGCACCCGGGGGCTCCATTCTAAAAAAAAGAAAAAAATCTGCCATCAGCTGTGGATGCATCGAAACTTCATATATAATTCCGGATTAGAAAACTGCGTCCCCGATCTCCTTTGTCTGGATACGGATTGCCATCTCTGCAGGCGTTATAAAGATCTTGCCATCTCCCTTGTGACCGGTATAGGCACTATCACATATACAATCTATAATGCTTTGGACGGCATCATCCTTCACCATAAGTTCGATCTTTACTTTTGGCATGAAATCATAAAGGGATGAATTTCCATGATCCTGGTTTTGATCGATCTCATGTTCGGTTCCACGATACCAGATATCATAATTGATCATAGACCTGTGACCAATTTCAACCAGGGATCTTCTGACATCGTTGAGCCGTTCGGGTCTCACAAACGCTTCGATCTTTTTCATAAGTAGTTATAGAGTTTTAAGTTAAAATATAGTTTTGCATATCTGAAGTATATAGTTGCCCCGTGACCGGTATTTCATAATATGATTTTTTCTTTCGTTTGATGGACAGGGATCTCCCTCGACAGTGGAATGTGGAATTACGAGGGTATACCAGTGCTTTGGTTCAGTCACGGCTAAGTACCCCAAAGCCCCAATCTTTTTTCACCCAACGGCGCCCGAGGGTGGAGTAAAAGACATGACTGACTTTGTCCAGAGCAGCGAAACCAAGCGTGCGGTTCGGAAACTGACGAACCCGATCGCGGACGTGGCAGGGTTCAACGCTATCGTCCAGTCCGTGATCACCGCAAACCCTTTCGGGTGCGTAGCGTATATGACCGCCGGCGAGAACCATTCCGCCGTTGAAAAGACCAGGGAAGCGTACACCGTACGGATCCTGTACCAGGACGACGATGCAAAAAAAGTGTTCTGGGCGGTGTTTGTGGCGATGGCCGGGCTGGTGCTTGCCCGGGTTCTGGACCCGGCAACGGCGCAGCAGGTTGTGGGGGTGATTACCGGGATAGGTGGGTGAATTAAATTATCAGGGCAGATGCAAAAGGATTTTGTCAAGTTGTCGGGAGGTGATATCTTTCTTCCCGATGTAAATTGAATCATATCTCCCTCAAACGTGACAGAACCGATAATTCTGTTACGTCAACGGCTAAAACCACCCATCCTTTTGAGGCGGTCCCTCCCCTGAAACAAATGCAACAGCGCCGGTAAAAACCGCGGGCCGGGACTGCCCCGTGCCTCTAAAAAAAACGGAGTTGCCGGTTAATTGCGCCGGTGCCGGGCAGCGAGCACGACCGCTCCGGCTCCGATAAGCGCGCAGAGAGCAAGTAGCGAGGGGACGGGCGATTTTGTCGGCGTCGTTGTTGGAGCCGGTTTGGGAACAAGCGTAGCCTGTACTTTCACAATTTCGCCGTTTGCGGGCCACTGGGTCAGGCTCACCGTGTACTGGATGTACCCGGTGCTCTCGACCCGGACGGTCTGGACGGGCGTTCCCGTGGTTGCCACCGTCACATAGAGTACGCCGTTTGTGACATTTCCTTCAAAGGTATTGTCGAAGTACACTGCTGCCCCGTTCACGTTTGAGTACACCGCGATGATCCCCTGGCCCGAGCCAACGGGCTGCGGAGACGGGTAGAACTCCGGGGTATAGAACGAGACCCGGCCGGCGCTCGTCGTGATCCGCTGCACGTCATCAGCATAGCCGCTTAAGGTGGCCTTGAGCGTGTAGGTGCCGGGGACAAGGTCTGTGATGGTGACAGGGGATGTGCCCTGGTAGGCGCCGTTTAAGTAAATTGATGCGCCGTCAGGGGTTGACTGCGCAAAGATCGCGCCGGTATTTGCCGGGTTTGGCAGGGCCTGGAGGACCGGCGTGTAACCTGTGGTCTGGCCGGAGTACACGGTAACCGTCCGGGAGTCTGCCGCATAGCCGCTCAGGTACGCCATCACCGAGTAGGTACCGGGCAGCAGGTTGTTAATTGTGCGCGGCGAGGTCCCGTATGAGACCCCGTTCACGTAGATCGTTGCACCGGCCGGTGAGGACTGGGCAGAGATTGACCCGAGTGTTCCCGGCGGGTTGGGCGAGATTTGGAGGGACGGGTAGTACCCGGTAGTCTGACCGGAGTACACGGTGACTGTCCTCACATCGGCAGTGTAGCCGCTCAAATACGCCATGACCGAGTATGTGCCGGGCAGGAGGTTGTTTACGGTAACCGGCGCAGTCCCGTAGCTCTCGCCGTTCACGTAGATGGTGGCGCCGTACGGGACGGACTGGGCATAGATTACGCCGTTGTTCATTACCTGGCCGTTGACCGTAACGATATCGTATTTGGTGATCGTGTCCGAGCCGTACAGGTTCGTCGCGGTCAGCGTCACCGTGTACGTGCCCGGATCAGCGTATGTGTGAGACGGGGAGGCGGTGGTACCTGCGCTGGATCCATCGCCGAAGTCCCAGTACCACATGGTCGGGGTGTTCAGAGATGTATCCGTGAACTGGACGGTAAGCGGCCCGTTACCGGAGGTGGGAGATGCCGTAAAATCGGCCACCGGTGCATACTGCCCCGGGACCGGTGAGTTTGTCTCTTCGGTTGTGACCGTCTCGGTGGGCATTACGGTTGGCTCGTTTGTCGGGTTTTCCGTTGGCTGCGTTGTGATCTCAGTGGTGGGGGCAAGGGTCGGCTCCTCGGTTGGCTGGTTTGTCACTTCAGTTGTCGGAGCGATCGTCGGGTTTTCTGTGGGCTGCGTTGTGACCTCAGTGGTGGGAGCAATGGTCGGCTCCTCGGTTGGCTGGGTTACCGGCTCCATCGTGGGCTCGGTTGTGGTATCTGTTCCGGATATGTCCTCGGCTTTTAATGAGGTAAGGCCGGGAGATCCCGAAGACAGGCCGATAGCACCGGCACCGGTATTTGCGGTCACGAGAGGCAGGCAGAGAAGGCAGAGCGTGAGTGCCAGAAGAAGAATAGTGCGGTAGTTCATCAATTTAGTCCTTCTGTAACAGAGAAATATCGTCTCTCCAGACAGATAAAACACCGGTTATCTGTCGAGAGAAATGACTCTGTAAAGTCTTTTGGCTGCCCGTGACTTTTCTAAAAAAAAGTATCAGATTTTTTTTAAACGATGCAGATTTCGAGAATGCCAGACAGGTAAACAAAGACCTGCCATAAAGGTTCTCCATCAGCCTTATGCTTCGAAGGAAGTCATAGAGAGTAGAGATGGCTGATAAAAAATACGAATCACTGAAGATCGAGAATATCGTTGCATCCGGTGCGATCGCAGAGTCCATCGATCTTGTCGCGTTGTCAGGTAAGATCGAGAACTGCGTACTCAATAAGAAACGGTTTCCCGGTGCGGTATATCATATCGCAGATCCAAAGATTGCGTGCCTGATCTTTTCGTCGGGAAAGATAGTGATGACCGGCCTCCGTAACGATAAGGCGCTCAAGGACGGGCTTGCTATCATCAGCAAATCGTTAAATGAGGCGGGTTTTAAAACCCTCAAAGTGCCCAGCGTTGCGATCACCAATATGGTTTGTTCCTATGATCTCGGCAAGTACATCAATCTCAACAAGGTAGTCGTCACGCTCAATGTCGAAAATATCGAGTACGAGCCCGAACAATTCCCCGGGCTGGTATACCGGATCAAAGATCCAAAGATGGTCGTTCTGATCTTCTCTTCAGGAAAACTTATTCTCACGGGGGGGAAGAATATTGAAGACATCAGGAAGGGGCTTGACGTTCTCGAACAGAAACTTGAGAGCATCATGTAAAATGAGGGATTTATTATTTTTTGTTGATGCGGCAAAATACCTACTTTTTTGCCGCCGGTGCTGCCCAAGGGTTCGGGAAATCGCGGTTGCATTGCTTACAATGCAGTTTCGGGGTAATTTCTGTCGTGCGCCACCTGAGTCCGCAATGCGGGCAGATGAACATATGATCCTTGCCATAATCTGACATGTATGCCCTATATGACGGGGATTGCTGATAGGAGTATCGATTGGGATCATTCCCCCGGATTCGGCTTAACGGGTAATCTGCATCAGGATCCAGATCTCATCCTGTGTCCGGTTCCTGAGGATCTTCCTGACCCGGTTTACAGATAGACATATGAGGTGACAAAGCAAGTCTTGCCAGAAAGAGACGTGCAAGGGAACCGGTGTCAACGGCAGGGCCGGTGACATCCCGACCAAACGTGAGGGAGAGATTGTAATCCCCGGTCATGACCGCACAGCACCCGGTGGAGCAGGCCGGGAGTACGAACGGCTTTGCCGGAATACCAGAAACAAAAATAAAAACAGTGAGGTTTGAAATGTCACAACAGCTTGGCGGACAGCCAATTATTATTCTCAGCCAGGGAACAACCCGAAATCGCGGCGAGGAAGCCCAGCACTCGAACATTATGGCCGCAAAGGCAATCGCAAACGCGGTCAGGACCACCCTTGGTCCCCGGGGCATGGACAAGATGCTGGTCAGCTCAACCGGGGATATTGTCATCACAAACGACGGTGCGACCATTTTGAGTGAGATCTCGGTCAAGCACCCCGGCGGAAAGATGATGGTAGAAGTCGCAATGACCCAGGATGACCAGGTCGGAGACGGAACGACGACCGCAGTTGTCATTGCCGGCGCCCTCATGGAACAGGCAGAACAGCTGCTCGAGATGGGAATCCACCCAACCGTTATCTCCCAGGGATACCGTCTGGGTATGGAAAAAGCCCTTCTGATCACAAACTCCCTTTCGTTCAAGGTCGAAGCGACCGACAGGAAGACGCTCCTTAAGATCGCCGACACCGCAATCACGGGGAAATCAATCGAATCGGTCAAGGTGAAACTTGACGGCATCATCGTGGATGCTGTCATGGCCATCGCAGAAAAGACCGACGGGGAATACGTCGCCGATGAAGACGACGTGATGATCAAGAAGCAGAAGGGCAAGTCAATGGACGACTCCGAGCTCATCCGCGGTATTATCCTTGACAAGAAACGGGTATCCGAAGGCATGCCAAAGAAGGTCGCCGGGGCCAGGGTTGCTCTTATTGCGACCGCGATGGAGATTACAAAGACCCAGTCGAAGGCCAAGATCAGGATCACGACCGCTGATCAGCTCTCTTTGTTCTCCGAACAGGAGCGGGACGTCTTAAAGAAACTGGCCGATTCCGTGATAAATGCGGGTGCAAACGTCGTGCTCTGCCAGAAGGGCATCGCAGACCCGGTCCAGTTCTACCTTGCAAAGCACGGCGTGTATGCAGTTGAGGACGTTCCTGAAAAGGATCTCAAGTATGCAGCACGGGCACTCACCGGAAACATCGTCAACAAGCCGGAAGATCTGACGGCAAAGGATCTCGGGCATGCCGAGGTTGTCGAAGAGGACAACGATATGGAGATCACCCGGATATCCGGGTGTAAGAATCCCAAGACCGTCAGTATCCTGATCCGGGGCACGAGCGACTATCTTCTTGACGAGCTGGAGCGTGCGGTTGTTGATGGCACCCGCGTAGTTATGGACGCAATCGAAGACGGCACGTACGTGGTCGGTGGCGGTGCAGTGGAGACCGAGCTCTTAATGAAGATCCGAAATTACGCCGAGACGGTCGGGGGACGGGTACAGCTGGCAATCGAGGGATACGCGACAGCCTTTGAGACGATCCCCAGAACCCTCGCGGAAAACTCCGGGTACAACCCGATCGACAAGCTGGTTGCCCTCAAGAACGCCCATGCGAAGGGGGAGAAAACGGCCGGCCTTAACGTCTACACGGGAGAGGTCATCGATATGCAAAAGGAGGGTGTGCTTGAGCCGCTCCGGTCCAAGCGCCAGTCCATCCAGAGCGCATCTGAGACCGCGATCATGCTCATCCGTATCGATGATATGATGATCACGCAGTCTAAAGGCGGACAGATGCCGGGCATGGGATAATCACTTTATCATTTTTTTTTATTATACACCGTTCATGGTAAATTGAGCAAAAAACGGGTTCTGTAGAAATGCTGTTTTTCAATTGAAAATGGGGAATTCTACAGAGCCAATTTTCGCATATTTTCCAAACAGCACCGGGCTGTAAGCGGGACGCAGGCGGTAAACCAGAAACCAGCGAGCGCAAGGGAAACGAGCGGGACAATTGGTGACGGGATCACTGGCCCGGCAGCGGACAATTCTCGCGTGATCCAATCAATCAGGGCAAGGGCCGAGGCTGCCCCGGCAGTGGCGATTACGCCCCGCACGAGAACCCGCTTTGGCGGCTCCCACCCGCCCCGACGGATCAGGAACTCGTACCCGAGCAGGCTCCCAAAGATAAGTCCGCTGGATTCCCAGGCATACCGGATCCGGACAGGGTCGATCATTGCGCCGGTCTGGTTTGCAGCCATTGCCACCCACTCTCCCGGCAACCTCCAGCCGGTAAGGGAGAGATATGCGGGGATGGTTACGATAAGTGGCAGCGCTGCGACAACGACGATGCAGAGAAGCCGGGCGGGCTGACTGAGTTTAGCCGCAAATGCCTCTGTCTTTGGTGCCGCAACAAGGAACAGGAGCAGGAGGAGCGCCCCGAAGGCAAGGCCACCCAGGACATCGAGAAGGAAGTGGACGCCGGCAAAGATCCGGGCGAGAACAGCCCAGGTAAGCAGGACGGTACAGGCAAGGACCACCCAGTGACGCCGGACCACGACAGCCACGTACCCATAGACGACCGTGCTGCACATGGCACCAGCCGAGGGAAAGCCAAACGAGGGGACGGAGTAGTAGGCTTTCACCGCGGCCGAGACCCAGTACGGGCGGGGAAGATGGAAGAAGATCTTCAGGGCCTCGTTGAGACCACCGGCGATCCCGAAGAGCACCGCGAGCCGGATCCCGTATTTCGGGTGGAACCCGAGATAGAGGAAGATGACGATGGTAAGGTACACCGGCAGGGAATCAAGGTCCCCGCCTGCCGCGAGGAGGCCGGTCAGGAGGGGCGAGAAGCCCTGGGCGGCAATATTGATACCGGGATCGAGGAGCGGGAGGGGAGTCATCGTTGGGTAAACCTCCCGGAAAACGTGAACTCTTCTCTATCCGGTGCTGGCGGTAACGGACAGGATCTCACTAGGGAAACACTCCTGCACCATTGTTTTTGTCGGCCGCAGGAAAAGGATACCCTTGAATGCAGGATGTTTTGCACTTAATCAGATGACAATATATTCCGACAAAAATGGGAATTGCGTGGAGAATGAGGCGTGTTTTTTCATTATCTCTGGTAACAATTAAACCGATTTAAAACGGCCTGCTGAATAAAAAGAGATACTTATTTGCCGGGAAGGACACCTTTGAACATAAACAGGGTTATGTTCGTTTTTTGGCATTCATTTTTCTTGTTATGTAGCCGGCAACACGATTCCTGACACGTTTGCTGTCGATCGATGCGGATGCCGAGAGCTGCTGCTTGTTCGCATCGAAATCGTTCGAAAAATACTCTTTCTGTTTGGCCAGAAGTGCTGTGCCGAGATTTTTAATATATGACGGTTTGATTCCCATGTAAAATCCCCCAAGGTTCTATTCTGTAGATGCGATTCGAGATGATAATGATATGGTGTTCTTCTTCCTGCCCACGGATGCAGAAGAGCAGGCTCCCGGCCACGCGAAGCCCGGTCAACGGGGAGATACGGGGAGATACCGGGAAGGTCCGGGTCCCGGTTGCAAGCGAGGTGCAGTAATAACCCGGCCGGCACACCTGTCCGTGCACACCCATCTGTGATCGCGGACGAAAAAATATGGGTCGGAAGTATGGGGGAGGATGACTGGTTATTTGTGGACTGGAGAGGATAGGGTTTTCATCCCGGCCCCTGCTTTTGGATGGTCCTTCCGGTACCCGATCTTGTGCGACTCATGTTTTATCGATTTCACGCCTTTTGATGGGTGAGTCCCCACTTTTGGCACCGTGGACGGGTGCGCACTCGTGCCGGACCCGGCTTTTTTGGGGGAGGTTTCCTGCATTTTTGTATCGGCTATCTTTGTATCGTGTGTTTTTGTATTCTGCAAAATTGTTCAACTCCTTTCATGACTCTGAAAACTGATATGATGATTTTTTTTAGGCTTTTTAGGAAAATAGTCCCGATAACCCGTTTGTGTGTTATTTCATACCAGACAAGGTGAATACATGGCTTGTGAATATAGAGGCTTTCCTGTCGTTTACAGGATCTGCCGTTCATTTTCTTTTTTTAACCTGTTCTTCCTGTAAGGGATCGGGAGGGATGAATGATGCCACAACCACGGCAAAAGGAATTCAATACAGGGGACCCTGGATTCGTACCGGCAAACGAGCAGGAGCAAAAAAAACCTTCAGGTCTCCCGGTCTTGCTTTGAGTTGCCCGGGCGGAGTGGATTGACCGGGAGGCTGGGGCGGTGCTGTGCGGGCGGGGTTCTGCGAGGGGGGCAAAAAGGGAATTGTGGATGACCAGAGGATGATGACCAGTCAGGAGCACATCATGGGATGGGAGAAGGGGCGGGATACTCCGGATGATCCCCGGTGACCTCTTTTCGGATACCATAAAAAACATAGTATTATTGTTCTGCAGCCCAAGATTCACAAAAAGTTCTCCGGTGTATAGGTGAATGATGGAGCAACCGGGTCCGAAAAAGATCTGCCCCTCTTCGCGGGTACCCGGCTCTTTTTTTTAGGAAAAGAGGAGATGCATTCGTATGCAAACGTGTAAACTGACAAATTGTGTTCTGGTAATCTGCCTGCTCCTCACCGGGTTCTTGTTCCTCGCGGGATGTACCCAGACGGGACCGGCTCCCGGTGTTGCAAAGACCGACGCCGGCTTTGTTTCAGGAATACAACAGGATGGCCTGTGGGTCTATCTCGGCATCCCGTTTGCGGCTCCCCCGACCGGGGACCTGCGGTGGAGACCTCCCGCACCGGTCCAGCCCTGGGACGGCGTGAAGAATGCAACGGCATTTTCACCGGTCTGTCCCCAGCCGGCCACTAAGGATCCCACACTGAATATGAGCGAGGACTGCCTGTACCTCAATGTCTGGACACCTGCACAGGGCGCTGGCGAAAAATTGCCGGTCATGGTCTTTTTCTATGGCGGGGCATTCGGACAGGTAGCCCCGTTTGGCACGATGGCGGTCTATAACGGGACCACCCTTGCAGGGAAAGGTGTCGTTGTCGTCACAACCAATTACCGGCTCGGCGCTCTCGGGTTCCTCGCCTATCCCGGGCTCGACAGCGAGTCCCCGCACAATAGTTCGGGCAATTACGGGATTCTCGATCAGGTTGCAGCACTGCAGTGGGTCCAGAAAAACATCGGGGCGTTTGGCGGTGACCCGTCCCGGGTGACGATATTCGGGCAGTCGGCAGGAGGAGAGAGTGTCCTTATCCACCTCGTCAGCCCCGGGAGCCGGGGGCTCTACCAGCAGGCAATTGTCGAGAGCGGCCCCTTCTGGGCGAACGGGCCAACTATCCATAACGTACATCCAAAAGCCGAGGCCGAACAGATTGGAGAAGCGTACGCGACAAGCCTCGGATACACGAGCCCGGATGCAATTGCGCAGATGCGAAACAGGAGTGTCGGGGACATTATCAATGCCATGCCCTGGCCGTCAGCCTCATGGAATCTCACGCATAACCTCCAGTTCGAGCCAACGATAGACGGGTGGATACTTCCTGACTCCGTGGACTCCCTGTTCCTTCTCCACAAGGAGAACCCGGTCCCCTTTATGATCGGCACGAACGCCAATGACGGGACCACGCTCTCCGCGAATGCAAACATGACCGTGCCGGAGTACGTAGCATTCATCAATGCCCAGTTCGGGCCGGATGCACCGTCGGTCCTCGCACAGTATCCTGCAAATTCGACCGCAGAAGTCCAGATCCGGCTTGAGCAGATCATGACCCGCTACGACTTTGCCGACGCTGCGAAGTTTGCCGCCGGATCGATGGCAGACCTGAACCAGAGCACGTACCTGTACCGGTACTCCTATATCCTGCCCGGCCAACCAAACGGGGCATTCCATGGCAGCGAGACACTCCTGCTGTTCAACCTGCCCGGGATCCCGGCGGACCCGGCGGTCAGCGACAATCTCGTTGATCTCTGGACCAGGTTTGCAAAAACGGGGGACCCGAACGGCGGGATGCAGGTAACCTGGCCGCAGTACACCCGGGCAGGGGACCAGTACCTCGATATCAACGATACCCCGACAGTGATGAGCGGGTATTAATCTGCACTTTTTTAGTTCACTGTCAGACTCAACCATTAACTGCTACCCTCGACAATATCCCTTATCATGACACCCGGTTCGTGGCGGGATTGGATCCCGGAAAAGGTGCAGGGACTCGCAGGAGTCTGCGTTCTCTGTGTGCTCATAGTTGCACTGGTTTTACTCTCATGGTATCTGTCCGGGCTTGTCCCTGCATCGCATGCAAATGCCACGGTCCATGTAAAAATTCTCGAGGTAAACGATTTCCACGGGCACATGGCCACGGGACAGATCATGAACAACCGCCCGGTCGGGAGTGCGCCGGTCCTTGCTTCCTATCTCAAAGCGGCAATGACTTCGGGGAATGCAGATGGCACCATCATTGCCCTGCCCGGGGATGTAATCGGTTCAGCGCCACCGGTTTCCGGGCTGCTCATGGACGAGCCGAGCATGCTGTTTTTCAACAGTTTTGCAAACCAGTACTGTACCATCGGATCGAACTCCCCGGGCGCTTCCTGTAATATGGTGGCAACGCTGGGGAACCAGGAGTTTAATAACGGGGTACCGGAAGTGATGAGAATGATTAACGGGGGGAACGGGGCAACAAATATCACGCACATCGTCGATCCCTACCCGGGCACGAAAATCGATTATGTCTCCTCAAATGTGGTCTGGACCGCAAACAACACCACGGTCCTGCCACCCTATACCCTGCGGACGGTCGACGGCGTGACCATTGCATTCATTGGTGCAGATACGATATCTACGCCCACGCTCACGACATCAGCCAATGTTGCAAACCTGACCTTCCAAGATGAAGCCGGTTCCATAAACCAGTATATCCCGGAGATCCAGGCACAGGGCGTGCATGCGATCGTTGTCCTCCTTCACGAAGGCGGGAACCAGACGCCGTATGAGGGACCCACGAAAGGAAATGCAACCATGCAGACGCAGGGCGACGAGCGGGTAGTCGGGATTGTTTCCCGGCTTGACCCGGCAGTTGACGTAGTACTGTCCGCCCATACCCACGAGTTTACCAATATCTACCTGAACGATTCCATCGGAAAACCCGTGCTCGTCACGCAGGCGTACATGTACGGCAGGGGATATGGCGATATCGATCTCACCATAGACCGGTCCACCGGGGAGGTCGTGGGGAAATCCGCACAGATTGTCCCGACCTATGCAGACCAGGCTCCCGGCACCAGCCCGGATCCTGCTGCCACTGCGCTCCTCAACGAAGCCCAGAACGCTGTTTCCCCGGTTGAGAACCAGACGATCGGCGTTGCAGCCGGAAATATTACGCTCGCCCAAAACAGTGCCGGGGAATCGGCGATGGGAGACCTGGTGGCTGATGAAGAGAGGGTCACGATGAAAACAGATATTGCATTTGATACTTCCGGTGATGTTTTTGCAAATATCTCAAAAGGAACGATTACCTGGATGGACCTGTACAATATCCAGCCGAATTCAGGAACGCTCATGGCAATGACCATGTCAGGCGACCAGATCAGGCAGACGCTTGAGCAGCAGTGGCAGGCGCCGCTCCCTCAAAGTAATCTCATTGTCTCGGGGCTTTCCTATACTTGGGATGCGACAAAACCTGCCGGAAGCAAAGTGACTTCCGTGTCGGTAAACGGCGTCCCTCTCAACCTGAATGCGAGCTACACCGTTGCGACGGTCGACACCGTTACTTTGGGCTATGACGGGTACACGACATTTATGCAGGGAGGGAATATGAGTTACGGGCCGACCGATATCGATGCACTTGTTTCCTACGTTGGGTCATTGCCGCAACCGGTGAACGTGACGGTTGACGGGAGGATACAGCGGGTCAACTAAACATCTGACAAACGCCACATGGTGTCCGGGTACTGGGGACGTTTGGTAAGAACGAGCAGGTGGCGGGGGTGAGGCAGGGGGATAATTATTTTTTTCTTCACAACCCCTTCACCGGCTCAATCACCTTTTCATCATCAGCCCCGGGACTATTCACCCGGTCCGATACCGGGTATGCCTCCATCCCCACCAACCGTTGCCATGACAAGCACATAACTGGACTGGGCAAAAACGCAGGCAGCCACTTCACCCCGCACCGGAAAAAAGAATAAGTGGCGTACGGTCTCCCCGTGCCATGAGGATTTTTAAGAAATTCAAGCCCGTTCATCTCCGGCATATCATAATCTAAAAGCAATGACATCGGAAGGGGTAAAAGTAAGATATTCTCGTGCTTCTTTTACAGATGAGAGGGTGTGACCGGGTATCCCGTACTGAAGAGACAGAATATGGCAGACACCTGTGGCCACGTCCGGATCATCTTCAACGTAGATCACAGGTACCATGCAGGCACCGCCTCATTTGTGCCTTTTCCAAAAATAGGATCGCAGAGACAATACCGATTGTCTATACGGTTCTGATTCGTCTGCTGTTAATGACTAATTTCACCTGGTTAAAATTCCCCAATCAACCGCCAACGCATGAGGACCCCCCCAATAACAGTCGCAAGTATTTTCAACCGGAAGAACATGGATGGACTCGTAACTGGGGGAGAATATGGAAAACCCGATTGGCAATAATTCCTGTATTGAGGCAGGCATCCTCGATAATGCCCTTGTGATGATCGCG
>CAYVTY010000005.1:0-76976 GCA_964454995.1 uncultured Methanoregula sp.
CGGTTTTGAGATCCTTTTTACGGCCAGTCCCATTTCCGCCAGGTGATCCAGCGCCTCATACACGCTGGGCTTTGAGATGGAGAGAAACTCTGTGAGATCTTTTGCATCTGCGTTATCATACAGGACGAGAGCAGCATACACATTCGCTTCATAGGTTGAAAGCCCGAGCTCGTTGAGCGATTTTACAAGAGGAGCCGGAATGCTTTCCATAAATCAATAGTGCACATTGAGTTGTTAAAAATTTTACTACTTTGCGGTCTTTGTCCCTGAACCCCACCTACACCTGAAGTCATGTCGTGAGGGCACATGAGGTAAAAACCTGTGTTACCCAATACCTTTTTAGGCCCCGGGTAAATACTTAGTAAAAAAGTAGTAAAAAAATTTACTACAAGATTGAGGCAATGCAATGGTCAGAATGATATGTCCCCCAGCATGTTCGGATACCCGGGATTTTACAGGATGCAGAAGACCCTCTTATTCGGGTACAAGAAAACGGTCTTCCCCCGGGATCCCGCGTCCCGCATACGTGGTTTTCCTGTTCTTTCTCGTAACCATAGGAACTCTGGTTCTTCCGGTATGTGGAGACAGCACACTTGATACTATTCAGGCTGCAAACAACGTATACGTCTCCAACTATACGTTAGATCCGGCAGTCCTTTTTGCCGGGGATACCGCCACGGCAACGTTTTACGTCACCAACGGGAATGCAAACCAGAGTGTCATGGTCAACCATGGAACCTTTGGGGATAATGATATCCTTCTCACCAGTGGCTCGTACAACACCAATGTCAATATCGGGCCTTCCCAGACCCGGTCGTTCGTATTCTCCCTCGGAACTGACAGGCCTGATGGCACCTACTATCCATCCTTCTCATTAAGCTTCAGCGCCGGGAACGGCATGTATTACCGGACACCGGTCAAGGTGGACAATACACCCCTTGTCATGACCATTGCCAATAAGCCGGATTCATTCACCCAAGGGGTAAAAGAAACAATCAGTGTACAGATCTCCAACCCCCGCGACAACGATGTAAAAAATGTCATCTTTGAAGCCACCGGTAATGATGTTACCCTTACGCCTTCAAAGACATATATCGGGTATCTGGCTGCCGGAACCAGTACCATGGTTAATTTCACGGTCACACCCGACTCCCCCACGACACTCTTCATGACTGTCGATTACGATAATGGGGACAATTCCCATAGCATCAACACAACCCTGCCAATCCAGTTTACAACTGACAAGCTGCAGGCTGACCCGGTGATGAGCAATATTGTTATCGCTCTCAACAACGGGACCTACGATGTCACCGGAGACGTGACCAATGCCGGCCTCTCGAACGCAAATGGTGTCACCGTCACGTCGCTTTCTCCGGCTGTGCCGCATGACCCGGAAATGAATTACGTGATCGGTACACTCAAACCTGATGACTTCGGCAGTTTCGAGGTCACCTTTACCGCCCCGGACGGCATATCAAGCGTTCCCCTCCAGTTATCCTATAAAGACAGTAACGGCAATGTGATCGCCTCTGTCCAGAATATCGATCTGACCCAGGCTACAGCACAGACGAACACACAGCCGAGCATGCTCCCCGTACTGGCCGTCATCCTTATTGTACTTGGCGTGGGGGGGTATCTCTACATGAAGAAGCGGAAGAACCAGTAAGGAGGAGCAGACCGTCATGCAGTCGGTCATCCAGTTTTCCGATGTGGTCAAGGTTTATCCACTCAGGGCCGGAGATGTGACCGCCCTCAACCACATCTCATTTGAAGTGGAACGCGGGGAGTTCATATCTATCATGGGCCCATCGGGTTCCGGCAAATCAACACTGTTGAACCTGATGGGGTGCCTTGACACACCTACGACGGGGGATATCTACATGAGCGGGATCGGCGTACGCGATATGAGCGATGTCGAACTTACGAACCTGCGACGGGATCGCATCGGGTTTATCTTCCAGTATTTCAACCTCTTTCCACTGTTGAATATTATCGAGAACGTGAGCTTTCCCCAGATGCTCAAGTCCGGCAAAGGTGTAAATGAGGACAGGGCCCGGGAAGTGCTCCGTGCCGTCCAGCTGGACGAACATCTCTACCCCCACACCCCTCTCGAACTTTCGGGAGGCCAGCAGCAGCGGGTTGCTGTCGCACGGGCGCTTATTAACGATCCGGATATCCTGCTCTGCGATGAACCGACCGGCAACCTCGATTCAAAGACCGGGGCAAGCATCATGGAGCTCATGACGGACCTCAACAGGAAAGGTTCGACCATTATCGTTGTCACCCATGACCCCCACGTCGCCAGTTACACGAACCGGACGATTCGGATCGTTGACGGGAGAATTGAAGAATGAGCACCATATTCTGGGAGATCTCGAAAAGGAACATCCGTATCCACATGCTGCGCTCGAGCCTTGCGATGCTCGGGATCATCATCGGTGTCGTCGCCATCGCATCCATGGGAATTCTCGGGAACAGCATGGTGCAGGTGGTTTCCGCAAGTCTGTCTTCAGTAGGGGACAGCGTGATTGTCATGCCATATGTCGGAGGCGGCACGGGCTTTGGCGGTGGCGGGGAAGGGAGCTCGGCAAACCTGATGCTCACCGACCAGAATTACCAGCAGATCAAACGCGTGGTCGCTCCGAACGTGGCAATTCCTGTTCATTCGACATCGGAACACATGAAAGTGGGTGTCGGAAGCGACGATATTGTAGCAACCATTTACGGGATCCCGCCGGACAAGACCAAAGACCTGCTCCCCGATCTCGATGCCGGCGATTACAACAACGGTAACTCAGGCTGTCTCGTGGGATCGACATTTGCAACAGATCATAACGTCAAGGTCGGTTCGCGGATTTCCATTGGGACCGATGGGCAATACGGCACGCTCAGGGTTACCGGTATTATCAAGGAGCGGGGGATGAGCTTTGATATCAGTACCGATAGTGCCATTGTCGTGACACAGGACTGGTTTGAAAATACGTACAACGATAAGGATCAATACAGCGAAGTGGTCGTAAAGGTCACCAGCGGCGATACGGCAGATGTGAAGACCTCCATCGAAAAGCAGCTCAACCGGAACACCAAAGAGAAGACCGTATCCGTGATCGACAGCAAGGCAACGCTTGCTACTATTTACCAGACGTTTGGCACGATCACAACCTTTGTTACGGCCATCGGAGGTATCTCGATGCTCGTTGCCGGTGTCTCCATCTTCAATATCATGATGATGTC
This sequence comes from uncultured Methanoregula sp., assembly GCA_964454995.1. Lineage (GTDB taxonomy): Archaea > Halobacteriota > Methanomicrobia > Methanomicrobiales > Methanospirillaceae > Methanoregula. Next base: position 3,235 of record CAYVTY010000005.1, read on the forward strand.
AGTGAACGAGAGGATTAAGGAGATCGGGATCATGCGCAGCATCGGCACCCAGAAAAAGGAAGTGATGAGTATGTTCATCTACGAGGCTGCCATCATCGGTGTAATCGGAAGCCTGATTGGGGGGATCCTCAGTGTCCTTGGGGGGTACGCGATCAGCGCCCTGATGCTCAGGACTACCCAGTACCTCTTCACCATGTCGAGCATGATGTCCGTGGTCGAGGGAGTAGGTTTTGGCATCATTATCTCTATTCTCTGCGGGATGTACCCGGCGTGGCAGGCGGCAAACCTCAACCCGATCGATGCCCTGCGGCACGAGTGAACTTCTTTTTTGAGGGAATACTTCTATTACCGGCCGGGTATACCCTTCTCTTATATGGCGGGGCCTGCGTCCACGGCGGATTGTTGCGATATTGACTGGAACGAGATCTGGAAGGCCCGGCAGGACCGGTACGATGCTGTACAAATCGCCGGGGATGCTTCGCATGACTGGGACAGAAAGGAGAACGCGGACCGGTACGCGGCACAGTCTGCCGGTGAATTCGAAAAACGCATCCGGATGACCATCGACGGCCTTGCGGTCAGCCGTGCGACACGGGTGCTTGACATAGGATCCGGGCCGGGGACGCTCGCGATCCCGCTCGCAGCAAAGGCACGGGATGTCACTGCAGTAGAACCCGGGACAGGGATGATCGCGACGCTCAGGGAACGGGCAAACCAGGAAGGGATCACAAACATTACCTGTATCCAAAAGAGGTGGGAGGACGTAGATCCCACCCGCGACCTTGCCGGGCCGTATGACCTTGTAATTGCCTCGCTCTCCCTCACTATGCACGATATCCGTAAGGCAGTGCAGACGATGGACGCGGTCTCGTGCGGTGAGGTCTGCTTGTACTGGTTCGTGGACCTGCCGTTCTGGGAGCGGATGTATGCAGACCTTGCCCTGCCGATTCACGGGAACCCCTATTATCCAGGACCAAAAGCAGACTGCCTCTGGAACGTGTTGTACCAGACAGGGATCTATGCAAATGTCGAGATGCTCCCGCTGGACAAGGAGTACCGTTTCCCGTCCCGGGAGGAGATGACAGCCTTTTTTAAAAAGAGGTTCGGCGTGACGACCGAAAAACAGGATCGGGTGCTGGATGCGTACCTGTCACCGCTTGTACGGCAAGATGGCGCCGGGGTTGTGATCTCCGGTACATCGACGTTTGCGAAGATCTGGTGGAGAAAGGATGCGTGAGTCCTGGAAACGGGGCTCGCCTCCTGCCAGGGCATCCGGTTTTTTAGGGATCGGCCTCGGGTGCTGACCCCCGGGTCTCATGACCCCGCATCCATGAGAGGGCGCCGGCAATACCGATTATGATGATCGATGCCAAGAGGGCAGCATCGATCCCTCGTATGAATGCATCGGAAACTCCGCCCACGAGGTTGGTAGTGCCGATGAAGACCTCGAATGCCACATCCCTCGGGATTGAGGCGGCAGAGACCGTGATGGCGATCACAAAACTTCCCAGGATCCCGATATTCTGCATAGTCCGGAGGATACCGGATATTCCGCCGTAGGACCCCTCCGGGGCATTTGCCATGACGGCACTGTTGTTGGACGGGAAGAACATCGCCGTCCCGAGGCCGGAAACGCCCGATGCGACCAGCACCTCCCAGAGAGGGGTATCGACCCTGAACGTCACATAGATGAGCGTGGCAATGATGAGCATCACGGTCCCGGAAGTTGCGAGCGCCCGTGCCCCGTACCGGTCGGAAAGCTTTCCCATATATGGCGAGAGCAGGCTGCCCACGACATATCCCGGCGTAAGGAGGAGGGCAGCATCGAGAGGCGACAGGGCCCGGATACCCTGCAGGTACATCGTGATAAGGAATACCACCGACAGGTACCCGAGGCTGAGGAAAAATGCCGCCAGCATGGAATATCTGAGAATCCGGTTGCGCAGTGCGGAAAAATCGATGATCGGCCGTTCTGTCCGCCGTTCGAAAAGGACGAAGATTACAATGAATACCAGACCTATACAGAATGCGGCAATATTCAGGGCCGCAGTTCCCTCGGTCGCAAAGTCCACTCCGGCAAATGACAGAAATGTGAGTGCAGCACTAAGAAGGATCATACCGGGGATATCAAGCCTGGCATTCACCCGGGAATTATCCGTCAGGTACCGGAAGCCAAGAAGGGTAGCCGTAATGCCGATAGGGATATTGATGAAGAAAATGTATTCCCAGCCGAAGTAGGTCGTGATGATACCGCCAAGCACGATGCCGAGCATGGCGCCGCTCGTCCAGCCCAGCGATATGTACCCGAACGCAGTCCCCCGAACGTTGGGCGGGAATGTGTCTGCGATGATAGCCCCGCTGTTCGCCTGCATCAGCGCTCCCCCAACTGCCTGAATGCCCCGAGAAGCAATCAGCCAGTATATGCCGGGAGAGAGGCCGCAGAATAACGACCCGAGCGTGAATATCCCAAAACCGGCGTTGAACATCCGGCTCCTTCCATAGATGTCACCGATCCGGCCGAGCTGGGTGGTGCAGACTGCGACCACAAGCAGGTAGATCAGGATCATCCAGAGCGTGGTGATAAAAGCAGCATGGAGAGATTCTGATATGGTGGGAAAGGCGAGAATGACAATCGTGGAATCGAGCGACCCCATGAGCGTGCCAAGCATGAGGACGGATATAATGATCTTCTGCTTCGTGTCCATGAGGTATCTTATGAAAGATTACCGTGACCGGTTAATGTACCTGTCGAAGGGTATTACAGGAAGAGCGAGAGGACAGGTATCAACGCCGAATTCACAGAGGTTATCTGAACGGTGGGCCAATAGGATCCCGGAAGCCGACTATTGATCCACGCAAATATGTTGGTTCACGAGGTAATATATCAAAATGACCGAAAAAATCCCGGTCAAAAGAGTCGTAATAAAAAAGTGTCGGGATAACCGGAGAGTTAATTCCCGCCAACCTTTCTGATCCTTTCCATCGCCTCTTTGAGCCGGTCCATCGAGGCTGCATATGAAAGCCGGATCCAGCCGGGAGCGTCGAAGGCGCTGCCCGGGGTTGCCGCTACGTGTCCCTCTTCGAGCCATCGGGTAGCGATTGCCATATCGTCGCCATCCACTTTTACAAATGCATAGAAGGCTCCGTCGGCTGGCGCAGTTTTGTATCCCATGTGCTTCAATTCGGCGATAATGTATTTTCTCCGGCCATCGAATTCCCGACGCATCTCTTCGACGCAACGCTGGTCTCCGGTAAGTGCCGCAACCGCACCCCACATGGCAAATGTGGTCGCCTGCGAGACCGAGTGTTGCTGCACCTTGGACATCTCTTTGATGATCTTTACGGGTGCCACAGCGTACCCGAGGCGCCATCCGGTCATCGCATACGCCTTCGAGAACCCATTGATGGTGATCGTCCGTTCCGCCATATCCCCGATGGCAGCGAGCGAGATGTGCTCTTTACCGTATACCAGTTTCTCATAGATCTCATCGGACATCGCGTAGAGATCGAAGTCCTGGCAGAGATCGGCGACAAGGTTCATGGATTTTTTATCGAACACCGCCCCAGAGGGGTTCGATGGTGAGTTCACCACGATCATCTTGGTGCGGGGGTTCACCCGTTCGAGAAGCGAGTCTTCGAGTTGGAAGGACGTCTGGTTGACCGCGTGCTTGACAATCTTCCCGCCCGCCATCTGGACACAGGGCTCGTACGAAACCCAGGCTGGTGTAAGGAGGAGAACCTCGTCACCGGGATTTAAGACCGCCTCCATCCCCTCGTAGATCGCATCTTTGGCCCCGCAGGTGACGATCACCTGTTCGGGGTTACAGGAGATTTTATTCTCCTTTACGATCTTGTCGCTTATTGCCGAGAGCAGTTCGGGAATACCGTTGCTGGGCGCGTAGTGCGTCTCCCCCCGGTTCAGGGCGTCGATGCAGGCATCTCTGATGTGCCTTGGGGTGTCAAAGTCCGGCTCGCCGATCGAGAGGCTGATGACATCGATACCCTCCCGTTGCATCTTCTTTGCCCGGTTGGATATCTCGATTGTCGCGGACGGGGCAATCGCCGCAACCTTCTCCGAGAGCGGCCTCATTGTAACCGTTTGACAAGTTTTACGGCGGATTCAACGGCGCGCTTCGCATAATCGATCCGCTCGTTCGCCTCGAGCCGGCTCATGCCGGGCCCGGAGATGCCAAGCGTTACCGGCTTCCCGAACTCTAATGATAGGTCGATGATCTTCCGGGCCGCATGCTGCACGACAATCTCGTCATGCTGGGTTGCCCCTTCGATCACGCATCCGATAGTGACGACAGCGTCAACTTTGCCGGCGGCAAGCATCTTTTTTATCGCAAGCGGCATGTCAAAAGCACCCGGTACGTACAGGCACTCGGTCACATCTGCACCGAGGAATGCAGCATGCTCCCGTGCCTCGATCTCCATCATATACGTGATGTCACGGTTGAACTCCGCGACGACAAATCCCAGTTTTGTCGGTTTTGTATCACACATCGTTGATCAACTCATGTTTGCGGTATTACCCAGCCTGTTCCGTATGTATCCTGCATTCCACTTATAATCGGTTTTTTCACCGGGCGCACATAACAGAGACTGCATCCGCTGATTGCGATAAAGATACGATCATCTTCTTTTTAAAGGTAATTACGGGGTTATACCGTAATAACAGGCCTTTTTTTCATATCTGCCAATCCTCACACTCTGGGGTGAAACGCCCGCAGCTGAAGAAACGCGTTGTGGGGTTCACAGGTGTGGTCATGAGGGGACACTCCCCACATCGCTGGTATAAAACAGGTTACAAGGAAAAAGAGAGACCTGCCCGGGGGATGCCAGGATTTTTGCCTCACAACTCCCTGCCACCAGATCGTCGGTAACCCCGGTTTTGTTTCCTGAGAACGAGGAGAGAGACAACAGCGATTACAATAAGGATAATTATCACAACCAGAATGAGCATCCCGGAAGATCCATTTGCCGCTGATGTTGCCGCTGATCCGCTTACGGCAGAAGTTTCTGATGCAGCGGGAGCTGGTGTCGTGGTTTCAGGGGTTAACTCCGGAACGGTTGTCGTAGTTGCATAGGTCGTCGCCTGGACCGTGGTTACCGGTACTGCTGCCGAGACGGTGATGTACCCGCTCTGGGTCAGGGTGTTGCTGCCATCCGCATTGGTTGCCGTAAGTGCTACGGCGTAGGTACCGGCACTCGTATACGTGTGGGAGGGGTTTTGCAGGGTTGATGTGTTCCCATCGCCAAACGACCATGCCCACGATGTCGGGGAATTCGTGGACTTGTCGGTGAACTGGACAGTAAGAGGCACACTTCCCTGTGTCACATCTGACGTGAAAGATGCACTCGGGAGGTTTGATCCAGAATTTACAACAATATAGTCTGATTCGGTTGTTACATTGCTCCCCGCTGAATTATACGCGGTTAGTCCGACGGAATAGGTGCCGGCGGTGGTATAGGTATAGACAACGTTCTGGTCTGATGAGGTCCCGCCATCCCCAAACGACCATGACCAGTTTGTGGGAGAATTCGCTGAAGTATCCGTGAAACTAACTGAAAGTGGCGCAGGGCCGGTGGTGATATTCGCCGTGAATGTGGCAACAGGGATGGCGGGACTGATCGTAATATAATTGGTCTCTGTCACGGTGTTACTGCCTGCTGCATTGGTTGCCGTAAGGGTAACGGTATAGGTACCGGCTACAATATAGGTATGGGATGGATCCTGGATGTTTGATACCCCACCGTCGCCAAACGACCATACCCATGAGGTTGGCGTATTTGTGGAAGAATCGACAAACTGGATTGTAAGGGGTACATTTCCAGAGGTTGCCGTCGCTTCGAATGCGGCAGCCGGAACCGCAGCCACCTTGCTGACCGTAATATATCCGGTCTGGGAGATCGTGTTACTGCCTGCTGCATTGGTTGCCGTAAGGGTAACGGTATAGGTACCAGCTGTGGTATACGTGTGGGACGGGTTCTGAAGGGTAGATGACCCACCGTCACCAAACGACCACAGCCATGTGGTCGGGGTGTTCGTGGAGGAGTCTACGAACTGGACCGGCAGGGGTAAGGTCCCCGAGGTCACTGTTGCAACAAAATTCGCGACGGGAGCAGCAGCTGATTTGGTGACCGTAACGTATCCGGTCTGGGTAACCGTGTTACTGCCTGCAGAATTGGTCGCCGTAAGGGTAACGGTATAAGTACCGGCCAGTGAATACGCATGGACAGGACTTTGTATCGTTGAAATACCCCCATCACCGAATGACCATACCCACGAGGTCGGGGCGTTCGTGGATTCATCGAGGAAAAGCACCGTGAGTGGCGCTGTTCCCGAGGTTGCGTTTGCCGCAAACGCTGCCACCGGGATTGATATCGCAGACGCCGGAAAGACACACAGCAGAGCAGCGATGAAAAATGAAATGCCAATGAGCAGGGGGATCTTCTTCATGATATTCCTCCCACGTGGGGCAGACATGGATAGGGAGCAGGAAGTGAGTTGAACATATGTACACCTTCAAAAGACCCGGGTGTCTTGTGACAACCTTTTTGTGAGGTCAGATATTGGGTATTTCCGGGTAACGTTCTTTCAACCCGGAGAGGCATTTCCCCGATAGCATCCGTTCCGATTACTATCTGAAACATAATGTAATGTATGTGTGACATTTATTTAAATGTCGCAAAAAGTTACGGCTGATACCGAAGCAGAAATTCTCATCTGGAGATGTATTTTTGAAGATCTGTCTGTATCATTACCGATAAAAAAATTCTTTTTAAATCGGTAAGATGATCCCTATCTTCGGGCAGGGCCGGCATCCTCGAATCCCTGGCGCTGGCCGGTGCCGGCGTCTCTGGTGAGGGCTTCGGGATGAAGGACGAGTTTTACTGCGTTCTCTGCGTGCTCACGGGTGCGCTGTTCGGCAAGCCACGCGAGTTCCGCATCGTCCTTTACCTCGTCCTCATGCACGAAGACCTCGATGATGTGGTGGTTCGTCATGAGCTGGCACATGATGAGTCCCTGCGATGCCTCGTGGGCGCAGAGCTTGTCCTTCTCCTTGCCGCCCGGCATCCCGAGAGCCATCACGATCTCGCACCGGCGTTCTTCGATCAGTTTCTTGCAGGCAACCGGCAGGTCTTTTATGCCCGGGACGGTCACCCGTTCGATAGCCACGCTCGCATGCTTCTTGAGCTCGTCGATGGCGATCGCTCCCATGTTGACGCGTGAGAAGGTGGTGTCAGCAACACCAACCCTCATCCCAGCACCTCGGCTGCCGCCTCTACACCGTCGCCCTTGACCTTGTAGCCGGCTTTTTTGAGGCCGTGCTGGGTCGCGGCGAGGGTTGCGAGGATCTCGGGGGCTCCCACAGCACCCATGGTTCCGATGCGGAAGATCTTGCCCTTCAGGTGGTCCTGTCCACCGGCAATGATAATGCCCATCTTCTTTATTGTTGCCCGTACATCGTCGTCCTTGATGCCATCAGGGTACGAGACTGCGGTGACTGTCGTGGCATACTCGTGCTTCGCGTCGAGTTTCGGGAACAGGGACAGTCCCCATGCCTGTGCGGCGGCCCGGACGGCCTTCGCCATCTTCTGGTGGCGGGCAATCCGGTTCGCAAGTCCTTCTTCTTCGATGATGAGGCATGCCTCGCGGAGTGCAAGGAACAGCGGGACGGCCGGGGTGTACGGGGTCTCCATCGGTTTTCCGGCTGCGCTCTTTTTGTACGCCGCAAGGTCGAGATAGTAGGGCGGGTTCTTCGTAAGCCGCTCCCATGCCCGGCTGCTCACCGCGACCGCGGCAAGCCCGGCTGGGGCGGCAAGGCACTTCTGCGAACCGACGATGGCGACATCAACGCCCCACTTGTCGGCTTCAAAAACATCGCCGCCAACAGAGGTGATCCCGTCCATGATAAAGAGGGCATCGTGCTTGTGGGCCAGTCTTCCGACCTCCGCTGCCGGGTTCTTGATCCCCGCAGAGGTTTCGTTGTGGACAAGGGTAACGACCTGTACACCCGCTTCGAGCTGCTCTTCAAGCGCTGCGAGGTTTAACGGGGTTCCCCACTCGGACGGGATCTCGTGAGCCTTACCGTAGCGCTGGCTGATCTTGTAGAGCCGTTCGCCGAATTTTCCGTTCACGAAGCAGGCGATCTCCTTATCCCTGCCGAAGTTTGCGACCGCGGCTTCCATGCCGGCCGTACCGGATCCGCTGATCACAACGACATCGTTTGTTGTCCCGAATGCGGTCTTTAAAACCCGCACGCAGTCCGCGTAAACTGCGCCAAACTCGGCGCTCCGGTGGTTGATTGCCTGGCGTGACATTGCGAACCTGACCCGTTCCGGCATCGGGACCGGGCCTGGCAGCATAAGGAGTGATTCTTTTTCCATGTGGATCTGCCAATAGTATATTTATATAGACGGGATATAAGTTTGGATGGCTTATATGGCAGACGTTGCAATCATCTGCGGATCGGCATCCGATGCCGCGATTGCCGACAAGGCAAAGAAGGTCCTTGACGAGCACAAGGTTTCCTGGGACTACCAGGTGATCTCTGCCCACCGGGACCCGGACAAGCTGGATGCGTATGTCAAATCCAATACCTGCAAGGTATTCATTGCCATCGCTGGGCTCTCGGCTGCACTACCGGGCGTTATAGCATCAAAAACCGACAAGCCGGTGATCGGAGTGCCGGTCAGCGGAACGTTGAACGGCCTCGATGCCCTGCTCTCGATCGTCCAGATGCCCAAAGGTGTGCCGGTCGCGTGCGTGGGTGTTGACAACGGCGACAACGCGGCCCACCTCGCGATCCGGATCCTGAAACTGGCAAAGAAGTAAAGCGTGGGAATAATCCCACGGGCAGGATTATCTCTTTTTCAACCCTACGCTGTTACCATGCCGATCCTGCAGAACCCGGACGTGACCCTTGAGGGGGTCTCGCTCAGGAATATTTCCCTATCAACCCTCGATCTTGAAGTGGCGATCCGGGTGGAGAACCCTAACCCGGTGGGCGCAACCCTGAAGGAATGCCCGTTTGCCGTTTTGTACCAGAAGGAGGGCACGAGCCAGCAGATCGCGACAGGGAACACCGGGGGCACAAAGATCGCCGCCAGCACCGCAACCGTGCTCAGGGTTCCGGTCACATCGCACAACACGGCTCTCGTCGGGGCGCTCGCAGCGTTGATCACGAAAGGCGGCATTGAAGTGACTATCGCCGGGACGGCCGTTGTGAAGTTCCTGATGATCACAAAATCGGTACCGTTTTCCCGGACCCTGCCGGTCACCATGGCGCAGGTTGCCGGGATAGTGACCGGGGCAAAAAAGCAGGGCTAACCGGGAAGCCCCCGGTCACTCATTCTTTCCCTTTCCAGGTTTTTCCTCAAAAAGTTCCCGGACCATCTTGATCGCACAGAGATCCCCACACATCGAGCAGGTGTCCGTGTCCCCGTCCCGGCAGTGAATCGCCTTTGCATGATCGCCGTAGAGCGCCAGCTTAAACTGGGCGTCCCAGTCGAGCAGGTGTCGGGCCTCGGCCATTTGCACCTCGCGCTCCATTTTGTATCCCTCGTGGCGCCGGACGGTATCACCGACGTGCGCCGCGATCTTGGCAACCCGGGTCCCTGCGATAATATCCTCCACATCCGGCAGCGCAAGGTGCTCGCTCGGCGAAACCATGCAGAGGAAATCTGCCCCGTTCCGGCAGGCTTCCGCTCCCCCGATCGCCGCGACCACGTGGTCGTAGCCCGGCGCAATGTCGGTCACGATCGGCCCGAGCAGATAGAGTGGGGCATGATCGGTGATCTCCTTTATCATCCGCACGTTGTAGCCCACCTGGTCGAGCGGCATGTGTCCCGGCCCCTCGATCATCCGCTGGACGCCCCGGGCAAGGGAGCGCTTCGCAAGCGTTCCGAGCGTGACATACTCCACCGATTTCGCGAGTTTTCCCGCGTCCTGCTGGCAGCCGGGCCGCATCCCGTCCCCAAGGCTGATCGTAACATCGTATTCCGCGAGAATATCGAGGAGGTAGTCGAACTCCGCGTACAGCGGGTTCTCCTCGTCCCGGAGCATCATCATCGCGCAGTGGAACGTCCCGCCCCGGCTCACGATCCCCATCAGGCGCGGATCGAGTTTGAGGGCATCAAGCACCTGCCGGTTTACCCCGCAGTGGAGCGTTAAGAAATCCACCCCCTGCTCGCAGTGCTCCCGTATGACCTTAAAGAGCAGGTCGGCAGCCACATCGGCCGCGTTTCCCGCCCGGCGCACCGCCTCGTATATCGGCACGGTCCCGACCGTGGTGTCAAGGGCGAGCATCTTCTTCCGGATCGCCACGAGATCCCCGCCGGTCGAGAGGTCCATGATCGCGTCGGCCCCGTTGTCGAGTGCGGCCTGCGCCTTTTTCTCCTCAAGCGCATAGTCGCACCGGGTGCCGGACGTCCCGACATTCACATTCACCTTGACCGTGCACCCCTCCCCAATGGCAGAGAGCCGGTGCCGGCGCTTCGGGTTTGCCGGGATCACGATCCGGCCCGCAGCGACAAGCCGGGCCATCCGTTCCGGGTCCATGCCCTCCGCCCGTGCCGCTACTGCGACGTGATCGGGAACAGAAGAAGAGCTTCTGCGGACAAGCACATCCATAACAAACATCTGTTGGGATGCTTTATTATTGTGCATGCAGGTCAGGTGGATTCCCGAACAGGGGGCGCTCGCGAACTCATACATCTTCGGCACGGTTCTTGTAGACGCCGGCATCCTTCCTATGGCAGTCCAGCCGTTTAAGGATGAGATCGATACCATCGTCCTCACCCATTGCCACTTCGACCATATCGCCCACGTAAAGGAGATCGCCCACATGTGCAACGCGAAGGTCGCGATCCACCGGGACGATTCTGCGGGGCTCATCGATGATTCCCGTAGCCTCTCGATGCACTTTGGCGCCCGCTCGCCTGGCATTGTGCCGGATATCGTACTTTTTGACGGGGACACGATCGGAAATCTGACGGTTATCCACACGCCGGGACATACCCCGGGGAGTATCTGCCTCTGGTCGGAGCCGGACAAGGTGCTTATCAGCGGGGACACTGTGTTTACCGATGGCGCATTCGGCCGCTATGATTTCCCCGGCGGCAGCCGTCAGGCGCTTAAAAAATCCCTCGACCGTCTCCTGCCGCTTGACGTGGAAGGGCTCTACCCGGGGCACGGGAAGCCGGTGGACTGCGGCGGGAAACGCCACATCGCGGCAGCAAACCAGCTCATGAAGGGCGGGTATGGATAAGGGAATCTACTGTCTTGTTCTGAAAAATCCCACCTGCACCGTGAGAATCGGGGCGCTTGGCCCCCTCCCGTTTGCAGCCGGATGGCACTGCTACGTCGGTTCAGCCCTCGGGCCCGGCGGCCTTGTGCGGCTCGAACGCCATATGAGGCTCGCGGAACAGAGGGACAGACGGCCGAAATGGCATATCGATTACCTGCTGACCGATCCACGCTTCCGTATCGCGTATACCGTGAGCGCCCTGACCGAAAAGCGCCTCGAATGTCGGCTCGCCGCGGTCCTTGCCCGGGGCGGAACTGGTGTGGAAAAATTCGGGTGCAGCGACTGTGACTGCCCGTCCCACCTCCTGTACCGGTCCCGCGACCCGCAACGAGAGATCGTTGCGGCGTTTTCCGGCCTCGGTCTTTCTCCCGGGATCAAAACCATCATTACCCCCAAAGGAAAGGGTAACGTATGAAAGTCCTCGGGTTGTCGGGCAGTATGCGAAAAGAGGGGAACACTGCGCAGCTCATCCAGGTGATCCTCGGGCAGTGTAAGGAGGCAGGATTAAAAACGGAATTTGTCTCCCTTGCCGGGAAAAAGATCCACCCGTGCCTGGGCTGCCTCAAATGCATGGAGAAAAAGTGGTGCGTGATCGAGAATGATGACTGGGGGGGCATCGCACAGAAAGTACTCGACTGCGAAGTGCTCGTGATCGGGTCCCCCACGTATTACTACGATGTCACGGGCCAGCTCAAGAATTTCATCGACCGCACGTACTCGCTCTACCATGACCGCAGGCTTTTCGGGAAAAAGGGCATTGCCGTTGCGGTCAACGCCTCGATGGGTGCGGAGCGGGCGGCAGCAACGATCGAGGGGTTCCTTGGCGCCCACGAGTTTGCATCGCTCGGTTCCGTTATCGGCACGGGAACGGATGAAGGGGATATTATGAAAGATGCAAAAGCCGTGGCGCACGCCAAAAAGACCGGGGACAAGATCGTCAGGCTGCTCAAGCCCCGGTAATCCCACAGGGAAGTGCCAGACTACAGCCCATCAGGCTTTTTTATAGAGCGTCGTGCGCCGGCACAGCGGCCGGCCGATATCCTCTGCGACCCGCTGCATCTCCTTTGGGTCGAGATAGTCCGTGTTGGTCGCCCCGGCGCCTTTTGAGATGCTCTCCTCAAACATCGTACCTCCAAGATCGTTTGCCCCGGCAAGAAGCCCAAGCTGCGCCATCTTGATCCCTTCCTTTACCCACGAGACCTGGATGTTTCTGAAGTTGTCGAGGAAGAGCCGGGCGACTGCGACCATCAGCCCGTCCTCGCGGCCGGTGGCCCCGGCCCGTGCAAGCCCGGCCCGGTAGATCGGCGTATTCATGTGGACAAACGAGAGCGGGACAAACTCGGTAAAGCCGTGGGTCTCATCCTGGATCTCCCGGAGGATCGCAAGGTGCCGGACCCGGTCCGCGTCGCTCTCGCAGTGGCCGTACATGATCGTCGCCGTTGTCGGGATGCCAATGCCGTGTGCCTCCTTGATGATCCGGATCCACTCGGCTGTCGGGATCTTCTGGGGACATATCTTCTCCCGGACAGAATCCACAAGGATCTCCGCAGCCGTCCCGCACATCGAGCGGAGACCCGCCTCTTTCATCGCCGCGAGCACATCCTTTGTGTTCATGCCGCTTTGCCGCGCCGCGTATGCGACCTCCATCGGGTTGCTCGCATGCAGGTGCACCCCCGGGGCTTCCTCGCAGATCCAGCGGTAGACATCGATATAGGACTGTGCGGTAAAGGCCGGGTGGAGGCCGCTCACCGTGCAGATCTCGGAGACGCCGCGGGACTTCGCGAGCCGAGCCTTCTCCCGGATGACCGGTTCATCGTGGAAATAGATCCCCTCGTCGCCCAGCTTTTTCGAGTAACCGCAGAAACCGCAGGCATTGACGCAGAGGTTGGTCACATTGATGTTCTGGTTGCGGACATAGGTGACCGCATCCCCGGCGACGTTCTCCCGCTTTTCATCGGCCGCTACCACGATCTTCCAGAGATCGCGGCCCCGGGTCCCAAAGAGCGCGAGCGCATCCTGTTCGCTGATCCGGTGACCGCCCGCTGCATCGGAGAGCAATGTTCGAAGATCCCTGTCCATACCGGCACCATCCATCGTATTAGTGTGTCACACTGTGTCATACTTGCCATAAAACCTGTCGGCCCGGGCAGTTCCCAGTCATAATTATTATACCGTGGCGCCAATGTGCATCATAAGAAGGATTATGCAAAAAGTCTCCGTTCATCTGTCAAAGAAGGTCGCCGACGGGTACGTCATCCCGCTCGGGCCCGCAAACCTGGTCGCGGTTATCACCGATGTGGGCCTTGTGGGATGCGGCGCTTTCGATGTCGCCGCACTTGACTCGTTCAGCTACCCGGCGGCAAAAGTCCGCCCCGCAAAAGGACCGTCCATTGTCACCACAGACGACATCCTGACCGGCATTATAAAAGAGGTCAACCGGGGCGCGATGAGCCGCGGGATAACAAACGGCATGACCGGCAAGCAGGCGCTGGAACTGCTCTGATCGACTCTATAAAAAAATAACCTGAAAAAAATCTTTTTTAGAGGTTTCCGCCGTTTCAGCGGGTTATATCAGATCGTAGAGCGTCGTCCGCTGCCGGAGCGTCCGCCCGAGGTCTGCTGTCATCCGCTCCATAACGTCAGGGGAAAGGTAACTGGCATCACCTGCACCCGCATCGACGGAAACCTCATCGGTAAACATCGTGCCGGCAAGGTCGTTACCCCCGCACAGGAGCGCGAGCTGCGTCATCTTGAGGCCGAGCTTGCCCCACGAGACCTGGACATTGTTGAAATTGTCCAGAAACAGCCGGGAGACCGCGATCATCAGGAGGTCTTCTCTCCCTGTTGCACCGGCCCTTCCTATGCCCTGGGTATAGAGCGGGGTATTGGTGTGGATATAGGACATCGGGATGAACTCGGTAAAGCCGTGGGTATCGTCTTGGATCTCCCGCACGATTGCCATGTGATCCACCTGGTCACGGGCGGACTCGTACGAGCCGTACATGATGGTGGCAGACGTGCGGATGCCCATTGCGTGCGCCTCCCTGATGATCCGCACCCATTCGGCACCGGAGACTTTTCTCGGGCAGATGACCTTGCGCACGGACTCGATCAGGATCTCCGCGGCGGTCCCCTGAAGAGAACCGAGCCCCGAGTCCCTGAGGGCGGCGAGCACTTCCGCCGTGGTGCACCTGCTCCGTTTTGCCGCATGGGCCACCTCGTCCGGGCTGAACGCGTGGATGTGGATATCGGGGGCGATCTCGTGCACCGCGGTGAGCAGGCCGGTGTAGGTATCGAGGTCAAAGGCTGGGTTGACACCCGAGAGGAAACAGATCTCGGTAACATGGCGTTCCTGTGCCAGCCGCACGCCGACCCGGGTCGCATCGAGGTCCTGGCAGTAGGCACCGGGATCGGTCGCTTTTTTCCCAAATCCGCAGAACCCGCAGAGGTTCTTGCAGATATTGGTCACGTGCAGGTTCTGGTTCCGGACATACGTGACGATGTCGCCAACCTTTTCCTCCCTCACTTCGTCGGCAGCCGCAGTGACGCGGAATACGTCGCGGCCGGTCGTCTTCATGAGGTATTCACCTTCGTCGGGTGTGAGCCGGTGGCCGGCCTGTACGTCGCGCAGGAGCGTGTTAAGTGCGGATGTCATTGTCGTTACGACCGTATCGTATTATTTCTTCTGCCGGGAACCTTTCGACGGCTTCCTGGACTTTCCGGCCTTTTTACCGGACTCCGCGCCCTTTCGTTTCGCATACCAGTCCCAGGCAACCATCACCACGATAAAGACAATGATCACTTCCCAGATATGGAGCGGAAGCAGGCCGACCCAGGGGATGATAAAGAGCGCTTTACCGACCACCCAGTCTTTTTCGACCGGCTCGATCGTCTGAATATCCCCGACCGTGAGATAGCCTTCGTCGCTCACCGGGTTGTTGTCCCCCTTGGTGATGTAGCCGCCATGCGCTGTTGCATCGCCGTACCTGACATAACCACTCCCATTGGTAACGTATTGTTCGGGGAGGAAGTACTTCGCGGTGGCAGTACTGAATCCCATGCCCTGGGAATCTGCGGAGATATTCCCCGGGGGCGTGGCGTTTTCGGGGTACATGAGATAGTACCCGTACACGGTCGTATTGGTCATCGTAAGGGGAATATACCCGGAGGGGGTTACATTCCCACGGTACGGGTTGAGATACGACGGTTCGGGCTCGCCTGCACCAACCCAAGTCATGGCCCTGTGGATGATCGGGTGCTGCTTTGAGAGCGGAAGCAGGCCGATCTGTGCCCAGAAATCAGTCTCGCCGTTCGGGCGGTAGATGATCACATCTCCGTAATCGCCGAACTTCTGGTACCCGGTCGCGTGGGCCTCATCCCAGGTCTGGAGGGGGCCGAACCGGTCGGGAGCAACAACGACCACGAGATCCCCGATGTTCATGTGGGGCTCCATGCTCCCCGATTCCACGGTTACGACCGCCGGCCATGTCCCGCAGATCAGGTAGAGCGCGAGCGCGATGCAGCCGACCACGGCCGCCACCCAGAGAATGTCGCGGGCAAGGGAGACCGCCCAGTGCTCGCTTGTCCTGAACTCATGGATCATCGTGCGGATATCCCGCGACGGTTCGTTCTCTGCCATTTCTCAAGCGTTCTATTGGCGTTTTTTGTTAATATACCGCACCCTGTCCCAAGGATGTTCAGGCCGATGGCACCACGACCCGGACAAGGTAATAGCACCCGAAGATGACCAGAAAGAGGCCGCACGCGATCATGATCCGCTGGTACGTGATGTCGGAGAGGAGTGTCTTTCCTTTGGAGATGCCTGTTGAGACAAGGGTAAACCACCCGAGGTCCGCACACCAGTGCCCGGCCATAAAGACGCAGGCAAGGAAAATCCCGCCGGCAAGGCCGGCAATCACCATCGCGCTCCCGACGGTCAGCCACCAGATCCAGAAGTATGGGTTGGCGACGCTCGTGAAAAAACCGGCAAAGTACGGGTTTGCTGCAACGGCTGCCTGCCCGCTGCCATTCCCCGCAAGCGAGGCGCCCCGGCTCCCGGCGATCGTGAGGATACCGAAGATCACGAGTGCCACTCCTCCGATGACCGCAACCGCGGTGGTGTACCGGAGCGCGACGGTTGCAAGGCCGGCCACGATCAAAAGGACGATGACGAGTTCTGAGAGCATATGGCCGAGTGTCACCTTCGGGCCCATGGTCCAGCCGCCGGGGATCGATGCGTTGATGGTGGCGACGAGCGTGGGGCCCGGCGCGAGGGCACCGGTCAGACCGAGGGCAAATGCCAGAATAAACATCTGGAGGGTATCGAGCATGGTATCGGGCGGGTTTGCACCCGTAGTGTGAAGAGGGTTAGAACGGACGACGATATCAAGGATTCCCCGCGACGGGTGCCGGCGGAGGCACGTGCACAGGTGATATGATTATTTTCCCGGTGCTGCAATATACTATCATTATGCTTGATGCGCAGGAGATCACGCTCCGGTTCCTCGATACCCGGCTCCAGGTGCACCCCGACGTGGTGCGGTACATCCAGGAGCAGGACAACCCGGACCTGATCGAGCGCATCATCGCCGGCGTCCCGGAGGACACCATTGTGGTCTCGGCAAAGCACATCCCGGGCATGAACGCCACCCGGGACGGGATGCGGTTTTTAACCGATCCCTCGGTCGAGATCGTCTCGGGGAGCCCGGGGACGTCGGGAAGCATCAACGGCACCGAGGACTACCTCCACTATTTCCGGGACCGGTACAGCAAGCTCGGCGCGATGATCCGGGCACGGTGCGGGGCGATGCCGATTGAAGGGCTTACCCGCTCGCCCAGGTACCGGCAGGAGGAGTGCACCGTGATTGGGATGGTTGCCGAGGTCAAGACCACGACAAACGGCCACCGGATCGCGGAACTCGAAGATACCACGGCAAACCTCACGGTGCTCTTCCGGAAAGACCGGCCGGTCTTTGCCGATGCCGAGCGCCTGATAATGGACGAGGTGATCGGCGTCAAGGGCAAGCTCTCAAACGACGGGAAGCTTTTCTTTGCCGAACAGATGTTCCGGCCCGACATCAGGATCGACAACAAGCCGTTTTTGAGCGAACAGCCGGGAAAGGCGGTCTTCATCTCCGATGTCCACGTGGGGAGCAATACGTTCCTTCCGGACGCATGGAACCGGTTTGTCGACTGGCTCGCGGAATCCGACGCCTCCTACCTCCTCATCGCCGGCGACCTCGTGGACGGGATCGGGGTCTTCCCGGGGCAGGAGCAGGAACTGACGATCAAGAACATCTACGAGCAGTACGACGCGTTCGGCGATCTGATCAGTGCCATCCCGCACCGGATCAAAATTATCGCCGCGCCGGGCAACCACGATGTGGTGCGGGGCGCCGAGCCGCAGCCGGTGATCCCGGCGCAGTTCACGAAAAAGTTTCCCGAGAACTGCATGCTCGTCGAGAACCCGGCGATGGTGAACCTGCAGGGCGTGCGGGTCCTGATGTACCACGGCCGGTCGATCGATGACATGATCGGCCTCATCCCGGGGGCCTCCTACGAGCAGAGCGGGCTGATGATGGAGGAGATGCTCCAGCGCCGGCACCTCGCACCGGCGTACGGGAGGCGCACCCCGATCGCTGCAGGAAAATCCGACCGTTTAATCATCGACCCGATCCCGGAGATCCTGCACACGGGACATGTGCACATCAGGGGGCTGACAAACTATCGCGGGGTGCTCGGGATCAACGCGGGCACCTGGCAGTCCCAGACCGCGTTCCAGAAGCAGATGAACGTGAACCCGACACCGGCACAGGCTGTGATGGTCGATCTCCAGACACTCGTGCCGGAGACGTTTACGTTTTTGTAAGCCGGAAATATCCGGCACATACCTTTCTGCTCGGGAAAAGAGGTGCCATTCCCCCATTCATACAAGATTTCCTAAAAAATCCCATACACCAGACCCGGAGGGGATGCCCGCAACGACAGGGGTACCGGGAAAGGATCGGCCGGCACCGTAAAAAAAGAAGCCCTTTCGGGGAAAAAACGATTAGACCGGAAATATTTTCCGGTTGTGGACTTCGTTAATAACCTGACCCATCCCGATATAGAGTGCAAGGCCCCCGGCAATAATCCCCATCAGGCCAGCGGCCAGTTTGACAAGGCCACTTTCCGTCAGCTCCGCTGCAATAAGAAGGACAATCGTAAGGAACACCGCGAGGACAGTCACCTGGAGGCTCCGGTGCATCTTCAGGGTACAGACAAGGAGTCCTAATGCGACGATCCCCCAGACCGCGAGGAACGCGGCAAGGTCACCGGGCTGTGGTGCTTTTGCAAGGCCAAGAACCGGCAGCATGAGAACACCGGCAAAGGTCATCCAGAAGAACCCGAAACTCACGAAGGTCAAAAACCCGAAGTTGTTGTTCTTCTTCCATTCCATGAGCCCGGCAATGATCTGGGCGATGCCGCCATAGAAAATCGCCATGGCAAAAATCGGGCTGGAAAGACCGATTATCCCGGCATTCCAGAGGCTCAGGAGAATGGTCGTCGTCCCGAATGCGCAAAGCCCGAGCGGTGCCGGGTTTGCGGTCTTATCCATGAGGAAAATGTTGTTCCTGCTTGTGTCTTCGTTGTTCACCATAAAATCACTCAAACTGAATAATCTGGTGTAGACGTACGGTTGCTCCCATTCAGCACATGCTCATATTTTCCTCGATACCGGACATGATGTTTGTGATATCGGCCCAGATGTTCAGCGCATTGATCTCTTTTGTCTTTTGCCTTAACCTTTCGTTTTACGATTCTGATGATGGATATCTATTCATTGATCGCGAATCCTCTGATGAGAGGGGGTGCTCTTGCTCTGTCGCAGTAGGGGTTCTGTAATGCGATCCCTGTGACGAGCCGCCGGCCGTCCGGGCCCTGTGGCCCATGCCTAAGGCCGACTCCTCCCTTTAACATGTCAGGGATCATCTGTAGTGATTTATATGCGATGTCAGATGCAACGATCAAATCTCTTGGGAACGGGCCCGATCACCAGGAGAAACTGATTACGAGTATGGAATTTTCAGAAACCGGTGTATCAGATGACCGTATCACGGCACTTGAGAAGAAGGTATCGGCAATGGAAACGCCGGTCAGGGGACTGATCGAGGATTTGCTCGACTTCAAGGCGATCACGAGGACGATGTCCCGGCAGAACGGGAAACCCTGCATCTTTGAGTTTACTCAGGAACAGGTTGACACAGCATCTCCGGTGCCTGCGGATCCGTCCGCATACCCGTTGGTTGCAGCCCCGCGGGAATGCAGCACAGTGATCCGGCCACACGGCGCCGCACACCAACAGGATGTCCCGGTCGCCCAGGCAGAGCCTGCGATGGTCCGGATCATGCAGTCCGACGGTACCATGAAAATGGAGGTCCGGCGCGGGGAGAGCACCCCTATTGACGCAGGCGTGGGATATTGTCACGCGAAGAACCTGCGCTGCTAAATAATGAGACCCTGCACAAGCGCAACGGGGCCTGACGGTAGAGAGGAATCCATAAAAATTTGAGGGGCGATTTTCGGTACGGTGCTACCGTGCATGGTCTTTAGCCCCGTGTATCACCGCCCGAGTCCCTCTCTTTTGTTGTGCGGGTCCGGTACTTTCTTTGTCATTGTTTTGTGTATTTTCTGGCGGTTGCCTGGCACCCGGGCAGAAATAAATAAGACGATCAATAACCAGTGAACAACAGAGATGCTCCATGAAACCTGAAGATGATCCCTGGCTCGAACGTGCCCATAAAAATGCAGAACACCTTGCCGGGGAGATCGAAAAACTGGCGTCATTAACCAGTCCGATCCGGCAGAATCTCCCGATCATCACCAAATACCAGGATTTCTGGAACAAGGCAAAAGAGATCACCGGGTTATTCAAAGATCTAAAACCGCTTGCCCATGATGACCGTGATCTGCTCTGGAACCAGTTCAATTCTCTGTGCCGGGAAGTAAAGGAGACCCAGAAACCGGAATACGGGAAACTGGAATCAGTATCCCGGGGTCATTTCGACGAGATTATGAAACACGTGGACCTGGCCCAATTCCCTGCCGGTGCCCCGCCCCGGAATATCCATGCACTGGTGGAACGCGGGCAGGCACTTAAAACCGTCGGTGATCTGCTGGGGAAGTACAAGCATGAGATGCTCGCCAAACACAAAAAAACCTGTTTTGATCGCATCCAGACGACCCGCACCATTCACGACACTTTGTGGGATACGCTCAATGCAGGAAAACCACACCCAAAGGCCGAGAATGTGTCCCGTGTCCAGAAGAATCTCGAAGTCAATTATGAACGGTACCGGAAAGCGGCCACGGCCCTTGAGAATTTCCAGCTCACTGCAGCGCATATCCGCAGGTTTCTTGCCAGCTGCGATGATCCGGAGAAGTGTGCACGGGCAACCACCCAGCTGGCAGATGTGGAGCGGCGGATAAACGATATCAAAGCAGGCATACAAAATTTCGAGAAATGGATCGAAGAAGACGAACGGACCTTAAACAAGGATTAAGGCTTTTTTTGTCGCAAGAGTGGATCACGTAAGACCCGGTGGACTCCTGGAACCCCGTTTCTTCAGACGTGCCAGGTACACGTATATCGCCAGTTCGCCATCCGGGGTGAGACAATAGAGTTTCTCCCGGAGATTCCCCGGATCGGATTCCTCATCAACAAGGTTCCAGCCGACCAGGATCGATACCAGACGGGAAAAGGCGGTCTCTGAAAGCTCAGGTCTGTCCGTGCCCTCACGATCATCGTACGCAGGAACCTGCCAGGTCTTTGTCTCGTTGAACAGGGTCTCTTTTGGGACCAGGGTTCTCGTCTGCTTCCCGATCTCCTGTCCCCGGAAGAGGATGGTAAGGATCACAAGATAATACGGGTTTACGGCGAGGTTCTTTACCGGGGATACCGGTACGGGAACCCGCCGTATAGGGGAATTTCCGAACGCGTACCAGCAATCGCCCTCGACCCAGAGCGACATCGAGAAGAGCCCCAGCGAGAGGCGTTTTGACCCGGCAGAGATATCAAACGAATACCGTGCATCCGGATGATCGCTGAATATCCCAAGCACCGGATCACGGATCGCGTCAAACGTTGCCGCATCGATGCAGACCAGGGCACAGGCAATATTCCGGGAGATTGAGATGGCGTTTACCTTGTTAATCGCGTCGCGGATGGCACACTTCCACTGTCTTTTTTTGGTATCATCCCGGGCCGAGTTGGTATAGACCTCCTTTTCGGCAAAGACAAAGGTATGGGTGATTGTCGGCAGATCCCGGAGTGCCGCAGGGTACGTCTCGTGGATCTTTTCCCCTGCACTGATGATGTGGATGTGTTCTTTGCGCTCCATGGTACACGTCACCGGGAGATCGATACCTGCTTACTTACGGGAAATGTGGGGTTTCCGGTCTTTCTGCCGGTATCATGGCTGTCCGAACCGGTACGCCCCTTTTGGCACATTCATCTCGAACCGTGCTCCGTTGCCCGGTTCCCCGTTCTCCGTGATGGTGATGCCGGTGATCGAGAGGATCTCGCGGGTGAGGAAGAGACCGAGGCCGGTATGTTTCCCGTAGCCCTGCATAAACAGGTGTTTTTTGTCCTCTCTGGTAATCCCGACACCATCATCCTCGCAGATAAGGACGAGCCCCTTCTCAATCTCATGGCAGGAGATGTGGATCTTCGTCAGGGGATCTCCCCCATACTTCAGGGCATTGTCGATCAGGTTATAGAAGACCTTCTCGAACAAGGGATCTGCATACAGTACGAGGTCAGACCGGTCAACATCCACCCTTACCGCCCGCATGGGCAAGGCCGCAACTGCCCACCGGATACTTTCATTGATATTCTGCCAGACGGGTGCTGTTTTTCCCATATCCTCGTAGGCCCTCGTGAAGTCGATCTGGCTCCCGATTGTCTGGACAATACTCATCTCTTTTTCAAGGTATTCCGAGATGACCGGGATACTATCCAGTGTTTCTCTTGAGAGTTCGAGATATCCTGAAAGAGCGACGAGCTGGTTCTTGATATCGTGCCGGGTTATTGATGAGAGAATGGTGAGTTTTTTATTTGCCCGGGAGAGTGCATCCTCGCTTTGCCGGAGCTCGGTCTGGGACCGGGCCATATTGAGCAACAGGAAGAACACCGTGGCAACGATATCCATGAGGATAGTAACGATAAAGAAGATCGGATTTATGAGATCCGGGCCTGAAAGCGAGTGATCCCCGGGAGTGATAATCGCTACAACGACTATTACGGTCCAGAGGAGCGCCGTGACCAGGATGGCCGCGGCAAAGCCGTACCTGAGCGAGCGGGTTTCCGGTTCCCGGAATCGTATCGCAATGAGGGAGGTCGCAATAAAGCAGGGAACAATGAGCAGCCCTATGATCACGCCACGGATGACAACAGAATCGACACGGAATACAAAATAGAACAACAGGAACCCGGCCGGTATCAGGATGCAGTAAATGATTCCGGGGAGCGCCCGTGACCGGAAATATTTCCCGGTACTGTCAAGCCGCATCATGACCGAGAGCACGATCAAAATATTTCCCACCGATGAGGAGAGCAGAACGGGCACGGATCCACTGAGCATGTACAGGAAATACCCGCAGGATGCGACCAGCAGGCTGAGTATCCATGTCTTGAACCCGTCATAGGTCTTCTGGGTCTTCCAGAAGGAAAAGAGCAGGAGCGTGAGAAATACGTTAACGAGAAAAAGGAGCAGAAACAGGGTTTTTATATCGGGGATCCACATGGTCTTACACTCCGCCCGGTGTTACCCCGCCGGACTTCCACATTTTTTTATGATTGCTAATATGATGAACATTCGTAAAAACCCGGATCCCTGAGCCAGCCGGTTCGTGGAAACGTTCACCTCAGTCCCAGCATCTTCCGGATCCTGTCCCGGAACGAGACCTTCGGCTGCCGGCAGAACGGTAGTTTCCCCCGTGCCACGCGGAACGCCTCGCATTCGTCGCAGAGCGTGTGGCGGCTGCAGGTTGATTTCGGGCAGGGGCAGTCGGCGCGGATGACAGGTGACATGGGTGTCTATTCATCCCTGCACCGTGTGACAGTTTAATGGTTGGGGCAGGGGCATTTTTTCAGGTTCCACGGCACGTGCCCGGCCTTTTGCCCGGTCCGCTTTTAAAAAAATGTGATAGGGGGGAGGGGGGCCTACCCCCCTCCCCTTCTTTCCCTTTAAGTGGGGGTCACCCCCCCACCCATGTGTCCGGGCAGGTGGGGGGTATCCCCTTCCCCCCTCCGGCCCGGTCCAGCCCACAACCACGCACCAGAAAACGACCGCGAGCAAAAGCCCTCCGTCGGAGCCTCCACGCGAACAACCCTGCATTTCCCGTGCAGAAACAGCATGCATCCCAAATCCGGTGAGGGGGGGTGATCCCCCACCCCCCTCCCCCTTTGTCCGCTCAGGTGGGGGTCACCCTCCCCCCATGTGGCTGAGCGGGTGGGGGGTAGAGGGATATCAAGATCTAGGCTCATATAGAATAAATCACGTCATTTAAGATTCGATATCAAAAACAACATTAGCATGAAATTAAAGAGGAGTACAAGAATTTTCCATTGTTGCTCTGTTTTGATAAAATACAATTGATTTTTCAGATTTGAGATAATATCAAAATATATAAGCCATATGACATTATCTTCTCTTGTAATGGAAACAATTCTACCAGTTAATGGAAGTCGCGTAAAAGTTCTAAACGTTCCATATTTTATCCAAAGTGATACAGAATGGCTCTGTCTTGTCTATTCAATCAAAATGGTAATGGATTTTTATAAAAACATTCATACAAAGCCGGAAATAAGACAAAGATCCCCCAATACAACACGGGATGAATTGATCGGAGTGACAAGGACAAAACTTACAACGGGAACACCAATTTCTGACGACCTAATTCTGTCGCTCAACACAAAATTTCCATCACTACAATTTGAGTTAAAAGAAACAAACTATAGTGAGATAAAACAGGAGTTAGATCGATACAATCCTGTAATAGTAATGTATGATCCAACAATTTTATTCAATAATGAGGAAGGTCCGTGTCATTCCGGTGTTGTTATTGGGATGAACAAACAATTGATAGTCTTGAACAATCCATGGTATGGGCCGGCATTTTGTGTTGAAAAAACAGCTTTCGCTGACGCATGGGAAATTGAATACAATCGTGGGATGTTTATAAAACCGAATTCTCAACAGAGGATTGATGCAGATGCAGGTACGGTTGCTTGAAAGTCCCATCAATAAAAAAGACGCACAAAAAAGAGCCCACCTTTTTGTTAGAGAGAAGTATGGAACTTTACCCTCGGTTGGCACTCCAAAAATTCAAGATAATCTTTGGATTATTCCTATTAATGTAAAATATCCCCGTGTGTTTCTTGATAGCATAACGAATAAGCCAAAAAAAGTACGCTATATGAATTTTGAACGTGTTGGGGAAATAAAAATAGATGCTAATAATGGCGATATTGTGGATAAACCTCGATATTGGGATATTAAAAGCGAGATCAAAGCGAAACTTGATTTTGTTCAAATAAATGTTCAAAAAGCATTAGTGAAAACAGGAGCTCAAAATTTTGCGAAACTTCCTTTTTCTGAACATATGCATACACCAATTGAAGATATTATCTCGTATTTGTTATTAAAAGACAAAATCGATTTAGATATAGAATTAGCATTTTTGTCTGACGAAGAAAAAGAAAAATATTTAAAAAATATTGATCTCTTAATAACGACCGGATTAATTAGAAAAAATGACAATTTAATACTTCCTGATAATGCATTTATTGAGATTGAAGGATCTTCGGATAATATTTCTACAAAATTATCTAAAGCCCTCTCCTACTTTTTTGCCCAAGGGTATGATAATATTTCAAGCATTCAGCAAGTTTTAGGACCATATCTTACGATTTCTGGGTATATTTATGGTCAAAGCATTGAATATGAGGATATTATTCCTGTAGAATTTTCTGAAATTCAAACAATTATTCAACAATCCTACGGACAAGCGATAAAACAGATGAAGATTCCGAGATATCTTATTCAATTGAACGAAGTTGGACTTCTAGATCAATGTAGTACTAGTGGTGAGGAAACATGGCTTCCAAAGATAGATGTCCTTAGGAATGTAAGAATGGAAGAATCACTACTTTCCCCGATTCGTAATATGTTCATCGATTCGGCGGCAAGAGTTTAATTTTTTATTTTTAACAGTAAAAAGTGTGCTAATTAAAAGAAAGGAAATTATTCCTTCTTCTCCGGTTTCGCCCCATCCACCGGAGCCACCGGTTCCTTCTTCTTTGGCCCCGCCACCGTCACCTTGATCACGCCGCCCCGGGCCGTGAGGGCTACCGGGTACTGCGTGTCCATCGTGAGGCACTTTGTCGGGCAGACCTCGACACAGCAGTCGCAGACGACGCAGCGCATCTGGTCGATCTGCCAGGTCTTCTCCTTGACCTCCACGCAGATGGCCTGCGTCGGGCACTTACGCTGGCAGGACCGGCAGGTGATGCACCCGGCCGGGTTGATGGTCACGTGGCCCCGGGAGAGGGGGGTCTTCTTCGCCGGCTTTACCGGGTACATCAGGGTTGCCGGGCGGGAGAACAGGCTTTTTATGACGGTTTTTGTCATCTCAAAGTAGGTCATGCCCGTTCACCTCTCCGCACAGCCAACACAGGGGTCGATCGAGAGCACGATCATCGGCACGTCCGCCAGTTCGCAACCTTTGAGGAGGGTGACAAGCGGCGGAATGTTCGTAAACGTCGGCGTCCGCACCCGGTGCCGGACAAGATTGCGCTTGCCGTTCCCCTTGATGTAGTGGACGACCTCGCCCCGGGGCTGCTCGGCGCGGGCGAAGTACTCGCCGTCGGGAGCGCCGGTCACCTTGACCTCGATGGGGCCCTCGGGGATCTTTTTCACACACTGCTCGATGATATCGATCGAAGTAAAGAGCTCCTTTGCCCGCACCGCACACCGGGCATAGCAGTCCCCGGACTGCTCCACGACGGGTTTGAAGTTGATCTTCCCGTAGGCCGCGTACCCGGTCTGGCGGAGGTCGATCCCGATCCCGCTCCCCCGGGCCGTGGGGCCGACCGCGCCAAGCGTATAGGCATCCCCTTTCTGGAGGATCCCGACACCTTTGAGCCGGTGGCTGACGGAGGCGTCGTTGAAGAACACGCTCGTGAGGTCGCGGAGCGCCGGCTCCATACCTTTGAGCCCCTTGACCATCTCGTCGAGTTTCTCGGGCGTTATATCCTTCCTCACACCCCCGACCTTGCAGACGCCTTGGATCACCCGGCCACCCGTGGTCGCTTCCATGTCGTCGAGGATGTGCTCCCGGAGTTTCCACGCGTTCATAAAGACGCTCTCAAAGCCCATCCCATCGGCAAAAAGCCCGAGCCAGAGGAGGTGGGAGTGCAGCCTTGAGTATTCCGACCAGATGGTCCTGAGGTACTGCGCACGTTCGGGCACCTCGATCTTCATGATATGCTCGATGCATTCCGCGTACGTGTTGCTGTGGACGTAGCTGCAGATCCCGCAGATGCGTTCCGCGACGTAGATGTACTCGGGGTATTCGCGTTTCTCCACGAGCTTTTCGAGGCCCCGGTGGACGTACCCGATCGAGGGGATCACGTCCACGACACGCTCGTCCTCCAGCACGAGATCGAGGTGGATCGGTTCCGGCAGTACCGGGTGCTGGGGCCCGAACGGGACGGTTATTTGTTTTGACATGAGGTGTCCTCCTTGGTGATCGTAACGGTGAACGGATTTTTGATCGTCGTCCGGTAGAAGTGTCCCTTAAAGTCGATGTTTATCCCGGCAACCGCGATGCCGTACAGATCGTGGATCTCGTTCTCGTACACAAACGCCCCGAAGTAGACGCTGCTCACACTCGGAACGACCGTGTCCTGCTTTACGGTGATGCGCAGGTTGGTGAGCACGAAGTCCTTGTCGAAGACGTAGTTGATCTCGAAGTCGTCGCCGATCTGCGTGCATCCGATCTGGACGAGCCGGCAGCCGTCTTTTTTCTGCTGCGCCGTACGGGCAACCAGTTCGTCGATGCCGATCGGGATAGTGGTCTGCTGATTGAGGGTCATTCACGCACCTCCTGCGGGTTTTTCGGCAGCCGCAACCGGGGCCGGGTGCTCCTGTGGGGCACCGGTGACCATCGCGGATCGCTTCTCCTCAAGGATGCCAAGGGCCGCCACGATCCCATCGATGATAGACTCGGGGCGGGCAGCGCAGCCGGGCACGTAGACATCGACCGGGATGACCATATCGATCCCGCCGGACACGTTGTAGCACTCCCGGAAGACGCCTCCTGATGTGGCGCAAATGCCAATCGCCACGACCACTTTTGGGTCCGGCATCTGGTCGTAGATGTTTTTGATCACGTACTTGTTCTGCTCGTTCACCGAGCCCGTTACGACAAAGATATCCGCGTGCTTGGGGTTGCCAGTGTTGATGATCCCAAAGCGCTCCACATCGTACATGGGCGTCAGGCAGGCAAGGATCTCGATATCGCAGCCGTTGCAGCTCGATGCGTCGTAGTGGATGATCCAAGGGGATTTTTTCAGGTATGCCATATTCAGACCCTCCCGATGAAGTATAAGGCCGCGATATTGAGTGCGCCCAGAATGATGGCGACCACCCACGAACTCTTCACGGCAAGCTGCCACTTCACCCTTGCGTTGGTGTTGTCTATGGCTAGTTCGAGCAGGTAGACGATGATGATAGCGATGATACCAAGGACCGGGCTTGCTGCAAAGAACAGGTACACGAAGCCTAAGAGGAAGACCACTTCGTACCAGTGGGTAACCTCGATGAATCCGAGCGCCGGGCCCGAGAACTCGGTCATGACCCCCTTGACGATCTCCTGGTGGGCGTGGTGCGAGGTCGAGATATCAAAGGGCGACTTGCGCAGCTTGATCGTCAGGACGTAGATAAAGCCCAGGAAAACGCCCGGCAGCAGGATGAAGATCAGCCCCGGGAAGCCGGCGATATCGCTCACGTTGAAGGACTTTGTAACCACATACATCCCGACCGCGGCAAGGAGGAACATCGGCTCATAGGCCATGATCTGGATCAGTTCCCGTTCCGCACCGATGTGGCTGTACGGGGAGTTTGCCGCGTAGGCCCCGAGGACCAAAAAGACCTCGGCAAGCGTGAGCGCAAAGATCACCAAGAGGAGGTTCCCGCCCGCAAAGAAGAGCGCTCCCGTGAAGATGGCGAAGATAAAGTAACTGAGCACGTAGAAGCGCTGCGTCTCATTGACCACGGCGTCCTCTTTCTCGAAGAGCTTCCCCACATCGTAGAACGGCTGGAGGATCGAAGGGCCGACCCGGCCCTGCATGTGGGCGGTGATCTTACGGTCGATACCGGCGATAAGGCCGCCGATGACCGGCGCGAGCAGGATGAACACAACGGCCCCGGCAAGGGAGATCATAGGATCCCTCCCCCAACCAAAGCGGCTGCAAACATGATCACGATAAAGACAGAGCAGAGACAGACACCGGCCCTCGCAAGCCTGACCTCACCGAACCACGGGCTGATATAGTAATTGGCCAGTTTCATCTCTGTGCGTGCCCCAAGCGCATTCTGGAAATGCATGTCAGGAGTCGCCGGAACCCCGCCCATGTAGGGTGGGAGAGCCCGGTGTTTCCGGTGGGGAAGGAGGATACTCAGGGGCAAGAGGACGATCAAAAACAGCATCATGACCATGATGATGATATTGTCCTGCGAGATCATGGCCATGGTGCCGTAATTCGAGAGCAGGAATGGCTCGATAAGTATTGCGGAGATGAGCGGGAAGATAAAGCAGGTGACGGCGGTAAGCCCGGCAAGCGAGACGAGCGCCACCCATTCGTTTTTGTCCACGAGGCCCTCGACATTCTCAGCATCCGGCGTGATAACGAGCAGTTTTCCCATCCATTTCGCCCAGAAAAAGAGGGTGAGGGCGCTCCCGAAGATCAGGATCACGACAAAGACGAGGCCGAACGGTGCATCGATGAAGGCCTGGATCGCCGCCCACTTGGAGATCAGCATACCAAACGGTGCAAGGAACATGCCGGCGATCCCGATCACCATCATAGCGGCGATCCGGGGCATCCGGACGATAAGGCCGTTCATGTCCTCGATCTCCCGGCTCTTGATCCGGTGCTCGACCGTTCCCACGGAGAGGAACATGAGAGACTTTGAGATCGCGTGGAAGATGATCAGGAGGATCGCTGCCCAGATCGCCTCGGCTGTCCCGATCCCCGCACAGGCCACCACGAGGCCGAGGTTTGCGATCGTAGAGTAGGCGAGCACCCGTTTCGCATTCGTCTGGGAGATGGCGATCCCCGAAGCGATAAGGAAGGTAAACGCCCCGACAAACGCGAGGGTATAGCCGACGATGGTTCCCTGGAAGACCGGCGCGAACCGGACAAGGATGTAAACACCGGCTTTTACCATCGTGCTGGAATGCAGCAGGGCCGAGACCGGCGTCGGAGCCACCATCGCGCCGACAAGCCACGAGGAAAACGGCATCTGGGCAGCTTTCGTAAGACCGGCAAACCCGATCAGGGCCGCCGGTATGAGGATGAGCGCTTTTCCGGAGACAAGGACTTGGTCAAGACCGAGCATACCGGCCGGCTGGTAAGTCAGGTAGACGATCGCCGCAGCAAAGGCAATGCCGCCCAAGAGGTTCATCCACAGGGCGGTAAACGCGTTCTTGGTCGCTTCCTCGGTCTTGGTGAACCCGATGAGGAGGAACGAACAGAGCGTGGTGACCTCCCAGAAGAAGAAAACCCAGATGAGGCTGTTCGCAAAGACCAGCCCGAACATCGCGGAGATGAAGACAAAAATGATCAGAAAAAACGTATTGGTCCGGTCGGGGATCCCCGTATGGTTCAGGTAGAAATGCCGCATGTACCCGAGGGAATACACGCAGATCAGGCTCCCGATGATGCCCACGATAAGGGCCATGATGATCGAGAACTGGTCGATAAAGAGGGGAGACTTCACCGCCACCGCGGGAGTCGCAGCAGCCTCGAACCAGAGGATCAGCGCAGTCTCGACAAGCGTGAGGGCGATGACCAGGTAATTGCGGTACCTCACCGCGAACCAGAGGATCAGAAGCGAGATCCCCATCTCGAGGACAAACATGAGCAGGTTGACAGGTTCTGCGTCAAAGCCGAAGTAGAGGGTCCCCTTGTCAAACTGGGTTACCAGAAGCAGGACGGTCACTGCACCGATCAGCAGTGCGGAGATTTTTACAATCCAGTTCCGCTCGGTATCCCGGCGAACCGCGAGCATAAAGAGCGCCGTGATCAGCGGAAACAGGATGAGAAAGAGTAATAATTGCACGCTACATCCACCCTGAGAAACTATTCGTATCTTTCATTATTAATCATATTGAATTGAACGCAAATCCCGGCCCGCCGGAGGATTATTCCGGCATTTTTCCGCGGGTCCGGCCGTTTTTTTATAAAAAACGCAGGTGAGGGGCGCAAAAATACCAAAAAATCGCCCCATGCCTGCCCAGATTCACAAAAAACGAGACCGGCACCCGGTAGATCCCGGGGATACCCCGGAGAGAGATGATAAAAGTTTAATGTAACAAAAATGCACTAGTACTGTCCTGAGGATAGGTGGCCGGCGTGGCGGGGTTTCCCGGTGTCATGGCGCTATTCTCGTGGGTGCATCAAAACGGGCAGGGTACTTCCCGTATCAGTTGTCAAACCTGATGTGGTATGGTTCACGGTACAACCGGCTGTTCTGTCAACGTGCGTTTTACGTCATGAGAGAGAGCCGGCCCTGTACGCGGAAAAGCCATAGCACCACAGGGAGGTCATGGAATGATCGAAACAGCATTACTCGTTGTCATTGTGATATGTGTTATCGCACTGGCCCTCGCCGCTCTTCTGGCGCGTAATCTCCTCTCACAGGATGAGGGGACGCCCAAGATGCGCGAGGTCTCCGATGCGATCAAGGTGGGTGCGGAAGCATTCATCAAGCGCCAGTACTCGACTATCGCTATTATTGCCATCGTGCTTGCCATCGTGATCTTTGCCGTCTATTACTTCACCGGACAGCAGTCACTTGCCGTGTACACGGCATTTGCGTATATCGTCGGTGCCACGTGCAGTGCAGTTGCCGGTGTCGTCGCAATGTCCATTGCAGTCAGGACAAACATCCGCACGGCAGCCGCAGCCCAGCACAGCGACGGGAAAGCACTTGACTTCTCGTTCCGTGGCGGAGCCATCTCCGGCCTGATCATCACCTCGATGTCACTCCTCGGGGTCTCCCTGACGTACATCGCACTCGGGGCAAACCCGCAGACCACCCCCTTCGTCATCATCGGGTTCGGCTTTGGTGCCTCATTCGTTGCACTCTTCGCCCAGCTCGGCGGCGGTATCTACACCAAGGCCGCTGACGTCGGCGCAGATCTTGTCGGCAAGGTCGAAGCCGGTATCCCCGAAGACGATGTCCGGAACCCGGCCACCATCGCCGACCTCGTCGGAGACAACGTTGGCGACTGTGCCGGCCGTGGTGCTGACCTCTTCGAGTCCACTGCTGCCGAAAACATCGGTGCCATGATCCTCGGTGTTGCGCTCTTCCCGATCTTCGGTGTCAACGGTATCCTCTTCCCCATCGTCATGTGTGCTCTCGGTCTCCTCGCAAGCATGATCGGTATCCTCTCTGTCAAAGGTAAGGACGGGGCAGACCCGATGGACGCCATGAACCGGGGATATTACATCACGGCGATCATATCCGCGGTCTTCCTCTTCTTCGGGGTCCAGTGGCTCCTCGGAGTAGCAGCCGGCTGGATATACTTCTTCTATGCAGGTCTCGTTGGTATTGCACTCTCCGTGTGTTTCCTCCGGGTTACCCTGTACTACACCGACCACCACTACCGCCCGGTAAAGGAGATCGCTGACGCCTCTGAAACAGGAGCGGCCACGAACATCATCACCGGATTCTCGGTCGGTCTCGAAACCACCGCAATTCCCGCAATCCTCATCGGCCTCTCCCTCATTATCTCCTACTGGTGCGGTACCATGAGCGGTATCCCGAACGGCGGCCTCTACGGCACTGCCGTTGCAACCGTGGGTATGCTGATGGTCTGTGCGTACGTCCTTGCCATGGACACCTTCGGGCCTATTGCCGACAATGCCGGCGGTATCGTCGAGATGAGCCAGGCACCCGAGGAAGTCAGAAAGCGCATGGACAGGCTCGATGCAGCCGGTAACACAACAAAGGCACTCACCAAGGGATATGCGATCGGCAGTGCATCCCTCGCCGTATTCCTGCTCTTCAACGCGTATATGGCCGACATTACCAAACTGACCGGCAAGGCATTCGATGTCGTCAACCTTGCAGACGTGCACGTCTTTGTCGGGGCACTCCTCGGCGCGATGCTCGTCTTTCTCTTTGCGAGTTTTGCCATCCGCGCTGTCTCCAAGACCGCACAGTCGGTCATCGAAGCAGTTCGCATCCAGTTCAAGAACCCGGCCATCATGGCAGGCACAGAGAAGCCTGACTATGCAACCGTCATAGATATCACGACCCAGGGTGCGCTCAAGAACATGGTCGTCCCCGGTGTCCTTGTGATCGGGTTCCCGATCTTCATCGGCATCACCATGAAATACCAGGCCCTCGCCGGCTTCCTCATGGTCGCGACCATCACCGGCATTCTCCTTGCCCTGATCCTCAACAACAGCGGCGGTGCATGGGACAATGCCAAGAAATTCATTGAAACCGGTGCCCACGGTGGCAAGGGCAGCGAGGCCCACAAGGCAGCTGTCATCGGCGACACGCTCGGCGACCCGTTCAAGGACACGGCAGGCCCGTCGCTCCACGTGCTCATCAAGCTCCTTGCGACGCTGACGCTCGTGCTCGCACCGCTGTTCATCTGAAAAATATCAAAATACCTTTTTTTTAGGGTTTTTCCAGTTCCGGCGATCTTTACCGGCACTAGGATACAAGAAAAATGCCGCAAAAACAGTTCTTCTGGTACAGGATCTGATCACGGAGTGAAAAAAGCACTGGATAAATATACGCTTCCGCAGGGACGGTGACAGGAAGTGTGTCCCGTTAACCGGTCGACAGCCGGAACATGTCGGCGGGTACATGGATCACGAACCGTGCCCCCCGGCCATACTCACCGGTCTCCTGTATGGTGAGGCCGGTGATGGCGAGGATCTCCTGTACAAGATAGAGCCCAAGCCCCGTATGCGAGCCAACCCCTTTTTCAAAAATTTTCTGTTTTTCCTGCGGAGGGATCCCTTTACCGTCATCAGCAACAACGACATCGGCCCCCTCAAGGGATGCTGCCCGGCTTACCACGATCTTTGTCACGGTCCCCCCGTGCATCCGGGCATTTTCAAAAAGGTTGTAAAATACCTGTTTGAGGAGCGGATCGGCGAAGATCTCAATACCGGCGAGGGACGGGTCAACGGAGACATTCCGGAACCTGCCATCCCGGCACGCCGTCAGGGCTGATACAGAGACATCCTGCCATCTGGGGCTCTGCACGCCGATATCCTCATACTGCCGGGTAAACGAGATCTGATCGCGGATCACCTCGCCCGACCGCTGTGCCTGGTGTGCCAGCAGCCTTATTGCCGGGTCTGTGCTCTTTTCTTCGATCAACCCAAGATAGCTCTGGAACCCGGTAAGTTGGTTGAGGATGTCATGCCGGGTGATACCGGACAAGAGCGTGAGTTTTTTGTTCGCTTCGGACAGGGCCTGCTCCGTGCGCCTGCGGTCGGTAATATCCCTCCCCACCGACTGGTACTCGGTCACCTTCCCGTTCCGGTCAAATATGGCCCGATCTGACCATTGCTGCCACCGGATCTCCCCGCTGGGCATCCATATACGGTGTTCAACAGTCTGTACAGGATGCTCGGGGGTTATCGAGGCCATATGTGCTTTGAGGAGCGGGAGGTCTTCTCCGGGGATATCCGGGACAAAGTGATGCCCGATAAGATCCTCCCGATTCTTCCCGAAATACCGGCAGTATGCACCGTTGACGAAAATATGCGAGCCGTCAGGCAAAAACCGGCAGATGAATTCCGTCTGGTCCTCTACCACGTTCCGGTACCTCTCCTCGCTCTTCTGGAGCTCCACTTGGTTTTTCGTGAGTTCGTCATAATTCTGGCGCAGTTCCTCCTCGGTCGCGGTCAGCTGCTCGTACGCTGCGTTGAGTTCCTCGTGCGAGGTCATCAGGTTCTTCTCTGCAATTTTGTGCCGGGTGATGTCACGGATGGACTCGATCGCACCGATCGTGTTGCCACCTGTATCGTAGAGCGGGGATGCAATCATCCAGAGATGGGCGCCTTTGCCGGTATGAATGGTCGGACTGTAAAATTCAGAGATAAGGGCGTTCCCGTCGCGGATCAGGTTCTGGTCTACAGGGACCGGTTCATTATCGCCATTCAGTACGAGATCCACCAGCGGGATCCTTTTTTCGTTAAACTGTGAGAGGACCTGCGCATAATTTTCGGTTCCCATGATCGCACTGGCAGGTATCCCGGTCAGTTTCTCCATCATCCGGTTCCAGGAGATCACCCTGTTCTCGCGATTGATGGCAAACGTTGCATCCGGAAGAAAATCGATAATGTTTGCCATCATCTGCCGGGACTCTTTTAAGTCTTCGCGCACCCGTTTGCGGTCGATGGCATGTATAAGGTTGTATTCAAGTTCAGCGAACTGGGATTTCGGGGGCCCGCCTTTCTGGAGGTAGAAATCGGCGCCGTTATTGAGGGCTTCAATGGCGATCTCCTCTCTCCCTCTTCCGGTAAAGAGGACAAACGGGAGATCGGGATGGTGGAGACGGATATGCCGGAGAAATTCAATACCGTTTATCGCGGGCATCTCGTAATCGGAGATGATACCGTCATAGTTCCGGTGCTGTGTCTTATCGAGTGCCTCCTCGACGGATTGGGCAGTATCGATTCGCAGTTTTCCTGACATCTCAAGAAAGATCCTGGCGAGATCGAGCAGCGCTGGATCGTCATCGAGATATAACACCGAGAACATCACTTCACCACATCGCGATAACCTGCATTTGGTTGATACAGGATAAAGCCAACAGATCTGTTCCTGAAAAACAATTATTTTACGACGGATATGCAAGTAAGTATAATAAAAACTCAGCTGCACCCGGTCCAGCCGCAGTGCTTGCAGATCCCCTGGTTGCAGCCCTCGCCGAAGTCCAGCGGTTCGTGGCAGTCAGGGCAGAGCCGCTGCTCCCCGGTTTTTGTGATATTCCAGTCGGAGAGGGTTGCCACGCTCTGGTTTTTGGCCGAGAGCTCAATGCACCGCCCGACAACGTCGGCGCAGGAGTGACCTTCCGAGGTGGGGTTCTTAATCGCCGAGATACAGTTCACTTTTGCAAACTGCTTGACGAACTTCCCGTAGGGCACGCCGTTCTGGAGACCGGTGCTGATCGCACGGCCAAGGGCGCTGCTGTTCGCGTCGCACCCCCCGTTCCCGACCGTCCGGATAAAGACCTCCATAGGTTTTCCCTCCATCAGGTTCACGGTCACGTAGAGACGGCAGCATCCCGACTGGCAGAGGTACGTCCGACCGGCCAGTTCCTTGGGCCGGTCGATGGACAGCGAGGGAATCTTCTCCGGCATCGCTCTTTTGGTCACTGAGGCCGTGGCAGGTTCCGGGGGACTGGATACGGCGGGGCTCTTATCCTTCAACGCGAGCACCACATCGTCCCTGCTCCCGGTCCGGTAGATGGTGATCCCCTTAAGACCGAGTTTCCACGCCATCATGAGCGCTTCCTCGCAGTCCTCCTTCGTCGCCGAACCGGGCATGTTGATGGTCTTGCTGATCGAGGCGTGGACGTACTTCTGGAAACTGGCCTGCATCCGGATATGGTCACGCCACGGGATGTCAAGCGCCGTTTTGAAGAGCGCGAGGAACCCCTTCGGCAGCCAGTGCAGGTCCTGGATTGTCCCGGTCTCGTGGACATGGGCGATAACCTCGTCTGCCTTCTTTGCCCGCTCGTCGCCGGCAAAACCCATATCGGACAGGGTGCGGACGAGCGCTTCCTTAAACACGGGGTTGACGATAATAAAGGTCTTTCCCACCGTGTTCTTCCTCGTGTAGGCAAACGAGAAGACCGGCTCGATACCGCTCGAACACCCGGCAAGGAGCGAGATCGTCCCCGTCGGTGCGACCGTCGTCATCGCAGCGTTCCGCACTTTATAATCATTCCAGATGCTTCCCTGCCATGCCGGGAAGGTCCCCAGTTTTTCGGCACGTTTGTGGGACTCATCGACTGCCGTGTCGGTCACAAGTTTCATGACCTGTTCCGACCATGCCCGCCCCTCAGGGGAATCGTAGGTGAGGCCGAGCATGAGCATCGCGTCGTGGACGCCCATGACGCCAAGGCCGATCTTCCGGGTCCGCCGGGTCGCCTCGGCGATCTGCGGGATCGGGAAGACATTCTTTTCGATGACGAGATCGAGGAACCGGGTCGCCATCCGTGCGGTCTCGCGGAGCAGATCCTCATCGAGAACGCCATCATGGACACAGGCGGCAAGGTTGATGCTCCCAAGGACGCAGCTCTCGTAAGGGAGAAGTGGCTGTTCGCCGCAGGGGTTTGTCGTGTCGATCTCCCCGAGCAGAGGGGTCGGGTTGTGTCGGTTGATCTCGTCGTAGAAGAGGATGCCCGGCTCGCCGTTTTTCCAGATCCCCTGGACAATACCAGTCCAGATCGCTCCGACCGTGACCTTCGCACCCGACTGGGGGTTGGTGAGCCAGACCTCATCGAACCGCAGCTTCTCCACAAGGTCCATGAACCTGTCGTTCACCATCACGGAGATGTTGAAGTTGGAGATATCGCCCTCTTTTGTCTTCGCCGCGATAAAGGCGAGGATATCGGGGTGCCAGACATTGAGGATACCCATGTTCGCCCCGCGCCGGCGGCCACCCTGCTTGATCACATCGGTGGCTGCGTTAAAGACCCGCATGAACGAGATGGGGCCCGATGCGACACCGTCCGTGGACTGCACGGGAGACCCTTCCGGCCGGATGTGCGAGAAGTTGTACCCGGTGCCCCCGCCGCTTTTGTGGATGATCGCTCCTTCCTTCATCGCATCGAAGATCCCGTCGATGGAATCGGGGACCGGGAGGGTAAAACAGGCAGAGAGCTGCCCGATCTCGGTGCCCGCGTTCATGAGGGTGGGCGAGTTTGGCAGGAAACGCAGCGAGATCATCGCTTCATAAAAGCGGGCTTTCTCGGTCTCATCGTCTGCCAAGGCCGAAGCTACGCGGCGGCAGATATCGGTAAAATTCTTTTCCCCTTTCCTGAGGTAGCGTGCGGAAAGGATGCTGTCGACGACGGATGGTGGGTTCATGGCTGGACCTGTGCTGGTTTATTGAAGTGTTAAAAAGGACTATTCAACGGATGAAATATTGCTCACGAAATCTTATAAGCTGTTGTATGGTGATGCGCGAAGGATCGGCGGCACCACCGTCAATGAGCACCGCGGATATCAACACCCTGATCAAACAGGCTGGCGGCGTGTAAATCGGGGTAATCCGCGGCCCCGGTTACCGGGGGATGACAAACCCGCCGACGCCGTGGATAAAACCGTTGGTGCAGGCGATATCCGGGATGGTCACCGGTGCGCCGCCGTAGATCACCAGACCGCCCTTTTCCGTTATCTCAACGGTGATCCCCAGGCGGGTCTTGGGGAAATTCAGTTTCTTTATCGTGCTGCACGGGAGGTTCCCGAACATGATATGGTACTGGAGGATGCGGAAGAGCTGTCCCTTGGGGTCGGCTATGAGCGCGGCAAGGGTCTCTTTGGGGATCTGCCGGAATGCATCATCGGTCGGCGCACAGACCGTATACGGCCCCTTCCCGGCGAGCACCGTATCAAGCCCGGTGGCCCGGATCGCTTCTGCCATCAGGGAAAACCGGCTGTCTGCGGCCAGTGTCCCGGCTATCGTCTCTGGGAGTGTCATGTCAGTATTCCTGTAAACGTTCCGGGTACTTCCTTTGTTTGCGCCCGGCAAAAAATCTGTTTTCCGCTGCCGCATTCCACACACGGGTAGAGGCCGTGTGTCCATTCAGCAACCGGATCCCAGATCGACCGTCATATCGTTTGCGAGCCGGCTGTACCTCTTCGGGTTCTCATCGAACTGCTTCTTGCAGTAGTTGCAGCAGAAATAGTATTTAGTATCCCGGTACGTGCTCCTGAACTGGGCGGTATCCTCATCGACTATCATAAAACAGACCGGATCGGTGGCCATGGTGTCTTCTCCTTTTGGTGTATCTTTCCATCTGGCGCACCTCCCAGATAAAGGTGTGGAAACGGTACTGGAGTATGGCCCGTCCCTCCCTGTCATCAGCGCGGGAGAGCAGATCGAAAGCGGCCTGTGCAAGCAGTCACAGGGAATGTGCAGAATATCACCTGTTGATTATCTCAGTCCCTTTCGTTAAACCGGTCCTGCAAAAAATCTTAAACATCAGAAGGAAAACTCTCCTATCAGACCAAACACGAGCCCGACGCATTTTCCGGGCAGCAGGCTGGATACATGTGGACCCCGGACATCAGGACGCTTTTTCTGATCATCTTTCTTCTGAATGCGTTCCTGACGCTGATGCTCTTTACCTTCTGGAAAACGCAGAAGACCTATTACGGGTTCAGGACGTGGATGCTCAGCCTGCTGGTCATCTCCTGCGGGTATTTCCTCCTTATACTCCGGGGATCCGTGTCCGATGTGATCACGATCATCATTGCCAATATTCTGATCATGCTCTCGGTCCTGATGCGGGCTGACGCGACCCGGCGCTACATCTGGTCGCGGCCGATTCCCCTCATTTTCTATACGCTCCTCATCCCGGCAGGCCTCCTTTATTTCTATTTTACCGTCATCAATGACGGGTTCATGCCCCGCACCCTGATATCATTCGTGGTAACCAGTGCCGGCCTCATGGCAGCAGCGATACTTGCCCTGCAACCACGGGATCCGGAGAGCCGGTCGCTCAGGCTCGCTTTTTCGGGTACGCTTATAGCCGTGGTAATCTTCCAGATCGTAAGGGATGCATACTGGCTGGCCAATCCCGCAGATCAGTCCCTGTTCAGTACCGATATCGGGAATACGATCTTCTTTGTCGCCACCATCATCACGGACATCCTCACTACCGGTTTCTTCCTGATGCTCAACATGGTCCGTTCCCAGACCGAACTGAAATCCAGCGAGGAGCGGTACCGGAACCTCGCGGATAATCTTCCGGATTATGTCATTATCCACGACGGGAAAACAATACGGTACGCAAACCCCGCGGCAGGCCGCCTTGTTGGAATGAGCTCCGAAGATCTTGCCGGACAACCGGTCTATGATTACCTCACCGATGAGAGCAGCGTTGCAGTGGAATCCGTCTTTGAGCGAACGCGTACCAGGGAAACATCATTACCGACCCGGGAGATTGCGTTGCGGCTGCCGGGAGGGGATATCCGGCGCTGCATGATAAAGAGCGTGATGATCAGCGACCGTGGCGAGCCAGCGATCCTCTCGGTGATAACCGATATCACCGAACGGAAAGCAGCAGAGGATGCCCTCGCCCGGGCCAACAAAAAACTCAATATCCTCTCTTCCATCACCCGCCACGATATCAGGAACCAGCTTTCGGCACTCAAATCCTATCTTGCATTATCAAAAGAGACCCTGAATGACACCTCAAGAATGGCCAGCTATATCCGTAAAGAGGAGACCATTTCAGACACCATCGAACGACAGATCAACTTCACCGGGACCTACCAGGATATGGGAAAAACAGCACCCGTCTGGCAGAATGTCCAGGAGGGAGTCCTGCGGGCGGTCGCCGCACTCTCCATGAGGAATGTGAAGGCAGAGGTCGATCGTACCGATCTTGAGGTCTATGCAGACCCGCTGTTCGAGAAAGTCTCGTACAACCTGATCGACAATGCCCTCAGGTACGGCGGGGACAAGCTGACAACGATCCGTATCACGTCGCAGGAGACCGGTGCCGGGCTGGTCTTATGCTATGAAGACGACGGGACCGGGATCGGCCCCGGCGATAAAACGCACCTTTTCGAGCGGGGCTTTGGGAAGAATACCGGCCTTGGGTTATTCCTCTCCCGTGAGATCCTCTCGATCACCGGTATTACCATCGCCGAAACCAGCGAACCGGGGAAAGGGGCCCGGTTCGAAATTACCGTGCCAAAAGGAGAATACCGGTTTGGTCCGGTGTGAACACTCCCCGGGGAAACCGGACCTGCGGCACTTACCGGACCCACGTCACCTTAGGGTGGTGCTTGTCATGGACCTCCGGTGACTCGGCCGGGTACCCGAAAACAATCGTGCCGACCGGACTGTAGCCTTCCGGGATCCGGAACCCTGCCATGAGCTCCCTGTT
The DNA here is from genome assembly GCA_964454995.1 of uncultured Methanoregula sp. Lineage (GTDB taxonomy): Archaea > Halobacteriota > Methanomicrobia > Methanomicrobiales > Methanospirillaceae > Methanoregula. Next base: position 43,983 of record CAYVTY010000005.1, read on the forward strand.
CTCATAGGCCACTTCCGTTGACCCGATCCAGCAGCTCCCGATACCGAGCGCATGAGCGGCAAGCATCATGTTCTCAGCACAGAGCGAAGAGTCAATCTCCCGGAACCGGTTCGCTATTTTCCCGACGATCATAATAACCGTCGGTGCATGGTAATAAATCGAGTATCCGGAGATCTCAAGCATCGCCCGGAACGCATCGGACATCCCGTCATGCGCATCCTTCATGTGCGCAATCATGATGGGTTTACAATAATCCGAGACCCGGGTGAGGAATTCCTGATCCTGTATCACGATAAATGCCCACGGCTGGAGGGCGAGGGCAGACGGGGCATAGGTTCCTGCTTTGAGGATTTCTGCAAGAGCCGCATCCGGTATCTGTCGTTTCTTGTATTTCCTGACACTGCGGCGTGTCATGATTGCATCAAGGGCTTCCATAACGGGTTGTCTCCATTATCACTCTACTCAAGGGATATCTTCCTGAACGGTTCATCGGGATTCCTGTGCCTTTTTCATCGTTTTGATGAGCCATGCCATGTTCTTTGCGGCATCCCGGGCACGGCCGAGGCCTTCCTCGTCTTTGTTCACGTCCCCGATCTCCCTCCCGACGCCGAGGACCGGGAATCCCGGGACAAACATGCCGCCGGCGAGCAGGAAGTGGAGCATGGTATCGATCGTACGGCTGCCCCCGGACCGCCGGACCGCGGCGACGGCCATACCCACCCTGCGGCGGTACAGGCCCCCGTTTGCCATGGACACGAACCCCGCCCGGTCGATCAGACCCTTCATCTCCGCGGTCACATCCAGGAAGTACACCGGCGATCCGAGGATGATGCCGTCCGCCCCGACCATCTGATCGATGCAGCGGTTGACGATCTCATCGTCAAAGACACAATGCCCATCCTTCTTCTCAAAACACTTCATGCAGGCAGTACAGCCCCGGATCTTCTTTTTGCCGACCTGCACGAGCTCGGTCTCGATCCCTTCGTTCTCCAGTTCCTCAAACATATGCCCAATCTGGATGGAGGTGTTTCCATCCTTTCTTGGGCTTCCGTTGAATGCAACGACTTTTGCCATATTCGATCACTTCGTTTTCCATTTTTTACCTGGTGCGCGGGAGTTTCCCGGGGAGACGACCGCCGGTCTTTCCCCCGCTCACCGTTTTTCGTCTTTTAAGGCCTCTGCAACCTCGCGGGTCGCGACGATACCATTCAATGCTGCCGGAAATCCGGCATAAATGGAGATCAGCAGCATGATTTCGACGATCTCGTTCTCGGAAAGGCCGGCCCAGAGCCCGCCGCCGATATGGAACCGGAGCTGCGAGGGGGCGGTACCTTTTGCGGCGAGCGCGGCGATGGTAGCAACCTGCCGGATCCGGATTGGCAGGATGCCCCGGGCATAGATGTCCCCATAGCCGAACTCGATGACGTACCGGGTAATATCCGGGTTTATCGGATCGAACGTCTCTTTGAGCACACGTTCCTGATCGGGCGCAATCCGCGAGAGCCAGTCCTTCCCGCGCTCGTACCGGCCCTCGGAACCAGCGTGGACGGATACCGTTGAAAGGGCCAGCCCGGTCTCTTTTAAGACCTCCATGAGCGTGCCCATCGCGTTTAAGGTCGCCGGGAATCCCGCGTAACCGCACATCTGGATGATGATCTCCCGGATCTCTTCGGGAGTACAGCCGACGTGGAGTGCTGCATGGATGTGAACCTTCAGCTGGGGGGCGGCCGTACCCATGGCGGTCAGGGCGGCGACGACCGCCTGCTCCTTTGTTTTGTTGTCAAGGATCTCCCGGGCATAGATCTCCCCGAACGAATATTCGATGAGGTAACGGGCAAGGTCCGGGCAGATGTTGTTTAATGTCTCTTCGACCCTGACACCTGCCTCGCCGTCAATCTCACGCAGTTTTTTCCTTCCGACACCTGCATAATCCGTCATACCTTCTCCTGATCATTCGTGGTATTAATCGTTTCCGCGCCCGGTGTCATTTCCTACCGCCACGTCACCTGCAACGGCTTCCGGCGTGGGATGCCGTATGTCTTGTACTGCGGGTGGCCGAACATCAGGCCGTAGGAGTACTTACGCCCTGCCGGGAGGGCCAGCGTTTCCTGCAGGGGCCCATAGGCAGCAGCGGCCATCGAGAGGAATCCCGCCCAGCAGATCCCGATGCCGAATGCCGGCGCAACAATATCGAAATGGGTCAGGGCAATCAGGGCGTCCACCGATGCCACCGGGTTGCCCTCCGGAATATGGACGATCACGAGATGGGGTGCCCCGCGGCAGACCGGGTCATTCCCGGCCTCCCAGTCAGCGACCAGCGTCGGGATATTCCCGCTCATCGGGTGGCTGCTGTTTTGTAAGGTCTTCATCCAGTCGATGCACAACCCCGCGAGCCGGTGGACTTCATCGGGATCGTGTACGATAAGCCACTCGACCGGCTGTCCGTTGCCCCCTGACGCAGCGTACCGGGCGATGTCAAGGACCTGCAGGATGTCCTCCCTCGAGACCGGCTCCTTGGTGAAATGCCGGACTGACCTGCGTTTCTTCAGGTAAACACCGAGATCCCCGGTCGACAGGGAAACGGCCGCAGCCGGGACTTGCGCTTTCTCATCGGGGAGATAATCCAGGAGAAGCGCCTGCGACGGGCAGGAGACCTCGCAGTGCCCGCACCGGATGCACAGGCCGGCTTTTGCATCCTGCACCTTCGGCAGGGTGTTCTCATCTGCCGGGTCGACAATCGACATCGGGCAGACCACAGAGCAGATCCCGCACCTGGTGCAGAGATCCTGATCGACAAGAATAGTTGCCATACGGTTACCGTCCCTTTTGTTTTTGTGTGCTTTTGTGCGACGGATGCATCAGGTTCTTTCCGGCACTCCATGCATCTCCGGCATAGTTCCCGAGCCTCCAGTACCGGTTATCGGGCATCGTCAGGAAGAGCGGGTCGACAGTCGGGAAGTCTGGTTTCCCTTCCTTGATCACGTTCCCGTCGGCATATGCCCCCACAATCTCACCCACAAAGAGCGTGTGGGTTGGGAGGGGAACGGCTTTTTCCAGCCGGCACTCAAGTGTGACCGGGCACTCCCGGATCATCGGTGCGGTCCCAAGCGTGCCGTAAAAGACTTCAAACACCCCGGACTTGTCCGTCTTCTCTCCCGAGACGATTCCACAGTAATCGGCCTTTTCCATGAGTGCCGAGGAGGGAATGTTCACGGAGAACGTCTTTGTCTCAGTAATGCCCTTTGCCGTGAAACGGTGACTCCCGATCCCACAGGCAATCATCGGCGGGTTCCCATTGGCCCGGGTACACCATCCCACTGCCATGAAATTCACCCGTCCCTCTACTTGCGACCCGACAAGGACAACTGGCATCGGAATGAAAAAATTCTGTCCTATCTGTGTCTTTTCCATATCTGTTCTCCTCATTGACCGCGAGTGTGCGGAAAATCCCGACAGAACACCGTGTGCAGTCATGATAGTGAAAACTTTTCTGCAGGAGTCGGTCAGAACCATTAAGATAAAATGTGCCTCAGCAGATTAAATAGGAAATACCATTTTTCTGGTAACAGACTTTCACTGGAGTAACCATGACCTATACAAAAAACGGCAAGACCTACCATTGCACCGTCGAGGCAACACTGGATGTGATCGGCGGCAAGTGGAAACCACTCATCCTCTGGCACCTGGGCGATAATGTGATGCGATTTGGCCAGCTGCAGAAAGCACTGCCGGGGGTCAATGCCAAGATGCTCACCAAGCAGCTCCGCGAGCTCGAGGAGGACGGCGTGATCCAAAGAACGGTCTATCCCGAGGTGCCGCCCCGGGTGGAATACGCGATAACAGAGTTTGGCAGGACCCTGATCCCGATCCTGCAGGCACTCTGTGCCTGGGGGGCGCTGTATCTCGGTATCGAAAATGGAAATACGAGCGGATCCGCCAGCCAGTGTCCGGCAGCAAAAAGCAAAAAAGGGACAGGGGTGACCGGCTGAGGAGGAGATTTTCGGGTTTGCGGTTGTGGGTCCCGGCCTTACCGCTGACGCACCCCTTATCCCCCTTCCCTCCCAACGCTGTTTCATGGACCCGGTGATCGTACACATCCGGCAGGACCTCAAAGCGCAGGCGGATCCGCAGATCCAAAAAACGTCCCGGCGGTTTTTCAGGGAAGAGATCCGGTGCTACGGCCTGAAAACTGCGACCGTCATGGCGATTGCAAAAAAGTACTGGAAGGAGATACGATACCGGGACAAACAGGAGATCTTCGCGCTCTGCGAAGAGCTCTACCGCTCGGGGTACATCGAGGAATCATTTGTCGTCTCGAACTGGGCCCATGCCCTCTCAGACCGGTACGAGCGAGAGGATCTTGTAGTATTCCGGCGCTGGATCGATACCTACATCACCAACTGGGCCTCGTGCGACGGGTTCTACAACCACACGATAGGGGACTTTATTGAACAATATCCGGAATATACGGCCGAGCTGAAACGGTGGGCGCAGTCACGGAACCGGTGGATGCGCCGGGCTGCCGCAGTTTCCCTGATTGTCCCGGCAAAGCACGGGAAGTTTCTCCCCGAGGCAATGGAAATTGCCGATCTGCTCCTGACCGATACCGATGATATGGTGCAGAAAGGCTACGGCTGGCTCTTGAAAGAGGCGAGCCGGCAACACCAGGCCGAGGTGTTTGCATATGTCATGCGGTACAGGAATGTGATGCCCCGGACGGCGCTGCGATATGCGATCGAGCTGATGTCAAAAGATCTGAAGGCAGAGGCGATGAAAAAAGAGCCTGCGGGACTAAAAAAGTAAATGCCCGGGTTATGCCGGTGCTGTTTTCTCTTCAAAGAGATATTTCCAGACAACCGCCGCCACCAGCGCCCCGATGATCGGCGCAAGGATGAACACCCAGAGCTGGGCAAGGGCGGTCCCTCTGGCCACCAGTGCCGGACCCAAGCTCCGTGCAGGGTTCACGGATGTACCGGTGAAAATGTTGTCAGCGGCAGAAGTTATACGCGTATTGGTACAGATAACCCTGCCACAATTACCGAAGGATAACTGCGAAAAGATCCGCAGTCAACGCCAAATTTAACATAAACACCCACCCAGATTCTGCCATGAAATCCTGCACCGGGAAAGTACTGGCTGTTGCATCCTTCCTCATCCTTCTTCTGGTGATGATGGCAGGGTGCACCAGTTCGCCTGCCTCCGGCACGTGCACCGGTTGTAACGACAGTAATCTGGAACTGCTGACACCGCCGGCCCAAGCCGGCCCCGGACAACCGGGGACTCTGAACCTGAGTATTACCGATGCAAACAACCGGTTTGCTGCAGGCCTGTACCGCGAGATCGCACAGGGACGTGCATCCGGCGGTGGCAATATCTTCTTCTCACCCATCTCCATCTCCTCGGCCCTCGCTCTCACGTACGAAGGGGCCCGGGGAAAAACCGCCGACGAGATCCAATCGGTCTTTTACTTCCCGGTAAATGATACCACCCGCAGGGAAGGGTTTGCCGCGATAACCGCCGGTATCAACCAAGGGGATTCAGGGTATACCCTGAGCACGGCAAATGCCCTCTGGGCGGAGAAAACATCTGCCTTCCTCCCCGGCTACACCAGTATCGCGCAACAGTATTACAGCGCCAACACGACCAACCTCGATATTGTTGGCGAGCCCGACGCTTCACGCCAGACCATCAACGACTGGGTTGCAGCAAAAACCAACAACAAGATTCTGGATCTCCTACCTGCCGGCAGTATCAGTTCCATGACCCGGTTCGTGATCACCAACGCCGTCTATTTCAAGGGTACCTGGGAAAAACAGTTCGACGCCAACCAGACAAGCGATGCCCCGTTCACCAGATCTGACGGCACAGTCGTCACCGCAAGCATGATGCAGATGACCGGTGAGGACGCGGTCTATTCCTATGCAGAAACACCTGATCTCCAGATGCTCTCCCTGCCTTATACCACCACCAGTGGGGCGGGGCTCTCCATGGTCGTCCTCCTTCCCAAAGAAAACAACCTCTCCGCAGCAGCACCATACCTCGACCCGGCCAACCTCTCGGCACTGGAACGGTCTGCCTCATCGCGGCGGGTCATGGTGTATCTCCCGAAATTCAAACTGGAACACCAGTATTCCCTGAAAGATGTGCTCAGCGCGATGGGGATGCCGACCGCATTCTCCGGCGCAGCAGAGTTCTCCGGTATGGACGGGGCACAGGACCTGTATATCAGCGACGTGTACCATAAGGCCTATATCGAGGTGAACGAGGAGGGCACCGAGGCGGCGGCAGCCACCGGTGTCGTAATGAATATGATGGCGGTGGCTCCCGGGTCTGAAGAGCCGGTACCGGTCTTCCGGGCCGATCGCCCGTTCCTCTTCCTGATACAGGACAATGATACCGGCGCCATCCTCTTTGCAGGTCAGGTCACGGATCCTACGGGTTCCTGAACACACTTCTTATTTTTTCGGGCCGGTCGTATCGTCATTTTCCTTAAATGTCACGATCCGCGCCCCTTCATCCTCGTACAGGATCGCCCTGCCCTTAAGGCCGTTCAGCCTGCACGGAGTGACCAAGTTCCCGGTCATAACGTGGACCACCGGTTCTGTCCCTGATGCCGGCTCTTCACCGGGCCGTGGTTCCCATGCGAGCACGAAATCGTCGTGGTTTGCCACTGCTGCAGAGAGCATCGCCACCAGTTCCTCCTGCGGTAATTTCGAAATTGTGGTACGGGGATGGCCTCTTTTTGCCATAGAGGAACATATCGCACCCAGGCAAATAAGGATACTTCTTCAAAAAAGGGCTACAGCGGGCAGACCCGGATGCACATGCCGCACCGCAGGCCGCCAAGTGTCGTGAACATGAAATCCCGGCAGGCACGGGGCCGGAAGGTCCCGTCGGCCGAGATTGCACCGACCGGGCAGACCTTTACGCACTTCTGGCACGCGGCACATTCAAGTCTGACAAACGTTTTTTCTATGGGGTGATCTGCATCCAGTGGCGCATCGGTCAGGATCGCCGTCATCCTGATCCGGGGGCCGGTCTCGCTGGTGATGAGCAGCTGGTTGAGGCCGTACGTACCAAGGCCGGCAAGCCATGCAGCATACTTAAGAGAAATATCCGCCCTGAGGGTTTCCTTATCGGCGTACCACATTCCGAATTCACTGCCCTCCGTGGGAACAAGGGCGGCCAGATATCCCTGTTTTTCCAAGTCCCGGGTGATGCGGAACGCGATCACCCGCAGCGTCGCGGTTCCCGCCATCAGGGTGTTGGTATATTCCGGCCTGCCCTTAGGCAGGGGCTGGACGCATCCCTTCGGGATCACGACACCAACCACGATCACGGACCGGATCCCGGGCATGAACTCCTGCGGCTTGTTCCCGGTGTAATTGGGATCCAGAAACCCCGCTGCATCCGCGATGCCCACAAACTCCGCCCCAAGCCGGTGGGCCTGCTCTTTAATTTCGGCGGTGTATTGTCTCATAAACATGAATTCTGGCGGAAAACTAATGAAATAGTCGGTCAGATCCCCAGATTCTGCAAAAACCACTCATGCAGCCGGAGATCCCCGCCAAGCTCCGGGTGGAAGGCGAGCGCAAGGTACCTGCCCTTCTCGGCCGCAACAATGCCCTGATCCAGTGTCGCAAGCACATGCACATCCGGCCCGGCTGCGGTCACGACCGGTGCCCGAATAAAGATCGCATGGACGGGGGGGCCGCCGTCAGGAAGCCCCGCGACCGGGATATCAGCCTCAAACGACTCCCTCTGCCGGCCGAACGCGTTCCGGTCCACGGTCATGTCCATGAGACCGAGCGTGTGCACCCGGGGATCGGCAACATGGGTCGCCATCAGCACCATGCCGGCACAGGTCGCAAAGATCCCGCCCGGGAAGGTGCGGATCGGTTCGTAGAGCCCGTTCTTATCGATCAGCCGCGAGATGGTCGTGGACTCCCCGCCCGGGATCGCAAGCGCGGCGCAACCAGCAAGATCCGCAGGGCACCTGACCTCGACAACGGACGATGCCATCCCGCAGCCCCGTAACCGGAGTGCCGCAGAAAAGGCATCAATATGCTCGCTCACGTCACCCTGTAACGCAAGCACCCCGATCTTAACGTCCACGGGTCTGCAGCACCTCATCGGCCCTGAGGGTGTGGACATCAAGACCCGGCATTGCGTCGCCAAGGCCAGTACTGACTTTCGCAATCACGTTTGCGTCATTATAGTGGTTGACGGATTCCACGATCGCCTTTGCCATCTTCTCCGGGCTCGAGGACTTGAAGATCCCGGACCCGACAAAGACGCCATCAGCCCCCAGTTGCATCATCAGCGCAGCATCCGAGGGGGTGGCAATACCACCGGCCGAGAAGTTCACGACAGGGAGCCGGCCGCGAGTCGCGCACTCAATGACGAGCTCTGCCGGTGCCTCGATGCTCCGGGCATAGCTGATACGCTCCTGCTCGTCCATGCCCTGCACCTTGCGGATCTCGCCCATGATCGCCCGCATGTGGCGCACCGCTTCGACAACGTTCCCTGTCCCCGCCTCACCCTTAGTACGGATCATCGCTGCACCTTCGTTGACCCGGCGCAACGCCTCGCCAAGGTTCCGTGCACCGCAGACAAACGGAACCTTGAACTGCTTCTTGTCGATATGGAATTCCTCATCTGCGGGGGTGAGTACTTCGCTCTCGTCAATCATATCGACGCCGAGCACTTCAAGCACCTGCGCCTCGACAAAGTGGCCGATCCTGACCTTTCCCATCACCGGGATCGAGACCGCATCGATGATCTCCTGGACTTTCTCGGGGTCTGCCATCCGGGCGACGCCGCCCTGTTTCCTTATGTCGGATGGCACCCGTTCCAGCGACATGACTGCGACGGCACCGGCTGCCTCGGCAATCTTTGCCTGCTCGGCATTGACGACATCCATGATCACGCCCCCCTTCTGCATGGATGCAAAGCCGCGCTTGAGGAGCTCAGTGCCAAATCTCAGTTCTTCTAATTTCATATACCAGTACTATGGATCAACCAAGCCAATAAAATAAGTGTACCTGCCATAATTGCCGCAAACGATACTGTGACCACCCTGACCGCGCGGACAATTGCCGGGCCGCCTTCCTCAAGCGATAGCTCCCCGTTCCCGATCGTATAGACTCCCGGCTTGTCAAAACAGATACCGCAGCCCCCGGCCATCGCCGCCATCACGATGCCGCCGTTGAAACCCGGGCGTTTTTTTCCGTCACGGCGCATCACCCCCCATGCCCGGGCAGAAGTGCCCGTCGTGAGGAACCAGACAAGGAGAAAGAGCGTGGTGATCCGGGCAGGAATATAGTTGAGGACGTCGTCCATCCGGGCGGAGCACCAGCCCAGCCGGGCCCGCTCATCCCGGTACCCGAGCATTGCATCCATCGTATTTGCGGCACGGAAAACTGCCGCCCCCGCAAGCCCGAGGCCGAAAAGGGAGAGCAGCGCGAAGTAAAAGAGCGGCGAGACGATGCTGTCGGTGAGGTTCTCTGTCATGGACTCGTACGCGGCCGACCGGATGTGCTCAGCATCGAGCTGTGCCGTCTCCCGGGAGACCATCAGTTTCACCCGTTTGCGGCCCGCATCTACGCCGTTTTCAAGCGCCGCAACCACCCCGAGCGCATGCTCCTCAAGTGAGCGCCACGCAAAGCAGCACTTGAGAAGGAACGGTGCGCCGACAAGAAAGAGCGGCCATGGAGCATACCTCCCGAACAGGAAGAACGGGAGCGCAAAAAGACAGGCTGTAAGAATCCAGAAGAGGACACCGGCTGCACGCTGAACGCGGGGGGAATAGCGCGAGGGCTGACCCCACCAGCCGATAAACCGGCCCAGAAGCGTGACCGGGTGGTACGCCGAGTGAGGATCGCCAATAAGCCGGTCGACGGCAAGCGCAGGAAGGAGAACAGCGCCGGCAAGTATCAGGTCTGTCGGTACCATACGAACAGTGCACCGACAATAAGAACGATGAATGCCGCGATGTTGAGGAATTCAATCTTGGTATAGTACCAAGTGCTGTACAGGATAAGACCCAGAGCCATCGCCACCATCATGAGGTGAGGCCGGCCGTGGGCTTCGGGCTGGACGGGAGGTTCTTTTTCCAGTGCCTGTTCTCCCCGGCTGGGCTTCACAATGACCTCGACACGGAGGGTAGCCTTCATTGCGCCATAGCCGGCGATTATGTCGATGTCAAAAAAGCCCGGGGCACACTCCTTTCGCAAGGGTATGCCGAGCACCACTTCATCGATCACATACATGTTCTCATGGAAAAAATCCGTAAACATGCCGGCATTGGAAGTCGTTGCCGTGATATGGATGGGGGCGCCACGGTTCACAAACCGGACCTTCAGGAGACTCCCACACACAACATGTGCATTCTGCGGGGGAACTTCAATCGTGTTGATGCCCGACCGGTTGAGATAGATCTCTGTTATCATCTCCTCTGCCGGAGGGAGATTCGTAACCGCCAGAAGTTCAAAAGGCAGCGGGAGATGCATGGCGTCACCGGTTATCGTGCGGACAGGGGGAGAAGATTTGGGATCCCCTCGTGGATTGGGTAGTCTGCGTTGCAGGCAGCACAGCGCAGGTTACCTTCAAGAATCTCCTTTTCAGTCTCTGTATCAACGCGGAGTACGAGATCGCCCTTGCAGACAGGGCAGCAGAGGAGGTCCATGAGCGAACGCTTCATGCGTATTCTTTCCTGATATCGATGATCTGGGTGAGTTCCGGCCCGGTGGAGATGAGCGTGATGGGGGAGCCGATATCGTCCTCGGCAGTTTTCAGGAAGTCCTTTGCCTTTTTGGTGAGCTTGCTGTACTCGGTGAGCCCGAAGCAGGCCTTGTCCACCCGGTCGATCCCGGTGACCGCTGCCTGCGTGCAGCCGTTGATCATCGCAGAGTACCGGGCCATCTGGCCATCCCAGCCGCCGATCCGGCGCTTCCGGTGAGTAACCGTGCCGAATTCCTGGATACCCATCGCATCCGACTTCTCCGAGGTCATCTCGGTAGAGAAAGGTCCTTCGCCTACCCGGGTCGGGTAGGCCTTGAAGACGACGATCACATCGTCAATTTTTGTCGGGCCGACACCGTTATCCGCAGCGATCTGGGAGGCGGAGGTGTCCTTGCTCGTGACAAACGGGTACGTCCCGTAATAGAGCGAGATCCCAAAACCCTGGGTACCTTCCAGAAGAACGGTCTGGCCACTTTTTATGGCAGTGTTGAGGGCGAGGGGAACATCCAGCAGGTACTCGGCAAGTTCCGGCACATCCTTTGCCTGCGGGGATATCCGCATCACCCGGTCGGAATTGGCCGGCCCGCAGCCGGAACCGGTGCTGCCGATCTTCTTTGAGAGGTACGCGCTGCCCTTGTCACGGGCGATATGATCCTCGGTGATAATACCGCAGCGCTTGTCGACAAAGATCCGGCCTTTGACTCCCAGCGTCTCGACCTCGTGCTTGAGAACTCTCGGATCGATGAGAACCCCGCTGCCGATGCAGAGTTTGGCCTTTTTATAGACAAAACCGGATGGGACCATACGGACACCATATTCATGGTCGCCGACCTGAACTGTGTGCCCGGCGTTCGGGCCTACGCCACCACGGGAGATGATGACAGGTTCATCCGCATGTGCGATGTGGGCAACAATCTTGCCCTTTCCCTCATCTCCAAAAAATCCACCTACGATAATAGTACAGCTCATTGGAGTATCATGTAGTGTGGGGCGGGTAGGGCAATAAAGTCTGCCCTGAACCACATAAAAAACACGAAATCCTTCCCAGTGAACGGGTGGAGCTTCTCCGGATCACACAAACCGGGAACAGCCGGGCAGGAATTCCCGGCCATCTCCCCGGGCTACAACCCGCTGACGAAAGTTTCCATCCGGCCGAGGGATTCAGTGAGCTCTTTTCTTGAGACCGCGTAGGCGCAGCGAAGGTGGTAGTCCCCCCCACACCCAAAGACGCTGCCCGGTACCACGGCAACCCGCTGTTCCTTGAGGAGCCGTTCTGCAAACACTACATCGGAAAGCCCGGTTCCTTTCACCGAGGGGAAGGCGTAGAATGCGCCCTCGGGCACATGGCAGGAGAGACCTATCTTGTTAAGACCGGAAACGAACATGTTGCGCCTGAGCCGGTACTCGTTGACCATGCTTGCCTTCTCATCCTCTGCTGAGCGGAGAGCTTCGAGCGCCCCGACCTGTCCCATCACCGGGGCGCAGAGCATGACGTACTGGTGGATCTTGAGCGCGGCATCGCAGATCTCCTGTGGCGCACAGAGAAAACCCACCCTCCATCCGGTCATCGCGTACGCCTTGGAGAATCCATTAAGGGTGATTGTCCGCTGCCAGAGGTCTTTTACTGTTGCTGCAGCGGTGTGGGAGGATTCGTAGGTGAGCTCCGAATAGACCTCATCGCTGATGAGCAGGAGATCCCGGTCGGTGACGATATCCGCGATGGGTTCGAGATCCTCCTTTTTCATAATGGCGCCCGTCGGGTTGTTGGGGAAGTTGATGATCAGGGCCTTTGACTTATTCGTGATCTTTTCCTGGAGCTTATCCGGGTTGAGCCGGAACTGGTCCTTTTCGGAACACTCAACGGGAACAGGTATCCCGCCCGCAAGCCTAACGCAGGGTGCATAGGAGACGTAACTGGGCTCAGCGATCAGGACTTCGTCACCGGGGTTGACGATGGCGCGGATCGCGATGTCAAGCGCCTCGGAAACGCCAGTAGTGATGATCATCTCGTCATTAGCCGAATACTTAAGCTGGTACCGGCTCGCGAGGTGGGCAGAAAGTGCATCGCGGAGGGTCTGGAGTCCCCGGTTTGAGGTATAGGAGGTCACGCCCTGTTCAAGAGAGTAGATACCGGACTCGCAGATGTTCCACGGGGTCCTGAAATCGGGCTCGCCGACACCAAGGGAGATCACATCATCCATGGTGAGAACCAGATCGAAAAATTTCCGGATTCCTGATGGCGGTATCTCCCGGGCACGCTCTGAGACAAACGTTCGCATCATGCCACCTTTAGAAAGAGTAGGGAAGGCGTTCGGTTTCCTGCTGCTCAAAGAGTGTATTGCCATTCTCCTTGTAGGACTTCATGACGATATGCGTCGCTGTCTCGCGGATCCGGTCCATCGGGGCGACGTGTTCCGAGACAAACCGGGAAACCTCTTGCATATTCTTCCCGCTCACCATTACCTGGAGATCGTACGTGCCGGTGATCAGGCGGAGGGTCCGCACCTGTTTGAACCGTGAGAGACGCTCGGCAATCCTGTCGTACCCGAAGTCCCGTTCCGGGCTCACTTTCAGCTCGATGATGGCCGACACTTCGCTGTTCCCCGCCTTCTCCCAGTTGATGACCGTTGTGTACTTGCGGATTATCTGAGTCTCCTCGAGGGCATGAATTCGTGCTTCCACTTCGGCCGGTATAAGGTTGGTCATCGATCCGATTTCCTGCGCAGACAGCCGGCTGTTCTCCTCAAGAATCCGGAGGAGTTCAAGATCCTTGTCATCCATCACACATCACCTGAACCACGTTTTTAACCATTTGGCTTCCATCTGATTTATATCGAGATCTTTTATCCCGTTCAGCCGCGGGTCCTTGAGCACGACTTCGCGGATCTTGACGGTATTTGCATCGAACCACATCTCCTTCGTGCGCCCGTACCGGCCCCGGCTCACGACACGGGTATTGATCACGCCCAGCATGTTGAGCTCTGAAATGAGATCCGTGATCCGGCGGTGGGTAAGGATGTCGAGCTGGATGTGCGGCGCGATGTCCTGGTAGATGCGCGAGACCTCCCCGCTCGTGAAGATGTTCTGGCCCAGCTGTTCCAGTGTTAGCATGGAAAAGAGGATCAGCTTGCTCTGGGTGGGGAGTGTCGCGATACATTCGATCATACTGTCGGTCTCGATCTTCGCCTGCGCCTGTTTTACGTGCTCCTCGGTTACCTGCTTTGACTCATCCCGGTCGGCAAGTTCTCCCGAGATCCGGAGGAGATCCAAGGCCCGGCGGGCATCCCCGTGTTCCTGTGCTGCGAGGGCTGAGCAGAGCGGGATCACCCCTTCAGCAATTGCACCATCAATAAATGCGCCGGTGGCGCGCTGGGTCAGGATATCAACCAGCTGCGGGGCGTTATACGGTGGAAAGACGATCTCCTCTTCAGAAAGAGAGGAGAGGACCCGGGGGTCAAGGAAATCCTTGAAGCTGAGATCGTTCGAAATCCCGATGATACTGACCTTGGAGTTCTTGAGATCGGAGTTGATCCGGGTCAGGTTGTACAGGGTGTCGTCACCGCTCTTCTTGACCAGCTTGTCAATCTCGTCGAGCACAATCACCAGCACACCGCCACCGGTGTCGAGCTGATTCTTAAGCTCTGAATATACCTGATCCGTGGGCCACCCGGTCATCGGGATGTGGATACGGGTCTTATCGCTTGATGCTTCTTCAAAACCATCGATGCACTTGGCAATCTGGGCGAGCACCCGGTACTGTGTATCGATCACTTCGCAGTTGAGGTGGACAATCCTGCAGGTGGTTCCCATCGTGCTGCTGGCCTTTTCGAGTTCCGAACCGACGTACCGTACACTTGCGGTCTTCCCGGTTCCCGTTTTCCCGTAAATAAGAATATTGGAGGGGGTTTCGTTCCTGAGGGAGGGGGCAAGGATCGAGGCAATGGTATCGATCTGCGGCTGCCTGTGGGGGAGGATCTGCGGCCGGTATGAGTGCCGGAGTACTTCCCGGTCACGGAATATCCGGTTATTGGAAAGGTATTTTATAAATAATCCGGTTGATGGATCTTCTGGTTCTGGCATGGTGACACGTGGAGCTGAGTCTTAGCGGGATAAGATTAAAAAAGCACGTGGTTTGTTTCCTTTATAAACCCCTTCGGTTCCTGTGGAAAGTTCGTTTAAACTGCCTTGTTTTAGATTTAAACCTTTTAAACAAAAATTTCAAAAATTCTATTTTTATTTTTTTTGAACTGTGCAGAAAGAAAGAGTTTGTAAGAATAATTTTATTTCCTCCCACAAATGATGATGATCAGGGACACCCCTTTATTTCGTATGGAACTTTGAAAGAGATACTAAATCATTTTTAAAATTTTTAAAAGAAAATAGTCATTGTGAATCTAATTTTTGATCTATTTAAGGTATTCGAAATATGTTTGTAGGAGTTTCTCCAAATAAAAACTATCATACAGAACTGTAATAGTATTAATCCTTTAATGGCACAATTTGATTCATACTACAACAGGTAATGCCAGCAAGTCAGATGAAAGAGCCGCAAACAGCGAGGTGTCAACTATCATTGAGCTAACCTTTTTCCCAGCTTCATTTGATCTCTGTGTTAGGTTGAATGCAAATCCGGTGGTCGTGAAGAATTATATCTCCAGTGGAAACAAAGGGGGAGCCCCAGGATCATAAAATGGGGTTAAGTGAAGGCAGAGGATTACAGATGTTATGCGTCTATTAACGAGCAATAACTATGATCTTTATCACCATGAAGCAGGAACATATCCACCCCATCCCAATAACCGGTGCGATAATCACGGTGTCCACAACAAGAACCAAGGAAACGGACACCAGCGGTAAAACGATCCAAGCAATCTTAACAGATGCAAAGATCCCTGTTGAGTATTATTCAGTAGTTCCAGACCAGATCGAAGCCATCCGGCTCGAGCTGTACCAGGCTCTTAAAACCTGCAACTGCATCATCATCGATGGTGGCACCGGTCTGACACATGATGACTGTACGATTGAGGCGATCGCCCCCCTCCTTGAAAAGAAGATTGATGGCTTTGGGGAGCTTTTCCGGATGAAAAGTTACGATGAGATCGGGATCTCCACCATGCTCTCCCGGGCAATCGCCGGCACGATCCGCGGTAGGGTAGTCTTCTGTGTTCCGGGGTCCACCCCTGCGGTCACACTTGCCACAAAAAATCTCATCGTTCCGGAAATCCCGCATATCCTCTCCCATGCAAACAAATAACACTTTTTTTGGATTTCAGTTCCGAAGAGCAGAAGACGCTCTCAGATAAACTGCCCGTTCCAAGGCCTTCTGGGTTAAAATATCTTGAATACCTGCGAAAAACAATGTCCCTTTTTTTAGTATGTGTAGATCAGCTCCTGTTATGAATACGATCATTTAAAGAGGGGTAATGATCGCAGATCGCATAGAGTGGCGATTGAGGGGGCCTCGGAATCCATGTGGCAGGATTTTCCGGGGAGAACAGTTGTAAAGTTTGAGTCCTGTTGCAGGATTATGGCAGGAATCGCGGTTGGGGAACCGTCCATTACTTACTGACTTCCAGCAGTGCCACCCGTTCCAGTACCAGATCCCGGATGCGATCCTGACCCGTTGCGTCAATCTCTTCGGGTGTTATATCGAACAGGGCTGCAAGCCGGGCGGCTTTCTGCGGGGATATATCCTCGTCAGCAGGTTCACCGTTAAACTGCATGCGCAGGGCAAGGTCTTTCCAGATGCCCGCCGGTGCCGGGCAGCAGCAGACGAACAGGTGGTTCCTGCCTTCGTGGAGGCCAAATGAGACTGCCACATTGCACTGCCGGATCCCGGCTGCGTAGAGCAGCGCCTCCATCTCAAACGAGTTGGAGATCATACTGCCCTGTTCGAATGACCGGTGTGCATGCCGGAGTGCGGCCTCTGCATGCGCCCGGCCAGCCAGTTTTTCCGCATCAAAACAGACGATGTTTGCGGCATAATATCTGGCAATCTTCCGCAGCACCTCAAGAACGGCTGTCCGATCCTGAATCGTCATCTCGGCATACCGTATTTCGCAGGACAATGGTACAGGATCCATGGCTCACCCGAAACGGAACAGCGTGGACTGGCCGGCAGGTCTCTCCCCAGTCACGCTTGTCGTATCCGTATTCCTGCTCTTTGGCTCTAACTGTTCAAAAATCTGATCCGTTATGCCCTGTCCGAGGATCCGTGCGATCTCCTCACGTGGATGTTTTTTGATCTCTTCCGGTGATGTCACACCGTTATTGAAGAGGCGCCGGGCACGGACGCGGCCGATGCCCCGGAGCCGGATAAGCGGGAGCAGCTCGCGCCGGGTCCCGTTCTTCATGCAGATCTCGCATTCGTTAATCTGCAGGTAGAATTTCGGGGCAAACATCCGGGCCAGCTGGGATGTCGCGTGCAGCAGCCAGTTGATACTCTCGACCATCCCGTACAGGTCGCCCGGCCCGACCGCATACCGCTCGCAGATCCTCTCTTCCGGGAGTTCATCGGTCCAGTCCGAGAGAAGCATCGCGGTTTTTACTGCACGGTAATACCCTTCTGCCTCATTCTCGTCCGTTGGCAACGGGAGCCAGAGTTCACCTGCCTTGTCTTCTATCATGCGGGAGAGCGCGTCAAGATCGGAATTCTTGGCATAGAGTTTGGGCATGTCGGGCGTGCTGCAGATGAGCTGGACAAGACCGAGATCCGCGTACGCCTCTTTCTCCCGCAGGGTCGTGACGATCTGCGACGCACTTCTCGGATCTATGTACATCCGTGAGACAAGGGTACCGAGTTCGGTGGCTCCCAAGTGCTCCCCGATTTCAAGGACCATCTCTGCGGAAATTAAAAACTCAAGTGCGGCATCCACTGCCCGGTGCATGAGCCGGCCCTGCCTGTGCTCGTGGACGTAAAACGAGCGGTTCATGAACTCGGAGAGCTCGCCCCGGGTCTTCGCAAAACCCGAGGCCACAAGGGAAAGGATGTGCGTGTAGAGTGCCGTCGGCTCGGCGATCCGTGAATGGACATCGTCAGCTGGCGCATCGATATAACATTCAAAAAGTTCCGGTACCTGCTCAGCTTCCTTTGCGATCAGCACGGCCTCGCCGTACGGGTCGAGGTGGGGCCGGCCGGCCCTCCCTGCCATCTGCCGGTACTCGCTGACCGGGATCGGCTGCATTCCCTCACCGGCTGAAAACCGGAGATAATCGCGGATGACAACCCGCCGTGCCGGGAGGTTAAGACCCGCGGCAAGAGTCGGTGTGGAGGAGATGCACTTGATCCAGCCCTTGCGGAATGCCTCTTCCACGATGGAACGTTCGTTCCGGCTGAGGCCGGCATGGTGGAATGCCGCACCTTTTGCCACGCACGCGGCAAGGGTCTTTACAATCTCGGTCTGGGCAGCGGCCAGAAGCCGGTCTGCGCATCCGGCAAGCGCCGGGTCCTCGCTTTTTATCGCTGCCGCCGCCCGCTTTGCAAATGCCTCGGCGTTCCGGCGCGACGAGACAAAGACAAGGCACTGTCCTCCCTCGGCAATGGTGTCGAGGCAGAGATTGAGATCGTCATAGTTTTTCGAAACCTGCCTGACCTCCCGGGTGCCCTCCTCGAACTGGATCCGGTTGTTGAAAAAGACGCCCTGGCGCAGGTCCACCGGCCGCCACGAGCTTGTGACCAGTTCCGCGTCCAGCCAGCCGGCAAGCATCTTCGGGTTGCCGATAGTCGCCGAAAGGCCGATAATCTGCATGGCGGGATTCCGGTACCGCATCTTTGCGATCACCATCTCGAGCGTCGGGCCCCGGTCCGGGGAATCGATCAGGTGGACCTCATCCACGACTATGAGCGTGATCTCCGGGATCCAGCGTGCGCCGTTCCTCAGGAGCGAGTCCACTTTCTCGCTCGTTGCGACAATAATATCGTTTTTACCAAGGGCATCGTCGCGCCGGTCGAGGTCCCCGGTGGAGATGCCTACCCTCACACCCTTGTTACCAAACTCCTCGTACTTTTCCGATGCGAGGGCCTTGAGCGGGACAATGTACAGGCATTTTCCTCCCGCCGCGATGTGGCGGTGCATCGCCATCTCTGCGATCAGCGTCTTCCCGCTTGCCGTCGGGATCGCGACAAGGAGATTTTTACCATCAAGGAGCCCTTTCTCGACACAGGTGGCCTGCGGCGGGTAGAGTTCAAGGATGCCAAGCCCGAGGTACTGTTGTCTGAGGGGTTCGGGTATGGCAAGATCCTGTATCTTCATAGAGGTTCCCATCTGTGTCGCATTTTGTTCAACTGCCTGTTATCATTTATGGTCGGATGAATTGATTTTTGTGGGTTACACCCGGCAAGCGGCGTTTCCCACCCGTGGTCCCGTGCCGGATCACATACAGGTTTCCGGACCGGTTGTTCGGTTCTTGTTCGGTACCGTTTTAGCGGACTGCATAAAAAAGAGGAGGTGCGGGAGGCGGAAGTGATTTAGTAATAATAACTGATCATGTCCTGCTTCGCCTCTTTTTTCTTCTTGTCGAGGAACGCAAAGACATTCTCGTGGGGGACGCCTTCGATGAGCATGTCGATCGCCGCCCGGGCGACCTTCATCTGTTCAGGGTAGCCGATGAGAGCAACGGTGTGGCCGAATACCGAAAGGTCCACATCGGTCATATTCTCGATCTGCTCGCGGGCCCGGCCGTCTTTCCCGATGATCCGGCCCCGGAGCCGGTCGAGCTGCCGGGGATTGTCCGCCGCCCGGGAGAGATCGATGATATCGAGAAGGAGATCCTCGTCTTCGATCATCTCGAAGGCGCGCTCGGGTGAGAACCCGGCATTGATGGCGTTGATGATCTCGACAGCCCGGAGGAGGGGAATGGCGTTTTCTTCTGCTCCCTCTACTTTCACCTGCCCTTCTTTACTGTCGATAGAAATAGTCGTGTGGGTCTTTGATTCGAGCTCTTTTTTTGTTGCCCCGCCCTTCCCGATGAGGACGCCCACCCTGCTTGTTGCAACTTTTAATTCTTGTATCATGGTTCATTCACCTTTCCGGCTGACCGCCCGGCATTCTTGTCGCAGGTTATACCGTTCTTTCTGGAGATGATGCTGATGTGTGTCATGGTTGTGAAACATTGAGACCGGTCACCGCGTTGAAGATCTCATATTCAGTTTTTACTTCGCAGCCCTTCTTTTTAAAGAACCTGTTCATATTGCGGATGTCCCGCATCAGGAACTGGAGAGCTCGCGGGTGATCGCGGGTGACTGACTGGCCCATATCGATGAGATATGGTTGGTCATGGTACAATATATTGAACTCGCTTAAGTCACCATGCACGAGTTCCGCTTTTTTGTACAGCGTATCAATCATTGTCATAATGCTGTCATAAACCTGAGCAGGGTCGTCAATTGCCGCATTCTTCAGCTGGGGATACGGGCACTCTCCTTTTCCAAGGAAGGACATGATGAGGATATTTCGATCCCACACAAGCGGCTCCGGCACGGGAAGTCCTGCCTCCCGGGCCCGCGCAAGATTGGAGAACTCCTTTCTTGTCCATGCAAAGATGAGTTCCTTTTTGGACTTTTTTACATGGGAGAACCGGCGGTCTCCCGTAACGTAGGAACTCATGGTGGTGAAATTTGCTGACTGGATCCGGTAGATCTTGATGGCGACTGCCGCATCTTCCCGTTCACCTAGGAAAACGTTGGCCTCTTTCCCGGTGCTGATGGAGCCGCCGATCGCGGTGAGCCATTTCTTGTGGACGAGCTTGTACAGGGCAAGGAGCGTGACCTCGTCAAAGACATTCTCGCTGACCTTAAGGTTATTCGCATCTTTTATGCGGATCCCCATCTCAGCGAGGCGCTGGTCAAATGCTTCTTCCTGTTGTTCGATGCTCACGGGCAGTCCCCGAAATAGTAACTGACTGGTATCTTATGCGTTCAGCGTATATAGTCGCGCACCGGCGCGAGGATCTCCACGAGGCCTTCACCACAAGCCTTCTTGAGGTCGAGCGGGTGGATCTCACATTTACCATAGGCCGCTTCGAGCTCTGCATACCCGGCAAAGGTCCGGTCGCCGCCGAATTTTTCCGGCCGCTTAATTGTAATCTCCGGGAGGCGGGGGAAGATGTGGTGCTGGAAGATCTGGAGAACTGGATTATCAGCGATCGCCGGTGGGCAGAATGCCTTCTGGCACTTCTTCCTGATCTCGTCCTCGCTGTCGGCAACCGAGATATAATTGCCCTGCGACGAGGACATCTTCTTCCCGTCGAGACCGTTTAGGATCGGCGTGTGGATGCAGACCGGGGAAGGGTACTTGAAGTTGGGGAGGTGCTCCCGGGCGAGCATGTGGATCTTCCGCTGGTCGATCCCACCGACTGCCGCGTCAACGCCAAGCATCGCGATATCCGCCATCTGCATGATCGGGTAGACCATCTGCGAGACGGTCGGGTGATCCATCTGCCGACCGACCTCGTCCATGCTCCGGGTCGCCCGGGCAAGAGTGATCTGCTGGGAGAGCTGGTGGACGAGGAGTTCGTAGTCACGGTTGAGCTGGAGATCCGAGCCAAGCACGTACTTCACGTTCTTGAGGCCGAGCCCCTCAAAACAGCGGCGGTTGTATTCGGCAAGTTCCCCGACTTTTTCCAGGGTTCCTTTCCGGTTGAGGAACGCGTGCAGGTCGGCCAAGAGGACCGTGACCTCAAAGCCTGCCGCCTGGAGATCGACAAGCTTGTTGACCGTGACAAGGTGGCCAAGGTGGATCTCGCCGCTTGGCTCGTACCCTGCGTATACCTTCTTTACAGGTCTGGCAAGGAGAGCGCGGAGTTCGTCTTCGGTGACGATTTCAACGGTGTTCCGGGTAACCCGTTCGAATGTGTCCATTAAAAATAATGGGTGATGAAGGAAGTTAATGGTTATTCTGGATTGGAGTAAACCCGAGGGCGTCGTTGGTGAGTCTTATGGAGGTTGCTGCATCTTTACACAGACCGGTCATCGCACGGATCGCGTCCACATTCTCGACGACGACATCCGCCTCCTGGTGGATGGCCTGAAAGAAGCAGAGTTCGTTTTTGTTGGCGTATATGGAATCCTCGAAGATGCAGTTCTCGTAGAGATCCGCCCGCTGCCGGCCGAGATCCATGGCAAATTCCTTGAGTTCTGCGGTACTTTTAATCGCCGCCGTCTTCTTCACGAGACCCAGGCGGGGGTGATTATTGATAAGCTCGATCACTTTCTCGCGGTTCACGTCTTTTTTTGTCGTGATCCGGATCGCGTGCATGTGCATCATCGTGGTCGGGACGATCATCGCCATGGTCGTGATCGAGATGTGGGGGATCACGGTCTGTACGTCGGGGCCGTGGTGGCTCGGGACGGTTACCGGGTCGAGAACAACGGCATCGATCGGTCCTTTTTTGATCTCGCCGGGGTCGGATCCCCTGCGCACCATGATCGCGTGGACGTGTTCGACGCCAAATGCCTTGTCAACTTCGTGGATGATCCGGCAGAGGCCGGTGGTGTTGCACGAGACCACCCGGACGAACTGCCGACCGATGGCATCCTTGAAGTTGCAGGACGAGTTGAAGGAAAAACCGGCAACCTCGTGCTCTTCACCGCCCTGCCAGAGTGCCTTTTTCCCGAGTTTTTCGTAGAGCGGCTTGTTGGTCGCACCGACATCGCTGGGAGTCGCGTCCACGATCACATCGGCTGCCCTGCACATGTCCTCGACCGAACCGGCAACTTTAAGGCCTGCTTTTTCAAATGCCGCCTTTTTTGAGAGATCCGCGATGTAGAGAGGATATCCCCGCTGTTTTGCGATAAATGCCTCGGCGTTCGGGCGGGTCTTTGAGACGCCGATTACTTTCATGTCCTTCTGGGCTGCAACCGCATCGGCGACACGCTTTCCGATGGTACCGTACCCGTTGATGGCAACCTTGATCATATACCGAAACTGTATGAGCGAGATGAGATAAAGGTTGCTTGCTCTGGTTTTTTTATCCCAGTACCGATGGTAGTACCTGCCTTAACCGGCAAGAAAATCGTTAAAAAGTGCGGGATCGACCGGGGCCGGGAATATTACAAAAAATTCGTTCCCTTTTACAAAAACAGCGCCTGGAACTTCACGACCTCGGTGCTGTCTTTTGCCGTGGCGTACAACTCCAGCGGTTCTTTGTTGACCTCTAAAAACCGGATGCCCCAGCTGACGCAGCCGAGGATCTGTACCGCCCGTTCCTGCTCCCCGAGAATATAGAGCGATGCGGCAATCGCTTCGATGGAGGTGAGCTTGCAGGGTTTGCCAAAATTGACCGGGTTTGCCGCCATCAGAAAAGGAAGAGCCCGCCGGATCCTCCACGAGCTGACCGCGCCAGTATCGAGCACTTCCCAAGAGCAGTCAAGAGCGGTAATGGATTTTACGTACTTGTCTGCAGGAGAGAGCGCCTGCTCGGCGGTTGGGTCGAGCAGCAGGGTGTTTCTGGGGATCTGCGAAATTTTTTTAACGATCCTCAAAAAGCCGGCCCGCTCCAGTTTCTTTACCGTGCATTTGCGGGGATCGCAGCTGTTGTCCCGGTAGGCAACAAGCGGAATCATTGATTATTGTGTGCGTGCACACACTGTAATAATGTACGTCCTTTGCTCTCCCTGCATCCTCAACCCCTCCCTGCGTGCAAAAGGTATCACGCATCCCTCTGATATTGCATTATTCGCCCGGTCCATCGGGCGCTGCAAAAAGTTCGGTATCGAAGTTGTGCCCCTTCCGTGCCCCGAGACCCAGTATCTCGGCCCGGACCGGAAGCCGGGCACGTACCTTGAACGGCTCAATACCCCCGAATTTGCCACGCTTCTGGAGGGATTGTGCGGGAACGTGAACAAAATTATCGAAGAACGGGGACCGCCACTCTGTATCCTTGGCGTGAACTCGTCACCCACATGCGGCGTTACGAGCACGTATTACGGGGCCGAAGGCGACAAACCGGCCTTACGTGAAAACCGGGGAGTATTTTATGCAAAGTTTCCCGATATCCCAGCACAGGATGTCGCCGAGTTCTCGAAATACCGGATTTACATTGCCGCCCCGCTCTTTTCGGAAGCGGAGCGTTCCTACAATACCGTCATTGCAGAGCTGCTCCGTGCTCACTATTATGAAGTAGCACTCCCTCAGGATGCAGGGGACGACCATGCCGTAAGAGATAAAAAGGAGCATATGCGGATTTACAATCACAACAGGAGAGCGATCCGCGATGCGGACATCATGGTTGCGATCATTGACGGGGCGGACGCAGATTCCGGGACTGCATGGGAGATGGGCTATGCCACAGCGCTTAAAAAACCGGTTATTGCACTCAGGACCGATTTCAGGATGACCGGGAGTCATGAATGGGTGAACCTCATGCTCGAACAGGAGTCACGGGTGGTGGCAGATAAAAATGGCCTCCTCGAAGCACTGGGATGCCCTCTTGTTCATGCACATCAGCCGGAAAAGAAATCCACATAACCAGCGGTTTTGCCCCTGCTGTCAGAACGCCCGGTGCTCTTTTTTTAGGGAAAGGCTGGCAACTTATATCTGAATCTTGACAAATAGATAGTGAGTGCGATGGCAAAGAAAAAAGAGGGCCGGGAAGCGGGAAAAAAGCAGGACGTGGCCGGGGAGTGCGATCTGGACGGGGGTTATGTTTCTCCCATCAAAACGTTCCGTGATCTTTCCATTGAAAATATAAAATCGCTTATTTCTGCGAGCCGGTATTTCCAGACCCTTATTGTCCTCACCATCATCGGTTTTTTCCTGCGGTTTTACAATCTCGGGTACAACTCTCTCTGGCTTGATGAAGCCACTACTTATTCTACATCTGTCAAGTCCATTGTGGAGATCTGGCAGGTAAGCCCCGGTGAATTCAGCCCGCCGCTCTTTTTCTGGGTTGAGCACATCATGCTCATGGTTGGCAATAACGAGTTTATCCTGCGCTTTATCCCTGCCCTGCTTGGTGTCCTTACGATCCCGCTCTTTTATGTAATCGGAAAGGAATTTCTTGACCGGAATACTGGTATTATTGCCGCCGCTGTCTGCGCGATCTCCCCGTTTTTAATCTATTACTCGCAGGAAGCACGGGCATATTCCATGATGCTCTTTTTTGTGGCACTGGCGACGATTTTTTTCCTTAAGGCCATGAAATCCGGCAGTTTTACCCCTTGGGCGCTCTTCGGCGTTTTTTCAGCGCTGGCCTTCTGGTCGCACTTTTATGCGATCGTGATGATCGCAGCACTGATCCTCTTTGCCCTTATTGAATTGGCACCTCGGATCCGTACGGAACTCAACAACTTAAAAATGCTGATATTGGGCGTTGTTATTTTTGCGGTTATGTGTTTCCCCTTAATTCTTGTCACCCTCCAGCTCTTAATAGCCCGGACTGCATCGGCGCCTACATACGGGATCCAGGGGCTGGAGATCATCTGGGAAACATTCAGTCAGATCTCGGGTTTTAATGACATCGTAACGTTTGTGCTGGTCGCACTTTTTGTGGTCGGCATCATTCAGGCATTTCGTATCGATAAAAATAAAGGGATCTTCCTTGTCCTGCTCACCATCCTAACCTTTGTTGTCAGCTATATCCTCTCGTTTAAGATGCCACTGGTCCCACGGTATCTTATATTTTTGAGCATCGTCTTTTCCATTGGCATCGCTGTATCCTACCGTGCCGTTTATTCCCTGTGGAATACCAAGGCCGTGGTGTACGGGTTTATCGTTGTTCTCTTTCTCATCAGTTCGCCGGTACTCGCCGGCTATTATTCCGGTTATTCCAAAGATGACTGGAGAGGGTTTTCTGAAGCACTTCAGCAAAAAACCGTTCCCGGCGATGTTGTCGTGTCGGTTCCCGGGTACAATGACCAGCCCCTCGATTACTATTACTCATCGGCAAAAGGGAATACGCAGGAATACGGGGCCACTACCAGCCAAGACCTTGAAAAGATCTACGCCCAAAAGGGCAACCGTACGATATATTTTGTCGTAACAGGTGATATCCGTGCTGCAGACCCGGATGGAGATGCACTGGCGTGGCTCCAAAATAATACCCGTTTGGCAGGTCAGGATACCGGGATCTACCTCTTCACTTCCTCTTGATACGCGAGTTTATATATACACATTCTTATCGTATTTATCTTGACATTCAGGTTAGAATCCAATATCGGTACCTTCATTGCGGGTGGAATAGAAGCGCCTCCTGAAATATCATCAATGGTGAGTACTCATCGAAAACGACAACTCTTCCGACGGGGCCATCGGGATTGTTCGCGATCTAAAAAAAGAAACTATTCAGATATCTCAAGAACGAACCGACAGACATTCGCAGACTCTTATTCTTTTGGGATTCTACCCTGTGGCCGCTTGGGTGGTTTCAATGCTTTGGAAAGGGTATCTAATGTGTACTGCAGCATCTCACCAGTGAGTCCGGGGTATACCCCTATCCAGAACAGGTTCTTCATTACGAGATCGGTATTTTCAAGGGTGCCTACCTGCCGGTAATTCATAGATGAATAAGCGGGTTGTTTGATCAAATTGCCCCCGAAAAGCATCCGCGTTGCAATATTGTTCCTCTCAAGATAGTGAACAATTTCATCACGGGTATATGGTGCGTTGTTTTTCACCATGACCGGGAAACCAAACCAGCTTGGATCCGAATTAGTTGTTGCCTGAGGAAGGATCAGATGGGCGTCATTTTTTTTCAGGCCCTGGTATAATATATTGAAATTCTCCTCTCTCCTGTCAATAAATCCTGGTAATTTTTTTAACTGTTTAACCCCGATTGCTGCCTGCATATCGGTCACCTTGAGGTTGTAACCAATGTGGGAATATACGTACTTGTGATCATATCCTTGTGGAAGTTCTCCAAACTGCCAGCCAAATCTCTTCTTACATGAATTGTCGCACCCGGGATCGCACCAGCAATCCCTTCCCCAATCGCGAAACGAGGCAATAATTTTTTTCAGCAGCGGATCATTTGTGAGCACCGCCCCTCCCTCTCCCATCGTAATGTGGTGTGCCGGATAAAAACTAAACGTGGAAATATGGCCAAATGTTCCGGTGAACTGACCCCGGTACCGTGATCCCAGAGCATCACAATTATCTTCTATAAACCACAGGTCGTATTTTCTGACCATTTTCATAATGGTATCCAGATTGGCCGGGTTTCCGAGGGTATGTGGGATAAGAATCGCTTTGGTTCTGTCAGAAATTGCCTCTTCAATGAGATCTGCCCGGATGTTATAGGTCCCGAGTTCCACATCGAGAAAAACAGGGACAAGATTATTCTGAAGGATCGGATTGAGTGTCGTTGGAAACCCGCAGGCCGTGGTGATAACCTCATCTCCGGCCTTTAAGGCACGTTGACCCAGTTTGGGAGATGTAAGAGCTGAAACTGCAAGAAGATTTGCGGAAGATCCGGAATTTGTCAGAAGGCAATATTTCATCCCCAGAAAATCTGCGAACTCTTTTTCAAACTGTTGTGCAAAGCGTCCGGCAGTAAGCCAGAAATCAAGGGACGCATCGACTAAAGCGATCATCTCCTCAGCATCATAAATCCTGCCGGCATATGGTATTGATGATGTTCCAGGAACAAACCCGGACCGATGTTCCCGCAACTGGTATAGTTCAGAAACTTTTTTAAAAATTTCATCCCGTATTTTTTTTTCATCCATGATTTAAGCCTGAACTAAGAAATCCGTTAAACTCTTGAACTCTTTTAATTATCAAGGTTATTGATCATTAATGCTATTAGGGAATAACTTCCAGTATAATTGGACAGAATGAATAAGATTTTGCTCACCGGAGGAACAGGTTACCTTGGGAGTACAATACTCAAGCGGTTGGCAGATGAAGGTCATTGTATCATACTTCTTAAAAGATCTTTTTCAAACACAGAAAGAATAAAAAATTATTTAAAAAAGATTACTGTTTATGATATCGATCTCGTCCCGCTGGAGACCGTTTTTAATGAAAATGCTATTGATGTGATCATTCACTGTGCAACTGATTATGGAAGATCAGAAACCAATCCTCTTCCTGTTGTGGAAGCTAATTTTTTATTCCCTTTAAAGTTGCTTGAGCTGGGTAAAAAATACCATATATCCTGCTTCGTAAATACGGATACCATATTAGACAAGCGAATAGACAGTTACTCCCTGTCGAAAAAACAATTTAAGGAGTGGTTATTTGTCTACAGACAAAACTTTGGCTGCGTTAATGTCGCACTTGAACATTTTTATGGACCCGGGGACAATCCGACCAGATTCGTCACTCATATCGTACATAATTTATTAAAAAATGTTGACAAGATTGATCTGACGAAAGGCGAACAAAAAAGAGATTTTATTTATATAGACGATGTTGTTGATGCATTTATAAAAATAGTCAATTCATCAGACGCTTTTTTGAGAGATTTCTATGAGTTTGAAGTAGGTACCAATCACGCTCTTTCTATCAGGGAATTTGTCGAACTGGCAAAAAAAATATCCGGAAATACCACGACGGCTCTTAATTTTGGTGCGATACCCTATCGGGAAAGTGAAATAATGGATCACAAAGCGGATATCACCGAAATCTCCCGTTTGGGGTGGAAATGCACTATTTCTCCAGCGGAAGGACTAAAAAAGATGTTTGAATCAGAAAAACGATTAATAAGGCACGATCTATCATGAAAGTATTAATTACCGGTGGTTGCGGTTTCCTTGGATGCAATATCGCCCGAAAAGTTTTAGAAACGGGTGACGATCTTTTTATTTTTGATAATTTGTCACGTTTCGGATCAGAAAAAAATCTGGAATGGTTAAAAGGTCAGGGAAATTTCACCTTTTTTCACCGCGATATCCGGGATAAAAACTCGGTTTCTGACGTCATAAAGGAAGTGAGACCGGATGTTATTTTCCACTTGGCCGGGCAAGTGGCGATGACAACCTCTATCAGCAACCCCCGGCTGGATTTTGAAATAAATGCTCTGGGATCTTTTAACGTGCTGGAGTCCGTAAAAGATTACTCCCCCGATAGTACCGTGGTTTATTCGTCAACAAACAAAGTCTACGGTGATCTCGAATGGGTAGACTACGATGAAACTGATAAAAGGTACATTGCAAGAGATTTTCCTGAAGGATTCTCTGAGACAACTCATCTGGACTTTCATTCACCGTACGGGTGTTCCAAAGGATGTGCAGACCAGTACATGCTGGATTTCTACAGGATCTTTGGTCTGAATACCGTTGTTTTCAGACATTCGTCAATGTTTGGTGGACGGCAGTTCTCGACAATAGACCAGGGCTGGATTGGCTGGTTCTGCCAAAAAGCTGTTGAAACACAACAGGGTACATTAAAAGAACCTTTTACAATATCAGGTAACGGAAAACAGGTCAGGGATGTATTGTATGCCGATGATATGGTTGATCTCTATCTTGGTGTAATAAAAAATATCGACAGGACAAAGGGACAGGTTTTTAATATCGGCGGAGGAATTCGGAACAGTTTATCCCTGCTGGAACTTTTCGACATTCTTGAAGCCCGGCTTGATATAAAATTAACATACGATATAATCCCTGCCCGGATGAGCGATCAAAAAATATTCGTTGCTGATATACGTAAAATTAAAAAATTTATTGGATGGGAACCCAAAACGGATAAAATACATGGGATAGATAAAATGCTGGAATGGACCGGTTCGAATGAATAATTCAATAAAATTAAGCGTAATAATGCCGTGTTACCTCGAAGAAGAAAATTTGCGGTTACTGCTCCCGCGACTGGTATCAGAAATTACGAAGATTGGAGATCCTTATGAAATACTTATAATCGACACAAGGCATGCAATGGACAACACAAAAGAGGTTTGCGAAGAGAACAATGTGTCATATATCCAAAGAACAGGCGGAAATAACTACGGGGATGCGATAAGGACCGGTATTGATCGCGCCCGGGGAGAATATACTATTTTTATGGATGCAGACGGCTCACATTCGCCGGAATTTATAAGTAAATTGTACAACTACAAAAATGAATACGATGTGGTTATCGCGTCGAGGTACATCGATGGTGGTTCGACAGATAATAACTGGTTATTGATCCTGATGAGCTACATAACCAATATGACCTATTCCGTAGTTCTGAATTTACGGTATAAAGATATCTCTAATAGTTTCAAATTATATAGAACAAGCCACCTGAAGGAACTGACCCTGAAATGTAAAAATTTTGACATTGTCGAGGAGATATTATATAAAATTAAAAAAGATCACAAGGAATTAAAAGTTCTGGAAATTCCATATTCTTTTAAACAACGGCTGTTCGGTCATACAAAAAGAAATTTACTTTTGTTCATTTTGACATACATTGTCACAATTGTCAGACTGAGGTTTGATTTTTAATGCCTCCCCGTAATGATATCGGTTTTTTCCGTACCTGCCATGGAAAAATTGTGGAATTGCATAATAACAGTTTTTTGAGATTTTTAATGGTTGGAGCACTCGGTACTGTTGTTAATGTTCTGATTTTTTTTATATGTGCAGATATATTACATTTTAACGCCAGTTTTTCAGCGGTCATTGCATTTGTTATAGCTGTCACCCAAAATTATGTTCTGAATCATGTATGGAGTTTCAAAAATATTGTAAACTTCCAGATAAACAGGAAAAGTTACATAAAATACGTTTTTGTCAATATTTTTGGTCTAATCATTAATCTGATAGTATTGAATCTGGTTCTCATTGAATTTAATCCTGCCATAAAAACGATAGCCCAGTTAGCCGGAGTGCTTTCGGGTACATTTTTCAATTTTATATTGTCCCGATTGTATGTTTTCAAAAAAAATCCATAATTCAGGTCTTACCCAGAGAAGAATAAAAATTGGAAATTGACCTCATCTGTTTTTTAAACAATATTTTCCTGTGTTCTGGTTTGAGTATAGTATTTCAGATTTCAGATGCGATTGAACTTCAAATTTTTTTCTGCCTGGCTGATAAATTCCCTGATTTGATCCAAAGAAACTGTCATCATATCTTTATTTCCGGAGTTGTAATGCTTATACCACTCAACAGTTTTCTGAATCGCAGTATCGATTCCGTACACCGGCCTCCATTCCAGTCTCGTCATCGCCTTTGCAATATCCAGTTTAAGGTAACCTGCTTCATGGACTAAATTTCCATCTGGCGACGCAATTTCCCAACTTCCCGTGCCCCATTCACGTATCACCATTTCGGCGATTTTCTGGACCGTAATGTTATTTGAATAATTCGGGCCGAAATTCCAAGCATCCGCGTATCGGATTGGATCTTCTTTCATCCTGAGCGCAAGTAAAAGGTACCCGGATAAGGGATCCAACACAAACTGCCATGGGCGTATGGCGTCAGGGTTGCGGATTCGAATGCTCTCATCTTTTGCAAGAGATCGTATGCAGTCAGGGACAATCCGGTTTGCCGCCCAGTCCCCCCCGCCAATGATATTGCCTGCCCGTGCCGATGAGACTGCGCTTATCGGTGCTTTTAATTCCGGATTGAAAAAACTCTTCCTGTACGATGCAATCGCAATTTCAGCCGCACCTTTACTGGCGCTGTACGGATCATAGCCCCCGAGAGCGTCGTTTTCCCGGTAGGCATAGACCCATTCCCTGTTTTCGTAGCATTTATCACTGGTAATACAGACACACGTTGTCGGGTATCGGGACTGCCTGACAGCTTCAAGAATATTGACGGTTCCCATAACGTTTACGTTAAATGTCGCCCATGGATTCTTGTACGAATCCCGGACGAGTGGCTGCGCTGCGAGGTGAAAAATAAAATCCGGATGAAATTTTTCCAAAACCACTTCCAGTTTTTTCTTCTGTAGTATATCCGCCCGTATATCTGTTATCAGGTTTTTTAGTCCAGTCTCCTGAAAAAATGAAGGATTTGTGGGGGGATCAAGACTGTAGCCGACAATTTTTGCACCCAGTGAGTGCAGCCATAATGCCAGCCATCCCCCTTTAAACCCGGTATGCCCGGTTATAAGGACGGTCTTTCCCCGAAAGGCAGCTGAAAGTTTATCCTTGAAGTTCATCAGTCCCACACTTTCCATGGCGCTTTACCGGAGCTCCAGAGATTTTCGAGATAGTTTTTGTCTCTTAACGTATCCATCGGATACCAGAATCCCTCATGTTTGAACGCATTGAGTTGTCTTTCTTTTGCCAGTGTTTCCAGGGGATTTCTCTCGAGGATTGTTGCATCATCTTTCAGATAATCGAATAATTGCGGCTCGAAGACAAAAAATCCGCCGTTTATATATCCTCCCTCTCCTTCCGGTTTTTCCAGGAATGTTGTTACGCTTGGACCGTTTAGCTCCAGCGCCCCAAATCTCCCAACAGGACGAATGGCGGTCAACGTTCCGATTTGGCCGTGTTTTTTATGAAACTTTATCAGATTTGGAATATTGACGTCGGATAGTCCATCTCCGTACGTAAGCATAAATGTCTCGTCTCCAATGTATGACTGGATTCTTTTAACACGACCACCAGTCATCGTGTTGTCGCCGGTATCAATAAGCGAAATTTTCCATGGCTCTGAATAATTCTGGTGAATCTCGATTTTATTATTTTTTATATCAATCGTGACATCGGACATATGGAGAAAATAATTGGCAAAATATTCCTTTATAACATACCCTTTATACCCCAGACAGATTATAAAATCGTTAAAACCATATTGAGAAAAAATTTTCATGATATGCCATAAGATTGGGTTGCCGCCAATCTCCACCATTGGTTTAGGTTTGATAACCGTCTCTTCACTGAGGCGAGTACCCAACCCCCCGGCGAGGATCACTACTTTCATCGATTCGGTCTTCATAACTTCATCTCTAAACCAATAATTATACTTATACATAATTGTTTTTAAACCAATAGCACAAAACGGGTTTTCCGAGGTAAATTTCACATGGGATTGATCCGACACGGAGCGATCAGAGAATGGTATTGATCGATGGAGTTAAGCGATTTTTTCCGGTAATTTCCGAGAGATCTCAAATGGCATCCTCCCACAAAAACCAATATGAATACTTATAAAAAATCCTCATATCCAATGAACTCCAATACGCTGTATCATGTCCAATATCACCGTCGCCGTCCTGGCCCCGAACGGCTATGCAGATGATCTGGGAAAGAAAGGCACCTCAAGCGATATCACCTTCTATAACCTCAAAAAAGGCGGATCCACGGTCACCTTCATCGAACCCACCCGGTATCCTGAAAAACTCTCCTCCCTGTTCTACGCGATCA
>CAYVTY010000006.1:0-46376 GCA_964454995.1 uncultured Methanoregula sp.
ATGGTCAAGAACGCCCGTAAGGCGCTTACCCTTATCTGAACCGGCATATGCGGATTCTGGCACTCGATACGATCCATGGCGGCTGCGAGATCGGGGAAGCGTTTGCCCGGGCCGGCCATACTGTCGATATGGTTGACGTGTACCGGGGCACGACACCTGGTGCCACAGAACGGGCCGCACAAGAGACATACGACCTCATTGTTGCCCCGGTGCACCTTGACCCGGCTCACCCGCTGCTTGCCGGACGCTCCGGATCGGAACCGGTGATCTCCCATCACGAAGCGGTGCGGCAGCTGCTTGACGGCCGTGTGCCCCATCCGATGATCGAGATCACCGGGGCGCAGGGAAAGACGACAACGGCGCACGCACTCGCATACCTGCTGCCCGGCGCTGGTGTCCTGCACACTTCAACCGGGACGTATGCAATGCCCGGAGGAACGGTGCTCTTTAAAAAAAGTATTACACCGGCCTCGGTGCTTGCGGCTGCAGAAAAAGCAGTCTCCCTTCGTGGCTGGCTTGTCGCTGAAGAGTCTCTGGGGGTGACCGGCGCCGGCGACCTTGCCATCATCACATCCCCGTCTGATTACCGGTGCGCTGTCGGGAAAAAAAGTGCGCTTGCAGAAAAGATCGCATCCGCACTAAAAAGCCAGCGCCTCCTGCTTGCTCCCGGTATCCCGGCCATGGCACATGCCGATGCCGTGCAACTGGACGATGTTGCCCGTGTCTCCGGCACGATCTGCACGATCACCCTTGGCGGCCGTACCACAGCATTCACGAGCCCCCTGCTTGCTCTCTCCGGGTACCGGGTCCCTCTTGCACTTGCCGGTACGGCCGCGGTGATGCTCGGGTACGATCCAGCACCGCTTTCCACCTTTGCCGGTGTGGCAGGGCGCATGTCGGTAAAAAAACATAACAACATTCTTGTCATCGACAATGCAAACAGCGGTACAACTGCTGGAACAACCATCGAGGCCGCCCGGTACGCCCGTGCCTGTGCAGGATCTCCCGAAATCACGCTGGTGATTGGATCGGTCAAAGGCGACGGAGCTGTCTGCGAAGGGTTCCCACAGAACCAGATCATGTCCGCAATCGGGACGATCCGGCCCCGGTCGGTCATCTGGGTTGGCGACTCACCGGAACCGGTGGGAGAACCCGGGGCTTCTTTCCCGTGGAAGATCGACGCAGTCTGCCCGACCCTCGAAGAGGCCGAGCGCTGCGCCCTTGAAAAAACGACGACCGGTGCCATTGTGCTTGCGGTCAAAACCTGGAGATAAAAATGATGCCAGCACGATTCATGCACCCCCGCCCGAGTTCGATCGTGGCCGCACTTTATACCGCACGTGACCTCGAGGTGGATGTCGCCATTCTGCACGGCCCCTCGGGCTGTTCGTTTAAGCACGCCCGGCTTCTCGAAGAGGACGGGATGCGGGTACTCACGACTGCGCTTGCGGATAACGAGTTTATCTTTGGCGGCCAGAAGCCGCTTGAAGAGGTGCTGCGGTATGCCGAAGACCATTTTGCCCCAAAGAAGATGGCCGTGATCGGCACCTGCGTCTCAATGATCATTGGCGAGGATCTTGCGTCCGCAATTGACAGTGCCGGCGTCACGACACCAACAATCGCTGTTGACATTCACGCGGGCTTCCCGGAAAATATTGCCGGGGTGCTTGCGACCCTTGACGCGGCAAAGGAGGCCGGCTGGATCACCGGGGACGAACTCGTCCGCCAGCACCGGCTCATGGAGAAAGCAAACGAGGTCGAGAAAATCCGGGGCGCCGCGTCGCAGGCATACATTGAACCTTCCCGGGGCGATTTAAAACACGTCGCCGCACAGCGCCTCATCGAATGCGCAAAGAGCGGAGCAAAGGGCGTCGCGATCTTAAACGCAAAAAAGGAGACCGCGTACATGTTCGCCGATGAACTGATCGCACTTCACGATGCCTGTCCCGATGTAAATGTTACCTACATCGCAAACGTCGATAACCGGGGCCTGCCCAAGGTTCGGGTGGATGCCCAGAGGATCCGGGACGAGATGACAAAGCGCGGCGTGCCGCTGGAAGTGATCGGGGCGCTGGACGAGTACGGGGCAAACGGCGATGCGCTCGGGGCCCGTATCCGGGAACTTGCACCGCAGTTTGCGTTCATCGTGGGCGTCCCGCATGCGATCCCACCGGAATATACTACCGGGATCGAGTGTTTCTCGGTGACAAACGGCCCCCGTCAGGTCGCGCCGCTCCACGTGATCGGGCACCAGCACGTACTCGTTGAGATCGACCTCCACCCAAAGACGCTGGGCGTGCGGGATATCGTGGAGAGCGAGTTTGGCGCGGTGATCAGGAGTCTCGCGCAATGAAAGCCGTACTTATCACCGGCGACCGGTCCGGCAGCGGAAAGACGAGCATCACGCTTGCCCTTGCAGCGCTCTTAAAAAAACAGGGAGTTGTCCAGACCTTCAAAGTCGGGATGGACTATATCGACCCGTCGTACCTTGCCGCGGTCTCGGGCCGGCCCTGCCGGAACCTTGACAATTTTGCGCTTGGCGACGGGCAGATCCGGGACATATTCTCGTTCGGGTGCCGGGGTGCCGACATCGCGCTTGTTGAAGGAGTGCGGGGCCTCTATGAAGGGGCCGAGGCGCTGGACGATACCGGCAGCACGGCCGCCATCGCAAAAACGCTCGACCTGCCGGTCGTGCTCGTGGTCTCAGCGCAGAGCATCACCCGGAGTGCCGCTGCAATCGTGAAGGGATTCCAGGCTTTCGATCCCGATGTCCGGATCGCCGGGGTTATCCTCAACCAGGTCAAGGGCGGTTCGCACACGGATAAGGCGACCCGGGCGATTGAATATTACTGCGGCGTGCCGGTGATCGGCGCGATCCCCCGTATTGAGGAGATGCAGCTTGCCATGCGCCACCTCGGCCTTGTCCCGTACCGCGAGGGAGCGGGCCGGGGAGATTTTGACGAGCGGATCAGGACGATCACGGACATTATCGGGAACTATGTGGATCTCGACCGGCTCCTTCTGCTTGCAAGGGACATCCCTTCGTCCCACAAGAGTTCGCCGCTTGACCCCGCGCCGGAACCGGACGTGCGTATAGGGGTTGCTTATGATGAAGCGTTCAACTTTTACTATGCCGATCTTTTCGATGTCCTCTCATCGCTCGGGGCGAGCGTCGTGCAGTTCAGCCCTGTCCATGACCGGCTGCCGGAGGCGAACGGGTACATCATCGGCGGAGGGTATCCGGAGCTCTTCGTGCCGGAACTTGAGGCAAACAACCGGATGCGGGAATCGATCCGTGATGTATCAAAGAACGGCACGCCCATCTACGCGGAGTGCGGCGGGCTCATGTACCTCACCGACCGGATGGTGCTCAAAGAGGGCTGGCAGGGCCGGAAGACAGAACTCTCCGGTGCGATGTGCGGGGTATTTCCGGGCGAGACCCGGATGCCGGCCCGGCGCGTGGTCAGCTACGTGGAGGGAACAAGTGCTGCCTGCTGCCCGATGGGTGCCGCACGGTTCCGGGGCCACGAGTTCCATTACTCGGAAGTGGTGCTCGATGCATCGACACAGTATGCCTACAATCTCTCGCGGGGCATCGGCATCAAAGACCGGCTGGATGGCGCGGTGATAAAGAACACGCTCGGAAGTTACACGCACCTGCACCCGGTGGGAAGCCGGGATATGTTCCGGAACTTTGTCGACGGCTGCCGGTGCCGGAAGTAAGGGTTTGGTCACCGAGTGCGAACCGCATCCTCTTTTTTTTAGGTTCAGGGTTTTCTGATTGGGTGGAGTTCCAGATTTATTTCCGGTTCGCGTCCTTACCGTGCGGGATCGGTGGGGCTCATCAGAGAAAGCGGTGGAAAAAGACCGGGCATCACCGATCAGCAGAGTCCTTGGAATCTAATAGGCGGGCTCCCCGCCATGAAGGCCTCTCCGAGGCACGGTGGGGCAAGGTGTTTTTCAGTATTTTTTTTAGTTATTGATCCGCCGCGGGGGCGTCCATTAGGGGGCGTCGGCACTCATCGTACATATAGGGCAATTAAGGCACTCCGTATCATATCGAACTTTTAATCCAACGAGCCCCAAACGTATCAACCGCACCGGATCAAAGAAAAACTACAAGACAATACACACCCCACAACAATTTATGATCATTTACATTGATGGGAAATATGTGCCCGAAGGCCTCGCAAAGGTCTCCGTCTTCGATCACGGTCTTTTATACGGCGACGGCGTCTTTGAGGGGATCCGCGCCTACAATGGCAGGGTCTTTCGGCTCAAGGAACATATCGACCGGCTCTACGATTCGGCAAAAACGATCGATATCAAATCGCCGATCTCCAAAGAAGAGATGGCCGAGGCGATCTGCGAGACGCTGCGCCGGAACAATCTCAAAGATGCCTACATACGGCCGATCATTACCCGGGGCGTCGGCGATCTCGGCCTTGACCCCCGCAAGTGCGAGAAAGCCTCGGTGATCGTCATCGCCGTGACCTGGGGTGCGATGTACGGCGACCTGTACGAGAAGGGCTTGAAGGCGATCACTGTCTCGGTCCGGCGAAACGCCGCAGAGTCGCTCCCGCCCAACGTGAAGAGTCTCAACTACTTAAATAACATCCTCGCGAAGATCGAGGCGAACTACAAGGGCGGCGACGAGGCGATCTTCTTTGACACGAACGGGTATGTGGCCGAGGGTTCGGGCGACAACCTGTACATCATCAAGAACGGCGAGATCATCACACCGCACACACTCAACAACCTCCGGGGCATTACCCGGATGGTCGTCAAGGAGATCGCGGAGTCGCTGGGGATCACCTTCCGCGAGCAGAACCTCGGGTACTTCGATCTCTATACCGCGGATGAGCTCATCTGCTCCGGGACGGCGGCAGAGGTCGCCCCGATCACATGGGTAGACGGCAGGGTCATCGGCACAGGAAAACCCGGCCCGATCACCCGGCAGCTGATTGCAGCGTTCCATACCGTGACCGAACACGAGGGATATCCCGTCTATACTCAAGCAAAAGTAGGTGCGAAAAAACCGGCAGCAAAGGCAGCAAAAACGAAAGCGATTTTAGCTAAAAAGATCGGAAAGAT
The DNA here is from genome assembly GCA_964454995.1 of uncultured Methanoregula sp. GTDB lineage: Archaea > Halobacteriota > Methanomicrobia > Methanomicrobiales > Methanospirillaceae > Methanoregula. The sequence continues at coordinate 5,095 of CAYVTY010000006.1, forward strand.
TGCAGTAAAGAAGAGTGCTGCACCAAAGCCGGTGGCAAAGAAGTCTGCCGCAAAGAAGACCGGTGTAAGGAAGAGATAATATTTTTTTACCGGGGCATGGGAGTGAACCGGCTTCATCCCGTTTGGTATTTCCATAACCTATTTATCAGGCAGAGTAAAACTAATTAGAGCAACGCGCTGCTATAGTGTAGTCCGGCCAATCATGCGGGCCTTTCACGCCCGCGACTGGGGTTCGAATCCCCATAGCAGCACTACTTTTTCAAGAGTTAGATTCTCCAATGTTTATCCTACAGCGCGAGCCATTGGCTAAATTATGCAGGAAAGATAAGACGCTTGAAACAATAACTATTGACGAATGAGATGTTTTTTTGCAAAATTGAAAAGAACTCTGTCGTAAGAGGCTTTGCACTCTCTTCTAATCGATTTGAATCAAAATATGAGATTAATACCTGACCTGCCTTAACATCAATAATAAGGTCTCCATGTGCGAGAATATTTCTATCATTAATCACGTTCGTTAATTTTTGGAGAAATTCCTTGTTTTTTTTCTTTTACAGTAGGATATCTTACCGGATAATTTTTTATTAATGATTCAAGGACTTTTTTCTTCTGCGTGAAAGAAAAAAAGCCTGTCCGAAGAATCAATTCGGAGAAAATTTTTGTTTTTTCGTTATCCGCCTCGAAAAAAAACCAACTTATTGCTATTCCTAAAACGTAATCTACTTCGCTACATTTTGAAATAAACTCTCCCCTATTGTATTTTGCTTGAGCAGAGAGGGTATTAACAATTCTTGTGTATTCTTCAGTAGAAAAAAGTGGTTTACCGTGTCCATCTTCATAGTTAATGACCGTACAACCGGGTCCAAATATATGCTTTTCAATACCTTTCATATTGTTTTAGTTCAAAAAGCATTCAATATTAAGCTAGGCCAATAATTTTCTGATTGAACTTAATCTTCACCATATCATAGGTGTCTAACTGGCCACGTATGTTGGGCGGCCTCGGGCATTGCCCTTGCGATTGAATGAATCGGGTTGCCCAGCTCATTCTGCCACACAGTTATGGATTCACAGTGCTCGCCGCCCATGTGAGCTCCTGCAACATGGTGTGAAAGTTCAACGGCTGTATATTCGATGTCGGACTCCTTCTTCTGAATAGGGATCATTTGAGTCTGGTTAAGCATTAAGATCCGGAAACGTTTTTTCATCATCACGAGACCAGACTTCAACTCTCGTTTACAATTTGCGACCACCCCCACCCCTTCGGGGTCACTCGGGCGCCTCATCGGGCCCTCGCTGGACAAGGGACTTGATCAGCACAATCCCGGTAAGTGCGTAGCGCAAAACCCGACGAGGCGTTTTGCGCGTAAGCCTCGCTCATATCGCACTGCAAAACCGCTGCAACAATCATTTAGCCTTCCCGTCCGGTTTCTGATTAATTCCGGTGGATTCGTTACAGCCACCAGACCGAGAAGATCAAAACGCTCAAAGAATTTTTTTTCATTGAACCGCAAAATTTTTTCTTTTATGATCAGTCCGCCGGATTTTGTAAAAATTTTCTGCGGAAATTTACAAATTCTTCCCAAAAACTATTCCCCCCTGCTCCTAAAATCCCGTCATTTCCTGCTTTTTTGCTCTTTGCTCCCTAAGTGACATGATCCCAATCCGGGCTCATTCCTGCCTCCGATTACCTTCCGACCGACCCAAAAGAAGCCCGTATCGGGCTCCGTTTAAAAATAACCCCAAATCGGGCTTATTTTCGAAAACGGGCAAATTAAAACGGGCTCGATAATGCGGTTCTTTTGGCAGATCTCAGGTGAAATTGCCATTTGGACGTTCCGGAAAATGACCGCTGCCAGAACGCGAATATGGGGCTTTGAGAGGCATTATATGGGGCTCAATTTGGGCGTATTTTGGCAAACAAATGGCCAAAAACGGTCTGATTTTTGAGGATCTCAATCGGACGGTTTTACGGGCGTTTTTCCGGTACCGTCCGTGAAGATCGGGATCCCGCATATTTTTCCGGTTTTCGTGGCCCGGGTGCGAGCCTGTCAGGTCCAAAATCTTTTTTCCTATTCCATGATTCCTGCAAAAAAAAATCCGGAAATTTCCTGCTGTCGTTGCTGGCAGAATAACCGGGCAAAAGAAAAAAAAGATGCCGTGGCATTGTGACATCAGGTCGCCGGTGCAGTGCGACCGGCACACGAGAGACGGGGCAGGGTGCGTTGGCGTGGAGGAAAAAGGGAGATTACATCACCTTGACGCGGCGTGCAACATCCTGCCCGAGTTCGTAGCATTTTTTGAGCTCGGCAGAGTCGGGTTTGTACAGAACTTCGTATCCCCGCTTACATCAGAGTCCTTCTCCGGTCTCCCACACTCCCTGGTGTTAAACAGGAGTTTGCCTTCAGTTCATGCTTCATACCCGGTGCCGAACTGCGTGGTCATGTCTTTCATGAGGTAATTACGGATTAAGTGAATCGCCTCATCTGATCTCTTTGATGAGAATTCGATACCCTGGTCGTATGATCCAGTCAGGTATTTCTTACGCCATAATTGTTTGATGGCTATTTGTTCTGCTTCTGAAAAATTCCCGGAAAACGACAGGATGACAATGAGAATATCCGGTCTCATGGGGTTTTGAGGACCCGGACACTATGAATGTCAGAATACCGGCTGAGTATGACATTGGGACATTCGCTGACATGAACTGATAAAAATGGGGTGGATCACGAGCATGCGTCCATTAAAACAAAATTTGCAACAACGGGACAGGTTTATCCGTTGTCCCATTGGATAGTGGCTGGTTTGGATACAGGATGAAAAATACCATTACCCGTCATCATCGGACACGAGGATCTTCATGTTGAAAGCACAGGAAGCTGTGGCTCATAACGATATAATCTCCCTTATAAAAAAAATCCGTCAGATGCCGGCGGATGAATCGGCCGGCCCGACAGCCGCACGACATCCCGAAAAAAAGCCCGAAGAGGGAAACCCGGAGCCGGGCGGGACCGGTGAGTTTCCTGCACGTATACAAAAATCCGGCATGAACAATCCCGGAAACGCTTTCTTTGCAGGACCGGAAAAGACCGACGCCCCGGATGACGCCTCCCCCGGTGGTATCCCCCTCCTGGATCAGGATACTGAAGATTTTATTGACCTGTTTGAAGGTATGCTCCCAGCGGAACCGGTTTTGCAGGCACCCGGCCTTTCCGGAGACGATGTGCATGATGTGCTGGGAATGTTTCTGGCACAACCGGGGACTGCACCCGCCGTTCCCATTTCCCCGGCAAAAGAAAATGCTGTTCCTCCTGTGGTCGAACCTCAACCGGAACCTGCTGTCGAAATTATTGAAGAAGATTCCCCTAATCCCCGGACCTCCTCATTTTTCAGGAAAAAAACAGCAACAAATAAAGAGGTATCCAAAAAGATGTCTGCCGATACCGTTCTGAGTGATACAGATGAGCGGATCATCTCTGTAGATCAAATCTCTGATCTCTCAGGACTTATTCTCCCCAAAGGTGCGACATTCCGGATCGACGAGATCAAACTTCATGGCAGTTTTAACGCCTTTGAGAACTCCGGGATCGGAACCCTGCCCCCGGAACTTGCAGATATATGGAAGCGGGAATTTTCAAACGCAGGGTTCAGGGATCTCGAAACGGAACGTTCCCTTGAACCGGAAGAGTTAAAAAAACCATTGGCAAAAAAATCCAGGCTGGCGGCACTTTTCAGCAGCGTCCTGCGTTCGGCAACTGTGGAATATGATCCCAGATTACATGGTCCCCTTGTAGATCTTGTATTTGAAACGAAACCTGGTATCGAAGAGATGGAGATGTACCCCATCAATGCACCATATGCATATGTCCGGGTCATCTATGACCACTCTACGCATGAATATACCTATCAGGTAATCGAACCCGTTCTTTCCGAATCTGAAAAAGATCAGTTAAAAGAATTGAAAGGACGCCTCTCAGATACACTCGATATCAACACCAATGATATATCCAAAGAGGAGGCGCAGCGGCAGTTCAGGTGTTTTGTGGATGATATCCTGGCAGATTTCGGGATCAGGCTCAGCCCGGTCCAGCGCGAGAAGATACTGTATTCCCTGCACAAGGATTTTCTGGGCGACGGCCTGATCGATGCGATTATGCATGACAAATACATCGAGGATATCTCCTGCGATGGTGTCAACGTTCCATTATTTGCATTCCATGCCAGTTACGAATCGATGCAGACGACGCTGATGTACCACAATGCCGAGGAACTCGACTCGTTTGTCACGAAACTAGCCCAGCGTGCCGGCAAGTACATCTCCATTGCGGAACCGATCCTCGATGCGACCATGAGCGATGGTTCCCGTATCCAGATGACGCTTGGGCAGGAAGTAACTGCCCATGGCTCAACATTTACCATTCGTAAGTTCAAGGATGAGCCAATCACCCCGACCGATCTCATCGAATGGCACACGTTTTCCCCGCTTTCGGTTGCCTATATATGGCTGGCCGTCGAGAACGGCAAATCCGCACTCTTCGCCGGGGGAACAGCATCCGGTAAGACCACCTCGTTAAACGCGATCTCACTGTTCATTCCCCCGATGGCAAAGGTCGTCAGCCTTGAAGACACACGGGAATTGAAACTTCCCCACCCCAACTGGATCCCGAGTATAACACGGGAGTCGTTTGATATGAAAGGACGCGGGGAGATCTCCATGTACGAACTCCTGCGTGCCGCCATGCGGCAGCGGCCTGAGTATATCGTTGTCGGGGAAGTCCGTGGCAAGGAGTGCCAGACGCTCTTCCAGGCGATGAGCACCGGCCATGTTACGTACTCTACGATCCACGCGGACTCGGTATCGAGTATCGTCCACCGTATCGAGAACCCGCCCATGGATGTGCCTCGGAACATGTTCTCGGCTCTTGATTTTGTCTGCATCCAGGTGCAGGCCCAGATCGGGGGTAAACGTATCCGCCGGAACAAGCAGATCGTCGAGATCCTCGAGATTGACCCAAGGACGAACGAACTGATCACAAACGAGGTCTTCAAATGGCGGTCAGCGACCGACGAGATAACCTATTCGGGAAAGTCCTACATCCTTGAAGAGATCATGGAGGCCCGGGGCTGGAACGAGAACCGGATGCGGGAAGAACTCAAGCGCCGGCAGGAAGTGCTGGAGTGGATGCGCATCAAAAAGATCCGGCATTACAAAGAGGTCGCAAAAGTTCTCATATCCTATTACCGGGAACCCGAAGCGATTATCGAACGTATAAGGAAGGACCTGTATGAATAGCGTTGAACGGCTCCGCTCTAATCAACCTCGCAGGTGGATAAAGGCACGGCGGAAACAGTACTCCCGGATTCGCGACCGCCTCCTGTCAGCCCTGCGTAAGGTTCATGAGACTGTCGCTTTTCTTAATCACCCTGAAGACCGTGCCATGGCGGCCTGGGAACAAGAAATATGGCTCCCGAAAATAATGGATCCAGGTACCCCTGAACGTCGGAATGATCGACAGTGTATCGATAGCCCGAAAAACCGCATTTCCGATAAGGATCCTACCCGGTGAGAAGTTTTAGTGTTTCTGCCGGTTCAAAGAAATCTTAAGATGTCGGGATGGTGCGATATCCCAGGGAGATAAAAAGGCAATAGTTATCATTTCAGAACAGGATCAACGGATTATGCGGAAAAGCATAATGATCTCTTTCCTGATTATTTGTGTTGCGGCGATCGTTCTTGCCGGATGCACGAGCACCTCTCAAAGTAGTATACCGCAAACCAGTGCGACCCAAACCGGTATACCACAAACCAGTGTAATTCAAACGAGTGCTCCCCAGAGTCAGGAAGAGAAAAACATTGCAACAATTAAAGGAATTGTCGAAGAGTACCATAAAACCCATACCTACACTCTGGTTGACATGTATGTTTGCGTTCAGATGTCACAAGATGTCTGGGATATGGTAGAGACTCAGGGAATTAATGCAACTATCGAAATAGGCAATGTTACCCGGAATATTGACACCATTCAAGAATCAACCCACGCCTGGGTATTAGCGGAAGTCTCACCCGGAGAATGGATCGCAATGGAAACAACGGGAGGGTACCTCGTATGTGATAATCCGGATATTTGTGCGGTTAATAATCCGCTCTATTACAAAGGATGGAATTTTAACAGCCCAAAAGAATTGCAAGACTATCTGAATAACGGTCCGTGTACTGCCGGATATGTTGCCGGAAGCGATGATCTATGCCACCCGGCGTGTGGTGTCAATGCCTATTGCAATGGGAACGACGTTTGCGTCAATGGGCAATGTCACGGATGCAGCACGGGATACATTTTTGGGGAAGATTTACAGTGTCACCCGGCTTGTGGAAATACCTACTGTACCGGCAACGGAGTGTGTGTCAGTGGGCAATGTCGATCATGCAATGCAGGATATATTCTTGGGAACGATAATCTGTGTCACCAGACATGTGGTGTCAATACCTATTGTACTGGTAACAGTACCTGCGTCAATGGGCAATGTATCAGTTGTAATACCGGGTACTACCTCGGAACAGATTTACAGTGTTATAAATCATAAACCCACTGGAGTAATCAGGGCAGGTCCAATCGTTACAGCCCATATCTTAAGGAAATAATTTATTAAAAAACGACACGTCATTTTCGGGAACCGCGATACCGAACCGGGCTCTATTGCAAGGACTCCCCGTATCAGAGTGAGTGATGCCGGTAATCCCGGGGCACCCCATGTGCGATAGCGTCTCACAAATGTTTTGGAGTAATGACAAATGATCTGTGATGTTCTTCCCTGCGAGGACCAGGAAAACCATGACTGACGGGGATCAACGGATCATTCATTGCAAAAATTGCAAACAGAGTGATGCTTTTTAAGTATCCAGAAAAGTTTTTGTATCGGAATTATGATTGAAACAATCGTCGCTGCTATCGCAGCCATCTCCTTTTTAGCACTGGCAAAACCTGGCAGGGGGCCTGTACCAAATCCTGGGAAAACATTCACGAAAACCCCGGGTCCAATCCTCATCGCATATACACCTGGTAAGTCCATGTCACGGTTCTGGATCGCCGGCGATCAGCCCCTCTTCGGAAACAGGTTGCCCTGCCTCGTTTATATAAGCGGCAAATATAATAGTTCCATCAGGGGCATGAGGGGCGTGATGATGTTATGAAAAAAAATAAGACTGACGCAATTGAAGGAATGGCAGAGATCGAAAAAATCCCATCAGGGATCAAGGGACTTGATGAAATAACCCGGGGCGGACTCCCCAAAGGCCGTCCCTCGCTTGTCAGCGGCGGCCCGGGGTGCGGGAAAACACTTTTTGCGATGGAGTTTGTTGTCCGGGGGATCACCGATTACGGTGAACCCGGGGTCTTTGTCGCTTTTGAAGAGAAGATCGACGACCTGAAGATGAATTTCCGGTCGATGGGATTCGATCTCGACGAACTCGTCCGCAAAAAGAAACTGGTCCTTGACCATATCACTATCGAGCGCTCCGAGATCGAGGAGACCGGCGAGTACGATCTTGAAGGCCTGTTCATCAGGCTCGGCGCGCTCATCGATGAGGTCGGCGCAAAACGCGTTGCAATCGATACGCTGGAAGCCCTCTTCTCCGGTTTTGCAAATGAGGCGATCCTCCGGTCGGAGCTGCGCCGACTCTTCCTCTGGCTCAAAGACCGTGGCGTGACAGCTGTCGTTACCGGCGAGCGCGGGGACCAATCGATCACCAAGTATGGCCTTGAAGAATATGTTGCGGACTGCGTTATCACTCTCGACCACCGGGTCACGAACCAGATCGCGACCCGGCGCCTGCATATCGTCAAGTACCGGGGCAGCATCCACGGTACGGACGAATACCCGTTCCTGATCAGCGAAGACGGCATCTCCGTTCTCCCCATTACTTCGATGTCCCTCACCCACAAGGCATCTGTTGAGCATATTTTTACCGGCATCTCCCGGCTTGACATGATGCTTGGGGAAAAAGGGTTCTACCGTGGGTCATCCATCCTTATCTCCGGGCAGGCGGGGACCGGCAAGACCAGCATCGCTGCGACGTTTATCGATGCAGCGTGCAGGAGGAACGAGAAGTGCCTCTTCTTTATTTTCGAGGAATCCGAGAGCCAGCTTTTGCGGAACATGAAGTCTATCGGAGTAAACCTTGAACCATGGGTCAAATCCGGTCTTTTGAAGTTCCACGCGGTCCGGCCGACGGCATACAGCCTCGAGATGCATCTCTCGGTGATGCTGAAACTTATCGGGGAGTTCAAGCCCGGTGTCGTGGCAGTCGATCCCATCTCCAACCTCTACCCGATAGGTGATGACATCCAGGTCCGCTCGATGCTGATGCGCCTCATCGATTTTGCCAAGTCCCTCCAGATAACCGGGCTTTTTACCAGCCTCTCGAACGACGTGGATGCCGGGGCTTATACGGTCGAACCGACCGAGATCCACGTATCTTCCTTAATGGACGCGTGGCTCATCCTCAAGAACGTCGAGGGAAACGGGGAGCGGAACCGTGCGTTCTCTATTATCAAGGTGCGGGGGATGGCCCACTCCAACCAGCTCCGCGAGTTCATCCTGTCGGATAAGGGTATCCAGCTTATGGATGTGTACAAAGGCAGCGAGGGAGTTCTCTTCGGCTCCGCCCGGATGGCACAGGAGGGGAGCGAGATCGACGACCGGCTCCACAAGAACGAGGAGATAGAACGCAAGAAGCGCGAGCTCGAAAGCCGGCGAAAACTGATGGAGAACGAGATCGCGCTGATCAGGGAGCGGTTTGCACGCGAGGAAGATGAGATGAAGATCCTCATCGGGCAGGACATCTCCCGCGAGAAAGCGACAGCAAAGACGAAAAAGGAGATCGCGACCCAGCGGCATGTCGACCGGTGATACGGATCGCACGATAAGACGAGGTGAAATTGTGCCAACTACATCGAATACAAAACGGAAGGAGAAGAAAAAGGAAAACGAAGAGTCAGCGGGAGATGCATGGATCCTGCGGCTGTACGTTGCCGGGCAGACCCCGAATTCTTTGACCGCTTTTGAAAATCTCAAGAAGATCTGCGAGAATTATCTCGAAAGCAAGTATACGATCGAGGTCATCGACCTCTTAAAACACCCTCAGCTCGCAAAGGACCACCAGATCATCGCCGTCCCCACGCTGATCCGGAAGCTCCCGACCCCGGTCAAGAAGATTATCGGGAACCTGTCCGACACCGAAAAAGTTCTGGTGGGCCTGGACCTCAGGAAGGTGACGTGAGATGAAGGCCCCTGTAAAGAGGAAGGAGAAGGGCGATGTGACCGCCGAGTACGAGGCGGTACTTAAGAATCGGAAGACCGAACGCTACGTGCTCCGGCTCTACATCGCCGGCAACAACCCCCGGTCGCAGACCGCGGTCGAGAACGTGAAGAAGATCTGCGAGGAGTACCTGAACGGGAGGTACGAACTTGAAGTGATCGATATCTACCTGGACCGGACAAAAAACCCGGTCGACCTCGTGCTCGCAGCGCCGACCCTGATCAAGAAGTTGCCCCTCCCCCTGCGGCGGATCATCGGGGATATGACCCGCAAAGAGAGAGTGCTCGTCGGTCTCGACCTTGTCCCGCGAACATAAAAAAAGGCCAGCCTAAAAAAACAGCCGGAGGATATACATGAAACGGGAAGACGCTGACCTTAAAAAAGAAGTCGGGGAACTACGCGAGAAGGTCCGCGAGCTTGAGGAGACGCTCGATGCCATCCGGTCCGGCGAAGTGGATGCCATCGTTGTCTCGAAAGGCGATCTCCATCAGGTCTACACGCTCGAAGGGGCCGATCACCCGTACCAGGTACTCATAGAGAATATCCGGGAAGGGGCGCTCACCCTCTCCCGGACCGGGATGATCCTGTACTCGAACACGCAGTTTGCAGACATGGTGCGGATTCCCCCGGACAAAGTACCCGGCACATCTATCCTCGATCATATCTCCCCGGACAATATCCCGGAGATCGAAGATGCAATGCGTGAGATCACCAAGAGTGCATGCCGGATCCGGGTCCGTATCAGGCAGGGATCTTCGTCTATCCCCGTCATCATCTCCCTGAACGCCCTCTCCTCCGATGAGGATACGAAGATCAGCGTTGTTGTCACCGACCGGAGGAAAGACGATGCGCAGCTCCGGTTGCAGGCATGGATGCTCAATGCGGTCGGGGATGCAGTCATCGCGACCGACACAGATGAGAAGATCATCTACTTGAACGCGGCTGCGACGAAGACCTATGGCTGGAAACCGGATGAGATCATGGGGCACGCGTTTGCCGATGTTGCAACACCGGAGACCCCCAAGGACGAGGCGCGGGAGATCGCGGCACGATTCATGAAGGGAGAGACATGGGCCGGGGAGTACTTCGTACGTCACCGGGACGGCCATGTGTTTCCCATCTATACCCACGATGCCCCGGTCTTTGATGACGACGGCAAGCTCATCGGGATCATCCGTGCGAGCCACGACATCAGCGAACAAAAAAGGGTGGAAACGGAACTCCGGAAGAGCGAGGAACGCTTCCAGCTGGCACTGAAGAATGCACCGGTATCGGTAGCGATCCTGGATAAAGACCTGGTTTTCCAGTGGACGTATTACCAGGGCACCCTGCGGTTAGAATCGGCCCGGGGTAAGAGAGACACCGACATCTACCCCCCGGAAGAAGCGGCACGGTTGATCGGACTTAAGCGCAAGATTCTTAAAACGGGGAAGAAAGTCAATGAGAAAACCTGGCTGACGATTAATGGCAGGCAATTCTACTTTGACCTGTATCTTGAACCCCTGGTAAACAAAACCGGGCAGATCACCGGGATCGGGGTTGCTATGATCGATCTGACCGAACAAAAACTGACAGATGAGGCATTGCGACAGAACGAGAAGAACCTTAACCGGGCGCATGATCTGCTGGAGGCCGTAACCAAAGGGACCGAGGTAATCATTGCGGTGCAGGACACGGACTTCCGGTATATTTTCTTCAACCAGACGTATAAGGATGAGATTAAGCGACTCACCGGTAAGGATCTTACTTTAGGCGCCAGCATGATTGAGTTCTACGCCAATATCCCCGAAGAGCAGAAAAGGACCGTGGACGAGTGGCGCAGGGTACTGAACGGGGAGTCGGTAAACCAGGTTATAGAATTCAACGAGCCCGGCAAACCCGGCAGGGTCTATCATGTACTCCACGCTCCCCTCCGGGATGCCCGCGGGACTATCATAGGTGCCGGGGAAGTCGCATTTGATGTAACCAAACAGGTACAGGTTGAGGATGAACTTCGTGAAACAAAGGAATATCTTGACAACCTTATCACCTACGCGAACGCCCCTATTATGGTCTGGGATCCGGAATTCCGCATTACCCTGTTCAACCGTGCGTTTGAACACCTTACGGGCAGGAAAGCAAAGGAAGTCATCGGACAGTCCGTGTATATACTCTTACCGGGGAAATGCCAGGATGAGGCGATGGATCTTATCAAAAAGACCACTCTTGAAGGGGAACGCTGGGAGAGCGTGGAAATACCCATTCTCCACAAGAAGGGAGAGATCAGGACAGTACTCTGGAACTCTGCCTCCATTTTTGGATCTGATGGGAAAACTATAATTTCAACTATCGCGCAGGGGCAGGATATCACCGAAAGAAAAAGGATAGAGGCCGAGTACAGGCTGCGGGCGGTGGGATATGCAAACATAAACGTGACGCTGAATGAGGAGATCAGGCAGCGAAAGTTAGCGGATACAATGCTTAAAAAAACCCTCTCTCTCCTCAGTGCATCTTTTGAAGCAACAGCAGACGCTATCTATGTGGTTGACCATCTGGGTAAGATCACCAGTTATAACCAGAATTTTATGAACCTGTGGAACATTCCCCCGGATCTGCTGGCATCAGGGGAAAACGAGCAGGTAATGAAGTATGTCCTGCCGCAGCTCAAAAATTCCGAAGAATTTTCTGCCAGCGTTAAAGAACTCGAGTCCCACCAGGGTCGCGAAATCTTTGACATGATCGAATTTAAAGACGGGAAAATTATTGAACGCTATTCAAAACCCCAGAAAATCGGGAATACTGTTGTCGGCAGGGTCTGGAGTTTCCGGGACATTACCGATCGCAAGCATTCAGAGGAAAAACTTGTTGCATCCGTACAGGAAAAAGAAGTGCTGCTTCGTGAGATCCACCACCGGGTCAAGAATAATCTCCAGTTGATATCCGGCCTCCTTGATATGACCCGGATGAATTCCCAGGATGAATCGACAAACGGCATACTGACCGACATGATGCTCAAAATCCAGACTATGGCGCAGATCCATACACGGCTGTATGAGAGTAAACTGTTCGGAAAAATCAATTTATCCGCCCAGATCCAGGACCAGATAAATGGATTATCAAGCATTTATTCCGATAAGGGACACGAGATCTCCTGTGAGATTAATTCTACGGATGTATTTCTCCCGGTTGACCTGGCAATTCCCTGTGCCCTTGTCCTGAATGAAATCCTGTCCAACGCGTACAAACATGCCTTCAAAGGACGAAAACATGGAACTATTGGGATTTCTGTATCGCAGGAGAACGGCCGGATTATGATCCTGATTCAGGATGATGGAATCGGGTTGCCCGCTCATTTTGATATTAGTCATTCCAACGGTCTTGGAATCCAACTGGTAAAAACACTGGTGGAGTATCAATTGAAAGGATCGATTATTTTTACGAGCAGAAAAGGTACTGAAATTCGTATAGAATTTCCTGAGATACCTGCAGGAGCATAACTATGTCGAAAATACTTGTTGTTGACGATGAAGCAATCATCACGATGCAGCTGGAGCGGAGGTTAGGCGTAATGGGATATGCCGTCTCCGGTATGGCTGCATGCGGGAAAGACGCTGTCGAGAAGGCACGGAGTCTCATGCCGGACCTCGTGCTGATGGATATCGTGATGCCAGGAGAGATTGATGGTATTGAAGCGGCAAAAATCATCACGGGCGAACTGGGTATTCCGGTTGTCTTTATCACCGCGTATGCTGACGATACGATTATTAAAAAAGCGAACAGTGTCCGACCCTACGGCTATATTGTAAAACCCTTCACTGAACTGGGACTCAAAGCCGCCATTGAAGTGGCACTGTTCCGGAAAGCGACAGAACTTGAGGAGCAGAAATCAAAAAAATCGGCACGGGAGAAAAGTATACAGGAGACCGAAGCCGGCACCCTGGCACAGGATGGTCTTGCCTATCTCGATCTACCGGAAATAAAAACCGTTCTTTTAAAAGATATTTTCACCGACATCGTTCTCTTCCTCTATACCGATCAGGTCGCAAAAGAACCAATATTTAAATTTTCACTGGAGGAGAGCATAAGAAAGGGAGGACGCAACCTGTTTGCCTATTCCCAGTCCACACTTCCGAAATACTTTCCAAAAGAGATCCTGAAAAAGGAACTGTACACCCACCGGATAAAACGAAACGAAGTTTTTGCCCTGCTGCCTGTACTTGAAAAGTGTACTGAATCCCTGCTGGATGCAGGTACACCGGATTCGCTGCAAATCCTGCTTGATTTTTCTGAAACTGAAGAGTTCGATGATATACTGGCGATCCGGAAATTACTTCTTACCAAAAAGGAGAAAGGGCTTCCCGTTTCCGGGATCATTGCCCTGAATATCGGGAAAATCGATCATACCCGGATAAAAATCCTGGCCGAGGGCATTCCCAAGATCATCGTATCAACCGGGAAAGAAACGACTCTATCGTTTGCCCATCATTCATTCCCTGCCGAATCGGTTTCTGTTGTTCCCCAGTCAACCATCGATGATGTCATAAAAAAATCGCTGGAACCGGTGGTTCTTTCTCTTCTGGATAAACCGATTTCAGGGTATGATATCGTTCATGAGATTCATAACCGGTACAAGGTATTTATTCCTCAGGCACGGGTGTATACCATCCTCCATGATCTTCAGGAAGACGGGTACCTTGAGATCAGGGTTTCAGGAAAATCCAAATTGTACTGTCCTACAGAAAATGGGAAAAAACACATCGGCCAGAAACTCAATGATTTCAAACTGGTGTTCCAGCATATTTTAGTTGGTGGAAGTGGAACGGACCCGGGCCTCAACGATAAAAAACAATAAGCGGGGATTTAATCAGACCACAATGAGAAAAAAAGATGGTGCCCGGGGTCAGGAACACCGTACCCTTGAGGGTAACTAAAAACTCCCCCTTTGTCCGCACGTCTGGTTGTCTCACTCCTGCTTTTTCGAGTTCTTCCAGGAACTGCTCTTTTGGGAATGTACTGAACCATTTCTCTAAAGAGGGTGACTGAATATCCCCCGGGAGATCTTTTTACAAAAATTGCACAGTCTCCAAAAGGTTATACGGATAATGTCAGTAGTATTGATATCTGATAATCTTATGACCTTCAAAACCATTCTGGATTGCTCGCTGTGCCCGCATTTGACCGAATGTGATGCTCATATTTCGGGAGGAACTTACCATTACGAGGAAGAATCTGATCCGTGTGGACTGGATATCAGTCAAACGTGAAGCATGTTGTGACGGGCAACCATTTCGGGCCCCGGGGTTTTTAATTTTCCAGTGTATTCACCATCGATTGTGGAGGATTTTTAAGAAATCCTGTCTTCTGCTGCACAATCTGCAACTCCTATTAAAAAGGGCAGTTACCGGTACCGGTATACCCCCGGGGTATCGTGATCTCTAACCGCACTCCTGTACCCGGTTTGCCATTCTCTGTTATGCCGATACTGGTGACCGGGGGGAGGATCTCTTTTGACAGGGACCGGCCAAGACCATTATGAACTCCTTCAAAGGACATTTTAACCCGATTGGTTTTTAAAAAATAACAATTACGGGAAAGATGTGCTGTTTTGGGATCTTTTTTTAGGAGCAGGAATGTCCGGGGAGCAGGCAGACCGGGTTCTCAACGATTCTGTACAACAACATTTTCGTGCTCCTGCTCTTTTTTCACCCCGGCTCTGACGTGAAGCATTTTGTAACTTTACCGTTTAACGGTAAAGTTACAGCTGAACTGTAAGGTTAAGTTCTGTGCGGATCCGGATTTTTTACATGATCAAAAAACATTTTATTTGTTGGAGAACCCCGGAGTTTTTTTCCAGGAACCAGTACTTCTCTCGATTATCCTCAATGAACCTTGAATTATCCCTCCCCTTATGGGGTAAACCCCCCAGTTGTCAGATACACGGTCCCGCCCCCACAATCCAAGGCCAAAACGGGCGTATTTTCTCATCGGGGCCCGGTGGTGAACACAAAAACGGGCCTCTTTTGTCCATCACGGAAATTATCTCCGCGATTTGTGGTAAAAATAAAAAAACCGGGCAAATTGCAGGGAATTATAATTTCCCTTTAGCGGTGTTCTGTCAGGGGTGTTTTTTGGTCGACCGGTTGATGGTCTGGTACCCGATCAGGTCCCCGGGATGCCATAGGGGCCCGAATCCGGATTGGAGGTGTATAGGAAAATGATGAAGAGATGTGGGCGTTCCGGTTTTTCCTTAAACCAGCACCGATTTTTTGGGGTTATTGATCCAACCTGAAATTAGTGAAGTACTAAAAACAAAAAACGAAACAAGAATTGTAAAATCCAGTCTGCTTTATCTGCTTTCACAAAGTAGTAGCCATCAGGTAAAATGTTACCCGGGGAGGTCGATCGTCATCTTTCAGAAAAAAAATGCCTTGTTTAATCGCCTCATCTAACCGTGTGGAGTCTGCTGACAAAGAACCGGCACGATGCCACGCGTACGGATGCACCGGGTGGAATCCCAAACGTTGGGGATGTGGATTCCTCACTCCAGACATCCGATAAGGAAAATTTCCTCCAAACATAACAATACATAAAAACAGCCCCATCCATCAGGTTCACAAACGATGCCAGCACGGGAACTTCTCACATGACCGGACCAATCAAAACTATCGAACCAGTGTCAACTCTTTTTGATGACGGAAAATTCCTCCGCATCATTACAAAATTGCCCGGTATCGCCGAGGAGAAGATCAGGGTCGATCTTGAAAATTCCTCAACGCTGGTTACTATTATTGCAGCTGATACGATGATGCAGTACAAAAAAGTGATCACCATTCCCTGCGACGTAAAATTCAACAAGAAACGGTTTTCCGACGGGGTCCTTGAACTAATCCTGGAAAAAAACTAATCCTGATATTCTCTTCTCTCCGGGCAATACATTCCCCCTTTCTAAAAACAGCAGATATGTTGATTCTAAATTTTGCTCTAAAAACTGCTTCCTGACAACGATCCTATATCCCGAGCCGCCATCAAGGAGCAACATCAAGGAGTATGAACATGACACGTTTGAAAAAAAGCGGGGGAAAACATTTCTCCCTTGTTTTGACCGTAGCATTGATCTGCCTTATGACAGCCGTGTTAATTCCCGGCGTGATGGGCGCTAATGCTACAGCTGTTAATCTTGGAACAGCTGGCAATTATGCGATTCTGGCAAAAGCAGGAATCTCGACCACAGGGACTACAAGTATCACCGGCAATATTGCAGTGAGTCCCGGCGCAGCGACTACAATCACAGGATTTAGTCTCGCCCTGGATCCCTCAGGTCAGTTTTCGACATCGACTTATGTTAATGGGAGTGTATTCGCTGCTGACTATGCGGTACCTACTCCCGCAACCCTGACCACAGCTGTAAGCAACATGGAAGCAGCGTACACTGCGGCCAACGGGCAAACCTCTCCAGATTATACTAATATTGGATCTGCTGGTGAGCTTGGTGGACTAACACTCGATCCTGGTCTTTATAAGTTTACAACTTATCCAAATGTGGACATAAATCGATCAGGTGTCACTCTGGACGCTCAGGGCAACCCGGATGCAGTCTGGGTATTCCAGATACCGGGAACTTTCACTACAGCATCAGGCAGCAGCACTGCCGGGAACGTTATCCTTGTTAATCAAGCACAGGCAAAGAATGTCTTCTGGGTAGTCGGTGGAGCAACGCAGATTGGAACCTACACTGAGTTCAATGGGAATGTCCTGGATGCAACGAGTATTGCAATACAAACCGGTGCATCGTTTACCGGCAAGGCTCTGGCACAGACCGCGGTTACCCTTGATGCGGATACGGTAGCAACGGACCCGACGCCGGTGACCTTGGGTGCGATTCCAGCCCCGACCGTCAATTCAGCAGCGACCAATGTAGCCGGAACCATCATCACCATCACCTTCAACAAGGCGATGAACAGCCCGGCTGGCAATGTAGAAAATTTCACCTATCAGATCAATGGCGCAGGATCCGGAACGTTCAGTGCAGCCGTTCTTAATGCAACCACCACCAAGATTGACCTGACGACATCCGGCACGCCTATTGCATATGGTGATACGGTTAATGTCAGTTACTCGGCAGGCACCGTAACATCAACGGATGGCGGCGTTCTTGCAGATTTTGACCACACAGTCATCAACAACATGCCGGCACCACCCGGCAGCTCGGTTCCTGTGTCAGGCAATGCAACACCCGTAGATCTTAAAACGGCCGGCAATTTCGCGATCCTGGCAAAATCCGGGATCACGACAACACCCGGTACACAGAACACAAATATCTCCGGTAATATTGGCGTGAGCCCTATTGCTGCGTCATCTATGACGGGATTTAATCTCACCATGGATCCATCGTACCAGTTTTCGACATCGACGCTGGTTACTACCGGGAATGTATATGCAGCTGATTATGCGTTACCCACCCCGGGTACAATGACCACTGCTGTAAGCGACATGGAAGCAGCATACACTGCAGCGAACGCACAGGCTCCCGATGTTATCGGCCTTGACAACGGAACTATCAGCGGGACCCTCGCCCCCGGTGTCTACAAATGGAGTACCGGCGTGTCCATACCAACCAGTGTCACGCTGGACGCTCAGGGCAATTCAAGTGCAGTCTGGGTATTCCAGATAGCAGGAGTTCTCAGTAGCGGCGTAAATTCGCACGTTATCCTCACGAACGGAACGCAGGCAGATAATGTCTACTGGGTTGTTGCAGGGAACACGGCGCTTGGTGCAGGTTCTACGTTCAATGGAAATATCCTGGATCAAACGTATGTAGCGCTTGGTAATGGCGCAACCTTAAACGGCCGGGCACTGGCACAGACCGCAGTTACCCTTATCGGGGATACTGTTGCTGGCCCGGACGCAACGGCTACCCCCCCGGAGACAACTGTCAGCGGGCCGAACACCGCAACAGCTGTTGATCTTGGAACAGCCGCCAATTTCACTATCCTGGCAAAATCCGGAATCACGACCACCGGAACCTCTACAATCGGTGGAAATATTGGTGTGAGCCCGATCGCTGCGTCATCAATGACCGGCTTTGCCCTCGCCCTGAATTCCTCTGGCCAGTTTTCGACATCGTCCCTGGTTAACGGAAATGTCTATGCCGCTGACTATGCGGCACCTACCCCGGCTACCATGACGAGCACTGTTAGTTACATGGAAGCAGCGTACACTGCGGCGAACGCACAGACTTCCGGTGTCACCGAACTGGGCGCCGGGAATATCAGCGGGATGACCCTCATCCCCGGTGTCTACAAGTGGAGTACCGGCGTTACCATACCAACCAGTGTCACGCTGGACGCTCAGGGCCATGCAGATGCAGTCTGGGTATTCCAGGTAGCAGGAGTTCTCAGTAGCGGTGCAGGTTCGCAGGTTATCCTCGCGAACGGAGCACAGGCAGATAACGTCTACTGGGTTGTCGCCGGCAACACGGCGCTTGGAGCGAACTCTGAGTTCAATGGGAATATCCTGGATAAAACGTATATCGCACTGGGTACGAACGCAACCTTAAACGGCCGGGCACTGGCACAGACCCAGGTTACCCTTATCGGCGATACCGTTACCGGCCCAACAGCAACGGCTACCCCCCCGACAACAACTGTCAGCGGCGGGACGACCACTCCAACAACCGTTGATCTTGGAACGGCTGGCAATTTCGTTATCCTGGCAAAATCCGGGATCACGACCACCGGAACTCCAAACTCAGTTATCACAGGTAATATTGGTGTGAGCCCGATCGCTGCGTCATCAATGACCGGCTTTGCCCTCGCCCTGAATTCCTCTGGCCAGTTTTCGACATCGTCCCTGGTTAACGGAAATGTCTATGCCGCTGACTATGCGGCACCTACCCCGGCTACCATGACGAGCACTGTTAGTTACATGGAAGCAGCGTACACTGCGGCGAACGCACAGACTTCCGGTGTCACCGAACTGGGCGCCGGGAATATCAGCGGGATGACCCTCATCCCCGGTGTCTACAAGTGGAGTACCGGCGTTACCATACCAACCAGTGTCACGCTGGACGCTCAGGGCCATGCAGATGCAGTCTGGGTATTCCAGGTAGCAGGAGTTCTCAGTAGCGGTGCAGGTTCGCAGGTTATCCTCGCTAACGAAGCAAATGCAGACAACGTCTACTGGGTTGTCGCCGGCAACACGGCGCTTGGAGCAAATTCAACGTTCAATGGAAACATCCTGGATCAAACGGCGATTACGCTCGGTAATGGCGCAACCTTAAACGGCCGGGCACTGGCACAGACCGATGTTACCCTTATCTCGAATACGGTTACTGGCCCAACGGCAGCGACATATGTCCCGACAAGTCCGAGTGGATCCGGTTCCCAAACGACTAATACTACTATTGCTTCGGGAGCAACGACAACTCTTGACTTCTCAGCGTCGGCCGGTACTACCATCGTTTTCACGACAAACAACACCGTACAGTCCGGTACACCGGTCACCGTGACCGCGTATACCAGCCCACCGGTTGCAGGAATGCCACTTCCGTCATTCATTGCAGCAGGCAGGTACATCACCATTTCTGCACCAGGACTGGAAGCGAATGTCAGTTCAGTGGTCATCACTATGCAGTATGACCCGGCTTCGCTCCCGGCAGGTGTCACCGAAGCGAATCTCGTAATAGAGTACTTCAACGTGGCGACTCAGTCCTGGGAAGCTCTCCCAAGCACTGTTGATACCGTCAACCACATCGTATCGGCTACATCCACGCACTTTAGCACCTACGGACTGTTCGCAGGCGCTTCAAACGTTGATCTTGGAACGGCCGGCAATTATGTGATCCTGACTGAAACCGGGATCACGACAACACCTGGCACACATGACACACAGATCACCGGTGATATGGGGGCGAACATCGTTTCGTCAGCAATAACCGGATTTAACCTCGTCAATGATTCATCCGGCCAGTTTTCGACATCCTCTCTGGTTGTCGGAAAGGTATATGCGGCAGACTATGCGGATCCAACTCCGGCTACCTTGACCAACGCTACAGGTGACATGGAAGCAGCATACACTGCAGCGAACGCACAGACTCCCGGGGTCACCGAACTGAACGGTGGACTTATTATCGACGGGAGTACCCTCACCCCTGGTGTCTACAAGTGGAGTACCGGTGTGACAATCCCCAACACTCTCACTCTGGACGCTCAGGGCAACCCGAATGCCGTCTGGGTATTCCAGATAGCAGGAGTCCTCAGTAGCGACGTAAGTTCGCAGGTTATCCTTGCTAACGGAGCACAGGCACAGAACGTCTACTGGGTTGTCGCGGGCAATACGGAGCTTGGAGCAGATTCTACGTTCAATGGAATCATCCTGGATAAAACGTATGTCGCGCTGGATGACGGCGCAGTATTAAACGGCCAGGCACTGGCACAGACCCAGGTTACCCTTATCGGTGATACGGTAACGATCGCTCTGGCACCCACCCCGTCCACACCTTCAGCCCCCAGTAACGGTGGCAGCAGCGGCGGCAGCAGCGGCAGCAATGACGACGGTATGTTCAGTGGCAGCCCCGGCGGCGGTAGTTCTTCAGGCAGCAGCGGTGCAGGCATCGTTTCCTCCAACCAGCTGGCACCAGTCCAGGTTCCTGTTGTGTCGGTGAACAATCCGTCAACAGCAGCACCCGCAACTGGCGCAACCGGCCAGCTTGCCCCTACCCAGACTCCTGTGGCAACGACAACGCAGGCAACAGCAGCACCCGGTGGCCTGTCCCTCATGGGAATTGCCGGCATCGTAGCACTGGTTGCAATAATCGGTGTCGCACTGCTGATATTCATCCGGAGGAACCCGTAAAAAGAGTAACACCACACCCCCCTCTTTTTTTTTATGAGATCTTGTGGAATCACACATTCGCGTTCAACCCGTTGCATTATGATGCACTACCGGTTTGTCACGCTGAAATGCCGGATTACCTGTATCCGGGAACAGATTCTCAACAAAGGAACACCCCCGAGTAACAGAGATCATCTGGTTAATGAGGCTTGGAACGGTTCGGATAAAACCTCCGAATGGATCCAGGATGTAAAGCGCACATGATGTGGGAACTCCCATGAAATACGTGAACGGATACCATGAGTCGTCGCCAGCAGATCCTGATACTGTGTATTATTTTTGGGATCGGGATCGTAGCGATACTCGCAGGAATCGTGACGTACATCAATGCCGGTGACCCGACAATGACAACGTCTGCTGAACGATTCCAGAATTCGCCCACGGAACAACCAGCCCCGGGTGAAAATACCTCGTCGGGTATTCCCGGATATAGTCTTTCGCTGTCAACCTTCGATGTGTCGACAGGGGAACCTCTTGGAGATGTTTCTGTGTATCTTGATGGAGGGTATGAAGATTCCACTTCTTCGCAGGGGATGGTTGGGATCCTGAATATCAGCCAGGTATCCGGAGGCCCGCACACAGTACGGGTAACAAAATCCGGTTATGTGGATTATACGCAAAGCGTTGTCGTTCCTTCTGCGTCACCGGTCAAAATCGGACTTCAGGGACAACTTCTCAGTACGATCCAGGAAACCGGCACCCATGATACAAAGATCAATATTGTATTTGTTCCCTCGGGCACAACATACGACAGCGTCGAACAAAAGAAGATCAATACAACCGAGTACGTCACAAACCGAAGTGCATTTGTATCCGATGTCTATGGGATGGTTAATGAATCCCTCTTCACATTGGACACGATTACTGACAAAACAGATCCGATACCCGCCGATTACCGGGATCGGTTCAATATCTATTATTATTATGATCCTTCCCAGTTCGCTGACGCATTTAACGGGTGTGCAGGAACGGTCCCGGAGAAATTCTGGGATACCGTGCCTTTTGCAGATGTCGTTGTAATCCTGTATCCTACGTACTATGGCCGTGATACCGGGCCACCGGATGAGCCAAACGGCTGTGTCAATCCCGGGACGGGCAGGACCTGGATGAAAACCCCGGCAGATCAGAAAGTTCTTTTCCTGCACGAGACCGGCCACGCAGTCTTCGGCCTCATCGATACCTACTGCGGCAACACGTTGTACTGGCAGAATGATCCCGACCCGAATGTGTGGTCAAGTCAGGAAAACTGCGTGAAGGATGCAATAAATAATTCGCGGGACCCTTCAGCATGCCGGCAGATCCAGCAGGAGGATCCAAGCATCTGTACGAAACAATTCTGGCGATGGGATCCTGATCCGGATATTATGCACGAAGGGTATTCTGGCACATTCGGGAAGGCATCAACCCTCCGGATTACCAGCATCCTGAATAATCCTAATGCATGGGAGAGTAAATCATGAAACATTTGTCCGGTATCACCATTATCTGCATCTGTTTTGTCCTGTTTAGTCTCACCGGTGTTGTCACAGCTGATACTGCCCAGTACGACAAAAGCGTCAGCGTCAACATGCATATCGACAATGGGAAAATTACGACAAAATCTACGGAAATCTATTACGGCTCTGCCCCGCACCTGTTCCCACTGCAGGGAAGTTTCGAAGGGGAACTGATCGCTGCCGATGGATCGATCGTAAAAACATTTAGTGTCTGGGATCCCCGGCTCCAGTTTGGGGACACTATTGTTAATACTTCAGATAATCCCCTGATCCAGGGTATCATAGATCGTCAGGATTCAGCAGACTTTGTTGTCATCTTCCCGTTCGATCGGAATGTTACCGAATTCAGGTTGTATGATTCCACGGAGGGAACGCTTCTTTCTTCAGTAAATCTGAAACCCGCTATAGACTCATTTTTTGCATTATACCCCCTGGATCCTGACAATCCCGAATCATTCAGGTCAGGGATTCCGGTAATTGAACCGCCCCCCCGGACCGGCACACCGGATCCTGTTGCAGAGTCCTCCGGACAACTCCGTGGCCTTCTGGGCATCGGATCCGGTGCTATGCTGCTCATGATCGGGGCGTTTGCTTCTGTCCGCTCTGTCTGGTTCTGGCGGGCAAAACCAAAAAGTGTTCTCATTGTCGATGACAACCCCGATATCCTCGAGGTGATCGCCAGCATGCTCAAGAGTGGGGGCGGGTATGTGACCCGGGTCGCAACCAGCGGCGAGGTGTGTCTCAAGGAACTTGAATCGGCAGTTCCCGACATCATCCTGCTTGACATCGGGATGGAACCGATGGACGGGTGGGAAACCCTCAAAAGGATCAAGAAAAATCCGGCGACCAAAAACATCCCGGTCATCATGCTCACAGGACTACGGCTCACGCCAAAGGATGTCGAAGATTACGGTATATGCATAGAAGATTACGTTGTGAAACCGGTAACCTCCGATGATTTGAACGATGCCATAACACATGTATTTGCCCGACGGCAGATGATCAGGGAGAAAATTGCCGCGGCAAAGGGGGCCGCTATCGACCGGAATGAACTCTGTGAATGCGCCCGTCTTACCCGGGTTGTTGACGTCAATAAACGATTATGGGATCTCCTGGTCAGGACCTATCACCCGGATACCGACACAACGGTTCCAGGGAGCGAGATAGCACTCGCCATAATGAAAACGGAACAAAAGATCCGGGATCAGGAGCAACGGCTCGAACAAATCCGGCATGACCTTGGTTCCCGTGTAAGATGGTGAGATCACCATTCTCTTTTAAAAAACCGATCGGAGTTCCATCATCCAGATACCTTTAATGATTCAATCCAATAATTGATCAACTTTGTCACCCATTCTTTTCATTCCTCCAAACCTGCTGATACCATCGGGAGCCAGCGACAGTAAAGGATTTTTCCTCATGGAAACTGAGATACCCGCCAAATGACCATAAGGTTCTAAAAATTTTCATTGGATATTTTCATTGCAATAACTGCTGCAATAACTGCAATACCCGGGAGAGTATATCCGCCGGGCCGGCATTAATGACGACAGTCAAGGAGCAGAGCATATTGTATGGAAAAAATCTGGATTCAGTTCAATGATGCCGATTATCAGATATACCATAATTATTGCCTCCGCTACTATACGATCAACGATACCACGAGAAAACGATCGATTCATTTGTTTCTTGAGTTATTTGAAAAAGATATGCTCCCTGTTAAGGAACATGACCTCAACGATGTTTTTCTCTTTTTTTCGAAAAAATGTGACGAGGCATATGCTGAACATAACCTTTTTGGGAAAATCAACCCTTCAACAGATCTTCCCCGACTCGAGGTTTGCGGAGATCTCCTGTCCCTTATTTCAGATTTTGAGAAAATATACCATCTCATCCAGAAAACAGGAGTAGCACCAAATTATCTGTTGGTATTAGCCACGTTTTCAAAGATTATCGAAGAAGAGAGAACCGCCTATATTTCTGCGGTCAATGAACAGGACAGGAAAAAAATAGAATTGTGTGTTCCTGGTATAACTGAAATTATCAGGACACGACTGGGTTTGGGTGCCGGATGGGAATCAGTTCTTTATGAATTAACACGTGTCGTGCGAATGTTTAATCAGGCCTCCTCCCATCAGAAAATTGACCGAAATTGTATTTTCCTCCTGGGATCTGCAGTGGTCTCTCATTTTAATGCCGATATAGGGTACGAGGAAATCCAATCGACACTTGAAAGATATTTCGAAGAAAGCGAACTTGCAGAGTTCGAATCTCTTTTAGATAACACACCGTATTTACCGGATAATGATCCGGATTATGATTTAAACGACTATGTCATTTTCGAAGCGCTGAAATCGATCTCCACGAGTGACAGTGATACAGGATATCCTGACTCCGTTTCAGACCCCGGACTTATCAGAATTGCCGGCATTCTCCCGGTTACACCTCGCAATTCAGAAGCGATCACCCGTTCAAAACAGACATTTCCATCATCTTTTGTTAAACGGCAGGAAAAATATTCCGGCAGATTTGATGTTAATGTGAGCGATACATCAAAAAGTCTCGTGCTTTCAGCGGAAAAAAGGACCACTCCTCTTTTAGCTGTGCATATGAAGCCCGCGATTCTTCAATATTCTATCTTATCCATGGCTTTAATCATTTTTATCCTGTTTGCCATCACCATCGGACCTGCATCCGGAATCTGGAATCCGGCAAAATCCATAGCCAATACCAGTACGGGAGTTCCCAGTAATGGATCCAATCCCGTAGATCTTCAGAACACTTCCTCCCTGTCTGCAAAAAATATTCCTGTGGTTGCGGTTGCAGCCAAAAAGACTATACCTGTACAATCTTTGACAAGCAAAACGGCGGTATCTTCTGCGGGTACTACTACTGGTACGGTACAGTCTCTCGCAAACAAAACGGCGGCATCTTCTGCAGATGCCAAAAAGCTTTTCATGAGCATCGCATTTGGTCCCAATAATGTCGTAATTAAAAAATCCGCAGTAAATCGCATCAGTCTGTCCATTTCAGGTGATTGCGATGATAATGACACCGCAACAATAGAACAGTTCAAGGCCCAGTTCAATAATTATTCATACACCAACAAATTCACATGGAATAAAAACACGCAAATGGCCACGATTAATGTGATGTTTTTACCTGAATCATCATTGGAAAATGTTGAAAATTCTGCTGTTGACACAGTAATTTCCACAGATCCAAATACGGGTGGCATCAACTATATTCAGAGTACCGTTACAACTCCGTATACCACGGTTGAAACCTTATATATTAATTCTGATTTTACCGGTGACGAGCGAACACA
Organism: uncultured Methanoregula sp.; assembly: GCA_964454995.1. Taxonomy (GTDB): domain Archaea; phylum Halobacteriota; class Methanomicrobia; order Methanomicrobiales; family Methanospirillaceae; genus Methanoregula. Next base: position 31,106 of record CAYVTY010000006.1, read on the forward strand.
CTGGACTTTACGGGGTTTATTGTCTGAATTAGGTTTTTGGGGAGAAACCACGGATTATCCGGACAGTATTTTCTACTCGGGGTCTGATACATCCGCACAATTGAGTGATATCGATTGGAAAGCGGTAACGTTAATGTACGGTAGCAAAATAACCCCGGGGATGTCTTTTGACCGTGTTAAATCGTTGCTCATGGTATAATACGAAATAAACTTCTGGATGAATAAACGAACCAGAACCTTTTTCTTTGCAATTCCTATTGGCATGGTTTAAAATCCTGACGTTCGGGTCATCAGGCACACCATTGCACGGGTCCGGCGTGCTTCCCTCTGGCGTTTCGTGATCCCCGGGCAAGTACCTTTCTTTATCTGGTAAACGAATGACACGATATTTTTCAGATTCAATTAATACTTCAACCAGCCGCCTATCTATCGAACACACCGTCACATTTCATAATCTTTCTGGAAGTTCATACGAATCATCAGGGCTATCCAAAAAACAAATAAATCTCCATATCCTGTACACATCGCGATATGGCTTTCGGGAGACGACCGGGGTAAAATTGTCCGTGACTGTGTAGATCATACATTTGATATCAGCCGTTTTTTTGGGAAATATCGCAAAAACAGCGATAGCCGCGACGGTGGTTCCGATAAGGTAAGACTTTTCCGGTTCACGGCTTTAAGAATTCCAGGACCGGTTCGTCGAGCGTGCTGACATTTCCTGTCGTGATTATCTGGACATGCGAGCCGGTCACGTTCGTGTATGCCTCAGTATAGAGTTCCTGGAATGTAATGTTCGGGTTTTCCTGGATAAGGTTCACAGCTTCTAATGTAAATTCATCCGATATCCACTGTTTGATATCGATATCGTAGGTCGCGGCAAACGAGGGCTCGGTACTGGCGGCTCCCGTAAGGTAGATGATATCCGGCGCTGTTGCGTTCGTGGCAATGCTCTTGCCAAAACAGGTATCGTCCAGGAAAACGAGCTGCCGGTATTTCTTTTCCCGGCTCATCGTATCCGTTACGCTGGTAAAATCATCCGTGGTAAAGAGATTATCGTTCCAGAAGTCGATCGTCCCCGGATCGCCGTGGCCGACGATATAGATAAACACATCGGTACTCGCGTTACTGTCCAGTACCACCGGGGTCGAATCAGTCTCTGTACCGGTCAGGACATTTTTAAGTGTGGCAGCGGTCACCTGCGAACCGGAATAATCTACATTGGCCCCGAACCGGATATTCGGCCCCTGGGGGACATGATGGACATTTCCCTGGAGGGGATTTTCCGGAAGCGTGGGGATATCATCATACAGCATGAGGATGATGTGATCGTCAGGGACCCCATTATCACGGAGCAGGGTATACAGGGTCAGCCCGTCTGCCTGGTGCCGGTAGTTAATCCATCCGTTCGTGGGCGCAACAATGACTGCCTCAAAATCTTTTTTTGTGAGGAGAGGGACTTTTTCCCCCACCTCCGATAGTGGTGACATCCCGTTGTTGGAGGGAGGGCTCGGGGACTGGTCCCGGGCAACCGATACACCGTTCGCGCTCGCGTTTGCGAGGCGAGAATCATTTTTCCCCACCCCCGGTACTGGCGACACCCCACTGTTTGAGGGAGGGTTCGGGGGAGGTATCTTTGGCCGGCTCCGGGCAATCGACACACCGTTCGCGCTCGCGTTTGCGGAAAAAACTTCGATCGTCTGGAAATCCCCGTCCCTGATGACCCAGTGTGAATAATAGGTTGTCAGCGGATCCACGCCAACCTCCTTGTCAAAGATAAGTGGTCCGCTTGCTCCGCTGATTTTAGGGGTCTGTCCTTTTTCGATCGCAAGAATATTCCCGTGGACTGCCTGCGCATCCCAGCCGGGTGAAGTACCGTTGCCGGACACCACGTTCCGTATCGAAGCGGCAAGGGACTCAGAAGGGTTTGCCTCCTGCCGGGCCGAGGTATACGCGGCAAGCAGGAGGGCATCGTACGTTGGCGCTGCGAAGTCCGTGGGGGCGTGGCCGAATTTCTCCTCATACTCAGCCGAGAAATTGGTGGATGGATCCGCGGTCGGCGATGTGCCCTCAATTCCTTCAGCCGCAGAACCAAGCGAACTGATGAGCGCCGGGGAGGCGGCCCCATCGGTAAGGAAGAGTTTTGCCGGTTTACCTGACCTGTCGATAGCCCGTTTTATCGTGGCAGCATCGGACGGGTTGTCGCAGGCTGCAATGATATAATCAGGATCTGAATTCAGGGCGTCTGCAACATCCGCGTCGAGCATGCTGCTGGCCGGGTCAAACTGCTGTATCGAGACAAGGTCGAGACCGTTCTCTATCGCAAAGAACCCGCTCCAGTCATAGAATGTCTCCCCGTACGTGGTGTTTTCAGCAAGGAGGGCAACCCGGTGAGCCCCTTTTTTATTTATAAGGGTCATGATCACGTGCACCTGCGCCGCATCGCTCTGCGTAGTCCGCCAGAAGTATCCCTGGTTTCCGAATGCAAGAGTGATGCTGCCGGCGGTGGCCATCGGACTGATAAGGAGTTTTTTCTTTTTGATAAATTCCGGGGCAAGCGTGTAGACATCGTCGCTGTTCCGGGGCCCGATAACGATCTGTATAGAATCGTCAAGAAGGAGTTCTTCAGCCATCTGCGTGGTGTTGCCCGTGCCGGTGTCCATGTATACGAGTTCGACCGGTCGCCCATCGATACCTCCCTGTTGGTTGACGGTATCTTTTGCCCATTCAAGCGGTTCTTTGAGGTCGACGCCACCGGTGAGGGGAAGGAGAACACCGATCCGGACGGGAGTACGTGCTTGCAGGATCGTATATCCGGTCCAGGCTCCGGCTACGATAATGAGTATGACAAGAGCAATAAGCAAGAACTTCAGCCAGCGTTTTTTTTGTTTGATGGGTATCACCGCGTTTCAGGGTCCAAAGAGCCGGACTTCCGGTACACGAGTTTTGTGGCTCCCGGTTTTTGCGGCTCCCAATTAAGCGTATCTCTCTTTATGGAAGATGATAACTCTGACTGGATTTTACAAATCTTGGTTTGATGTTCATTCGAAGCGGGGATTGACCCATAAAAGTGGAGTGAGATTAAATCGGTCAGCCGGTGATGGGTAGGCATCACCTTTTCGTTCAAGTGCGTTTTGATTAAACCCCCCCTTAAGAGCAGCTCGATCTCGTTCATTGTTTAGAGCCAATGAAAGTTACACTCACCTCGGTCAGGGCACCGTATTATCGATCAGGGTAACCGTGGTCTCTCTATGTGGAAGGGGGATTATAGGGTGGAAGGTATACAAGCGGTTCTGATTGCTGGTTGCAAACCACCGGGAGCCGGAACGGTGTCTCCCTGACCTGTTAAAGGGAGGAGTCGGTATCAGGTAAGAGATTCCTCTTGTAATCTGTTCCCTCAACATGATCATTTTCACACACCAGGGTAATAATTTATAAGGCCGGGCATCAGGTGTGAACTACTATAGGTGTAAAATTTTAACGATAGTACCCGCTGGCGAACGCTTAAAAGATGGCCGCACCATCGGGCCCGGATAGTCGATGAAGGGCAGGGATGTCCGCATCCCGCAGGTGGTATATCATGGACATAAAGAATACCGAAGATGCAGAGGAAGAACTCAGGGAGGACGTTATGAAACTTGGCAAAGGCGCCCGGGGCTTCGAAGAAGAATTCGTTGAGTTCCTGAAAAAAAACCAGGTTATCGGTCTTGCTGTCGCATTTATCATCGGGACTGCAGCAACGGCGCTGGTCACGGCGCTGGTAAAGGATATCGTCATGCCGGTAGTTAGTGTCATTCTCCCTGGCGGGAACTGGCAGACTGCACTCCTTCCGGTCGGGCCGATCAATTTCATGGCTGGTGACTTTGTCGGTGCCATGATCAATTTCATTATCATTGCGCTGGTGGTGTTCATGCTCGTAAAATATATCATGAAGGCAGACATGTCAAAAAAAGTCTGATCTTCCCGTTTTAAACAGGGAACACCCTCCTGTTTTCATTTCCGGATTTGTAATCATCACAGCTAATAAATAGCGCCCGGCACCCTATGCTCCCATGGAAAACCCATGCCGGAACCAGAAGAAGATACAATAATTACCGTTCTCGTCTTCATTGACCCGCAGAAAAAAAGTGCGGCACAGCCCGCAACGCCATATTCTGCACAGGATATCACAATCTCCCTGAAAAATGCAGCCGTAATAGGGCTAAACGGCATTATGGCGTATGGTAAAGACGATCTGGCACCTGCCGGCATCATCCACAACCCCCACTTCGCCATCATCGATGGCTTGGTCATCGTCAGTACCGGCAAAAGGATCGTAAACGTGCCGGTCAGGAACGACAACGGGGAGCTATGCGGGGCGGCTGTTAACTCCCGTGTCATCCACAGCAGTATACATTCAGGCATGAGAACTGCACAAACGGAGACTTTGGTATGAGCACTGCAAAATATATCCGCTGGTTTGCGGAGATCAGGAACGAAGATGTTGCGAGCGTCGGGGGCAAGAACGCCTCCCTTGGCGAGATGTACCAGGACCTCACAAAGGTCGGCGTGAAGATTCCCAACGGGTTTGCCATCACCGCCGACGCATACTGGCAGGTTGTGAGAACGGGGGGCGTCATTGACGGGATCAGGGACACACTGGCCGGCCTCGATAAGACCAGCGTCGCCGATCTCGAGAGCCGGGGAAAAAAAGTACGGGACCTGATCCTCGGCGCCGGTATACCTGACGACATCTGGGACGAGGTCAGCGCGGCCTACGATACGCTCTGCAAAGAATACGGCCCAGATACCGATGTGGCGGTCAGGAGCTCGGCTACCGCAGAAGACCTCCCCACCGCTTCTTTTGCCGGCCAGCAGGAAACCTACCTGAACATCCGTGGGTATCCTGCACTCAGGGAGGCCTGCAGCAAGTGTTTTGCATCCCTCTTTACCGACCGGGCGATATCCTACCGGATCGACCAGAACTTCGACCATTTCAAGGTCGCCCTCTCTATCGGGGTCATGAAGATGGTCCGCTCCGATATGGCTTCGAGCGGGGTGATTTTCACCCTTGACACCGAAACCGGGTTCCGGGATGTCGTCTTTGTCACCGGTTCATACGGCCTTGGCGAGAACATCGTGCAGGGCGCCGTGAACCCGGATGAATTCTACGTTTTCAAACCCACGGTACGGACCGGGCACCGGGCCATTATCAGGAAAAACCTCGGCGATAAGAAGATCAAGATGATCTACGGGCAGGGAACTTCGAAGGTCCTGACAAGGAATGTGGACGTTCCCGAATATGAGAGCCGGCGCTTCTGTATCACGGATGACGAGATCCTCGAACTGGCACAGTACGCGATCAGGATCGAGGATCACTACTCAGAGAAAGCCCACCAGTCCGTCCCGATGGATATCGAATGGGCAAAGGATGGGATCACCGGGGAGTTGTTCATCGTACAGGCACGACCCGAGACCGTTCACTCGCAGGAGGCGATGGACGTTCTTCTGACCTATCACATGGACCAGCGGGGCCCGGTGCTTGCGACAGGAAAGGGTGTAGGAGAAAAGATCGCGGCCGGCACAGCAAGGGTGATCTCCGACGTGAACCACCTCGGCGAGTTCCGGCCGGGGGAGATCCTGATCGCTGACACAACAAACCCCGACTGGGAACCGGTCATGAAGACCGCATCAGCGATCGTTACCAATCGGGGAGGGCGGACCTGCCATGCTGCAATTGTCAGCCGGGAACTCGGTGTCGCGGCAGTGGTCGGGACAAACGATGCGACGGAAAAGATCAGGACCGGACAGGCAGTCACCGTCAACTGCTCTGAAGGCGACCAGGGGATCGTGTATGACGGGATATTGCCGTTCCATGTCGAAAAAATATCTTTAAAGGACCTCAGGCGCCCGAAGACAAAGATCATGATGAACCTAGGGGAGCCTGACCAGGCCTTTGCCTTCTCGATGATCCCCAACAACGGCATCGGGCTTGCCCGGATGGAGTTTGTTATCAATAATTACATCAAAATCCACCCGATGGCGCTTGTCCACCCGGAACAAGTCATCGATGAGACCGTGAAGGCAAAGATCGCCGGACTTACCTACGGGTACGGGAACCCGGAAGAGTATTTTGTCGGGAAATTGTCGCAGGGCATTGGGACGATCGCGGCCGCCTTTTACCCAAAGCCGGTCGTTGTCCGGATGAGCGACTTTAAGACCAACGAGTACGCAAACCTCCTCGGGGGGAGTTATTTCGAACCGCAGGAGTCAAACCCTATGCTTGGCTTCCGCGGGGCGTCCCGGTACTACGATGAGAGGTACCGTGAAGGTTTTGCACTTGAATGCCGTGCGATGAAACGGGTAATCGTGGAGATGGGTCTCGAAAACCTGGTAATCATGATCCCATTCTGCCGGACTCTCGACGAGGGTGAAAAAGTGCTGGCTGAAATGGCGAAGAACGGGCTTGTGCGGGGCGAAGACGGCCTGAAGGTCTTTGTCATGTGCGAGATCCCGAACAATATCCTCCTTATCGATGAATTCAGCCGGTTGTTCGACGGGTTCTCGATCGGGTCAAACGACCTGACCCAGCTGACGCTCGGGGTCGATCGTGACTCTATGGTGGTTGCCCATGATTTCGACGAGCGGGACCCCGGTGTGATGAAATTCGTATCCATGGCAATACAGGGTGCACGGCGGAACGGGCGTCATTCCGGGCTCTGCGGGCAGGCGCCCAGCGACTACCCGGAGTTCGCCGAATTCCTGGTCAGGGAGGGCATCGATTCAATATCCCTCAACCCGGACTCAGTGATGAAAATTACCCAAAGAGTTGTCGAAATGGAGGAACGTCTGGAGAAAGAGATAACGAAATGAATGTTCCTGTAGCGTTACTCCGATCTCCTCACTTATGCCGGATTTACAAAACCCTGTGACATTGTTTGAAAGATGCAATCGATATTGCGTTGTCCCGGTATACTGATCCGTGCCTGTGAGCGGTATATCCCGGTAATTTATCTTGTTTTCAAAATCCCTTCATTTCTCAAAACAGCACGGGTACATTGTTTCAAATTTTGTTCCAAAATCTGCTTTCTGGCATAGATCCTATCACCCAAGCCGGCATCTAGGCTGATTATCAAGGAGGTTGAAAATGTCAAGTTTGAAAAAAAGTGGAGGAAAACGTTTCTCCCTTGTATTCAGTATAGCGTTACTCGTCCTGATGACAGCCGTGATACTTCCCGGCGTGATGGGATCTTCAGCAGCCGTAAATCTTGGATCGGCCGGCAATTATGCGATTCTATCAGAATCCGGAATCTCAACTACGGGAACCACGTCAATTGCTGGAGATGTTGGCGTAAGTCCAATCAATGCGACGGCCATAACGGGATTTGGCCTCGTCATGGATCACTCGGGCCAATTTTCGACATCGTCTCTGGTTAACGGGAAGGTATATGCCGCTGACTATGCTGGTTCTACACCCGCTACAATGAGTACGGCTATAAGTGACATGGAAGCAGCGTATACTGATGCTCTTTCATGGTCACCCGGTGTTACTGAACTTGGCGCCGGGAATATCGGCGGAATGACCCTTGCCCCCGGTGTCTACAAATGGAGTACCGTTGTGTCAATCCCCACCGATGTTACCCTGTCTGGTGGCCCGAATGATGTCTGGATATTCCAGATAGCACAAGGTCTCGTTGTCAGCTCAGGTCAGCACGTAATTCTCAGTGGCGGAGCACAGGCTAAAAACGTCTACTGGGTGGTAGGCAGCCAGGCGACACTGGGAACAGGATCGGTATTCAATGGAAATATCCTGAGTAAAACAGCGACTGTTATAAACACCGGCGCAACCTTAAACGGCAGAGCACTGGCACAGACCGGGGTTACCCTGGATGCGAACACAGTGACTAGCCCCACCGCAGCGGTAACCCTCACTGACGGTGGCGGTGCAGCCCCCAGTAACAGCGGCTCAACAACTGCCGTGAACCTTGGAACGGCCGGTAACTTCGTAATCCTGACAAAATCAGGAATCACGACCACCGGAACCACGTCAATTGTCGGGAATATTGGTGTGAGTCCAATCTCTGCGACCGGAATGACGGGATTTGGACTTGTCATGGATCCCTCGAACCAGTTTTCGACATCGTCCCTGGTTAACGGGAAGGTATATGCAGCAGACTATATGCCACCAACTCCGGCTACCATGACAATCGCGGTAAGCGACATGGAAGCAGCGTATACTGATGCAGCCGGCCGTGCTCCCGATGTTACCGAACTTGGCGCCGGGAATATCGGCGGTATGACCCTTGCCCCCGGTGTTTACAAGTGGAGTACCGGTGTGACCATCCCCACGGATGTTACTCTGTCAGGTAACTCGAATGATGTCTGGATTTTCGAGATCGCACAAAATCTCGATATCAGCTCAGGTCAGCACGTAATTCTCAGTGGCGGAGCACAGGCCAAGAATATCTTCTGGGTAGTCGCTGGTCAGACGACGCTCGGAACAGGATCGGTATTCAATGGGATTATTCTGGATCAAACCGCGATTGTGGAAAAGACCGGTGCGACTTTAAATGGCAAAGCACTGGCACAGACCGCGGTTACCCTTGATGCAAACACGGTGACGGATCCCGCAAGGGGGATGTCAGCCCCCAGTAACAGCGGCTCAACAACTGCCGTGAACCTTGGAACGGCCGGTAACTTCGTAATCCTGACAAAATCAGGAATCACGACCACCGGAACCACGTCAATTGTCGGGAATATTGGTGTGAGCCCAATCTCTGCGACCGGAATGACGGGATTTGGACTTGTCATGGATCCCTCGAACCAGTTTTCGAGATCGTCTCTGGTTGTCGGAAAGGTATATGCAGCTGATTATGTACCGCCAACTCCGGCTACCATGACGAGCGCAGTAAGCGCCATGGAAGCAGCATACACGGATGCAGCCGGCCGCGCTCCCGGCATTACCGAACTTGGCGCCGGGAATATCGGCGGAATGACCCTTGCCCCCGGTGTATACAAGTGGAGTACCGGTGTGACCATCCCCACGGATGTTACTCTGTCAGGTAACTCGAATGATGTCTGGATTTTCGAGATCGCACAAAATCTCGATATCAGCTCAGGTCAGCACGTAATTCTCAGTGGCGGAGCACAGGCCAAGAACGTCTACTGGGTAGTCGCTGGCCAGACGACTCTTGGAACATACTCTACGTTCAATGGGAATATCCTGGATCAAACCGCGATTGTGGAAAACACCGGTGCTGCATTATACGGCAAAGCACTGGCACAGACCGCGGTTACCCTTGATGCAAACACGGTGATTGACCCCACAGTAACGGTAGCCCCCAGTAACGGCGGCTCTGCAACAGCTGTGAACCTTGGAACGGCCGGTAACTTCGTCATCCTGACAAAATCAGGAATCACGACCACCGGAACCACGTCAATTGTCGGGAATATTGGTGTGAGTCCAATAGCTGCGTCATCAATAACGGGATTTGGACTTGTCATGGATCCCTCGAACCAGTTTTCGACATCGTCTCTGGTTAACGGGAAGGTATATGCAGCCGATTATGCGCCATCAACTCCCGCTGCAATGACGACAGCAGTAAGCGCCATGGAAGCGGCATACACGGATGCAGCCGGCCGCGCTCCTGACGTCACCGAACTTGGCGCCGGGAATATTGGCGGGATGACCCTCGCTCCCGGTGTATACAAATGGAGTACCGGCGTGACTATCCCCACGGATGTCACCCTTGCGGGAAACTCAAATGATGTCTGGATCTTCGAGATCGCACAAAATCTCGATATCAACTCAGGTCAGCACGTAGTTCTCAGTGGCGGAGCACAGGCCAAGAACGTCTACTGGGTAGTCGCTGGCCAGACGACTCTTGGAACATACTCTACGTTCAATGGGAATATCCTGGATCAAACCGCGATTGTGGAAAACACCGGTGCTGCATTATACGGCAAAGCACTGGCACAGACCGCGGTTACCCTTGATGCAAACACGGTGATTGACCCCACAGTAACGGTAGCCCCCAGTAACGGCGGCTCTGCAACAGCTGTGAACCTTGGAACGGCCGGTAACTTCGTCATCCTGACAAAATCAGGAATCACGACCACCGGAACCACGTCAATTGTCGGGAATATTGGTGTGAGCCCAATCTCTGCGACCGGAATGACGGGATTTGGACTTGTCATGGATCCTTCGAACCAGTTTTCGACATCGTCCCTGGTTAATGGGAAGGTATATGCAGCTGATTATGTGCCGCCAACTCCGGCTACCATGACAACCGCTGTAAGCGATATGGAAGCAGCATACACGGATGCAGCCGGTCGCGCTCCTGGTGTTACCGAACTTGGCGCCGGGAATATCGGCGGGATGACCCTTGCCCCCGGTGTATACAAATGGAGTACCGGCGTGACGATCCCCACGGATGTCACCCTTGCGGGAAACTCAAATGATGTCTGGATCTTCGAGATCGCACAAAATCTCGATATCAACTCAGGTCAGCACGTAGTTCTCAGTGGCGGAGCACAGGCCAAGAACGTCTACTGGGTAGTCGCTGGCCAGACGACTCTTGGAACATACTCTACGTTCAATGGAAATGTCCTGGATCAAACTGCGATTGTAGAAAAGACCGGCGCAATATTACATGGCAGAGCGCTGGCACAGAGCGCGGTTACCTTGGACGCAAACACGGTGAACTGACTTAAAAAACAACAAACAACAGCAGCGCGTGTAGTTCATCCTCATTTGCCCGGGCGAAAACTCAAATGAGTTTTCAATCCGGCGCGTTTCAGCAGCCCGCAGATGGGGGTAACCAAACCCCAATGAACAAAAAAGGTGGTGTTGGATCAGCATATCTGCTGACAGATTTAATCCCCCTCCTTTTTTATGTGTCAATCCCCGGTATATGTGCCCAAATTTTTGGTAGTGAATTGATGAAACATTCAGGTTTTCTTAAGCAAAGATCCCTGTGGAATTATTTCAGGACTGAATATTGTACCTGTCTTGTTCTTTTTCTGATGACGATCATGCTGTTCGGAGGGGGAGTTTTAGCCGCCTCCAGCAATGGTGTTTCGAGCCCGTCTGTTCTGATTAATGTAACTTCGACATCCACTACATCGGATGTATATCAGGGAAATCTTCCCCTTATGCATTTTACAAAAGATCAACTGGATGAGATGCAGACCCAGATCATCGAATCGCCAAAATATACTGCATCCCAACAGATTTTTGCTTTAGCTCGAAATCTTCCCGCGGGTCAAAATAGCCCGCCATCTTTAACTTCTCTCACTGGTCCAAAGAGCCTGCTTTTGTATCTCCCCTATACTCCTTCACAAAGAGATCAGGGTGTGTGTGGTGACTGCTGGGTCTGGGCAGCAACCGGGGCTCTTGAGATCGATCATAATGTCAAATCGGGTATAAACGACCGGCTTTCTATCCAGTACTTTAATTCGAAATATGACGGTGGCCAGGGCAGCAGTTGGGCCTGCTGCGGTGGTTTTTTGAGCACCTTTACTACTTGGTATAACTCGGACAAAACCCCCATTCCCTGGTCCAATGCGAAGGCAAATTTTGGGGATGCCAGTACTGCCTGCGGGAACTATGCAACCGCGGTACCTATCAGTTCCATCTCGACCCAGCCATACTACCAGATGGATTCCATATCAGAGTCCACTATTGTGACATCTGGTGTGGGGCAGTTCAACGCTATCAATAACATCAAGAGTGCCCTGAATTCGAACAAAGCGGTTGTGTATTCGTTCTTCCTGAATAGTCCGGGCTGGACAAATTTCCAGAATTTCTGGGCATATAATAGTGAAACGTCCATTTTTGATCCAACTCCCTACAATGGTACCATAGAATCCGGGGGACATGCCGTTCTCATTGTCGGCTACGATGACACTACCGATCCGGGCAACCCTTACTGGCTTGTTCTCAACAGCTGGGGCGCGCCATCGAACCGGCCAGACGACCTGTTCCGGCTTAAGATGAACCTGAATTACGATGCGGTGTATTATTCCCCAAATGGCGGGGGACCCTATATGCAGCATACGTTCCAGATCCTGGATTCGGATTTTGTACCAGCGTATAATGCCCAGATGGTATCGAATACCCTCCCGGCTACAATGACTGCTGGTCAGAACCGGTCGGTATCCATCACGGTCAAAAATACCGGAACGCAATCGTGGTCGGCGGCTTCTGCTACCGCACTTGGTACGGTTAACGACACCCGTGGGGATGGGTATACATTCCTCAATACCACCAGGGTCTCACTTCCCGCGGGTACGACGGTTGCATCAGGTCAAGCCTATAATTTCACCTTCATCATGACTGCTCCGTCTGCTGCCGGTATCTACAATCCTCAGTTCCAGATGGTACAGAATGGGGTGCAATGGTTTGGGGCAATTCTTACCACTCCTGCGGGAGTTCAGGTACATTAGCGGTAGTGTGCCAGAGTTTCTGTCATAAAAACACCCATTGAGATCTGCGGTCACAGGGCTTTTGTGTGAAAATCACAATTTCCATGATGACACCCACCGGGTGGGCACCTGCACTTATTATCTGGGGTTAGGTACTGGTGCCCATCCTGATCACTGACCCGATTAAGGTGTATTTATCAGGAAAATTTCCTGAATACTTGACACACCCACAACAGAAGTCGTGGGTTTTTTCAAACTCTTTACCTGAATCGTAAAAAAACGGTTTCCTGATGGAATCCTGAAACTCACAAATCACCGGCCGATACCTCCCCGTTTTAAAAAACAGTTGGTCTGTTGTTCCAAAATTTGCTCTAAAATCTGCTTCCAGACAGAGATCCTATAAAATTCTCTCATCAATACTCGGGACGGGTGAGGACAATTCACGTCTTTGAAAATTCCCCGGGACTATTTCAGGCTGGCGAGGATATTGGCAATATCTGGGAGAACAGCCGAATTGCGAAAAGTAATTTCCATAAGTACAATAAGTCCGCATTTCAACGCTACGGAACATCCTGTCCATCAACCACGTGTGGTCACTGCGGGTTCCATGATTGTTTTTTCCGTGAATTTATCCGGGACTACTGGGATTTTCCCCATTGTGATTAATGAAAATACCGGATCTATGGAAAAAACCAATCAGGACGGACAAGTGGCAGTTACACCAGTATCAGGAATTGCGCCAAATTGCGGATTTTGAGGTGGAAAAATCCCGGATTGCAGTTACTCATGGAGGATCAAACCGATGTCAGACAAGAGAAGCGAACAGAATGCGTATCATTCATGGCGGCTGGACAGCCAGCACACCTTTCCAAATCCGAATCTGGTAAATGCAGTTGGAGTTTTTTAATTTCATGAGCATAGCGGGAATGTTTAAAACCGGTTTTCGTAGTGTTCGCATGAGTGAGGTAAAGATCCCGGAAAATCTGATAACAACACCGGGGGCGCTCGTAGTAGAGCCCTTCGCTGGTGAAATATGAAACAGGGTAAACGCATCACGGAAGATCGAAGGCGATCGAATGGAGAGATTCAGGCCTCCTGCGAGCAGCCCGCTGCATTGGAGGAAAAAATCAGGCAGCAGCCCCCGGCGCTCGCTGAACCTGATGAAGCGATCCGTACACTCAACCGGGATCTTGAGAAACGCGTGGAGGAACGGACAAACGAACTCCTGCAGGTACATGAGGAACTCAAAAATTATCAGGGCAAATTGCGCGAACAGATCGATGGACGTGCAGAGCGGGACAGACAACTGGTCGAGAGTGAGGAGCGGTTCCGCATCAGTGCCCAGAGTGTCAGTGATGTGATCTGGGACTGGGACATCGGACAGGGTACACTGAACTGGTATGGCAGGATCGATGAGATACTGGGCTATGCCCCGGGTAAATTTCCCCGCACTCTCGATGCATGGAAGAAGATCATCCACCCTGATGACCGGGACCGGATCATATCGATGCGGGAGAGACACGTAAAGATACAGACCCCCTATGCCGCAGAGTACCGGGTGATACGGAATGATGGGGAGATCCGCTACTGGACCGACCGGGGCACTGCCATGCGGGACGATCGAGAGATGGCATACCGGATGGTGGGCTCCTTTAGCGACATCACCTGGCGCAAACGGGCTGAAGAGGAACGGGCACGTCTTGCTGGAATTGTGGAATATTCGGAAGATGCAATCATCGGTAAAACACTGGAAGGGGTTGTCACAAGCTGGAACGTCGGTGCCGAGCGGATCTACGGGTATTCTGCACAGGAGATGGTTGGTAAGAGCATATCGCTGCTGGTGCCTTCCGATATCCCGGATGACACTGCGTTAATTCTTGAACGGATCAGGAACGGCGAACCGGTCATCCGTTACGAAACCATGCGCAGGAAGAAAGATGGCGGGCGGATCAATATTATCCTGAATGCATCCCAGATCAGAGATGCACAAAACCGTCTGATCGGTGTTTCTACCATTGCCCATGATATCACCCAACGCAAACAGGCGGAAGATGCAATGCATGCTTCCGAGATGCGGTATCGTCGGCTTTTTGAGACGGCACAAGACGGGGTACTGATTCTTGATGCCGAGACCGGTCAGATTGTCGATGTAAATCCATTTCTGATTGCCATGCTGGGCTTCTCTCGCGAACAGTTCTTGGGTAAGAAAATCTGGGAGATCGGGACGTTCAAGGATATCGTCGCCAACAAGGACAACTTCGAAGAACTGCAGCGGAAAGAATATATCCGGTATGAAGACCTGCCTCTCGAAACCGCCGATGGACGAAGGATCGCAGTGGAGTTCGTCAGTAACGTCTACATGGTGAACAATAAGAAAGTCATCCAGTGCAATATCCGGGACAATACCGACCGCAAGCTTGCGGAAGAGGCACAAACTGCTTCCGAGATGCGGTATCGTCGGCTTTTCGAGACAGCTCAGGATGGTATCCTCATCCTCGATGCCGAGTCTGGCCAGATCGTCGAAGTGAACCCGTTTTTAATCAACATGCTGGGCTTCTCCCGCGAACAGTTCCTTGGAAAGAAAATCTGGGAGATCGGGCTCTTTAAGGATATCGTTGCCAACAAGGACAACTTCGGAGAATTGCAGCGGAAAGAATATATCCGGTACGAAAATATGCCCCTCGAAACCGCCGATGGGCGGCATATCGCTGTTGAGTTCATCAGTAACGTCTATGAGGTGAACAATAAGAAAGTCATCCAGTGCAATATCCGGGATAATACCGACCGCAAGCTTGCGGAAGAGGCGAAAATTGCTTCCGAGATGCGGTATCGTCGGCTTTTCGAGACAGCTCAGGATGGTATCCTC
>CAYVTY010000006.1:46476-75710 GCA_964454995.1 uncultured Methanoregula sp.
AAAATCTGGGAGATCGGGCTCTTTAAGGATATCGTTGCCAACAAGGACAACTTCGAAGAACTGCAACGCAAGGAATACATCAGTTACGAAGACCTGCCCCTCGAAACCGCCGATGGACAAAGGATCGCCGTGGAGTTCATCAGTAACGTCTATGAGGTGAACAACAAAAAGGTCATCCAGTGCAACATACGGGACATTACCAAGCGCAAGCTCGCGGAAGAGGCGCTGCGCCAGAAAAATGAGGAAATTGATGGGTACTTTACCAATACCCTCGATCTGCTCTGCATCGCAGACAAGGATGGGCATTTCCGGCGCCCGAACAAGGAGTGGGAAGCGGCTCTCGGGTACAGTCCTGCCGAACTGGAAGGGAAGCGGCTCTTTGATTTCGTCCATCCTGAAGATATGGAGGCGTCTCTTGGTGCAATGTCTGAACTGAGCGCAGGTAAAAAAGTCCTGCAATTCACGAACCGCTATCGCCACAGGAATGGATTGTATCGCTGGATCGAGTGGCGGTTGTTCTCCGCCGGGAACCTCATCTATGCATCAGCACGGGATGTTACGGAAAGGAAGAAGATGACCGATCTGGTCGAAGCGTCGCTTGCCGAGAAAGAGACCCTGCTTCGGGAGATTCACCACCGGGTCAAAAACAACCTCCAGATCATTTCGAGCCTTCTTAACCTGCAGATCCGGAAGATAGACGATCCGAGGACCATTGAAGTCTTAAAAGACTGCCAGTCCCGGGTGCAGTCTATGGCGCTCGTCCACGAACACCTATACAAGGGCAAAGACTTCTCGCGTATCGACCTGAAAAATTATATCCATTCACTGGGAATGCAGATCTCGCAGTCGTACGGAACCGCAAACGAGATTGTCCGGTTCAACTTGAATACCCCTGACATTTATGTAGATATCAATACCGCAATTCCCCTGGGTCTCATCATCAACGAACTGATCACCAACAGTTTAAAGTATGCATTTAAAGGCAGGAAAGAGGGGAAACTCTCCATTACTGCTACTGAAGATCCTCAGGCACTTACGCTCGTCGTGGCAGATGATGGTGTCGGAATGCCGGATGGTATCACGCTGGAAAACCAGACGTCACTGGGACTTCGGCTTGTAAAAACACTCACCGGCCAACTTCACGGCACGGTTGTGATCGATCGGACCGGGGGTACGAAGTTTGTGTTTCTCATTCCCAAACCGGTGGAAACCCCGGGGAAGGAACAGCCCGCAAATATGCTCACCGGCCAGTTCCATGGCACCGTGACGACTGACCATACGGATGGCGCGAAGGTTGTACTTACGGTTCCCAAACCGGCAGAAACCGCGGGGAAGATGTGACCATGACAATGATTCAGTACCTTTCGAATACCGGACGGATGTATTTAACAGGCCGGGTAAAACTCTCGCCGGAATCTGTTTCGGGGCGGGTGCTATCCCCCGGCTTTGCCCGGATACACCTTATTGCACAGAAGATCCGCTGTACGTTGAGGTATATGACCCGTGGGAAGGGAACGGACGTTGGAATTACTGGTCCGCAAGATGAAGAATCCAATGAATCAGGAATGGATGAAGTATGACAGACACAATCAAGATTCTCATTGTTGAGGATGAATCACTGGTTGCAGATGATTTAAAGGAGATGCTGCTGGGATTCGGGTACGAAGTCCCCGGTATTGCAGACACCGGGGAGACGGCGATTGCCCTTGCGGATGAACACCGCCCGAACCTTGTCCTCATGGACATCAACCTCGCCAGTGCGATGGATGGGATCACGACCGGGGGGGAGATCCGCTCGCGATGGGGCATCCCGATCATCTATGTCACGGCGTTTGCCACCCCGGCAATCATTGACCGGGCGAAAAAAACCAATCCTTCAGGTTATATCATAAAACCGTTCAATGAGCGACAGATCCAGACCGCTATTGAGATCGCGCTTTATAATTCTGTGCTGGAGCAGCAGTTGAAGGATCACGATGCAACGATCAACTCCCTCATCAATGCAACGTCAAGCCCGCTCATTCTCATTGACCGGCAGGGGATCATCAGGGGACTGAACGCTGCAATGGCAAAAAGAGCGGGAAAACTGCCTGAACAACTCACAGGTACTCCCTTTATGGATCTGCTCTCCGGAGGATCCATCACCAAACGCCTCGCTGATGCTGTCCAGCAGGCTGCATCCGGCAGGGGGAGCAGGTTTGAAGAAGATCAGAATGGAGCATTGTATGATAATTCGGTCATTCAGATTCCCGATTCCCGTGGTGAAGTTCAGTCTGTTGCGATATTCTGCACAGATATTACGTACCTGAAAAATGCAGAGGTGCAATTGAAGGCAGCAAACGATCAGCTTGTCGCAGAACAAAACCGGCTCGTTACGCTCACCGCAGCGCTGGATAGTATGGATGACCCGGTTATTATCACAGATGCGACGGGTACGATTGCGTACGTGAACGGGGCGTTTAAAACACGATTCGGTTATACCCTGCCGGAGGTGGAAGGAAAACACATAAGTACACTTGCGGCGCCAGAGAACCTGTTTTCCCTGAACCTCGAAGGATTTCTGGACGACCAGAAATCGGTCTGGACAGGTAAATTCATAGCCCGGAATAAATACGGGCTGAACCTGCCGTTTCTCCTTAAAAGTTCCTTAGTGGTTAACGAAAACCGGATGAAAAAACGAGTCTTTGTACTCCGGGAGGAATTATATGGCCGGAAATAATGCCCTTCCACGCGTTCAATCTTTCCGTAAACCGGGCCGTAAAGACAGAGGACCGGATAGAAATAGTTCAGATCTCTTCATATCAGGGAGTATTCCATGAGTACCAAAAAAAAAATTCTCATCGTTGAAGACGAATCTCTGGTTGCCGAAGACTTAAAGGAGATTATTATCTCACTGGGATACACCGTCATTGGGATAACAGACAACAGTACGGCTGCAATCATACTGGCCAGAGAGACCTCCCCCGATCTCATCACCATGGACATCAATATCTCCGGTTCAGTTGATGGTATTTCGACCATGGAACAGATCCGGAAAGAATCGGATGTCCCGGTCATCTATGTCACTGCATTAACCACAGATACGATCGTCGAACGGGCAAAAAAGACTAAACCGTCAGGGTATATTATCAAACCCTTCAACGAAAGGCAGATCCGTTTGGCATTCGAGATCGCACTCTACAATACCGAACTGGAACGGAAGGTGACTGAACGCGATACGATGATCCGTGCGCTTATCAATGCGACCACCGATCCGTTTCTCTTAATTGACACAACCGGTACAATCCGGGCAGGTAACGAGGCAATAGCCCGGCGTCTGGGCCGTCATGCCGAAGAACTTACCGGCATGCATATCAGGCAGATGGTCGAAGCGGGGGCAATATCAGGGCAATTTGCAAGCTCGGTAACGAAGGCACTGGAAGGAACAGACGTCAGGTTCGAGGAATCGTTCCGGGACATCTGGTATGATGTACATTTCATCCCGATCACCGATCCACAGGGACGGGTGTCCATGATGGCTGTATTCTCAAACGACATTAGTTTCCGAAAACAGGCAGAAGACCAGATAAGGATAGTGAATGGGCGGCTCATTACCGAACGCAACACGCTGCGGCAGACTCAGGAAGAACTCCGTTCCTTGAACACTCGACTTGAGGAGAAAGTGAAGGAACGGACCGCCGAATTGGAAAACGCAAATGGGGCTTTGACTGAACAGAACCGCACGTTAAAAATATCCAATGCCGGCACCCGGGCTCTTCTCAGCGTACATGATGAGGCCGGCTTCATGCCACATATCTGCAACGATCTTGTCCGGAGTGGAGGGTATTCGCATGTCTGGCTTGCCGGATTCGATGCTAAAGGAAACATCGGCATCGTTGCTGCTGCGGGATATGAATGTCCCGGCTTTTCTGCAATGCTCGCAAACAAACGGCTTCCTGTCTGTACTGATAAGGTGCGCACTACAGGAGGCGGATTGGGGATAACTATGCTTGACCCCACTTGTGCCAGCTGCCCGCTCTCCATGCTGCATATGGATTGTCCAACAATAATCACCCGACTGGATATAGGGGAAAAATCTGTTGCATTGCTGGGTGTGACCCTCCAGCCCGGTGTTACCCTGTCAGATCATGAGACTGTGCGTATCGGGCAGGTTGCACAGGAAATTGCTTTTGTCATCCACTACCTGAGGACTAAGGAACGCGAGCAGAGGGCATACGACCAGATTACGAAAAATCTTGAACAACTGGCGATCCTCAACGATCATGTCAGGAACCCACTTCAGGGTATTATCGGGTACGCAAGCATGGGGGAGGGAGAACTTTTTACGAAAATTATCAAATTGTCGACAACCATCAATTCCATCGTGACAAAACTTGATGAAGGGTATCTGGAATCCAAGAAAATCCGGGACTTTATGGAACGCCATGAGCACATTGTTTTACATGAATCTGACAGGAAATCAGACGGTCCAAAGAGGACAGGGATCGATATCTCCTCCCACTCACCCTGACATGAGGCAGTATGGAAAAAATTGCTCTCGTTGATGACGATCCAGATATCCTGGAAATATTTGCCCATTTCATTAAATTATTCGGGTTTATTCCCATTCCATTCCAGAATCCGGTAGAAGCCCTTAAAATGATACCAGAAGAAGACCCGGTGCCTTCCCTTATCCTCCTGGATCTCATGATGACTCCGATCACCGGGCTCCAGTTCCTTGAAGAGCGCCGGCAGATCCCGCGGCTTGCCAGAATCCCGGTAATGATCGTCTCTGCATGGGGACTTAATGAGCAGGATCTTGAGACGTATGGCAAAGATATTGCCGGAACAATCCAGAAACCGGTACAGTTTAAAGATCTACATGAGATTATCAATACCCAGATTGCCTGGCATCACCGGGATTAGTACCTCCCTGCTTTTTAGCCCGGATTCCAGGGAAACCGGATCCTGATAAGCAAGAGACAGATGATCGGTTTTTTGCTGTATAAACCTCTCTCGACCGTCAACGTATCAAACCAAATTTTGCAACACCAGAGCAGGTTTATCCGTTGTCCCGCGGGATGGTGATAAGTTCGGACAGGGAATAAAATCTCACCGGATATCGGAGTTGAAAACCAAAATGACTGATAATCTAAACGTAACCGACCATAATGCAGTCAACGACAAGTGGGTGACTTCATTTATAGTATATGGTGATTCAAGAGACGATGCATATTCCCGGATTCCTCGTATGCAGGAAATTTATAAGAATGGCCGGTGATTCCCTTACCTGTCAGTATCATATTGCAATCCCGACCATATCCGCGACAAGTGATGTTGTGCGTTGATTCTGGTATGTAACGGATCTGGAGAGAATTTTCCAATAGGGTTCACATCGGGGATCAACCTCTCACGTATCAGAATCAGGTTGTATTTGGTCCGGACTAACAATTGTAGAAGTGCTGAACCGATTGGATTTTGCGCCGTGTACACCAGTGCCATTCCGGGCAGAGACCGGCTTCCCTGTCTCCCCTCAATTGTCCTCCCGGACCATTAATGGGTATACCATGATATACCGGGGAGAAATACTTTTTAGATATCCTGGACCTATGGTCCGGTGGTCGGTTTTCCCACAAATCCTTTAATTTCAGGGAAAAATTTCCCGGTTAACATCGTTCTGAAATTTGGAACAATCCCTCTTGTTTTAAAATCCCATGAGTTTATAGACATAATCGTAAGGTAAGCCTTGGCGTAAGAATACGTCAGATCACTCATTGCAGTTTTAAAAACCTGCAAACCCGCCACAAAGAGTTCAGGGAATTTCCCTGCTCCATCCCCATGAGACACGCGATTATGGATCAGGATCCGTTCAAGGAATGCAGCACAGGAGAGGTTTTAAACTCGCTTAAATCACGTGCAGACGGATTGACAGATGTTGAAGCGGCTTCAAGGCTTGCCATTTGTGGGTTTAACGAGATTGCAGAAAAGAAAAAAAGCAGGATCCTGAAATTTATCAGTAAATTCTACGGCCCCATCCCTGCGCTTCTTTGGATAATAATGGGGCTGTTATACTGCCTCAACAACTGGGCTGACCTGTACATCATAACCGCCCTCCTGGTTTTCAATGCGATAGTAAGCTTTGCGATGGAGGACAAAGCGGATACATCAATAACTCTCCTGAAACAGAGGCTGTCAACAAATTCACGCGTATACCGTTCCGGATCATGGAACGTGGTGCACTCAAAAATGCTCGTCCCCGGAGACATAATACGGGTACGGCCCGGGGACATCATTCCCGCAGACGCAAAAGTGATTACAGGAGATAATCTCGGTATTGACCAGTCAGCAGTGACCGGGGAATCCCTGCCGGTGTCACGATCTGCCGGAGACCTGGTATATAGCGGCACGGTATTACAAAAGGGGGAGGCAACCTGCGTCGTAATTCTGACCGGATACCAGACACTCTATGGAAAAACGGCAAAACTGGTGGAGACCGCAAAACCCAAGTCCCATCTTCAGTCAGAAATACTCAACATAGTAAAGTACCTTGTCGCCGCAGACCTGGTCATCATAACCCTCCTTTTCATCTACTGCTATGGATTTCTGCATATGGCACTTCCCGCGCTCATCGTATTCCTGTTAGTGGTATTCATCTCGTCAGTCCCCATGGCACTCCCCGCATCATTCACGGTATCACTTGCATTCGGGGCGGAAAAGCTTTCGAAGAAATCGATACTGGTTACAAAACTTTCTGCCATAGAAGGGACCGCAACCATGGATCTTTTATGCATGGATAAGACCGGGACAATAACTGAGAACAGGATAAAAGTAGCCGCGGTTTTTGGCTTTGGAACAGGGCCAGCAGAAGTCATAAGATATGCTGCAGAGGCGTCAAGCGATGAGAACAAAGATCCGATAGACACCGCCATACTGGAATACGCAAAAACACTCCATGTCAAATCAGGTTCACAGTTATCATTCGTCCCTTTTGATTCTTCGACAAAGATGACAGAGGCGCAGGTACAGGGTGGAGATGAAACATATTCTGTCGCAAAAGGGGCGGCAAACATAATCTCCGTATTATGCGGAATCAGTGCTGTTCAGACTCAGACATTAAACGAAAAAGTGACGGGTTTTGCCCTGAAAGGGTATCGGACAATTGCTGTTGCAAAAAATGCAGGGAAATGGGAAATTGTTGGTGTGATTGCACTCTATGACCGGCCTCGTCCGGATTCCGGAAAACTGATCGAGAAACTCCACGATCTCGGTATTTCCATAAAGATGATAACCGGGGACAACAGGGCTGTTGCAGTACAGATAGCACGTGAGGTCGGCTTAGGCACCAATATCGTGGACATACATTCAGGAGACTTCGATAAGGATGACAATCTGGTAAAAACCATAACAGATGCGGATGGGTTTTCAGGAATTTATCCAAAGGATAAATATACGATTGTAAAAGCGATGCAGGATCATGGCTTTATCGTAGGAATGACGGGAGATGGCGTTAACGATGCCCCAGCGTTAAAACAGGCAGATGTGGGGATCGCCGTAGAGAGTGCGACCGATGTTGCAAAGAGCGCTGCCGACCTTGTGCTGACAAAAAACGGAATCGAGGTGATTGTAGATGCCGTAAAAGAAAGCCGCAGGATATTCGAGAGGATGCTCATCTACACCATTGTAAAGTTAGCAAAAGTTATCCAGCAACTGGCGTTTATCACCATAATATTCGTCGTATACGGATTTATCCCGATTACCGCGTTCCTCCTGATACTGCTCACGTTCACAAATGATATAGTCAACCTGTCGATATCTACGGACAACGTCGGATTTTCAAAAAATCCGGATTTCTGGGATATGAAATACATCATGCCCATGGCAGCCCTGCTGGGAGGACTGCTCACCATACAGGCGCTGCTTTTAGTGCCGGTTGGCCTGGGCGTTTTCGGGTTGTCTGTATCCGGGCTCGCAACTGCAGCGTTCCTGATGCTCAATATATCAGACAAAGTGACCATATTCAATGTCAGGGAGCGGGGATGGGCCTTCAAATCCATGCCAAGCATTGCAGTCATAGCTGCATCCCTGGGTGGAGTACTGGCGGGAATCGTCTTCGCGTACTATGGCATATTCATGGACAGCATAAGCCTTCCGGTGATCCTCTGGATCGTTGCCATGTCTATCGCGTTCTTTGTAATAGCCGATATCCTCAAGGTTTGGTTAAATAACAGGATTACCGTTGCACATCCAAAATGCGCAGCACCGGGATATTCCATGGTGTAATATCAGTACTTCCCCAAATTATCCCCCGTAAATATCAGATAATTATGGGAGGAAACTTCAGGAGAATACCGGCTGAACCTGCATGAGTGGCAGGTGCAAGAAAATTTTGTGCTTCCGGTTCATGAGAAATTCAGTTCCCAAAATCAGTCATCCAAAAAAATAGAACCTTAAATGACGACGGATTGCCAGATACAGGATATCCGGATCATGACCAGACCGGCATGAAGGGAGCGCTTTTTGGATTTATTATTTTAAAGAAAACCCCTATTGCATATCAGTTGGTTACATTCCATCGAGGCAGTACAAGATCAGTTTCCATTTTTTGATTCCAGACGAAATATTTATTGCTCGTAGCCGGTGATTCTTCATGAAAAACAGATTCCCTGTGGTTGGTCCTTACGATATCAGTTCTCTATGTAGACGATGAGTCCGTACTCTGTGATATTGGCAAATTGTACCTTGAGCAGACAAAAGAATTTACCGTAACCACCGCATCATCTGCCCGGGTTGCCCTTACCCGGTTAAAATCCAATGGAATCCAGGCCATTGTCTCCGATTACCAGATGCCGGAAATGGATGGCATAGAATTTTTAAAACAGGTCCGGGCGACTGACAAACATATCCCGTTCATTTTGTTTACCGGTAAGGGCAGGGAAGAGATCGCGATTGAGGCCTTTGAAAACGGTGCTGACGTGTATATCCAGAAAGGGGGGGATCCAATATCGCAGTTTGCCGATTTGACGCACAAAATTAAGGTAACCTTCGAACACCGTCGGGCTGATGTCCAACTCAATGTCCTCAACAGGCTCTATACGGTTCTTTCCGCGACAAACAAGGCAATCGTCCGTATTCATGATAAAAAGGAACTTCTGAATGAGATTTGCCGGATTGCTGTGGATTCCGGGGGTTTTAAGATGGCTTGGGCAGGGCTCCTCAATGCTGAAAACCATCTCATCGAACCCATTGCGACATCTGGTTATATTGACCATTACCTTGATACGATTTCCCTATCGATCGATGACACACCCACCGGGAGAGGCCCGACCGGAACTGCATTCCAAACGAGAACTTTCAATGTCTGTAATGATATAGAAAACGATCCCACTATTGCATCGTGGCGCAAAGGGGCACTTGAGCGGGGCTACCGTTCACTTGCAGCATTCCCCTTTGCACTTGATACCAGAAATGCCGGTGTGATCACATTCTATGCTTCTGAACCGGGATTTTTTAATGACCAGATCATCCGGCTCCTCAATGAACAGGCAGAGGACATCTCGTTTGCTTTTGTAACTTTTGATCATGAAGAACTACGAATCACCGCTGAAAATAATCTTAAGAAGTCAGAACTCCAGTACCGGCAGCAATTCCAGACGGCACCTGACGCGATCCTGATCCTTGACGGCGATACCGGAGAAATTATCGATGCGAATACTTTCATTCTCGATATGATTGGATACCCGAGGGATTATTTCGTTGGCAGGCGTCTCTGGGAACTGGAGTTCCTCAAAGACAAATCATTTGCAAAACACGCGTTTGAGAAACTGAAAACTGACGGGTATATCAGGAATGATGATCTGCCTCTGGAAATCAAACAAGGCCGGGCTATAAGGGTGGAGTTCATCAGTAACGTCTACTTTGTAGGTGAAAAGAGGATTATCCAGTGCAATATCAGGGATATCACTGACAGGAAAGTGGTCCAGGATGAAATGCTGGCATCCGAAATCCGGTACCGCCGCCTCTTTGAAACGGCACAGGATGCGATTCTGATCCTTGACGGCGATACCGGAGAAATTATCGATGCGAATAAATTTATTCTCGATATGCTGGGATACCCGCTGGATTATTTCGTTGGCAGGCATCTTTGGGAACTTGGGTTTCTCAAAGACAAATCATTTGCCAAAAATGCGTTTGAGAAACTGAAAACTGATGGGTATATCCGGTATGAAGATCTGCCCCTGGAAACAAAACAGGGCAATGCTATCAGCGTGGAGTTTGTCAGCAATGTTTACCTTGTGGGTAATAAGAGGATTATCCAGTGCAACATCCGGAATGTCACTGAACGGAAACGTGCTGAAGATGCACTTGCCCTTGCGAGCAGGAAACTGAAACTATTATCAAGTATCACCCGCCATGATATCAGGAACCAGCTGATGGCGCTCTCCGGTTCCCTGGAACTTTCACGGAAAACCGTTAAAGAACCTGAAGGAGTTGCCAATATCAACCGGGCATACAAAGCAGCGGACACAATCCTGCGCCAGATCGAATTTACCAAAGAATATGAGGATCTCGGAGTCAGGTCTCCCACATGGCAGCGGGCATCCGACATTATTCGTTCAGCTTCATTGCAGCTGGCAGCCGATTCTATTACCTTTGAAATTCCCGAGGATCACTTGGAAATATATGCCGACCCACTCCTTGTCAAGGTGTTCTACAACCTGTTTGATAATGCCCGGCAACACGGAGGCGCAGTTACCCGTATCAGCATATCGGATCATCCCGTCGGCACCGGGCTTACGATCGTCATTGCGGATAACGGGGTCGGAATACAACAGGAAGACAAATCACATATTTTCGAACGCGGTTTCGGGAAAAATACCGGACTTGGCCTTTTTCTCTCCCGGGAGATTCTGTCAATTACCGGGATTTCCATAAGCGAGACCGGTGTTCCGGGCAAGGGTGCACGATTTGAGATCGCGGTACCGGAAGGTACGTTTCGGTTTGCGGGTCCGATGAAGATGTAAGTGGCCGGATTATCAATCCAATCAGGTTACCGGGAGGGAGTCGGGTAGGGTTCTGGTGCAATAAAGGGAGTTTTGGTATAATCAACAAGAGAAAAATATGGGCATCTCCCGCAGATGCACCAGCACCAGTGAAGGAATAGCATACGGATCTAGCCCTTTTCCTGTCATTCACGGTCAGGAGAAGGTGGACGTATCATTTCACCTTGTGTCTCAAAATCTGATTTTCAGGAGAGATCCTTTAAAATTCACCGGTAAATACCCCGGCCGGTGAAGGATTGTTCCTTTCAGGATGCGTCCTTTATGGAGAGGTTTTGAACATGGAATCGGACAAGTTCTATACATTGCCCAAGCTGCCCTATGACTATGCAGCCTTGAAACCCTATATTTCTGAAGAACAGCTTAAACTGCACCACCAGAAGCATCATCAGGCCTATGTCAACGGTGCAAACGCCATCTATGAGAAATTCGACACGGCACGCAAGGAAAACACGGATTTCGATGTGAAGGCAACACTCAAGGAGTTGTCGTTCCACCTAGGGGGATTCAAACTCCACAACCTGTTCTGGGAGAACCTTGCACCCGCAGGAAAAGGCGGGGGCGGAATGCCAAAAGGAGTCCTTGCCGAAGCACTCGATGCGGAGTTCGGGAAATTCGACCGGTTCAAAAAGGAGTTCACCCGGGCCGCAACCGGGGCTGAGGGATCGGGGTGGGCCGCACTAACCTTCTGCAGGAAGACCCGGCGACCGCTCATCATGCAGATCGAGAAACACAATGCAAACGTCTTCCCCGGTTTTGGCATCGTCATGGTTCTTGATGTCTGGGAGCATGCGTACTACCTTGATTACAAGAACGACAGGGCAAAATTTGTCGACGCTTTCTGGAATATCGTAAACTGGGATGAGGTTGGAAAGCGCTTTGACCAGATCCGGAAATGAGCGGAAAACAGCCCGGGAGGATTTCCTCAGTGCAGCCTGATGAAAGAACCGGCTGAATTTCCCGGATCCTACCCGAGTAAAACAATGAAAAAATGCAAGCAGGAGGTCCGGGCTGTACCGATGCACAGGATCCGGATGCCGGAGAAGGAATGACCAGGATGTACCAGAAGATGACTGTTTACGGTGGTTACAGGATGCTGCCACGGGCCGGGATGATGTATTACGATGCACTGCTCACCCTGCCCGGCCCGATTCGGGGAACGCGGGTGACCCGGTATGACTGATGAATACGATCTCGTTATTATCGGGACCGGTGCTGCCGGCGTAGCGGCAGCAACAACAGCCGTCAATCTCGGTGCGTCCCGCGTCGCCATGGTCGAGCGGGGCCCGCTCTGGGGCACCTGTGTCAACACCGGGTGCATCCCCAGCAAGTTCCTCCTCACCTTGGCCGGTTACGATTATTACCGGGGCCATGGTCATTCTGGGATCAGGATTGAGAGCCGGCTCGATCTCCGTGAGGTTCTTGCGGAAAAAAATGCACTGCAGGAGCGCCTGAGAGAAAAAAAGCGCGAGAATCTTTTTGCCCGGCTCGGCGTCGAGCTTATCAAAGGGGAAGCAACGTTTCTTTCTCCTCATACCCTCCAGGCCGGAAACAGGAAAATTACGTCAAAACAGTTCATCATTGCAACTGGCTCATATCCTGCAATCCCGCCCATGAAGGGGATAGACTCAGTCCCGTTCCTGACAAGCACGGACGCACTCAGCCCGGACCACATCCCCGCTACTCTCATCGTTATCGGTGGGAGAGCGCTGGGCATTGAGTTTGCCCAGCTCTATTCCCACCTGGGATCCAGGGTCACTCTTCTCCAGAGGAGCCAGCGGATCCTCCCAGATGAAGAACCGGAGATTGCGAACCTGATGGCCGGTTATCTCGTACAGGAAGGTATTGAGATCCTTACCGGTGTTGAAATAAAGCGAGTTGAACGATCGGGAGAGTCTGTCGCAGTCGTTGCGGGCATTGGAGGAGAACAACGGATTATCTCCGCAGACCATCTTCTCCTTGCAACCGGACGTACCCCGAACACGCGGGAACTCAATTGCGGTGCTGCAGGAGTGGACGTAAACAAAAACGGGGCCGTCATCATCGATACGATGTTGAAGACTTCGGCCCCGCATATCTGGGCGGCTGGCGATGTGATCGGCGAACCCATGCTTGAAACAGCGGCGAAGTATGGCGGCGAGATCGCCGCATCCAACGCCCTCCGGGAACTGAAACTATCGTACAACAGCGCCATCCTCCCCCACGGGATCTTCACTACGCCTCAGGTGGCCGGAGTGGGGATGACCGAAGAGAGAGCACTCAAGGCCGGCCTGCATCCAATATCGCATAGCATCCGAACAGATACATTGGCAAAATTCTCGATCGATGGTGACACCCGGGGCATGGTAAAGATTGTCGCCGATCAGGGGAGCAGGCGTATCTTGGGAGTACACATCTGTGCGCCGCTCGCAACGGAGATGATCCAGGAAGGGGTCATCGCGGTTACGACATACCTGACTGCAGATGATCTTGCAGCAATCCCGCATATCTTCCCTACGGCAACAGAAGCCCTCGCGGTGTGTGCCCGCGGTTTGCGGACGCATACCGGAGATTGTTCCGAATAATACCCCCGGGCTTTGAAAAAAAGGCACAAAAGCCGGCAAATACCGGATATTTTCAGGAGTTGTCCCAAAATTTATAAATCGAAGGAATAATTATCTGCCGTTCCGGTAAAGAGACGCTCGTACGGTGAAGTGGTTGTATGAGTGATCGTCTTACTCTTGGAGTGTTTTTGTTATTGACCGCAGTACTTCTCATTACGGGATGCACCCAGAACACGGTACCTGCGCAGGCGCCACAACAGGTAACCCAGCAACTGGTTGCCCCGGGATCTGATACAATCAGGATTGCCACGAGCCCGGTAGGTAACATCCTTGTGGATGCGCAGGGAAAGACACTCTATTATTTTGCCGCTGACATACCGGGAAGCGGTGCAAGCACCTGCAGCGGTTCGTGTGCCGGCATCTGGCCGATCTTTTACGGCGATAAAGTCACGGTGTCGCCTCCGCTTGTGATATCCGATTTTTCGTCCTTTGTTCGGGCTGACGGGACAAACCAGACCACCTACCGGGGCTGGCCGCTCTACTATTTCCAGGGTGACACCGGGGCCGGGGCTGTTTCCGGGGAGAACATCAACAAGGTTTGGTTCGTGGTAAAGCCTGATGAAACCGTGATGATTGCAGAGCGTGACACCATTGGCCTGTTCCTTACCGACAGGATGGGAAACACGTTGTATTACTTTGCAAAGGATACCCCGGGCATGAGTGCCTGCACAGGTACCTGCCTTGCAAAATGGCCCCCGTTCTATGCAAGCCCAGTCAGTGCCCCGTCAGTACTGGACCCGGCAGCGTTCAGCACGGTGATAAGAGCTGACGGCAGGAGCCAGACTGCATTCATGGGAATGCCGCTTTATTATTACGCAAACGATACCAAACCTGGTGACACAACTGGCGAGGGGTTCAACAACCTCTGGTATGTTGCCAATATCACTGGTACGATCCCTGAGGTTCCTGCGGCTCTCTCGACAACAGTTATGCCGACCCAATCTACGATGTCGTATGTGGGAAGCTACTGAATAAATCTTCAATACGTTGGGGAGGTTGCATGAGCATGATATCCTCCTCCCTGAAATCACCGTGTAAAAGACCGGGAAGCATCCGGTCGGTTGTTTCAATGGTGGTCTCAAAAAATGATAAACGGGAAAAATGCTATGATGCAGTGTGATGAGGGCTCATTGTGGGAGATGACAGCGTATCTTTAATGCGAAATACGATTCCGGATCAGCGAGGACCGGGTCGGGTCTCTCCGGAGGTGACAAAAACATGATTATGGTAAAAAAGAGGGACGGCCGCAAAGAACCGTTCGTGGCCGAAAAGATCGTAGTGAGTGCGATAAAATCCGGTGCACCAGTTGATGTGGCACGGACCATAGCCTCGGATATAGAAAAGAATGCCACAGACGGCATCGCCACAAAGGAACTCAAAAAAATGGTTCTTGGGAGACTCAAGATGAAAAATCCCGAATGGGAACGGAACTGGATGGTTTTTGACACGGCGGTAAAAAAGCGGCCGGAGTAAAAGAGAGGTGAACCTTGTATGCCGTACCGATGGAAAACAAATACTGATGTGGATGAAGCCATTGTTGTTGTCATGAACGTCCTTGACAAGAACCCGGACCTGCCCAACTGGCTGATTGCAACGATCAATGGCTCGATAGCAGATTCGGACAAAAAAATTGTCGGGTATTTCTTTGAGGAAGTAAAAAAGCACGCCCCGAAGGCTCTCAAATATTTCGAATCCCGCGAGTAGGTAGGTACCGTAAATAAGATCTTTTTTTGCCTCATAACCGGCATCGGGCAATGAGAGTGGAAGCAGGATACGCGGTTTTGTATATTTCAGCAGCCTCCAGCAACGAATGAAAAAAGAAAAAACCGGTTTTACCGGCTGTATGTTGCAATTGCCTGGCCGCCGTACTGTACCATATGTCCATTCATTGCATTCTCAAGGACATCCCGCCCTGACCCTGCAGGAATTCCCAGTATCGCGTCAAGCCCGTACACATTGAAGTAGTAGGTATGCACCTTGCCTTGGGGAGGACAGGGGCCCCGATACCCGGTTGACCCGAAATCGTTTGTTCCCTGAACCGCTGTGAAGGGCAAGGTTATCAATGCGGCCCGGGGAATATTCTCCGGTATGACCGGCCTGGATTCGAAATCCCACATCAGCCAATGAGTGAAACGTTTAGAAGGTCCGATCCAATCGTCAACAATGATCGCGAGATAAGGGGAATGGATACGGTCGATATGGATCAGCGGGGAGAGATCCTCGCCGTCACAGGTATGCTTCTTTGGAAAATTCCCTTTGTCAAAATCTATACTGATGAAAAGATTCTCCTTGTCCATAATGATGTAACTCCTGCCCTCCCACATTTTTTAAGACAGGGAGGAAATTGATGACCCGGTATCCCTCCCGCATTCCATAATCCTATGCCGGGTTTACAAAATCTGTGACATTGTTTGAAAGATATAAATATGAACCGGCTGTCTAGGCATGAACAAGACACAGGGTCGGAATGATATTTACAGTAAGAATTCCTGTTATGCTCTGGATAAATGAGCGGATTTTTGCCCCACAGGTTCCTTGCGGCCCCGGCATTTTCAAGCCTGCTCTCCTTTCTCCTGGGCATTCTATGAAGATTCAGACATGATTTTTTTGGAGGCTGCCGTAAATCCGTGCAGAAAACGTTTTCCCGGAAACGCTGTTTTCCTATTCCGGGATCTTCCGATATATTGATGTATTCTTTCCTGTTAACAATCCGCGGAGGGAATAAAGAATGACAAAAGTGGATGAGTCCGTGGCAAACCTCGATGTCTGTGGGAGGTTTTGTGGGTCGTGCCCGACCTATGCGGCAAATAACCTGAAAACCGGTAAGCCCCCCTCTATTCTGTGGCCGGGGTGAATCCCCTATGGCCCAGGAGATGAAAAGGGAAGGATGCAACTGCCCGAAGTGTGGCGTGCATACGCGGTACAAACTCACTGGCGATTACTACTGTGCGAAGTAAAGTGGCATTGCAGGATAGTCCCGGCATATCCGTAATAAAAAAGCCCCCTCCGTGAGGAATGGCGACAGCATCAGCAAACAACAACCTTTATCTTATCAGGATACTGAAAACCCTTTAAATAGTTCACCATTACTCTCGTGGAAATGAACGTTTTCAGGAACTGACGCCGCTCGATGACCCCTGATACCCGGAAAATACTGTCGCTGCTGCTTATCCCGGTCTATCTTATTCTTATTGCGGTTTTTCTGGCCGCAAATATCAAAGCCGCATTCAATCCACCTATCCTGCTTCTGGTGTTTAACTCGCTCTTCCTGGGCCTGATCCCACTTTATGTTGCGTATGTTGCGTACGTATCCTTCAGGGGCAGCGGATCAACCGGCGTACTACTGAAAGGGACCGGCATGCTGGTGCTCGGCCTTGGGGCGATCGCTGCCGGCATCGTCAACTACCTGCCGGATTCCATGAATGCCAACATCACCGTCCAGAACACCAGTTTTTGTGCCGGCGCTCTTCTCCAGCTTATTGGGATCTTGATAGCTCTCTCCGGAACTGTACCACAACAGAAACCTGACGACGGGCTCAAAGTTACCCTCCTCTATGGCGGGTCTGTTGTGATCGTCTTTTCCTTTGCCATCGCTGCCGTAACCGGGGCGATCCCCCCGTTTTTTATTCCGGGCGTGGGCTTTACTCCGTTACGGGAGATTCTTATCACGAATGCGATTGAATTTTTCGCACTGGCAGCCGGAATTCTCCTCTGGCTGTATTACCGGGAGCGGGAGGAATTTTTCTTCTGGTACTCGATCGGCCTTGCCTTGATCGGGATTGGTCTCCTCGCGGTTCATTTCCCATCAGTGCTCGGCAGCCCGCTGGGCTGGGTCGGCAGGTCAGCCCAGTATCTCGGGGGAGTCTATATCCTCATCGCGTTTATCGCCCTTGGACGGAGCGCCCGCCAGACCGGCATCCCGCCAAGCAACATGCTTTCCCGGTTTTTTGGTGAAGCCGCAACGAGTTACCGGGCCCTCATCGAGACCGCAACCGACGCCATTGTGGTTTTTGATTCGGCCGACCGGGTGATCGTATGGAACC
This sequence comes from uncultured Methanoregula sp., assembly GCA_964454995.1. Classification (GTDB taxonomy): domain Archaea; phylum Halobacteriota; class Methanomicrobia; order Methanomicrobiales; family Methanospirillaceae; genus Methanoregula. The sequence goes on from CAYVTY010000006.1 coordinate 64,159, forward strand.
GGGCGGCAGAGAAGATGTTCGGGTATACGCTCGCTGAAGCAACAGGTTCGTCTTTTTTACGGAGGATAATACCGGATGAATTTACCCCTATCATAAAAAGCAATTTACGGAGCCCGGTACCTCCCCACGCAGATTCGGCCCTGCAAAAATCCATGGAGATCACCGCCCGTCGCAAAGACGGGAGCACGTTCCCCATGGAACTGGCGTTGTCCCGACACATGGTGGGGGATACATGGGTAAGCACCTGCATCATCCGTGACCTTACCGATCGCATGAAGGCATTGGAGGCATTGCGGGAGAGCGAAGAGCGGTTCCGCTCCGTTATGGACAATTCCCCCGTTGTTATTTTTCGTTTGAACCTTCAGACGAAAAGATATGAATACTTCAGTCCTGCGTGTAGTTCGATCTATGGTTATTCGCCGCAGGAGATGATCGAGATGAGTGCCCACGAAACCAGAAGTCATGTGCATCCTGATGACCTGTCGCGGTTCGATGCAGAGAACGCTCGCATCCAGGAAGAAGGAAATGGCGAGTACGACGTTCGCTGGTTGAAAAGTTCAGGAGAGTACCGCTGGCTCTCGCTTAAGATTAATATTATGCATGACGCAACCGGTCTTCCTTTGTACCGTAACGGTTTTGTCAGTGATATCACCGAGCGCAAGAAGGCAGAAGAGGTACTCCGGGAGAGCGAGGAACTTTATCGGACCAGGTTCAACGCATTGATTGAAGGATTCTGCGTTATCGAAGTAGTTTTCGATTCGGCCGAAAAACCTGTCGATTATCGATTCCTTGAGATCAATGAGGCGTTTGAAAGGCAAACTGGTCTGCATAATGCACAAGGCAAACTGATGCGCAGTCTGGCTCCGGACCATGAAAAACACTGGTTTGAAATTTATGGAAAAATCGCAGTTACTGGCGAACCATTACATTTTGAAAATGAAGCACGGGCATTGAACCGATGGTACGAAGTCCGTGCCTTCAAGATTGGCGGGAAGGAAAGCCGTAAGGTTGGCATTTGTTTCAACGACATCACCGAGCCGAAGAAAGCTGAGGTGGAGAGAGCCCACCTTGCCGCCATAGTCGAAGACTCTGATGATGCTATCATCGGGAAATCCCTTGATGGTACCATTACCAGCTGGAATGCCGGCGCTGTGAAGATTTACGGTTATTCAGTAGCTGAAGTGATTGGAAAAAACATATCCATCCTCGTTCCCCCCGGAGAGGTCGACGATATTGAATATGTCCTCGGAAAGATCAAAAGCGGCGAGTCTTTCACTCATTACGAGACGCAGCGGATGAAAAAAGACGGGACGGTGTTCCCGGTTTCCCTGACATTGTCACCGATACGGGATAGTTGGGGAAATCTTATTGGTGCATCCACCATTGCCCGTAATATCACCGAACGCAAAAAGGCAGAAAAGGAATTAATGCAGAAAAATGATGAACTTAACGCTGCATATGAAGAAATCGCATCGACGGAAGAAGAACTCCGGCAGAACATCGAAGAACTCAGCCTCCGCGAGCAGGAACTGATCAAAAGCGAGGCTGATCTCAAGGAAGCCCTCGCAGAAAAAGAGATCCTCCTTGCCGAGATCCACCACCGGGTCAAGAACAACCTGACTGCGTTCATCTCGCTCCTTAGTCTTGATGGCACCTATGAGGACACCGAAGCGGGCCGGGCCCTGAGAACAGATCTCCAGAACCGGGCCCGGAGCATGGCACTGATCCACGAAACCCTGTACCGGACTAGGAACTTTTCAAACGTGGATATGGAAACCTACCTGAACAACCTTGTCAGCCAGATCGCCGGTTCTTATGCAGAACGTTCGAGGATCCGGCTGGTTATCGAAGTTCATGAAGTGACCCTCGATATCGCACGGGCCACAACCGCCGGCCTGATCATCAACGAACTGGTGACCAACTCGTTGAAGTACGCATTCCCACCGGGGTTCGATTGTATGGCGGCCCGGGGAGAACCCTGCACGATCAGGATCTCGCTTGCCCATGATGACGGGACGGATGTCCTCACGGTAGCTGACAACGGTTGCGGGTTACCGGAGGAGTTCGATCCGCTTACAACAAAATCGCTCGGCCTCAAACTGGTAACCTTCCTCGCCCGCCACCAGCTACGGGCGGAGATCGAAGTACACACGGAGTGGGGCTTTGAGTTTATTTTCCGCCTTAAGGATACCAGGGATTAAAACATGACAGGAAAAATCATACAGATTGTGGAAGACGAGGGCCTGATCGCCCTCCACCTGACTGAAATGCTGAAAAAGGCCGGGTACAGTTTTACCGACCCGATTTACTCAGGGGAGATGGCGCTCCAGGCGCTCGAAAAATCTCCCAAGCCCGATCTTATCCTGATGGATATCGGGCTTGCAGGATCGCTTGACGGGATCGAGACCGCAAAAAAGATCCGGCACCAGTATACTATCCCGATCATCTTTCTGACCGCATATTCGGACAGGAGCCGGATTGAACAGGCGAAAGAGATATCGTCCTTCGCATACCTCATAAAACCGGTATCCAATGAGGACCTCCTTGCTGCAATAAGAGATGCACTGGACCAGCCGGCAGGAACCTAAAGCGACTTGCCGCGCCCTCGGGGCCGCACGCAAGCAGGGACATAAGGATCCCCTCCCTTTTCGCGGTCCCGGTACCGGAATTTCCGGCGGGGGCAACATATGATTTCTTTCTGGAGGAAAAAGAAAACGGGCGTGAGGGATGCCACGCCCGCGAAGGCCTTGGTGTATTTTTTATTTTCAATTCAGGCCGCTTTTTTTGTGCGGCCGGATTTGATATCGAGGTACCGGACTAAAAATCCGCGAGTTACTTTCTATTTCCTGAAAACACCCGTTGCAACGATGCTCACTGGCAGTGTCACGCATAAACACCGTTTAATTCCCTCCCGATTTTGTCGGAACGGGATGAGGGCAGTGCAAAGGTTTGCGCTTGCGGGGATGCACTGCCCGAATTGATCCAGCGTTATTGTGGTGACCTCTGTCCTACCTGTTCTCCCCAAAAATACGCCCGTAAAACCGTCCGATTGTTACCCCCAAAAATCTGCGCTATTATATTTGCCAATTTGCAAAAATACGCCAAAATTGAGCCCGATATAATGCCCATAATCGGGCCATATCGCCCCATTATGGGTCACTGTTTTCAGGATCAACCAAAACCCATACAGACCTGAGATCGGGCCGTAATATGCGTTTATGAGGACGTTTTATTTTGTCCGATTGGAAAAATAAGGCCAAATTGGGGTTATTTTTAAACGGAGCCCGATACGGGCTTCTTTTGGCATGATCGGACGCCGATCGGAGGCCAGATTGAGCCCGGATTAGAGCAAGTGGGGCCTGGTGCATGAACGGGACTTACTGGACCTGCCACATCATGGCTCATAAAGGGCCGGTATTGAAAAAGTACCAAAAATGCACCAGCACTGTTTTTCACCGTAGTACTTTTCTCAAAGGATAAATACCGGTACAAGATATTATCCATGTATCCGTCTATGTCGCCACTGACCGAGATTTGCATGACGAAAATCGCGAGCACACCTCCGGCACCATGCCGGATATACGGACAGAAGAGATGGATCTTTTCCCGTCTTCTCATAGTTCTTGCTCTTGCAGCCGTGTGCTGTCCGGCCCTCGCTCTTTCCCCAACGGCACCACCCGGGGCCGGGTACTTCGACCAGGGAATTGGTATCTACTGGCCGTATCATGCCACCCTTATGCTGACAGGTTTTATTCTCCTTCTCACCGGATTTATTGTTGCACGGTACCACAAGACCAAGGACTGGTACAAAACACACACCATTCTCCAGGTCTGTGGCGGCGCCTGTATCCTTGCAGGTATCGCAGTTGGCGTGTACATGGTTATGCTCTCCGGCCTTCCCCCTCTCCGGAATATCCACGAGATTTTTGGCATAGTAACCGGAATCCTGGTCATCATCGCTCTTCTGCTGGGGTACAGCGTCAGGAGAGTTCATACCACAAAAACTGTTGTCCGTACGAGCCATCGCTGGCTGGGGCGGATCACGATCGCACTCATGGCGGTCACGATTGTTCTTGGGATCATCTTTTTGTCGCTCATCCTCCGCCGGTAAATTGAACACAGTTTTTTTCTACAAATTTAAACGATTGATGCTTCCTCCTGTCGGATCATTATGGCAGGGCCGGATATTCCGATGTAAGCAGATTCCCACATGTTTTATCATTTATCTCCGAAAATTTCATACAGGCCCGTACAGCATCCGGCATGCCCGGGCAACCTCTGCCACGCTCCATGCCTGGGCAATGCACCCGTTGGGAAAAAACGGCGGATCGCCGTCAAAAATCTCGGAGATGTACCCGATCCCCGCCTCCCGCCCGTGAGCAAGGATCGGGATGAGAATCTGTGCTGCCCGCTCCCGGGGGATGCCGTTTTTAAAGAGCGCTTCACAGTAATATCCGGTAAACCAGGGCCAGACGCAGCCGTTATGATAACTGCGGTCGCTGGAGTACCTCCCTGTGTAATCTGGATCCGACGGCGAGAGCGTGCGAAGCCCGTACGGCGTCAGGAGCGCCCGGGAGACCGTGCCAAGCGCAGCTGTTGCCTGTTCCGGGCTGACCAGGCCAAGGGCGATCGCGATCACCTGGTTTGGCCGGACCGAAGGATCTATCGGATCAATCACGTCGTACAGGCATTTCTTTTCCTCGTTCCAGAACTGCCGGAATGCTGTGTGTGCCGATTCAGAACTCACCGGCACCGGGATCCCCATTGCCTCGGCTTCTGCAAGGGCATATACCCAGAGTGCATTGATCTCCACCGGTTTTCCCGCACGGGGCGTGAACGCGGTATCCATCCACGTACTCCCCGGAGCAACAGTTATCATGTCGTGATCCAGTCGGGCAACGCGGGATGAGGGATATTCTGCGAGAATCGTTTCGATCACCGGCTTCATCTCTTCCATGAAGGGATCGTCCCCAAAGGACCTCCGGTAGCGGGTGAGGGCATGGATAAACCATAACGAGGCATCGCTCGTGTGGTAATTATCCGGAACCCTGTTGGGGACAACGCCATCCCTCATTAGGGCAGAAAGCCGTTTGAGCACGGCCCGGGCCTCATCGCGTCTCCCGCGTTCGGTAAGTAGGCCGGTTACACTGATTGCCGAATCGCGCCCCCATGATTCGCAGAACCAAGGGTAACCGGCAATGATCTCGTCTCCCTGGCAGAATGCATCCGCTGCCCGGTCCAGCCAATCCGGTATGGCCTGCGGTGACCGTGGACGGGGCTGGCTCGGGGGATCGCGTGCATCCCCGGTGCACCGGAACTGGATGGCGGCATCCCGTACACGGCCCAGGAATACCCCGGGGGAATAGAGATCCTCCACCGGTTCGTACCCCCGTTCGTACTCCCGCTGGTACCACACGTTCCGGTAGGTGACCGGGTCTGTGTCATACGGAAGATCCCCGCTGAAAAAAAGACCGGCCCACCGGAATCCGTCGGATTCGCGGGTGTAGTCCGGGACAGTATTTCTCATAACAGCATGCACCGGCCGGTCGGTGATAAGAGGGCGGACCCACAGCTCCGCATCGCCGGTAATATCGTAGGTGACCGAGAGGCTCCCGTCAAACCCGATCGTCTTTTTTACGACAATATCGTCGATCCAGTACAGCCACGATGGAGGATAGGCACAAAACCCCGCAAGGTACCGGAGCCCTCCGTCATTTGGTGCGCCTTCGTACTGCTGTGCAGAAAGCTGGATCCCGTTTAACCGTTCATCGAGCCCGGCAAGGAGCACACGTGCGTCCCGGACAAAAAGCCCATGGTATTTCCTCGTGTTACCACCCACGGACGAGGATGCGTACGCATGGTACGCAGCCATGAGAAATTCAAGATGCCGGGCTGTTTCGGGAATCCTGACCTCCCGCCCGTACTGGAACACTTTTCACGCATCTCCCTGGTAATTTTTATTCGTCTATGAGTTCCCGGTAGACCATCAGGGTATTTTCTGCGGCAGTATCCCAGGTAAAATGTTCGATCACCCGGCTTCTGCCGTTCCTGCCCATTGTTTCGGCTAGGTCGTGGCGCTTTAAGATTTCGACGGTAAACTTTGCGATATCAAGGGGATCGTACGGGTTGATGTGGTAGCCGCAGATCCCTTCCCCTTCGGGTATCACCTGCTCGCGGAAACCCGAGGTCCCCCGTGCGCCAACAACCACCGGTTTTCCCATGGACATCGCTTCAGTGCAGACAATGCCAAAAGGTTCGTATTTCGAGGGAAGGACAACGACATCTGCAGCAGCGTAATAGAAGATGCGCTCCTCTTCCGGCGCCATCCTGAAATGGAGGATAACGTTTTCTTCAAGGTGGTGGTTGTGTACCATGTGCACGAGCATCTGCTCCATGTCGCCGACACCGAGAATGACCAGTTTTGCGTCGGGGATCTCTTTTACAATATGAATCATGGCCCGGACCAGCGTGTCCGCCCCTTTCACCCACGTGAGCCGGCCGACAAAAAAGATCATCGGGGAGTGCCCGACCCCTATCTTTTCGCGGAATGATTCGATCTCGCGTAAGGAAAACCGTGCGGGATCATATTTCTTCTCGTCCACGCCATTGTGGATCACCCGGATCTTCTGCTCTGCGTACCCATAACTTACCAGTTCGTCCCGCATAGCATAGCTGACCGTGACAATACGGTCCGCGATGGTGGCAGAGAGGCGTTCGATATCTTTGATTGTAGGTGAGCCGGAAGGATTCCTTCCCTGTTCCGTTGAATGGAAGTGAAAAACAAACGGTTTCTGGAGATTTTTTTTAGCCGTGATACCGGCAAGTGCTGCAAGCCAGTCATGGGAGACCAGCAGGTCGTACTGCCGTTTCTCCTTTGCAACGAGGTAATTTACCAGTTTGGATGAGGAAAGCAGGTTGTACAGGATGGTTTCTGCGAAAAATTCCTGCCCGTTCCCATCCCACGTCTTTACCTCTGCCGGGTTGATGACAGGAATAATATCGGAAATATTCATCAGCCGCGGACGGTGGATATCGATGCCGGGCCGGGTCTCCGACGTCGGATCCCTGCCCGTGTTCCGCGAAAAAACCGTAAGGTAATGTCCTTTCCGGATAAACTGGCGGGAGATCTCGTCAGCATATGTCCCGAGACCTCCCCGGAAGAAGGGAGGGAATTCATCGACAAAATACGCGATTTTCATGCAACCACCCGGGAATACGTCTCCGTCATCTTCCCGCCGATCTGGCCCCACAGGAACATGCGGTCGATCTTTTTCCTGCCTCGTTTCCCAAGCGCCCCTGCCTGCTGCGGCTTGCCGATAACGGCATTGATTCCTTCGGCAAGGGTTTCGGCCTGCGGTTCCACCTTGACGCCATCGATAAACGAATCGATGTTCTCCGAGAGCCCGCCCACGTTGGATGCCACCACCCCTTTTTCTGCGCTCCATGCTTCCAGCAGCACAAGACCGAACGGCTCGTTCCGGCTCGGGATGACCACGAGATCGCAGGCATTGAGGAGACGGATGTATTCGGAATCCGGGATATACCCGATGAAATTTACCGGGAGATTGGAAGCCCGCTCCACCAGTACCTGCCGCATGTCTCCCTCGCCGGCAACGATCAGTTTTGCATCCCGGTGCTCACTGCATACCTTCCGCAATGCCTCGATAAGCAGGTCCGGGCCTTTCTGGTAGGCCAGCCTGCCGATGAAGAGGATGAGCGGATCCGTTGGCAGGATCCCATAGGATTGCTTTACCTCCGCTGCGTTGATCTCTGCCCGGTACTGCTGTGGCACGATGCCGTTTGGCACCACGTCGCATTTCCAGTCCGGGACGTTATAGAGCTGCATGACCTCCTGTTTCAACGTAGCGGAAACTGACGTCACGCGCTTTGCAATGAGGCCGCCGTACCATTCCTTGCCGGAGATCTCCTTAAATTCCCACCAGTCACCAAAATGGTTGCCGCTCCTCCCGTATTCTGTTGAATGGAACGTAAGGATGGTGTTCCGGTCCTTAAGGATATGGAGCGCCTGCACGGGATGCCAGTCATGGAAATGGAGATAATCGAATTTCCGGCCGGTATCGAAACGGTGGAAATTTTCTACCATCCCAAAGCTCATGCTGTTGCAGTATTCCACGATGTTTGTACCCTGCGGCTGGCAGTAATGGTAGCTGACATTGTTAATCGTCTGGTCCGGGACTTGGCCACGGGTGAAGAAGTGTACCTCGTGATATTGTGCTAGGGTCTCGGCAAGATGCGTTGCGGCCGGGGCAAGTCCGCCCACACGTTCGGCGTAGAGCGATTCCCAGCAGAACATGGCTATTTTAAGTGATTCCACAGATGGTTCCTCCATTTGAAAATCAGGTTTGGGATCCGGTTGTCTCATGCAGTCCCGCGAAACCCCCTTGTCACGCCTAAAGTGATCTGGAGTGTTCTTCCTCCGGCTCCTGACTGCTCCTTTTCTCATCATCCCGGTAAAAACGGCCCGCAGGGATCCACCCGGGATCCGGGAACCGCAGTACGTCATCCGGAATGCTCATCAGTCTTTTATGATCCTTGAGACGGGATATAAAAATGATCGTTATTTACAATTTTTGAGAAAGGACAGTTCCATCCAAGAAACAGGAAGATTTTGCTATCAGAAAGGATCTGCAACAAGGGCAGTGGAGGAGATGATGTCGCCAAGGTCGTTTGTCTTTTGGACGGGATGTGCAATAAGGGTGGGAATGATTATCACGATCCGGTCACCGGTCACAAAAATCCCCGGTGTTTCGTCCGGGCCAAAGGCTGTCCTGATGTCTACATATGCCCGGACCCTCTCCTGTGACAGGACCGGTCCGCTTCCCCCCGCAGGACCGGCTGCCCCTGAGCTGCAAAGAGGAGGGCATTGCGGGATAATTCCGACTGGCCGGTGCCCGGTTTCAGGCTCAGGATATAGTTCCCGAAGGAATGCAGATTGACCCGGGGTACGCCCGTGGCATGCGCGAGGGCAATGGTGCGTCCTGTACCAGTGCAACCGGAGATGACTGCGGTACTGTCTGGAATCTTTGCTTCGGCTCCTCCAATGCCTGGATAAAAATCCCCAGTTCCTGTTCGTTAAGCCCGATGCTATCCGTATTTTTGAGGATATGATCGAGCAGCAACGAGAGGATCCGGGGCGAGGCCCCGGATACACATTCAACTTGTGTCCGCATCCGGGAAAAGAAGCGGATCAAATGGGGAAGCCAGTTAAACGAGCCCGGCAATCTTGTGGCAGAATGCCTGATGCTCAACCCCTCTGCCCTCACCATCGGATTTGCCCGTCGTTTTTCTGCCTATAAACCGGGCAGATCTGATTTTTCACGACAGAAACAGTCTCCGGCGGATCCTGACCCATCCCTGGCGTCCGGTGCAAATTATTTTTGCCGGGAAAGCACATCCTGCCGATACCGAGGGGAAAGAGATCCTCCAACGGATATACGAATTTGCCCAGCAGCCGGAATTTGGCGGGAGGATCGGATCTGTGGACGATTACGGGGAACAGATGGCCCAGTACCTTGTCCGTGGTGTGGATGTCTGGATGAACAACCCCATACCCCCATGGAGTCCTGTGGGACGAGCGGCATGAATGCGTCGTTAAACGGTGTACTCAACCTGAGTATCCTTGACTACTGGTGGATTGAAGGATACAATGGCAGGAACGGTTGGGCATTCGAAGGCGACCCGTCGCCTGAAACACAGGACGAATCGGCCGCTGTTGCCCTCTATAATCTGCTTGAAAAAAAGGTAACACCGCTCTATTATTCCGCGTCACTGGATGGGATCCCTCATGACTGGGTAAAGATGATGAAGGAATCCATAAAAAGCACCAGCGCGGCATTTTCCGCCCGCCGTATGGTCAAGGAATATGTCACCAGGTACTATCTCTCTCTTGTGGTAGTGCGGAAAACAGATGACCTGTCAGCTAGTTTTTTTATAGAACGAATACTGGTTCGAAAAAGAGTGATAATAACGGCGAAAATCGCCCCTTTTTCCTGGAAATGAAACATCCCGGCTGGTGCACTCACCGAGGCGATGATGAGTGCAACGCCGGCCAAAAAGAAAAAGAGGAAAACGTTTTCGCAACCCTGCTTTTTTAGCACTCGTCCAGCATTTTCTTTAGCATTTTCATGGTTTCGATCTTGTACTGGAAGTGTTTGATCAATCCCTCTTTCATCATTATTTTTCCATCGATCATGCGCTTCATCAATGTCTTTTTCTGGTCATCGTTCAGCGTTTCCCACATCTCTGTCATGAGCATTTCATGCTGCTGCATTCCCTGTTCGTGCATGGTGTTTCTCAACTCCTTGTTCCGGTACACCGGACTCAAAAGGGTATGGTATCGCTTAAAGTGCAGATATAAAGTAGCCCGGTTTTCACCGTATGTGACATAATTCAGAACTGTTCCTGTTTTCTTCCGGCATCATGATCCTTCTTTATTTTCCACTACGCCTTTTTTGTTCCCCGAGAGGTAAATTCCTAGATTCCCCGGCACCCTTCCCGGTTATGTCACTTTTTGAAACGTGGAGGAATCCTTAAATATTGATAACGGGGTTTACTCTTTTATACTGGATTTACTGGATCTGTTCTTAGGGAAAGAGTGATGATGATAGTACCTGCCACCCCTACCAATACTGACGACACACCCGGGGTGAAGGATGCAGCCCTTTTAAGAAAAATTACCTGCACCTGTGCCTCTCTTGCCATTGTAATCTGTGTGGCAGGTATTATCGGAAATATATCCGGCAGTATCCTTTTGAGCAGTGTATGCAGCGGGTGCAAAACCCTTGCACTAAGCGCTGCACTCATATGGATCTTTTTTGGCGCCATCCTTCTCCTGCTGTCCGTCAAGCAGATCGGGCGTACCGTGCGGATCCTTGTACAATCTGTTCTGGTCTTTATTGCCGGCCTGGAATGTATTGAGATGGCATTCAGCCTGAATGGGGGTCAGTTTATCGTTGAGTCCTGGTCTGTTGCAGCAGGGTCAGCGCTTTTCGGGCCCCTGTCAACGCCAATATCCCCAGTGGCATCCGGTTTCATCGTCATTGCCACGGCCGGGCTGTTTTTCTGCATCGATCCCTTCCCTTTGTCATCATCACACCTCCAGGCACGGGAGATCACGGTCGTGAGTGGGGGCATCCTCACGCTTCTGGGGTTTGTGCTCGCCTTAAGTTACCTTTTTGGGACACCGCTTATCCTTGCAAAAGCGATCATCCCCATTGCGGCTACCTCTGCCATTGCTGCGTTTTTTATCGGTCTGGGGCTCATTGCCGCTGCAGGACCTGCCACGGTCCCCGTCTGTTATTTTATGGGAAATTCCATCAGGGCCCGGCTGCTGAGGACCTTTGTCTCCTTAAGCGTAGCGATTACGCTCTGTGAAACCATCCTTTTTTACACCATTTCCGCATGGCTGGGTATCTCCAATGAGATCATGATCTCGGCAAGCCTTGTCATCTTTATCGTGGTTACCTCGGTCATTGTTGGCCGGGTATCGGAGATGATCGGCCAGACCCTTGACAAAAAAGAGCAGGAACTTG